>NZ_CP173029.1:82500-699883 GCF_044772865.1 Algirhabdus cladophorae
GAACGCCTACAATCAGTCGGAGGCTCCTTGAGAGCTGACGGCGTACCTTTTGTATAATGGGTCATCGACTTAGTGTGTCTAGCAAGCTTAAGCCGTTAGGTGTAGGCGCAGCGAAAGCGAGTCTTAATAGGGCGATTGAGTTAGACGCATTAGACCCGAAACCGAGTGATCTAGGCATGGCCAGGTTGAAGGTAAGGTAACACTTACTGGAGGACCGAACCCACATCTGTTGAAAAAGATCGGGATGAGCTGTGCCTAGGGGTGAAAGGCCAATCAAACTCGGAGATAGCTGGTTCTCTGCGAAATCTATTTAGGTAGAGCGTCGGACGAATACCCTCGGGGGTAGAGCACTGAATGGGTAATGGGGGCCCACAGCCTTACTGATCCTAATCAAACTCCGAATACCGAGGAGTAATATCCGGCAGACACACTGCGGGTGCTAACGCCCGTAGTGGAGAGGGAAACAACCCTGACCTACAGCTAAGGCCCCTAATTCATGGCTAAGTGGGAAAGCAGGTGGGACGACCAAAACAACCAGGAAGTTGGCTTAGAAGCAGCCATCTTTTAAAGATAGCGTAACAGCTCACTGGTCTAATTAAGTTGTCCTGCGGCGAAGATGTAACGGGGCTCAAGCCATGAGCCGAAGCTTAGGATGCATTTATTGCATGGTAGCAGAGCGTAGTGTGACATAGTTCCATTCCTCCTTACTAGGTTCGCCTAGATTGGAGGAGCGGAGCTTTCGATGAAGCCGGGGTGTGAACCATCCGGTGGAGAGATCACTAGTGAGAATGATGACATGAGTAGCGACAAACAGGGTGAGAGACCCTGTCGCCGAAAGTCCAAGGGTTCCTGCTTAAAGTTAATCTGAGCAGGGTAAGCCGACCCCTAAGGCGAGGCCGAAAGGCGTAGTCGATGGGAATCAGGTTAATATTCCTGAGCCAGATGGTAGTGACGGATCTCGAGGGTAGTTCATCCTTATCGGATTGAATGGGCTGCTTAGAGGTTCCTGGAAATAGCTCCATCATGAGATCGTACCCTAAACCAACACAGGTGGACTGGTAGAGAATACCAAGGCGCTTGAGAGAACTATGTTGAAGGAACTCGGCAAAATACCTCCGTAAGTTCGCGAGAAGGAGGCCCGGTTTCTAGGCAACTAGAGGCTGGGGGCACAAACCAGGGGGTGGCGACTGTTTACTAAAAACACAGGGCTCTGCGAAGTCGCAAGACGACGTATAGGGTCTGACGCCTGCCCGGTGCCTGAAGGTTAAAAGGAGAGGTGCAAGCCTTGAATTGAAGCCCAGGTAAACGGCGGCCGTAACTATAACGGTCCTAAGGTAGCGAAATTCCTTGTCGGGTAAGTTCCGACCTGCACGAATGGCGTAACGACTTCCCCGCTGTCTCCAACATAGACTCAGCGAAATTGAATTGCCTGTCAAGATGCAGGCTTCCCGCGGTTAGACGGAAAGACCCCGTGCACCTTTACTACAGCTTCACATTGGCATCAGGCCAAGCATGTGCAGGATAGGTGGTGGGCTTTGAAACTGTGACGCCAGTTGCAGTGGAGCCTCCCTTGAGATACCACCCTTGCTTTGCTTGATGTCTAACCGCGGTCCATTATCTGGATCCGGGACCCTGTGTGGCGGGTAGTTTGACTGGGGCGGTCGCCTCCTAAAGCGTAACGGAGGCGCGCGAAGGTTGGCTCAGAGCGGTCGGAAATCGCTCGTTGAGTGCAATGGCAGAAGCCAGCCTGACTGCGAGACTGACAAGTCGAGCAGAGTCGAAAGACGGCCATAGTGATCCGGTGGTCCCGAGTGGAAGGGCCATCGCTCAACGGATAAAAGGTACGCCGGGGATAACAGGCTGATGGTGCCCAAGAGTCCATATCGACGGCACCGTTTGGCACCTCGATGTCGGCTCATCTCATCCTGGGGCTGGAGCAGGTCCCAAGGGTACGGCTGTTCGCCGTTTAAAGAGGTACGTGAGCTGGGTTTAGAACGTCGTGAGACAGTTCGGTCCCTATCTGCCGTGGGTGTAGGATACTTGAGAGGAGTTGCCCCTAGTACGAGAGGACCGGGGTGAACGATCCACTGGTGGACCAGTTGTCATGCCAATGGCAGTGCTGGGTAGCTATGATCGGAAAGGATAACCGCTGAAGGCATCTAAGCGGGAAGCCCCCCTCAAAACAAGGTATCCCTGAGGGCCGAGGTAGACCACCTCGTCGATAGGCCAGAGATGTAAGTGCAGTAATGCATTCAGTTGACTGGTACTAATTGCCCGATAGGCTTGATTTGATCCAGTAGAAGCTAGGCTTTTGCTGAAATCAAAGCATGCTTTACCCTACAATACACACTATCAGAAATGGATTAGTGGAAGATCACACCTCGTACGGTGGTCTTCACTGATGCTTGTTATGTTTCTTTCTCGGTTTGGTGGTCATAGCGCAAGTGAAACACCCGATCCCATCCCGAACTCGGCAGTTAAGCACTGTAGCGCCGATGGTACTGCGTCTTAAGACGTGGGAGAGTAGGTCACCGCCAAACCTAGTAAGAAACATAGCATCTGTATCTCTCTGCGATTTCACTAAATATCAATTATTTTATCCGCTCACGCTATGCGTTAGCGGTTTTTTTGTGTTCTGACTGCAAAATTCTTATGTTTGACCTTGAGTCTCCAGTAACTGGAAGCCCTATATCAGTGCTAATATGCCGACTGAGGGATTTTTCGTGACCACATACACCGTTTCACCACAAAACATGTCCTGTGGGTCCTGTGCTGCACGCGTTGACAAGGCTCTATCATCAGTCCCGGGACTCCGGAATCTGTCGGTAAATTTAGCGACCAACACAGCGCAATTCGAAACTGATCAGACCACAGCCATAGCGGATGTCCTGAGCGCATTGTCCGAGGCTGGGTATCCCGCGAACACTCATGTCT
This sequence comes from Algirhabdus cladophorae, assembly GCF_044772865.1. GTDB lineage: Bacteria > Pseudomonadota > Alphaproteobacteria > Rhodobacterales > Rhodobacteraceae > Algirhabdus > Algirhabdus cladophorae. The sequence continues at coordinate 85,435 of NZ_CP173029.1, forward strand.
TTTCAGTCGATATTACAGGAATGCATTGCGGCTCTTGTGTGGCTCGAGCAGAAAAAGCCGTCACTGCTGTGCCAGAGGTGGTCAGCGCGCAGGTAAATTTGGCTGCAAATTCTGCGGTGATCGAAGTGATTTCTGAAGGCCTGCCGCAACAAACCGCAATGACCGCTTTGGCAGATGCTGGCTATCCCGCAACTTTGCAGACGACCAAAGCGCCACGCCAGAATTCTGAACAACACGTTGAGAAACAAAACTCAACAAAGCGAAACTTCCTAATTGCTCTGGCGCTAACCCTACCGGTTTTCATCCTAGAAATGGGCAGTCATCTCTTTCCAGCCTTTCATCATATGATCCACCAAACCATCGGTGTGGCGTCGTCGTGGTGGATCCAGTTTTGTCTGACCACACTTGTATTGGCAGGACCGGGGCGAGATTTCTTTCGCTTGGGTTCGGCCAGTTTGATCAAACGCCAACCGGATATGAACGCTTTGGTGGCTTTAGGTGCAGGCAGTGCGTGGTTGTTTTCTACCTGCGTTTTGATCGCCCCGAATTGGTTTCCTGCCCAATCCCGTGCTGTCTATTTTGAGGCAGCCGCTGTGATTGTTGTCCTGATCCTCCTGGGGCGCTGGCTAGAGGCCCGGGCTAAAGGCCGCACGGGGGCCGCCATTCGCGCGTTGATTGATTTACAGCCACCGACAGCTGAGAAAATAGTGGATAGCCTCCCGAAAACTGTCCCTCTACAGGACTTAGCCCTAGGGGATCATATCCTGATCCGTCCCGGCGCACGTATTCCTGCGGATGCCGTGATCACCAAAGGGGAAAGCTATGTTGATGAAAGCATGATGACTGGCGAACCTATCCCGGTCCGCAAGGATGTGTCTGATAAGATCAGTGCAGGCACGGTCAATGGTGAGGGGTCGCTGATGGCTCAGGTTCTGGCCACTGGCGATGCCACGTCGCTGTCTCAAATCATCCGAATGGTTCAGCACGCCCAAGGGGCGCAATTGCCTGTTCAATCGCTGGTGAACCGCATTACGCTTTGGTTTGTGCCGCTCATTCTGGCAATTGCGATGGCGACGGTCGCGGTATGGCTATGGATCGGCCCTACGCCCTCTGTCGGTTATGCTTTGGTCGCAGGTGTCAGTGTTTTGATCATTGCATGCCCCTGCGCCATGGGGCTGGCCACGCCTACATCTATTATGGTGGGGACAGGCCGCGCCGCCGAGTTAGGCGTTTTGTTTCGAAAAGGTGATGCCCTGCAACGTCTCGAAACCGTGCGCGCCGTTGCCTTTGACAAAACTGGTACACTGACCCAAGGCAAACCAACGGTTACGGATATCCACACTTTTGTGGATTGGGCATCAGATGATGTGTTGCGTATCGCAGCCACAGTTGAGGCCGTGTCGGAACACCCCTTGGCACGGGCGATTGTTGCCTCTGCAGATTTGGCTGATCTCACTGTCCCCGATGCGGAGGCCTTCCAAAGCCATACAGGTGCGGGTGTCTCTGCCATGGTGCAGGAGCACTCTGTGGTATTGGGAACCCAGCAGCTGATGCAAGACCGGGGCATCGGCCTGCCAAAAGTTTTACCGCAGCCTATTTCGGGTGAGACGATGTTCTATGTGGCGGTAGATGGTATTTGCGTAGGCGCGATCTGTCTTTCTGATCCGATAAAGCGTGATGCAGCACAGGCTATCGCGGATCTCAAAATGCGGGGCATAGCGGTTGCGATGATCACCGGTGACCGGGAAGATACCGCTCAGGCAATAGCCGCACAGTTGGGGATAGAGTACGTCACCGCAGCGGTTCTACCAGATGGCAAATTGGCGGCTTTGTCATCGTTGCAAGATCGGTACGGGACCGTGGCCTTTGTCGGTGACGGGATCAACGATGCACCTGCGTTGGCGCAGGCTGACGTGGGCGTTGCAATCGGGTCGGGCACAGATGTAGCGATCGAGAGTGCAGATGTGGTGTTGATCGCGGCGGATGTGCAGGGGGTGGTCGCGGCACAGACCCTGTCGCGGGCTGTGATGCGTAATATTCGACAAAACCTTGCATGGGCCTTTGGCTATAACGTGGCGCTGATCCCTGTCGCCGCTGGCGTGTTTTTCCCGCTGTTTGGTGTCTTATTGTCACCGATGTTTGCAGCAGGTGCTATGGCGCTGTCATCCGTCTGCGTGCTGACAAACGCATTGCGATTGCGCAGTATCACCTGATTGTGTGTCGCATTCTGGCGATGAATTATGGCTTGCTGTCCAGATCGGCTTGGCCACAGGAGTGCTTAGGATGATCAGAGTTTTGGTGCTTGCCCTGGCATGGGCTTTGAGTGGAGTTGCCGGCTCAGCCGAGCAGATCCCCTTTGATGAGACTTGGAAAGAGCAAGGGTTCCTGCGCCTGTTCTCCAATGAATATACGTTGCAAGGCGCGCGCATGGGCGTTGTTTCGGATGGGACGATCTCGGTTATTTGGCGGCCAATCGATGCAAAGCTTGGGCAGGCCCGCACAGCCAGTTGGAATTGGCGCGTGGATCAATCTGTCGTTGCCACTGATCTGACGAAAAAGGGGGGCGATGATCGGAACCTTGCGATCTATTTTGTGTTTGTTGACGCGGAAACAGCGCAGAAATTGACTCGCAAGACTGCACGCAAGCTGTTGCGCAGCCCCAGCACCCGCGGCTTGGTTTACATTTGGGGTGGGGCGCAGACCCGGGGAACCGCTCATCCCAGCCCATATAACGACGCGCTGTCAGTCAAAATTTTACGCGGTGTTGGCACAGGGTCGTTTAGTGAGACGATCGATTTGGCTGCGGATTTCCAACGGGCGTTTGGGCAGGCGCCTGAGGTTCTGGTCGGTGTGGCCATAACAGCAGACAGTGATGACACCGACGGTCGGATCGCGGCAGAAATCAGTAATTTTCAAATAAAATAGCAGATGTCCCTATTGATCTGGGAGCGCCTAAAATGGGCCAATCATTTCTGCGAAAAACGCCTTGCAGTCCCCCGCCAGCTGGCATAAACCCCACAAATACCTTGGCGCGGGATGGAGCAGCCCGGTAGCTCGTCAGGCTCATAACCTGAAGGTCGTAGGTTCAAATCCTACTCCCGCAACCAATATACTGCGAAGCGCCCTTTGGGGCGCTTTTGCGTTTTTGGGTCTGACTTGGGGCAGTCGTTTGGAGCAGTTTACAGGGTTATGACACCCAGTCGCCCAAGGACCACGGCACCCCAAATGCACAGAGGAAACAAAGCTGTCAGCAATACTGCTGCGGATCCCAAATCTTTGGCGATGCGTGATAGTTCGTGAATTTCCGGTCCTATGCGATCGACAATCGCCTCCATCGCCGAGTTCAAGATTTCTACAATGATCATCAGCAAAATGGAGCCCATCAACAGACCAAATTGGGCTACACCCGAACTGAGCCATAGTGCCAATGGGATCGCCACAAAGAACAAGATAACTTCTTGGCGAAAGGCGTCCTCGCGTTGCCAGATATCGCGCAGACCGGCCTTGGAAAATCCAAAGGCTGCGATCAGCCGCTTGAGGCCAGTGACGGGTTGTTCTTTCAAAGCACTCTTCTTTCCCAAGGTTGTGAGTCAGTGGTCTTACTGGCCCAGTTTTATGTGTTGATCCGTGTAATCAAAGAAAGTGCGACAGGACTGATTGCAGCTTCTTTCTTGGACTGTGCCGTCAGGATCTCGAAACAGGATCTTACCAACGGGCAATAGAACTGCATTGTCCGTGTCTGACAACATATTCTGGGCAATCTCTGTCTCACTCGCAGGCAGCCCAAACAAATCCAGAATTGTGGGATGCAGGTCAATTGTTGAGGTCAGCTTGTCCACAGTTTCGCCCGTCAGGCTATTGTGGCACAGCATCATGGGAATGCGCGTCAGACTTTCCAAGGTGGGGACCGTGTGCAGATAGCTGGGGTGATCTGCAGTCACCATAAATACTGTTTCCCCAGCTTCAAAACCATCCAGTTGCTGTTGAAACATTGAGCTGATCAGCTGATCGACTTCGTTCATCGTCACAAGGTAGTTTTGCAAGTTGTCTGTACGCGTGTCCAAGGCAAAGGCCGCGGCGGTTTCTTCAGAATACCCCAGGTACGGCCCGTGGGATTTGAAGTTAAAGAAGTAGTAGAAAAAGCGGTCTGATGTTGCCAGCGCATTGGCCAGTGTTTTGGAGGCAAAGTCGGCTTCACTAATGTTTTCTTTGGGTCCTTGGAAGCGATACGTGATGTTGGGCATTTGCCCATAGGCTGCTTGGCGCCCGTAGAATCCGATGTGGTTGTTATGGGCAAAATAGGAGTCTATCCCTTGCGCCTTCAATCGTTCGTAGAGGGTTGGAACCCTCTCGAAATCAGCATGGCGGATCGACGGCCGTTTCGCCGAGGGGATTAGCCCAGTTGCCAGTGAAAATTCGGCATCAGACGACCCACCGACAGATTTTGTCGTAAAGAAATTATCAAAATTCAGGCATTTGTTTTGCAGATCCGCAACAAACGGCATCGCCGGCACACCGTTCAGCACTGCATCCACAGCCTCGGGATCAAAGGATTCGATCTGGATCAAAATGACCTTTTTGATTGTGTCTGGAAGCGTCGCAAGGGCGGTGGTGCCCGGCTGCGTGTCATGGATCAATTCTGATACTCTGCCTGGATACACAGTGTTGTCCGCCAAATAGCCCGATTGCGAAGTCATCCATTCGTACATGGACAGATAGCTGAACGTTGGAATGCCAAACCGGCGTACCACGGTGACGTTGCCGAAATCCTTGCTGCGGAACGGTTCGCCGTACCTGTAAAAGCTGGCCGACAGCAAAAGCACAGGCAAGGCTACAACCAGCCAAGCCTCACGTCCCAATTTGTACTTTGGAACGCAGATGAAAAAGATGATTGCGAGAACGATGCAGGCAATCTCGTTGATCCCAAAGATTTGGGCAAAGTAATGCGCGGCGACCTCTGTCACATCCGTCGCGTTGGATGTCCCAAAAGCGTAAAGTTCCGGCACCATACCGAAATAGGCGAAATAGCTGGTAAGGAAAAAGACGTAGCCAAAATAGACCAGTAAGATGATCCACCCCAGCAAGCGCACCACGATGTTGCGTGATTGCGCCATCAAGACGGGCAACACAAAAATCAAGCAGTGGACGCTCGCCACAAAGACTTTGGCCATTTGAGACAGAAATGAATGATTGGCCGAAAAGATAAAGAGGTTGGAATAGAGCGCGATCCCAGATCCATAAAGACTTAGGTAAATGAAAAAGCGACCAAACGTTGCCATCAAATGAATCCTAGAGTGTTCCGTCAAAAATGCGTTGACCTTCTATGCCTTTGAAACGCGGTGAAAGCATGGCAAAAACTCTAGCATGTAACAAATTTGTAAATTGAGTGGGGCAAATAGGCACCGCACATAAAAAAACCCCCCGCCGAAGCGAGGGGTTCTTTAAACTGTAGGTATTGGTTAGCTTAGGCAGTCATACGACGGCGCAGGCCAAGTGCACCCAAACCAGTCAAGAGCAACAGAGCGCCCGCTGGAAGTGGTACGGAAGCGATACGAATAACCAAGTCGTCGTGGTTGTCGTCATCACCGCCCAATACGTCGCCGTCATCCAAGAGCAACCAGATGGAACCATCTGCTGCTTGGTGAGCGAAGAAGTTGATCATGTCTGTTGCAACTGTGTTCGCGGAACCGTTTGCAACAGTGTTTGGCGAAGATGGACCAGTTGTCGAGAAGCTGAAGATCAGGTTTCCGTCAACATCTACGTCGATGCCGTCGGTGTACCATGTCAACAGGTTGCCGGTTTGCAGGTTCACACCGTTGCTGCCGGGGATCGTGTTGTACACACCGTCAGAACCGCCAGCGCCCAGCGAGAATGTGTTTTTGTAAAGAGCTTCGTAGCCCCAAACGTCAATACGCAGTTTCTCGTCAGCGCCAATGTTGGATACTTTGATCGAGCTTTCAAAGAAGCCGCTTAGTTCACCAGTGCCCGAAAGTGCAACTGGCAGAGTTGGCAGAATTTCGTTGATGCTTGTGCCTGGGATCGAACCAGGGTTCGTGCTGTCGATGGACAGGGTCGCTGCAGAGGCTGCTACAGTCGTGCCTACCAATGCGGCAGCCGCAATTGATAATAGTTTTTTCATTATACTCACCGTTTCTATACGTCGACCTCACCAGGCCACTAGCGATAGTTAACACAAGTTGAAGGGCGTTGTTAACTGCTTGTTCACAAAATATGGCATTTCTGGGTCATTTAGCGAAAGATTTCCACTTTTGAGGGCTTTATAGCCGCGAAAGCACAACCCTAAAGAGATAAAGAGTTTTCCGCACAGCGAAAAAAATCGGCTTTTCCTAAGATTATTAACCAAACGGAAACAATCAGCGCCCCCCCCGGGTCGAATCGCCACACCGACGCCCTAATTCAGATCCCCGATCGAACCGAGGCCAAAAAGGCATCACACCATGCATCCCAAGTCAGGTTTTTATGACAAAATTCAAAGCTGCTGGCGCTTAGGGCGGCGTAAGTTGTATCGGCGGCAATGACGTTCTGGATTGTCGCCGCGATTTGTGTGGCATCCGACGCTTCGTCCACCATCAGCCCGTTCACTCCGTCCTTTATCAGGGACGGAATGCCACCGGTTCTGGTGATCACAACCGGACAGCCATAGGCGTTTGCCTCGGCCACCACCATTGGTGTGCAATCCGCACGGGTGGGCAAAACAAAGACATGGGCGGCTGCAAGCGCTTTGTTCAAAGTCGCAGCATCCTTAGGATCGTTTTTATTGATGTAGCCTAATACCGTCACGTGTGGATGCGCGTCGGCTTCTGGCGAGGTTGACCCGATCACCGTCAGATGGGCGTTGACCCCCTGTGTTCGCAACACGTCCAAAGCGGCCAATGCTTGATCCCCGCCTTTGCGTTGCCAGTGAACCCCAATGAACAACAGGTTTACTTTATCTAGGCTTGGCTTCTGGGGGGCTTTCGCGGGCAGTTCATCCAAATTGACGCCAAATGGAAATGCCTTGAGCGGCGGCAGATCCAAATGGGCAAATTCCTGCATGGCGCGTTGGCGCATGAAATCTGACGAATAAATCACTTGTGCTGCGGCTTGCAGGGCGGCTTCTTCCTGAACATCTGCTTCCAAGGGCACCGGGTCGCCGTAGAATTCGCGCAGGAATTGGGGCGTGGCATCTGTTACTAACGTCATCGGGGCTTCTACTTTTGGCCCAAGTTCTGCGACCAACCCTGATGAGACGGGTGCCACAATCGCATCCAAGACATGCTCCCGGATATCACTTAGGCGCGGCACAGGTTCCGACCAAAGGCGTCGGGTCACGCGCGTCAGGGCATTGGGCGCTTTGTAGCGGCCCAGAACTGTTACCTCGACATCTGACCGCGCTTGAAGCGCGCGCAGCATGTAAAACGGCGTGCCACTAAAGGCGCCGCGATTAAGCGGATTATGAGCACACAAAAACCCAAGACGGATTTTGTCAGAAGTCATATCGTAGCTTCCCTTTGGTGATTTTGGGCCGACTGGTTCGCTCCGGCGTCTTGCGTCTACTTAGGGGCTTCGCGCAAGCGCTGCAATTCTTCGATGCCAAACGATTGTGGTGTTTGCTGACGAGTTGTTGCCCGATGCTATGAAAGATTTTGAACCAAACGACGCTCGGTGCATTTCAAAGGATGGCATGGGACGCGGTCAGACTGTGGATTGCCTCTTGTCTTGGGGACATGACACGGGCAGGTTTTGTTTATGTTTGGCCGATCCCTTGCCCCTGCTTTGCGTGATCACGCGTCCTTTGCTGTTTGGAGTGTGGTGGCCCTATGCAGTGCTATAGAATTGGCACTGAATCTGTCTGATTGGGGTCTTATCGGTCCCGCGCGTCTGCGCAGTCTGGCTTATGATTACGGCGGCTTCTGGCCTGGATTGTTAAGCGGGTGGCGGCCCAACTACGCAGGCCAACCCTATGCGATGTTTTTCTCGTACAGCTTTTTGCACGGCGGGCTGAGCCATTTGATTGTGAATATGATCACCTTGGTGTCGATCGGCCACTATGTCGAAGCCCGTGTGGGCGCCAAGGGGTTTTTCAGCGTCTATGCTGGTGCGACGTTAGGTGGTGCTGTGGGGTATTGGTTGTTGACCAATGAAGTTCGACCCATGGTCGGGGCGTCGGGTGCGTTATTTGGACTGGTGGGCGCGGTGCTGGCATGGAGCTATGTGGACCGCTTTACACTGCGATTGGGCCTGTGGCCGGTGCTGCGCGGGGTTCTTTTGTTGGTTTTGTTGAACGTGGTCTTGTGGTGGGCCATGGATGGGTTACTGGCCTGGGAAACCCATTTGGGCGGATTTATTACCGGCTGGCTGATGGCGACGTTGGTAGATCCACGGGGCCGACCTGACCTTTACGATCACGACGACCCCGATTTGGATGTGCCATAGCGCCTGCTTGGTTTAGGCCATTAGGAGATCGGGCAGCTCTTCTTCGTCTTCGTCGTGGACCGTTGGATCGTTTTCCTCGAAGGTGCCTTGGCCTTCGGTGAGCAAGGCCCAAAGTTCCATCGCATCATCAATGTCGTCACTTGCCGTGCCAACAGTCGAGTGGGTGACGTTGCCTTCACCTGCAAAGATGTTCAGGCTGACCTTGTCGTCTTCGAAATCTGTGACCACTTCAGCGTCCCATTCGGTCCCCAATCCGTAGACATGAATGTCGTCCAGCATACCGGCCAAAATATCAACATCTACAAGGGTTTGCGTGCCTTCGCCGCCCTCGTATTCGCTAAGGTCGATCTGCAATTTGCCGTCCAGGAAAACCCCTGATTGCACATCGGGATCATCTTGGCCAAAGGCGCCGCTGCGGAATTCTTCGATGCCGGACATGCCGGTTTTATCTGCAACAAAGGTCAGAACGGCGTCTTCGTCCATTTTGAGGGCGGCTGTGCCGTCTTCGGTTCCATCAAAGCCCAGAGTGCCTTCAGACCCTTCGACCCGTAGTTCGGAGCCTGCAGTGAGGGTAAACGAGGCATCGTCTGTTGCCAAAATGAATTGACCATCGGTGAGAGTACTGGTTGTCGGGCCTGTCACGTCGCCAGTGTTCGCAAAACGTCCACCGTCGATGTTTATGGTCAACCCGTCCTCATCTGCAAAGCCGTTGGTCCATAGCTGACCGGCACTGTGGGTGCTGATTGTGCTGTTGTCGCCATCTGTTTCCAAAGTGTCATTCACCGTGAGGCGACCGTAGTTGACGCTCAGCTGGCCGTTGGGGCCGAGATCGAGGTTCTTGAGCGTTGTTGTGCCGCCGTACTGGACCCAGTTGCCGCCCAGATCAACGGAATCGCCGTCATCAGGGGTGTCATTGGAACTCCAGTTGCTGGAGTTGTCCCAACGAATGCCGTCGGCGATGTTGTTGGGGATAAACCGGTGTTCGGTCGCATTATCCGACTGGTCGATGTTAAAGCCGTTCTGGAAGTAGGCCACAATGTCTTCGGCTGTGATGCTGTCGTCGCCAGTGGTTTCGGCAAGAGCGATCAGGTGGTCGACCAATTCGTCGATTGTTGCGTCGTCTTTGCCCAAGATTTCCGAGGCGAGCAGTTGGATTGTGGTTTGATCAGCCACGTCTGTGTCAACGCCGTCGAGGTTTTGATCATCGATACCCGTCATCACACGGCTGGGATCGCCGCCCATCCAATTGTAGATGATTGTGTTGTCAAACGCGGGATCATTGTCCGAAGACAACGCCGTGTGCGTGACCTGCTTGTACTCAAGTTCCTCTGGGTTATTTGGATCGGCCAAATGGGTGATGATGTTGTTCAGCAGCGTTGTGTCATAGCCTTTGTCGATAGCGCCAAAAGTCAGTCCACCGATAAAGCCCTCGATTTCCTTGTGCGCGCCGGATGTGATGACGTTGTTGGCAAAGTAGGTATAGTTGCCGATCGGACCGTCTTCTTTGTAGACACCGCCAAGCACGTCAACGGCGGCATTGTTGTCGACAAATACGTTATCTTCGACCACGCCACCGCCGCGAATGTGCGCCCCGAACGATGACCCTTGAGATACGATATTACCGCGGAACGTCACGTCGGATGTGGTGTTTTGCAGATAAAGGTTATGGCTCCACAAGTTGGGTGGGGCGCCGCCTTCAGTCGAGCCGTTCATCAGGTAGTCGTCTTCCCAACCGTTGTGGTGGAAAATGTTACCTTCCAGCAAAATCCCGTCGATTTCATGGGCGAACAAGCCCGTTTTAGACCCTTCCCAGGTCTCTGTATCGGGTTTGTCGAGATTGACATAGGCCACTTCGGAATCAACCAGCGTAAAGCCATCGACGTTCTGGATATTGATGCCTTCGTCCGTGATCATTGTGTCATGCACGATGATGTTGTCGCCCTTCAGGTTGAACAGGCCGCCTGTCAGATGCAAATCGCTAAATACAATGTTGCTGCTGTCGTAATTGGTGATCTCAATCCGGTCTGTGATGATCGGACGGTCCCCTTCACCCCACGAGGTGACATGCATCGGGTTGAGTTCATCCTCGCCATGGGTGCGGTAGTTGATGATGCGGCCCGTGTCCTCGTAGGTATAGCCTTTCTCGAACATCAGCCAGTTTGACGAAATACTATCCTCATCCGAGATCGACGCATACCACATCGGCATACCCACTTCGGTGGTGACGGCCATATCCTCGGAGGCACCGTATTCGCCATTTGCGATCAACCATTCGGTTGTGACATCAGCCTCGTCCATGCCTTCGAGGGCGGCAATATCCGCGCGGGACAATGCATCTTCGCTTTCGGACAGGTAGAAGGGACGGTGATCGTCACCGGTCTCAACAATCAGATCGCCGTTTTCGTCTTCTTCCAGCATGTAATGCTGGCCCATGCCCCATCCGGCCTCTTGCGTGGGTTCGGAGACATCAAATGACAAGGTGTCGTTCTCGGACGTGCCATCTGCATAGTTGATTTTGTAAGTTACTGATAATTCGCCACTATAATCCGTTCCAGACATAACAACCGCGATGGAGTTATCTGGGTTTATCGTGGCGTTGCCGTGACTTGGGCCACTGATGATTTCAAGGGACGCGATTTCCTGATCGGTATCAACTTCGATGGTTGTAACGCGGCCGCCGTCAATATCGATGGTGGCACCCATGCTAACGACATCGGGTGCGTTTGTGGTTGCGGCCGTCGCGCCCTCGTGCAGGTCGGGGCTTTCGGGTGTGTCAGGGGTTTCTGGTGTCTCGGGGTCTTCGGGAGTTTCAGGATCCTCTGGATTTTCAGGGGTTTCATCTCCACCTGATCCTGTGTCCTCTTCCTCTTCCTCTTCCTCTTCCTCTTCGGCCTCGTCTTCTGCTTCGTCGTCTTCGGGATCAGTTTCGTCATCCGGGGTTGCTGGAGGGTTGCCAGCCGAGCCGCCCGTCGAGCCGCCGCCAGCAGTCGAGACTGGCGCTACATCGCTGCTCTCTTCGGCTGAGTCACTTTCGTTATCGCTGTCACTGCCGCCACCGCCGCCACCCGCAGCGCCAGCAAGACCCAAAAGTGCCAAAAGGCTTAGTAAAGCTGGCATCATCACCCAGTACTCCCAAAATGATAACGTAGCGCTTGGAGCCCCTCCAAACTTGCTTGCGTCATCGATCAAATTTCAATTTGGGCTGGGGACCTGCGTCCTTCACCCTCCACCACAAACGGAGTTAACCGCCTTGCTCACCGTTAACGTTCGGTTAACAATGTGGCGAAAATCGTCCTTAACTATGAAAAGATCGTGTATAGGTTGCTAACGCCCATGCGAATTTCCCCTGAAAACTGCGATTCAAGGCAAAATAACGCTAATTCTGTCGGGGCGAAAACACGCACGGGTTGTGTCTGTCGCACGTGGGGTAAATCTGTGGCTGAAGTTTGCTCGTAACGCGTAACACGCGGTTAACATGAGACAAATTTCTGCCGATACCAGGTTTATCTGGGCAAATTCACGCTGATTTAGACGTGTGTTTTTAGATTATTGCCAGATTTCCAGTGGCAACGGCCACCCCAAATACGATCGCATTGGCAGCCATGTGCGAAACAATGGCGTCTGTAATGTTGCCTTTTCGGTAGGCAACCCAAGAGAATATCAAGCTTGCCGCAAAGGCCTCGGCCCATCTACCATGCAAAGCGGCAAACAAAACAGCGGTGCCAAGACTAGCCACAAGAATCCAAGCACGACCTGTTCCAAGGCGCATTTTCGGCTCAAGGTAGCCGCGAAAGAACACTTCTTCGATGATTGGGACCAGAATCATGGTGCCAAATCCGCGCAAGACAAACCAGCCGACCAAAGCGGCCCCGGTCAGTGTGCCATAAGGCGCTGGACCTTCGACCGGATCGACAGGGATGATCACCCACGCCAGCCCGATCAATGCGCCTGCGCTGATTGCTACTGGATCAAGGCGCCATGGCAGGCGCTTAAAGATTGGCAAGAACGCGGCTAGCACCAAAACCATCAATACGACACGGGCCGGATAGAACAGGGCAGGGGATGAAGTCAGCGCCGTAGCCAGCAAGGCGCTGAACATGAAGACCGCGAAGGGAAGGATGAAGGCGACGGTTTGATCTTGGAAAAACGGGACCAATGGAGCAGGGGCTGCCTTTGTGTGCGCAGCGTTCTTTTGCAAGGCTGGGACGGATTGGGCCAGTGCTACGATGCCCAAGGCCACAAGTGTGAACATCAGCCAGCCTGCGTGGCTGTGAAAACCGCCCACGGCCAGCTCGGGATTGCCTTCGAGGCCGATGATCAGCAGGACCGCGACGCGGATCACATTGAAAATGATCGAAGCGGTCATCCCAAGAGGGAACAACAGCAGCACCCCCGGGAATTTTAAGGTTCTGCGAAAGAGAAAGAGGTAGAGCGTCACAAAAATTGTCACCAATGCGAGGCCTTCTACCCCTGAACATTGTGGTGCTACGCCGATGTGGAAGTCGCCTTTGCCGATCACTTTCTCAGCAGTGTATATATCGATCTCATACCCGGCAAATTGGATCAGCCAAGCGACTGCGTTGAACGTGTAATCGGCGATCGTTTCGATATGCCATAAAGGGCGAACAATTGTCGCAAGATAAGGTGTGGCACTGCCCACAACCAAAACAGGTAGCAGGCTAGACCATTCTTCTTTCAGAAAGGCGGACCACCTACCAATCGGAGCAATAAATAGTGCGAGCCCAATAAGAATAAGGGCCATCCCGAGGCCCCAACAGATAAAACTGGGGATTAGGGCGGATGTCCCAGAGTTTTTGCCAAGCAGAGAAAGTGGGATCAGTGCGACAGCGGCGCCCAACAGATTCAGCCCAAGGGGCCAGATGTGTTGGCCGGCTTGGTTGATAAGTCTTTGGAAAGGCGCTGGACGCAGCATAAACAGCAAAAGCAAGGCACCTAAGCAGCAATATATGGCGATCATTGTGCCACTTGCCCCTTGGCAGGCGTAGATGGGCCAATTGTCCAGACATTTAAAATCAATTGCGTGTTTGAACAGCGTGCCAATCACGAAAAGCTCGCTAAGGAAGATAAACAGAGCGCCCAAAAGCGCAATTTTTTGTCGGGAAGAGGAGTGTTGTGGGTCCAAAGCGGTCATAGGGTAGCTTTATCAAATTGAGTGAAATGTGATAGGTCGGAGTCTGTTAAAAAATAAGCCCGCCGAATGAAATAAACGGCGGGCTTAAATACGCATTACACGTTGTTTGATTACGCAGCGCGGCGGCGACGTTCCCAAGCCAACAGTACAACAGCAGCAACAGCGGCCAAAGCGGCTGTACCCTGCAGAGCACTGATTTCTGGCACATCGTTACACGGGATGCCAGGTAGGTTGTTGCAGCCTGCAAACGAAGCGCTTGCAGAAGCTACCAATGCCGAAGTGGCAATAACCAGTTTCTTCATATCGTTCTCCTTACGAGACCAATGGTTTCAATCAAATGTGGTCTAGTTAAGACCTAATCTGACCCGACGGGGGCTCCGTCTACTGCAAACGCCCGAGCCCCGGGCGCCTGCCATCTCTTTGACCTGCTATCAGCAGATGCAGTCATAATCTTCGAATTTCATACCGATGATGAACGGTTGAGCATTCGAACCAGTTACTGGGTTAGGATCAACGATCACACCAATGATGTCACCTACGCCTGCTTCGAAACCGTCTTGCCCAAGGGCCAGAGCAACGATTGCATCAACTGCAGCGTCGTCGCCATAGCCTGCGTCAGACGCAGACAAGATGTCTGTATCAAAGCTATCTGTGAATTCCCAGATTGCGCGTTGAACTTCCCAACCAGTGTAGCCTTGGCCTTCGAAGTCTTCGTTGAGGATCCAGTTGACGATGTCCATGTTCTCGCCAGCGGCCAGACCATTGGCAAATGACACCTGATTTGAGTTAAAGAACCCAGATCCGATTTCGTCAGTACCGTACATATCGCCTGTGACAACCGGCGCAGTGGCGAATGTATCGCTGTCGGCGGCGGGGTCACGAATGCTGAGGCAATAGGCGTTGGTGAAGGTGATACCGTCCAGACGAGCGTCGTCGGCATTCACAATCTTCAGATCCCAGCCAAAGTCTTCAACCGGTGAGTTCACGTTACCAGCTTGCAGCTGATATTCGATCAGATTGGCCGGTAGGCTACCGATAAGGCTATCAACAGTATTTGCATCGCCACAGAAGGTCATTGCCAGGTCGGCAGTGCCGGCCCCGCCTTGACCATCGGATACGCCGTATGTGATGGTCTCAACCGCGCTTTCGCCGATGTCCAAACCTGCGTAGGCTGTTTCACCATCGATGACCAACTCGCCGCCCATCAGGGTCACGAATGTGCCAGCGGCAGTTTCCACCGTTTCGCCTTCAGCGATGGCAATACCGTTGATCGAAGTGATCGTCAGCGGGCCGGTGTCCACGTCATTCGAAAGCACATCGACGGTTTTCTCTTCGTCCGCGCATGTCATGGCCATATCGTCCATCATGGTTGGATCAGCCGAGACCAAGCCTGCATCCACTGTCAGGTTCTCTTCGCCAACAGCCAATGTATAGGAAGCGGTCACACCGTTTGCATCTACGTCGCTGTCCAAAGCATCGTCACCGGCGTCTTGGCTGGTAAAGACGAATGTATCAACGTCGTCGAATTCAACTGAGTAGGATCCAGCGTTCAGACCGTCGAACAAGTACATGCCGCCATTGGCTGTCACGGTTGTGGTTGTGTTGCCGTTGCCGTCTGTCAACGTGACAGTCACACCGTCTACACCAACTTCGCCGTCATCTTGCAGACCGTTACCATTGGCATCGATGAACAATTTGTTGCCCAAAGATGCTGTGCCCGGATCAACAATACCGCCATCAACGTTGCGCTTGTCCTCGCCGATTTCCAAGGAAATCGTATCGGTCACGCCATTGCCGTCCACAACGTTTGTCACGTCGCTGTCGACAGTGTCGTCTTGGCCTACATCGGCTGCAACGAACTGTTTGCCAGTTTCAGTGTCAAGGAACTGAACCTGATAGCCATCAGCTGCATCGAGGTTTTCGAACAGGTAGTTTCCGTTTTCGTCAGTCTCCATACGGTCGATTTCGACACCGTTGAGCAACAACACAACTGTCGCGGCTACGATGGCAGTGTCGTTTTGACCTTGGACACCATCATCGTCGTCGTCACAGAAGTAACGACCACCCAAGGAGGCTGTGCCGGGGTCTTCGACGCCCATGTCCAGATCTTCTTCACGGTCGTTGATGCCCAATGTCACAACTTGCGTCATGCCATCTGCGCCAACGTCGCTGTCGGATGTGTCGTCAACACCTGCGTTTTGGTCAACCAATACGCGGCCACCCAAATCAGCGTCGTTTGTGTCGAACATCACTTGGTACTGACCTGCGTCCAAGCCTGTGAACTCGTAAGAGCCATCGGCGTTGGTTTCGGTTGTGATGGCAACGCCAGCACCGTCCAGAACAGGATTTCCGTTTCCGTCCAACAGTTTAACAGTCACGCCACCGATACCGGTTTCGTCGCCATTGTTGTTGTCGTCGTTGTCATCGTCGCTGTCGATGAACACACGACCGGCCAAGGAAGATGTACCGGGGTCTTCGACGCCCATGTCCAGATCTTCTTCACGGTCGTTGATGCCCAATGTCACAACTTGCGTCATGCCATCTGCGCCAACGTCGCTGTCGGATGTATCGTCCACACCAGCGTTTTGTGTGACCAATGTACGGCCGCCCAAATCAGTGTCGTTTGTGTCGAACATCACTTGGTACTGACCTGCGTCCAAGCCTGTGAACTCGTAAGATCCGTCTGCGTTGGTTTCTGTTGTGATTGCCACACCAGCACCGTCCAGAACAGGATTTCCGTTTCCATCCAACAGCTTAACAGTGACGCCGCCGATACCAGTTTCGTCGCCATTGTTGTTGTCGTCGTTGTCGTCATCACTGTCGATGAACACACGACCCGCCAAGGAAGAAGTGCCTGGATCTTCGATCCCGCCATCGACGTTACGCTTGTCTTCGCCAGCAGCCAAGGAGATGGTGCCGGTTGAACCATTGCCACCTGTGACCGATGTCACGTCGCTGTCGATTGTGTCGTTGCCACCTTGGTCAGCGTCGACAAATGTTTTGCCTTCGCCTGTATCGAGGAACTCAACTGTGTAGCCGTCACCCGGTGTCAGGTCTTCGAACAGGTAGGAGCCATCGGCGCCTGTGTCCTGACGGGCCACTTCAACACCGTCTTGGAACAGCACAACTGTGCCGCCAACAACGGCCATGTCGTCTGCGTCTTGGACAGAGTTGTCGTTGACATCCATGAAGTACACACCACCCAGCGATGCTGTTTGTGGGGCTTCACCTGGGGACCAGCACAGATCGTCAACCGCACCGGAACCGGCCAAGTTGATGACCATCTGTGTCACATCTGTCGCGTTCAATGTAACGGTCTGGGCAGAGTTGTTGCCCGCCGCAGGGATCGCGATGGATTGTGTGGACCCGTCAGCCAATGTCAGCTCGATTGTGCCGCCATTTTCTTCGATATCCAACAAAACGATGCTTTGCAGATCGGATGGGTTGTCAAAGTCAAACGTGATCGAACCACCGATTGCGTCATCGGGGTCAGAACTGTCGTTGTCTTCGGAAATGATCAGGATGTTGCCGCGGCCTGTGTAACCAAGGTCGTGATCGCCCCCTGTCGGGTTGTTGCTGTCAAAGATCATTGCGTCGTTGGCAGCAGTGTTGTTGTCGTCACGCTGTGCAGAGATCGTCACACCAGCAAACTGCGTGGATACAACTGTACCAGCGCCAACGCCTTCAAAGTCCAGTTTTTCGTCACAAACTTCACCGTCTTGGCACAATTCGATCTTGTCGATGCGAACGAATTCGCCGCGATCGCTTTGGGCCCACAGAGTGACAGTGTCACCAGTGTTGATCTGGATGTCGTCTACTGTGAACTCGGAGAAGTGGCCGTTGTTAGAACCGCCGCCGTTGTTGTCTTGGTCCAGATTGATGGTGCCGACAACTTCGCCGTTGATTTTGACCATGATGACCGATTGGCCATCGCTTTCGTCCTGTGCGAACACAGTCAGATCATATGTGCCTGATGGACCAGCAAATGTAGTTGAAATATCGCCTGTACCGCCGAGGCAGTTGATTTTCACCAGGCAATCGTCCGATGCGTTTGCGCCGCCAACAGCGTGGAACCCGTTGAGGTGCATCGATTCTGCTTCGATCACGATGCAGACAGGCTCGTCGCATTCAGGAACGTCTTTGACTTTGATCCACATGGCCTTCTCAGTAGAGGCACCATGTTCGTCCGTCACAGTAACAGTCACATCATATGTGTTGTTGCCGTTGCCGTCTGTTGGGTTTTCGAAATCAGGAGCGCCAACGAAAGTCAGCTCGCCTGTGTGGGCGTCGATTTCAAAAGAAGACGCGTCAGCGCCGCCAGTGATCGAATATGTCACTGTGTCGCCGTCTACATCGTCGCTGTTGAGGTTGATGACGAATGTTGTGTTCTCGTCCACGCAGATGATGCCGTCTTCTGGCACGTTTGTGAATGTGGGCGGAGTGTTGGCAGGGGCCATGTCACCAGCGGACAGGCAGGAATAATCCACCCAGCAGCCTGTGACGTTGCATGTGCCTGCAACAGTCAATTGAACGCCGGCAGGAGGAACCGAGCCATAGAACGAGAAGTAATCGTCGCCAGCGCCAGCAGCGTCGTGACCTTCGACTTCGATTTCGATCATGTAGTATGTTTTGCCGTCAGAGCCGCGCAGGATGTGATAGCTTTCCGCATACATCTGGCTGCCGACGCGTTCGCCATCGACACTGGCATATTGGCCAGAGCGGTCGTTGGCATTGTCGTTGCGCCAGTTGTCGCCAGACAAGGTACGGTCGTTGTCGTAAGTCGACAAAGTGACCGAAGCGGATCCTGGCATGGTGAACGTGTCACCTTTGTTGATGGTCCAGGACTTGCTGCCGGACGCTGTTGCCAGAAGGTCAGCCTCCGTGAACGCAGTCCATTCTTTATAATGATAGGTCATAACTTTTATCTCTCATTTGGCAGCCAAAAGGCATACGGAACTGTCGCACGCACACACACGCGGCGACTCTATAATGAGTGATTTATTTTGAAGAGGTCGAACGCAGAAGGTCGCAAAAGAGCGGCTTCACCACCGCCTCCTCTACGTCTTCAAAATCAGGCTGGTGGCACACATCCACCGGTAAGAAAAACTCTTGTCGCCCAAATACGCTCGGCACATTCCCAAACACACACACACTCGGACCGACAGTACTTGATGTGTTAAAGATGTGTTAGCACATTTGTTCAAAGGTTAACGAAATAGCTCATATTTGCGATAAATTTCGGAAAACTCCCCTCAATATCGTGGATTGTTTCAAATTGCTCAACAGTGAAAACTACCTCTGGTTGAAGCGGCTTTGAAGCCAGTTTCGCCAAGGGATAAACGGGGAATCAGTTTGATTTGATTGTGCTTACTCAGATACCCAACGCCCTTAGTCGCGGGCGTAAACGTCTTCGTAGCGGATGATATCGTCTTCCCCTAGGTAAGACCCGGTCTGAACTTCGATCAATACCATTGGTACTTTGCCCGGGTTGACCATGCGGTGCGTGGCGCCCAATGGGATGTAGACCGACTGGTTTTCCGAGACCAGTTTGACCTCTTCATTGATCGTAACTTCTGCGGTGCCTTCCACAACGATCCAATGCTCGGACCGGTGATGGTGGCTTTGCAAACTCAGCGCGGCACCGGGATGAACCAAGATGCGTTTAACCTGAAATCTATTGCCAACAACGAGGCTTTCAAACCAACCCCATGGGCGGTGATCCTTGGGAAAAGATTCCGCCTGAAGCGCTGATTTGGCTTTCAAAGCGGCAACAGCTTTTTTCACGTCTTGGGCACGGGATTTGTCGGCGATCAAAACCGCGTCAGGCATGGCCACGGCGATCACATTGTCCAAACCGATCCCAACCACCTCAAGGCCGTCGCTTTCTGAACGCAGTAAAGTGTTCTGGCAATCAATGGCTGTGGCATGATCAGAGGTGGCGACACCGTCGGAATCAGGACCGGTCTCGCGCCACACGGCATCCCATCCGCCCAGATCGGACCATCCGGCTTTGAACGGCACAACGCTCAGGTTGTCTGCCCGTTCCATCACGGCGTAGTCGATTGAAATGTCTTCGGCTTGCGCCCAGTTTTCAGGATCAAGGCGCAAAAAGCCGAGATCGCTTTTGGCGGCTTTGTAGGCGGCTTGCACCGGGGCCAAAAGGGCAGGGGCGTGGGATTTGAACGCATCGATGATGTCACAGGCCCGGAACAGGAATATCCCGCCATTCCAAAGATGCTTGCCATCTTTCAGCATTTTGACAGCTGTCTTGGCATCAGGTTTTTCAACAAAAGACTTCAGGGCGACCGGTGCGTCGCTGTCAGGCGCTTTCGACAGTTCCAAATAGCCATAGCCGGTTTCTGCATGGGTCGGCTGAATACCGAAGGTGACCAATTGGCCGCTTTGGGCGGCGGGAATACCCCGTGCAACAGCCTCGCGGAATGCAGCATCGTCCGGTACCACGTGGTCTGACGGCGCGACCAACATCAGGCCCTCTGGATCGCTGCTGGAAATATGCAAGGCTGCGGCCAAAATAGCCGGCGCTGTATTGCGGCCCTCGGGTTCGATCAAAATCGCGCCTGGATCCATATCAACGGTCAACAACTGTTCGGTCACAATAAACCGGAAATCAGAAGCGGTGACGACGACAGGGTCTGCGTAGCCTTCACCGGCCAAACGTTTGGCCGATGCCTGAAACAAGGTTTCGTCGCCCAATAACGCTGCAAATTGTTTTGGGTAGGACTTGCGGGACAAAGGCCACAGTCGGGTGCCAGAGCCCCCACACAACAAAACAGGAGTGATCATTTCAAAGGACTTTCTTTATATTGGTTCTTTTTTCATCATTTTGCGACATTGGACATGGAATGCGCCTGTGTAGACCGTATTTGCCGCGATAGTTTCCATTTGGCCACTTATATTGGCTAAAGATGTTGAAATTTTGGCGGGCCCTTGCCGAATTGTCATGGGATTGCCGCATTCTAACCGCATCTGCGTTGCATGAGCGTGGTGAATACAGCATATGTGGCGCGATTTAAGACAACTGCGCCCCAGATACGCTAAGAACAAATATTGAGGCAAGCCAACGTGCAAAAATTAAAAGTGGCCGTTGTGGGACTTGGGAAAATGGGCTTGAGCCATTTTTCTATGGTCAACGCACATCCTGATGTAGACACTGTCGGCTGTGATGGCGCCGGTTTTATGGTCGATGTTCTGGGCAAGAACATTGCGACCCCGATGTATCGCGATTTTGACGAGATGCTGGAGAAGGAACCGCTGGACGCTGTGGTGATCGCCACGCCTTCGCGGTTTCACGCGCCTATGGTGGAGCAGGCTTTGAACAAAGGTCTGCATGTGTTTTGTGAAAAGCCGTTCTGTCTGGACTGGCAGGATAGCAAACGTCTCACTGAACTGGCGGCCTCCAAAGGGTTGGTGGCGCAAGTGGGTTATCATTACCGCTATGTTGGCGCGTTTCAGGAAATGAAGCGACTGATCGATGCAGGCGCTATTGGCAAGATCACCCATATTCTGGCCGAGGCTTATGGCCCTGTTGTGTTGCGCCCCAAGCGGGCCACGTGGCGGACCCAAAAGGCCGAAGGCGGTGGATGTTTGTATGATTATGCAGCGCACCCGTTGAATTTGCTGAATTGGTATTTTGGTGCGCCGGGTCAGGTAACAGGGTCGGTTCTGGGTCAGGTTTTTTCCGAAGGCACAGATGACGAAGTGTTCTCGACACTACGCTGGGACGAGGGGCCGACAGCGCATCTATCGGTGAACTGGTCTGATGAAAGCCATCGCAAGATGTCGACCAAGATCAGCCTGATTGGCACCAATGGACGCTTGTATGCGGACCGTCAGGAGTGTCAGGCCTATCTGCGCAAGCCTGTTGCCGGTTTGGACGAATATAGCGAAGGCTGGACTGTGAAATACACCACCGAACTGACCGAGGATCGTTGGTTTTACTTGCGTGGCGAGGAATATTCGGCCCAGCTGGATGAATTTATCTGCGCAGTGCGGGATGGCAAAAACACGGCGTCTGAGAATGATTTCGCCAGTGCGACCCAAACCGATCAGACGATGGCGATGATTATTGAAAATGCCGAAACCGGGCAGGCCGTTGGCCAAGCCTCGGCCCGTCCAACGCCGCAGGCGCCCGCGCGTCGCGGTTGGTTTGGTCGCAAAGCGTAAGGGGCCCAGCAGATGACAACCGAAAAGAAAATGAACAAGCTGCTGTTTGGCGACAACCAGTTCTTTGGCATTAATCACATGTCCGAAGAAAAGGCGCGTGCCCAAGCGATGCGGTTTCAAAAGACTGACGCGATTATGGATGTGCTGGATGTGGCCTATGATGCAGGCATCAACACGTTCATGTGCACGACCCACGACCGGATTGCCGAGATTGCAAAACGGGTGAAGGCGGATCAAGCGCGTTACAGCGATTTCACGTTTTATCCGTGCATGCCATATGCCCATAAATATGCGAATGCCGTGACTGAACATGGCATGGTGGGTGCGCTTAAGGAATTCATGCCCAAGGATGGTTTGCTGTCCACGGCTTTGGCCGGTGGTAAGGCGTTGGCCACGAAAGAAGTCGACGGGATCGCTAAGGTTCTGATCGATATGGAGATGAAGATGTTTGACGGCACGAACGCGCCGGTCGTCTTTATCCAGAACGTGTTTACGGACCTTTTGTTGGGCATGGGCTTTACCCGAGCGTTCAAGATTTTTGATGATCACATCCGCGAAAAATACAACGCCCAACCGGCCTATATCACAATGAATATGCCTGCTTTGCTGGAGGCTCTCGAGGCCGAAGGCATCGAACGCCCGATCATTTGTTCCAACATCAACAAGATCGGGTTTAGGATGTCCGGTGGGTTTGATGCCTATCTGGATGCGCTACAATCGGGGCGCGTGCGGGCGGTGGCCATGTCGGTTTATGCCTCTGGCGCTATTCCTGCTGATGAGGCGATCCATTGGATTTCCGAATTGCCTGGGGTCGAATCTATTGTGTTCGGGGCCTCAAGTGCTGGCAATATCAAAGGCACCAAGGCCTTGGTGGACAAATACATGGTGTCCGCGTAATGCCAGATGGAAGCAATTTTGAAAGACCGTTGATGACGTCTGAATTGAAAAAAGTGCCTATGCTGAATGCCTATGTGCACGATTTGGATATGGATGATCTGGTCCAGAACTTCACTGAAGGGGCCATGCTGACCCTGCATGTGGATATGATCATGAAGCTGCAAAGCGATCGTGAGTTTTACGATCTGCTGGACACGTTTGATGTGATCACCTGTGATAGCCAGATTATGTTCTTTGCCACCAAATGGTTGGGCACCCCGGTGCGTGAACGTGTGTCAGGGTCTGATTACTTCCCGAAATTCTATATGCACCACAAGGACAACCCAGATATCACGGTGTTTCTGTGTGGCGGTAAACCTGGCATTGCGGACATGGCCGCTAAGAATGTGAACGCCAAAGTGGGCCGCGAGATGATCGTGGGCACCGATGCGCCAGACTTTGATTTCGACACCAATCCTGCGGAAATCGAGCGGATGATCGCGGCGATCAACGCCTCAGGCGCCACTGTTTGCCTTGTGGGTCTGGCCGGTGGTCGTCAGGAAAAGTTCATCATGAAATACCGCGACCAGATGCCGGGTGTAAAGCTGTGGTTGCCTTTGGGCGGGACGATTGATTACGAAAGCGGGACGTTTGAGCGCCCGCCGGAATGGATCACCGAGTGGGGATTTGAATGGCTTTATCGCCTTGCCAAAGAACCACGCGCGCGCTTTCACCGCTATGTGGTGCACGAGCCGCCGTTCCTTTGGGCGATCCTCAAACAAAAACTGGGCTGGTATAAAGACCCGTTCAAGTAACGGTCTAAATCCGCAATCCTGTCAGCTCAAAAACACGCTGCCGGTCGTCATCCAATAGGGGGGCTACGACGTCGATTTCCGTAAAGGTGAGGTCCGACGGCGCTGTGGCGATCGACGATTTGATCCAGCGGTGTAGAGGGGCAGGCAAGGCCTTGCGCGCCAGCGATTTTGCACCGCCCAACTGGTTCAAAACACGTCCCGCAGTCGTATAGCGGTAGGCGCCATGTTGATCTTCTTTGGCGGCGTCCAAGCTAAGGGTCAGAGGCGAAAGCTCCAGAAAATCAAGTACTTGGGATGTGACCTCTTGCGGGTTATCCTTGAGGTCCTCAAAGCGCAGGAACAGAAAATCTGATTTGTCCCAGACCTCGAGATAGCGTTCGATTTGATCGGCATATTTGCTGATCAGCAAGGCCATTGGATTGCGTTCTACGGCGGCTTGCAAGGTTACCGTCCCCCCGCGCGAGCGTTCATCGTTGCGTGCCCCATGGCGGATCATCGACATCATCCGTTTGACTGGATCGCGCATGATGTAGATGAATTTGGCGTTAGGGCTGTGGTCCTTGATCCGCTGAGGGATGTTTTCGGTGTAACCGGGTGCTCCATCCTCGTCCAGCAGATGGCGGGGTCGTAAGAACGTGTAGGTGGTCGACGCATCCAACCGGATTTTAGCGTCAGGGCGGGCGAAACAGCGGCTGTAAAACTCGAAACCGCGATCAAATTCCTTGCCAAAGAACTGCGGTTCCTTGGGGTCAGAGACACATATGTCAGCGTGTTGGGCCAACAGGGACGCAAGATACGTGGTCCCAGATTTTTGCGCCCCAATCATAAATGTATTGGCGATTGGCCCAGACATGCAGTGGCCCTCTTTTTGGACAGTGGTCTAGCGGTGTTTGCCCTAAATACCCGGCTCAGACAATCAAATGCCGTCAGTTGGGATAAAGCGTGGCAGCGGCGCTTGGAGGTCTTGGAGAACTTCCATCAGCCTTGCTTCGGCCATTTCTTCCGGTTCGCCGTCGCTGATAAGGGTTGTCAGCCTGACCAACGCGCCATCAGTGCGGCCCGTGGTGATCCCGTCGATCATCAACCAGTATTTGGCGGCAAAATCCCACGCGATGCGGCGTTCTTTTTGTTGGAACCAGTAATAGACCATCATGCGGGTCTCGCCCTTTTGGATGATGGCGCGGTTGATGTTGAACGGCACTTCGGTTTGCATCACTTCTGTGATGTCTGTGCGTTCCAGCCACGCGATTTCCCATCCAGCACCGGGCAGGCAGATTTCGGGCGAATGTACACCGCCTTGGGATTGATCGTTGTACCACGCCATAAACAGGCCTACGGCGTTCTCGGTATTGTCTTTGCGCAGGGTCACTTGGTGATAATCATCAGCCCCCAGCACGTCTTCGACGCCGGGGTTCAGCATTTGCCGTGGCCCTCTTTGTTGCCATTCACCGATCTGGCGTGGGAACAAAACAAAGCTGTCACGGGCGGGGTTCATCGCGTTGCGATCGGGCAAGGCCTGGATCGCAGCAAAGGCCGCTACGGATAGCATGGCTGTGGTGATCAGGGCGCGCGTTGGCAGAATGTTTTGGATGCGTTTGGCCTGCGTGCCCAGACCTGTGGTGTCCAGATCCAAGGCGTCTACTAGTTTTGGCCGCTCCGGGTGGAGAAATAGCATCAGCCATGCCAACCCGAATAGGATCATAATGCAGCTTACAAAAATCACCCAACCTTCAAAGAAGTGTGTGAACCCTTCGAGCCAATCAACGCCGTAGTATTGAACGATCACACCGGCCACTGCGATGCGCACCGAGTTCATAAAGATCGCAATAGGCACAGCCGAGATCAACAGCACGGCCTTGTGCCACATGGGACCTTGGTAGAGGACTGCGAAAATGTAGGAAAAGCTGAGGATCGGGAACATGTACCGCAGGCCCGAACAGGCTTCGGCCACGTGCAGTTTCAGGATGCCCAAGTCGATGATGTTACCGTCCAGAAAGACCGGCACATCCATCATACGCAGGAAGATCACACCCAGCTCGGATGAGACGAATTGCAGTGAATTAGAGACTTTGTAGTAGATAACACCGGGCAGCGGCAACATGTACACCAGATGGACCACGGGCGGCCAGAACTGTTTGCCGATGTTCCAGCCCCAGCTGACCAACAAGATACCGCCCACCCACAGGATTAGCGCGTAGGCGACCAGATCATCAATGTTAGACAGAATGCCCAAGGTCCCGAGGGCCAGCGACAATCCCACCACAACCACGCCGGGCCAGCGCACGCGATCTTTGCTTAGATCAACGGGGAATTCCTTGAGTTGGCGCAAAAATAGCAAGCCTGAAAGCACTGGGATCAGGGGGCCGTGGCTGTATTCAGGCAGTTGCCAGGCCACGAACAAGGCGCTGAGGCCGTTTTGGAAAAACAGCAGCGCAAACACAGTTGCGATCACAAGCCACCAGATGCCCCAGTTGTTGAGGGTCGCAAACACAGGATTGGGTGCGGTCGTGGACGTGGCCATAGAAGGTCTCTGAATCAATAAACAAACAGCTGAAAATCAGCAGATGTGGCTTAACACAATTTTCATACCTAAGTCCTGCAAAAAACTATCACAAAGACGTTGGTCTGCCTTTTGTGCAACAAAACCGTGCCAGTCTCTGGGATTGTAGATGGGGTTGCACTAATCTTGCCCATATCTTCCTTGGTGTTGCCATAAATATCGGGTATCCGCCCGTGTGTATGAGGGCAGCCTCGCAGTTATTTGGATGGTCTTTATGCCACCTTCTTTGGTCTCTCGTATTCGAGACAAAATGATTTACGGCGTTTTGGGTCACGTGCCGCGCCAACGCCCATTTATCTTTGGGATCGGGTTGTCCAAGACCGGGACGACCTCGCTAAACGACGCGTTGGAGGTGCTTGGATACAAACCGTTCCATTTGCCGCCCATTGCCCATGTAGAGGCAGGCCAGATCGTCAGCCAATGGCCCACATGGGTCTATAAATACAACGCACTGACCGATTTGACGGTCGCTGTGCTGCACCGTGAGTTGGCGCAAGAGTTTCCCAACGCACGCTTTATTTACACGCGCCGTGATATGGCCAGTTGGCTAAATTCCTGCCGTCGCCACATGTCGCAGGAATTGGCTGATATGCGTGTGGTTCAAAAGCAAACTTATCTGAATGACCTCAGCGATGCGTTCTATGGCTCCCACATTTATAACGAGGCAAGCTACCGCGCCGCGTATGAGCGCCATGAAGCTGATGTGATGGCGCAGCACAGTGGGAACGCCAATTTTATGGATTATGATTTGATTGGGGGCGAGGGCTGGGAACCGTTGTGTGCGTTCCTTGGAAAAAGCACGCCATCGGCCCCGTTTCCTGTGGCAAATAAAGGCCGAAAAGATGTCTGATCGTTCTTATGTTGTGGTCTCGCCCTGTCGCAATGAGGCAGAGTTCATGCGCCGTACCTTGGATTCGATGGTGGCCCAAACCCTGCGGCCCACGCTTTGGGTGATTGTCGATGACGGCTCGACGGACGAGACGCCACAGATCCTGGCGGACTATGCCGCGGCCCATGACTGGATCAAAATCATCCCCAAGCCAGATCGCGGCCACAGGGCCGTGGGGCCGGGTGTAATTGAGGCGTTTTATGCCGGATTAGACACTGTTGAGCTGTCTGACTACGCCTATTTGTGCAAGCTGGATTTGGATCTGGATTTACCACCGCGCTACTTTGAAATCCTTGCAGACCGTATCGAGGCAAACCCGCGCATTGGCACCTGTTCCGGCAAAGCCTATTTCAAAAATAGTGCAGGCGACATGGTCAGCGAAAACATCACGGATGAAATGTCACTTGGCATGACCAAGTTTTATTCAGTGGCGTGTTTCCAGCAAATTGGCGGATTTGTCCGCGAGGTTATGTGGGACGGCATTGATTGTCACAAGGCGCGCAAGATGGGCTGGACCCCGGTCAGTTGGGATGATCCGGAACTGCGATTTGATCATTTGCGCCCTATGGGCTCTAGCCAACAGAGCATTTTTACTGGCCGCAAACGGCATGGGTTCGGGCAGTATTATATGGGCACGCATCCGTTGTTTTTGCTAGCTTCTGCGGTCAACAAGATGCGGCAACCGCCCTATGTTTTGGGTGGTCTGGCGATGGTGCAGGGATACTTTGGCGCGATGTTGCGTCGTGAGACCCAGCATGGCGACAAAGAGTTGATCGCCTTCATACGCGCCTATCAATTGCGCGCACTGCGCATGGGTAAATCGAAGGCCATTGCCCAAATCGAAGCCGAGTGTGCCGCAAACTGGGCCCCGTAGACTGCTATGAAGTACCGCCCCGAAATTGATGGACTAAGATCCTTGGCTGTCGTGCCGGTGATCTTTTACCATGCCGATCCCCAGTGGATGCCGGGCGGGTATGTGGGTGTCGACGTGTTTTTTGTGATCAGTGGCTATCTGATCTGTACCATCTTGCTGACGGATCTGGATTTAGGCCGGTTTTCAATCAAGACGTTTTACGAACGCCGTGCGCGTCGCATTCTGCCTGCCTTGTTTTTTGTCATGCTCGCATCCTTGCCTTTTGCCTGGGCTTGGATGCCGGCCCAAGCGCTAAAGGATTTTGCCCAAAGTCTGGCAGCAACGGTCCTGTTTGGATCAAACATTTTGTTCTGGAGCGAGCAGAACTATTTTTCGCCAGCCTCTGAACTCAAACCCCTGTTGCATACATGGAGCCTTGCGGTTGAGGAACAGTTCTACGTCTTTTTCCCTTTGATCCTATGGGCGCTATGGCGATTTGGCTTGCGCGTTGTTTTGGGGTGCTTTGTTGCTTTGGGGCTGATCAGTCTGATTGCTGCCGAATGGGCCGTGCGCAATGAACCCAGTGCTGCATTCTATCTGACACCCTTTCGTACATGGGAACTGATGGTTGGCGTGTTCTGCGCGATCATCAGCTTCCGACGCGAGGTGCCTGCAAACCAATACCTGGCAGCCCTGGGGTTGGGCCTGCTGGTGTACGCCAACCTGTTTTTCACCACGCAAACGCCGGTTCCGGGATTGCCTGCGTTGGTGCCGGTTTTGGGAACAGGGCTGATTATTCTTTTTGCACGCCCCGCGACTTGGGTTGGTTTGGTGTTGTCTAATCGCGTTTTGGTGGGGTTTGGCCTGTTGAGTTACAGCGCCTATCTGTGGCACCAACCCATCTTTGCCTTTGCGCGCTTGCGCAGCCCATTGCCCCCCGATGCCCCCCTTCTGCTGGCGTTGATTGTCCTGACATTTGTTTTGGCGTGGGGCACGTGGCGTTTCGTCGAGCGCCCGTTTCGCGTCAATCGCGCTGGCACCCATGTGTCGCTGCGCACAGTGGTTGCAGGTACGCTGGCCGGGACTGCGGTTTTTGTAGGTCTTGGGGCCTTTGGTCACGTTAACAATGGGTTTGGGCAGCGTGTTGCGCCGTCTGGTTTAACCTTTGATCAGGCCACGGCAATGGTGCCAACGGGCCACCGGACTGACTGTGGAATCGATCTGTCCATTCACAGCCAACCGGACGTGTTACCGCTGGAACAGTGTCGATTCCTGCCTGATTTTATTCAGCCTTTGGCCCGTGTGGTCTTGATTGGCGACAGTCACGCCGAGGCAATGTCATCTGCCGTGGTGCAGAATTTTGTCGATCGCGGTTGGCAGGTTGATTTGTTGCTGTTTCGTGGCTGTCCGCCGTTTTATGGGGTCACCACGCCCGGGACGGGCTGCAACGGACATGCGACACGTTTGATCGAATTTCTTGAGACTGAGAAAGCAGAGATCGATCTGATCCTAGCTGCGTTCCGCCCGCAAGGCCTGTTTGCAAAACCCTTTGACAATGGCGAGGGGGGGCACGAGCGCGCCGTGTCTTATGCTGTTCCGATCTACGAGGATGCGTATTTAGGGATCGCACCGGAAACACCCAATGTAAACAAAGCGCAGATCTTGATTCAAAAGGGCATGGCGCGCCTGTTAGAGATTGGACCGCCTTTAATGGCTATCTATCCAGTCCCGGAGGCAGGGTGGTACGCTGGTGAAATCATCGAGAAATATGCAGCGTTTTATGACAGCTCTCAGTATCCGTCCCTCAGCACGTCTTATGCCGTGTTCAAAGACCGGAACGCACCCATTATAGAGACGTTGGACGCGATCACATCTCCCCGATTGCGGCGCGTCTATCCGGATAAGGTGTTCTGCAATCAGGCTCAAAAGGGGCGTTGTGGCGTCATAGAAGACGGGGTTGCCTTGTATGAAGATGACGATCACATCAGTTCAGCTGGCACGCAATTGTTGATGCCCCAGATCATGGCCCATGTGGACGAACTGGGTTTGCCGTAAGACTAGGATTTGGGCTTGGGCCTGCCCCATCCTCGATCGCGAAACCCCATGAACCATGCTTCGAATGTTCGAAAGCTAATCTCGGCCATAATGATCGATAGAACCACAAAGCCTGCGATAAAGGTGTAAATATTCTGCATCCCCATGGACAAGAAGACTTCCCAAACGATTGCTTTGGCAAACAGGTGATACAGGTAAATCCCGTAACTGATCTGCCCGATGCGCCGGACAGGGGCAAATTGTAAGAGAGGCGACAACACATTGCGCTCGCGCAGGATCACACTCATCAGTGTGAGGCACATCAAGCTATGAACGATCATATTGGGCCAGCCAGCCAGCGCGGCAGGTGTTACCGCAAGGCTGATCAACAATAGGGCCATGCACAAAAGGGGTGTGAAATAGCCTGACAAAAAGCGGGCCAACAGTTCGAAACTGCGACGATTGTGCAAAAGAACGGCGCAAAGTGAGCCCATCAATATCGCAGCATAGGTGCCTGTTCCTACGCCGATAATCAGATCACCTACAACAAACGCGTAAATGCCAATCAGATCAAAGCCATCAAGCGCCGAAATCCAGTTGATCCCGATCAAAATCGCGAGGGTGGGAATGACCCATCTGTAAGGTAAAAATAGCAACAGAGCCGGCCAGATCAGGTAATATTGCTCTTCCACGGCCAAGGACCACGTGGGCGCCAAAAGCCGGATATGTTCAGGTATCAGGAAATTCGACAAGAACAGGTAATAGTAGGGCAAGTAGGCCAATTCATACCATTCGCCGTCCAGCACGATTTCGTTAAACCCAGCAGCGCTGACCACCAGATAGTAGATTGGAATGATCCGCAGCATTCTGCGCCAATAGAACCGCTTGAGCGAGAATTTTCCTGTGCGCGACCGCTCGCGCAGCAACAAGGTGGTGATCAGATATCCCGACAGAACGAAAAAGAAATCGACGCCCACATGGCCGCGCGAAAAGAACACCGAGATGTCCAGCATTGGTTTCCAAAGCGGTGTGTGATGCCACATCACAGCCATGATGCACAAAAAGCGGATGCCATCGAGGTTCCCGAAGTGCTTTTGCTCTTGATAGCTTTCAAAGCTGTGCGGGCCGGTAATCTTGGGGGCTGAGTAA
This sequence comes from Algirhabdus cladophorae, assembly GCF_044772865.1. GTDB lineage: Bacteria > Pseudomonadota > Alphaproteobacteria > Rhodobacterales > Rhodobacteraceae > Algirhabdus > Algirhabdus cladophorae. The sequence goes on from NZ_CP173029.1 coordinate 116,383, forward strand.
GACTGTGTCATGGGCGGGGCAGGGCGTCGCTGAGGAAAGATTTAAAGCGCAGGCTTTGGCCCACGCGGATATGGCTGTTGTCTGTATAAAGGGGTGTGCCGTCCAATGTGCCAGAACACAAGGTTTCGCTGCACACAATTTCAAGAGGGCTGATACGTGTGGCCCCAGCGTCCGTTGCGGCGTCAAAAGCCGCTTGCGCAAAGGAAAACTCTGCATCGTGATCGGCGCGGGCCACATCCACCGGCCAGTTGGTGCCAAAGGCCAGATTGCGCGCCATGGTCTTAGGCACAAAAGAAGGCGTGGCAAACAGCGGATCAATGAGCACTACGGTCTTGCCGCTATCCTGAAGGCGGGTCACCGTTTCGACCAGATTTTTTTGGAACACTGCGTGCAGCGCTGGGCCTTGGATGATTGTATCTCCAACAATCAGGCCGCCTTTGGAATTAGCTTGGCGCCAGATTGAGGCCAGAAAAACTGTTTTGATGGTTTGATTGGTTTCAAGCCGCTCAAGGCTGGCTTTGGTAAAATCATCACACCGCGGTCCGCCCATATTCAGGACAGGCATGCAGGTTGATCCAAACATCAGCACCCCAGTTTGCTGGCGGGCTTTCAGAGCCATATCCAAAGCGGTGGCGTAGGCATTGGCATGGCTATCCCCGAACAGGGCAACAGTCGGCTGTTGATCAGGCGCGCCCAAAAGGCAAGTGGGGCGGGGCCAATCGCAGGGCTTGAACGCGTGGGGCTGATCGTCGGCATAGGTCAAAAGCGTGCTGACTTGTGGGTCAAACCTGCCCGGCGCCCCTGAGTTGATCATCAGCACTGCCGATATAGTAATCAGCGCCGCAGTCGTCCCCCCAAAGGTACCCCACATCGCGCGGTTCGAGTTCAATCGGCGTTTTTGCCGAATGGGCGTTTCAATAAACAGCATGATCGCCCAGGACAAAACCACGGATCCAGCAAGCCCCAAAGCCCGCATTGTCCAGCTGACTTCGGGCAGCATTTGGGCCAAGACAATGATGATGGGCCAATGCACCAGATAAAGAGGGTATGAAATCCGTCCCAGCCAGACCATCGGGGACAGCGCCAACATACGGCTGACTGCAGTGGGGCCTTGCTGCGCTGATCCGGCCAAGATCAAAGCCATTGCGCCCAGAACCGGTAGAACCGCAAACCAACCGGGAAACAGTAAAAGCGGCGTGTAGATAAACAGCGCAAAACCAATCAATGCCAGACCGGCCCAGCCTGCAATATGGGCCAGCCAGTGGGGAACTTCTGTGCGGGCCAACGCAATGGCCAGCACGCCACCTGCCCCCAGTTCCCAAGCCCGTGTCGGCAAAAGGTAAAACGCAGCCCATGGCTTCCAACCAGAGGCAAACCAGCCCAGTGCAAAAGAGGCCAGAACGGTGAAAATCAGAACAGGCAGCAAGGCCGGCTTTGCATAGCGATACAGCAGCATAAGGACCAATGGATAGAAGATATAGAACTGTTCTTCGACAGCGAGGGACCACATATGCAGCAGCGGGATTTGTTTCGCCTGCAGCCCGAAATAGTTCACTTCCTGCCAGAAATAGAAGTTGATGATGTAGAGTTGGGAAAACAGACTTTCTGTGGCCAGTTCGGCAAACATATCCGGCAGAAAGACAAACCATCCGACCAAAAGATAAAGGGATAGAACCGTCAATAACGCAGGATAAAGCCGTCGCACGCGGGCCGTATAGAACGCTGCTATGGAAAACGTATTGTTTGTCAGTCCAGCCAGAATGATCCGCGTGATCAAAAACCCCGAAAGGACAAAGAACACATCCACCCCGATAAAACCTGCGCGTCCCATGGGGATCAGTTCGAAATGGAACACCACGACCAAAGCCACAGCGATCGCACGGATGCCGTCGATATCTGGCCTATAACCTAGGGCCGGGCCACTCATGCTTGGGTGTCCTCAAGCCACGCTTGTATCATGAGGACGTTCCACAATTGTGCGCCCCAATTGCATTGACCTGATTGGTGCTGGTCCCACATTCCCTTAATGAGGGCCGTGTCAAAATAGCCGTCGCGGTTTAAACGATCCGGGTGCAAAAGGTCTGCACCCCATTCACGCAGGCTGGATCGCAACCACAGTCCAATAGGCACTTCAAAGCCCATTTTGGGCCGTTCGATCAGCTCTTTCGGCACATGCCGATACAAAACTTGTCGCAAGGCCCATTTGGTTTGATCCCCGCGGACTTTCTGATCCAGCGGCAAATCCCATGCAAATTCTGCGATCCGATGATCCAGCAGGGGCGCGCGGCTTTCAAGGGCCACAGCCATTGTTGCGCGGTCCACTTTGGCGAGGATATCGTCGATCATATAAGTCGCCATATCCAATTGCATCATGCGTTCAATTTCGCTTAGGTCACCGCGCGGGGGCAGGGCCTCGGCCAGCAGTGAAACCGGCGGTTCGGCATTCAGAACGCCGCTGTCAGGAAAGCGCCAATTCGACACCATTGTGCGGTGTAGGGTCTCTAAATCAGGCTGGCGCGCATAATTCGCCAAACGGTGCAGGCGTTGGCCAATGGGTTCCTTGCCTTGCGGTGTCGGGAAGATTCCACCCAGCAGTTTGTTCAAAACTGGCATGGGCAGCGCGCGAATGGCCCCGGCGCCCATTTGCCTTAAAGAGTGCGGCATTTTTTGAAGCTTGGCCCGCAATTTGGCCGCATGCACATAGCGCCCATAACCGCCAAAAAGCTCATCCCCACCATCGCCTGACAGCGAGACGGTCACATGCTCACGGGCCAGTTTAGACACGAGGTAAGTTGGAATTTGTGAGCTGTCCGCAAAGGGTTCGTCATACATGTGGGGCAACTGTGGCACCACATCCAGCAGCTCTTTGTCCGAGACATAAAGGTCTGTGTGCTTGGTGCCCAAATGATCCGCTACGGCGCGGGCAAATTCGGCTTCGTTATAGCGTGCTTCGCTGAACCCTATGGAAAACGTATGTACAGGACGGTCGCTGAGGGCTTGCATCATCGCGACCACAACCGAACTGTCGATGCCGCCGGACAAGAACGCGCCAAGGGGCACATCCGACATCATTTGCTGACCGATGGCGTCGCTGAGCAACCCCTCCAGCGCGTCCGTCACTTCGGTGTCCGAAACGCGCTGTGGTTTGGGGCGCACGGCGATCTCGGCCGCGTCCCAATAAGTTTCAATCTGCTCGGATCCGGTTTGTTGATCAATCGTGATGATACGCCCAGCCCGCAGTTTTGCGATGCCGTCATAGATGCAACGGTCTTCGCCGACATTTCCATGGCGCAGACAATCGACAAGGCTGCTGCGGGCAATCTGGCCTTCAAAGGCAGGATGCGCGCGCAGGGCCTTCAGTTCAGACCCAAACAGAAAGGCACGCTCGGCCCCGGTGCCTTGCCATCCATAATAAAGCGGCTTTTCCCCGAACCGGTCACGGGCCATGTGTAAAACGCGGTTTTTGGCGTCCCATAGGCCCAAGGCAAACATGCCGATGCACTGCTCGAGTGTTTTGCGCAGTCCCCACGCATCGATGCAGGCCAGCAGCGTTTCAGTGTCAGAGGTGCCGCGCCAATCAGGGGCATGGCCTGTGGCCTCAAGCTGGGCACGCAGTTTCTGATGATTGTAGATTTCGCCATTGAACGTCAGCATGTACCGTTGCGAGGCCGATTGCATGGGCTGATGACCGGCGGCACTTAGATCAACAATGGCCAGTCGCACATGGCCAAAGGCCACACCGGCCTGTGGATCCATCCAATGTCCGTCGCTGTCCGGTCCGCGGTGATCAATCGCTTTGGTCATGGTTTTGAGCACGCGTTCAGGATCAGGACCTGAACCAGTGGACCAAAGAAATCCGGTAATTCCGCACATTAGAGGGGCTTCTCGTAGGGAGGTGGACGATGTGTTGCGTGATCCGTATCTACAAAAAGCGTCGCAATTCGGGCAGCCTCAAGGCGAACATCAAACGCCTCTTTGACTTTTTCGCGTCCCGCTGCCCCCATTTTGGCGCGCATGCCTGCATCAGAGGCAATTTTGATAAGTCGGTCTGTCAGGCTGTCCACGTCGCTGGCAGGGACGAGGTATCCGGACACGCCGTCCTCGACCAACTCGCCGACACCGGCAACTTGGGTACACACTACTGGCGTGGCTGCGGCTAAGGCTTCCATAAGCACCACTGGCAATCCTTCGGCAAAACTGGGCAAAACCAATGCATCTGCCTGCGCCAATGCGTCCGCCACGCCATCTTGGGATTGATAGCCTAGAAACGTCACAGCCTCGCCCAACGGCTGCGCCAGTTTTTCCAAATGCGCGCGATCATCTCCGTCACCGACCAGCGTTAGCGTCAGGGCGGGGTTTTGGGCCTGTGCTGCTGCAAACGCCTCAAACAGCACGCGCAATCCTTTGATAGGCGTCAGCCGTCCGACAAAGAGCAGATTGACAGTTCCCTCTGTCGTCTCTTTGGGGCGCGTGTAGCGTTCCGGCAGAACGCCGCAATGAATGATCTTAAGTTTGGACCAATGCGATGGATCAGAAAAATACATCGCTTGAGACCGACAAAAGTGACTGATGCATGCCACGAATGCGGCCTGTTCGATCTTCGCGCGCAGCTGCCATTTTTCGGGCTCGTAAAGCTCGGCTGGGCCGTGCAGGGTAAAACTAAATGGGATGCCGGACAGGGCCGAGGTCAGCATCGCAACATTGGCCGAAGGATCGGCAAAATGGTTATGTAAGTGGCTGATATTTCTAGATTTCAGGTGTTTGGCCAGGATCAACGCCTCAGCGAAATAGGCCGCTTGCTTTAATGCGCCCTTAACGCCTGGAGGGGCCGTCTGTACCGCCCGTTTCAAGCCCGTCCATAAGCGCGCCGGTGCCAGTATCGCTTGGGCCAAGGCCCCCAGCATCTTGGCCGGCTTTTTGCCTGTTTCGATGGCGTAAAACGTGTTGGCAAATGCGGCTTTTTCTTCGTCCCCGATCAAATGTTCAGGGCTTGGTTTGCGCATGGAACAGGTTTCGACCTCGAAACCCAATTCCCGCAATGCGCTAACCTCGCGTTGGATGAACGTATGGGACGCGGCGGGATAAAGAGCGGTCAAATAGGCCAATCGCGGCAGGGAAGACACGGGATAAATTCCTTAAATTCGTCCCGTTCTTATGTCGGATCAGCCTATCTGAGTAAACCCGTCTCGTAGGACTATTGCGCCTCCCATGCGCCCTTGCTTGGTGGCTCGGGACGCTGTGCGAGGAACATATCAAAATACGAAACCGGTTCTGTCATAGCATCGCCCAATGCCGGGGAGGCAAATGAAGGCGCATATGCGTCCAATGGGACTTGAGGGGCGCCGTTCAAAGGATCCACTGTGGTTTGTCCAAGCGCCTTGCGTCCGATGTTGCGTGGTGTCCACATCACCTCAGGGGTACGGTCCAGCGGAGCATAGGGCGTCACTGGACTATCGAGATTGGGATAATGGCGGATGTTGTTGTTAAAGTTCACATCGTCATGATCGGGATTGCCCAGATATTCAGCCTGTTGGTTGTAAGAGAAATCAATTGGTGAAAGGGCGTTGTTCTGCTCGGAAGTGCGCAACAGCACGAAGGTATTGTTATAGATATCAATGGGGGCAGATTGGGTCGTTGGTTCATCGCCACGGTTGAAGACAAAGAACAAGGCCTCCAATCCACTGCCCGTTCGCACAGTTGCCGGCATGATGCACAGATTGCCACGATATGTGACGCCTTGCCCTTCCAAGCGTGCAAAAACCATCGAACGGTAATTGCCCACAAACACATTGCCATCAAAGATTGCATTGTTGATCGCCCCGCCATCGCGGCCAGCCGTCGTGGTATAGCTGTTGGTTGCATTTCGGTTCAGAGAGATCACTTCCAAACCGCCTTCAAAGCTGTTGGAATGTACATTCGTGATCATCCCATCAGCATGGGGCGTTTCCTGGAATTTGATGCAAGGTTGTGTCTCGTCGGTATGGAAAATATCGCAACCCCGCATGTGCAATTGAGTGATGCTTTGAATACGAGATGGCGCACGAATGCCAGGATCCGAGAATGCCTCTGGATTTTGCGCGATGCGCGTACCGGTTAGGGAAACGCTACTTTGTGGATGGGTGTGTTCGCCAAAGATTGTGGGATACTGGCCCCCAAAATCGGTGATGACGACATCATCCAAATGGACATTGTGTGGTTCGTTCAGATCACGTGGATAGGTGCTGACCGCTGAATAAAAGAAACCCGCGAAACGACATTTATGAATGACAATGTCCAGATATTTGTCAGACCGCAACGCATTGCTTGTCTTGTTTGTAGCGTCAATGGTCTGTTCTTCGACCGTAGGATCGTGGTTGCCCTGAAAGTTTAATCCAAAGATGCGTAAATCCGGGGTCTTATTCCCGGACAAACCGACATAGCGTGCATTCACATAAAAGCATCTGTTGCCGTTTGTGCCATCGGTTGGGGACGTGATGATGGGGTCTTCACCACTTCCATAGGCGCCAAAAGCATTGTCATGGGGTTCTGAGCTGTCAAAACTTACGCCCAATGTGAACGACCCCCCGCGTTTGAACAGCCACCTCACAGGATCACCGCCCCGTTGATCTGTCCAAAGCGCATCATCGTTGAGCAGAGCATCGGCATTCACGTGCTGTGCATTCAAAGGGGCATCGCCAAAATCAGGATCCCCAATGGGGTTTACGCAGATTGTATTGCCCGCAGGATAAAACGCGTCCAGCGTTCCCACTTGAAACGTGGCGCTGGCCGTAGAAGATTGACCCGTGCGCGGGTTCAAGACGATGACAGATGCAGTATAGGTGTTGGGGGTCCGATACACATGGCTTACCCATGGACCCTTTGCACAGCTTCGGGTTTTCCACTTGTCAAAGATGTTTTGTGGGGCATCCCATTGCTTGCGTACGACTGCATCTGGCGCGTCTTCACCAAAATCCCATAAATAGATTAATTCGTGCAAACCTTGGTCGTAGGCTGTGCTGTTGCCGGCAGGCAAGCCGAAGGTCGTCTTGTCCAATTCAACGGAAAAACGAACGCTGTCAGGGGCAGCCATGGCTTGGGTCCGATCAAGTTTGATCGTGACGGGGCCACCTTGCAAACCCGATCCCGTTGCATCCCAACTGGCCGCTGTCAGGGGCAGCGTTGCCACCCCGTCTTGCGTTGCCTGCAGCGTCACCGATTGGCCCTTTGGGAAGCCGCGAAATCCTAGAATTGGCATCAAATATCTCCACAACTAAAACGATCGACCTCGGGCGCATTTGGCGGCAAAGAATTGATCGTGCGGACCTTCATGGCCACTGTCCCATCGGTAATATCACTGTCAGTAATGGTCATAATGCTTACGCTGTTTTGCATGACTGTAAGCGTGTCGCCGCTGGCTTGAAAGCGTAAGATGTCACCATCAACTGCCGTAAAGTTCTGAGGTGAAATAATCGTGGATACACCTAATAGGTACTTGGTCACGTATCCGATTCCGTTTTGAACGCGTAAACTGTATCCATTGAATCTATCCGTGTAGCGCACATAAATTTCTATGATAGCCCCATTTCCGGACCCAATAGTATGTGCATCGACCTCTGCGAAATGATCAACAGTCAGATCTGGGACGGTTGGCACAACAATGTTGCTGGCGGATGCATCATATGAAACGGCGCGGCCATTGCGAATAACGATAACCCCACCTGCTGCATAGCTCCAACTCCAGTTTGGTTGGTCCTGCAACAGGGCTTCATCTGCATAGGCATTAAAGTCATCGGTAAATGATGCACCGCTAATGGCCGGCATCACGGCCTCTGACACGACTGAAACTGCGCCCAAAATGTGCTGCAAACGGATCTCGACACCTGCATCATCAGGGGCAACTTCATAAGTTGCGGATGTCCCATCTTGGAACATCACACCGTCTTTTTGCCAGACAAACGTCTCAACCGGGACATCTCCTTGGGCATCAAAAACAAACAATCCCGGAACCGCGGTCAAGACCGCGCCGACCTCGGCATCGCCCAACAACATTGGTGGTACCAAATTTACCGGCCCAAGTGCGACAGCTGCGGGATCAATCACATAAGTGCCGTCATGAAAAGTCGATCCCGAGACTGTCAGACTTATTTCTGTATCTGACTGAGCCACGATGTGAACAGTCCCATCGGTCTGGCTTTCAAGCGAAAGAGTGGCGACGGGGGGGGGTGCTGACCCTTCGGACTGCGCCCCTACATTGCTAAAGCCAAAACCAATCATTAATACATCGCCACGATATTTGTAGCAGTGGTGCCTGTTTGCCAGATGCGTGTGGCGCGCACTGGGAACGTTGTACCAGCGTTCACAAAAACTGTGGCGATGGTGCCAGATACTGTGGTAATCTGGACCGTGCCCGAGGTGGCTGTATTCAGCGCACGGCTGGCCTGATCCAAATCGGTTGTATCACTTGGAACGACAGCAACCAGATGAGTTGCGGGGCTTTCAAGACCAGTGGTATAACTCTCAAAAATATCTGCCATTTCGAAATTTCCTTGCCTCATGGGCGCTCGGTGAAAGAAAAACTGAAATCATCCGCTCGCAAGAACGGCAATCTGGAATAAAAATTGGCCTGAAAGTTCTAATTACTTTATAAGCATGCGCACGGACCCAACAGAGTTTGAGCAATCCCTTCATTAAATCGCTTCTCCAATTCTAGGAAAAACTCTTGATACCCCCTACCATCGCCTTCCTGACTTGGCCTGTAATCAGCTTTTTTATGGCGCGATCTTTGGCGGCACCTAAGGCGTTTATCGTCATCGTCTTGGCGGGGTTCCTTTTGCTGCCAGAGGGGAACACGGTTGATCTGCCATTGCTTCCTGGTTTGGATAAGATTTCGATCCCAGTGTTGTGCGCATTGGTGTTTGTCGTAATATTTGGGCTGGCCAAAAGCACGACCCAAACCGCGCCGCTTATGCCAAGGCACCTGATGTTGCGTTTCTCGATCGTTGCGCTGGTTTTCGGTGCGTTTATGATGGTGATGACAAACGGGGACGGGATCGTCATTGCCAATGCGCGCTTTTTAAGGCGGCTTCAGCCCTACGACGCGTTTTCCGAGATTTTGACCACGCTGATTTTGCTGTTGCCGCTGCTTTTGGCTCGCAAATATCTTGGGCATCCCAGCATGCAAATTTTGCTGCTCAAAACCGTTGTGATTGCTGCGACCTGCTACACTTTTCTGGCACTTTACGAGATCCGTATGTCCCCGCAGCTGAACATCACGTTCTACGGTTTCTTCCCACATGCTTGGGTGCAACACTTTCGCGGCGGCTCTTGGCGGCCATTGGTGTTTTTAAGCCACGGACTGGTTCTGGCCCTTTTCTTTGCCATGGCCGCGACCGCAGCACTTGGCTTGGCCAAAATTCTCAAAAAGCAGCGCGCGGCCTATATGCTGGCAACCGGTTGGATCTTTGGAACACTTTTACTGTCCAGCTCTTTAGGGGCCTTGATCATCGCAGTTTTGCTTTTGCCGATGGTCATGTTTCTTGGGGTGCGAACCCAATTGATTGCGGCCAGTGTTATTGCGGGCCTAGTCATCTTTTATCCTGCTTTACGCAGCAGTCAGATTATGCCCATTGAAACCATCAGCCAAGCTGCGGCCAGTATTGACGAAGCCCGTGCGCGGTCTTTGATGGTCCGGCTTCGTAACGAAGAAGCAATGCTGACCAAAGCAAGCCAACGCCCTGTATTTGGCTGGGGGGGATGGGGACGCTCGCGCGTCTATGACCAAAACACGGGCCGCGATTATACCCTTGCAGATGGATACTGGATCATCACCTTGGGGGTTGGTGGCTGGTGGCGCTACATATTCGAATTTGGCCTTTTTGCCTTCCCAATCTTTCTTTTGACCCTCCGCGCCAAACGGTTCGAAATTGGGCCCGAGACATCCGTTATTGCCCTGATGTTGGCTGGTAACATGATCGATCTGATCCCCAACTCTGGCGTCACACCTTTAACATGGATGCTGGCAGGTGCTTTGTGGGGGCGGTTGGAATTGGGCAGGGTAACAGGCAACGCGGATCCGGTAGCCTCGGCAAGTCAATCGACCTTGGGCTATCGGCGAACCTCTCAAGCCGACGCAACACAACCGGCCAGTGCACCCGCCTACACGCGACAGTCGGAACGCCACGAAAGACAAAAAAGATTGAGACCCAAATAATGCAAAACTCTGCCGAGGTGTCGGTCATTATCATAAACTACGGCACCGCTGATTTGACCATCAAGGCGGTGAACAGTGTCTTGGAACGGGATCATGGGGGCCGCCACGTCGATGTCCACCTTGTCGATAACGCCTCGCCTGGGGATGACGCCCATCAATTGGCAGAGGCTGCAAAATCACCTCTTTGGACGAAACACGTGACCACCTACCTTGAAACCACCAATCACGGGTTCGGACGGGGCAACAATCTGGTGATCGAACGGTTGGCGGCCCAAACGGCCCCCCCGCAAAAGATTATGCTATTGAACCCCGATGCCACGCTGGACAACGACGCAATCGATGTGTTGGCCAAAGCCATGGACGAAAACCCACAGATCGGATTTGCAGGGGCCGCCATTGCAAAACCTGATACGGGTCCAGTGACTGCCGCTTTTCGCTTTCCCAGTATCACGTCCGAGCTAATCCGGACATTGGGCCTGAATGTGATCGCCAAGCAGTTTGAACATACAGCCGTGGCCCTGCCGCCAAATCTTGGAACACAGCAGGTCGATTGGGTTTCAGGGGCAGCCGTTATGATGCGGATGGAGGCTATCCAAAGCGTTGGTTTTTTTGATCCCGCCTATTTTCTATATTACGAAGAAGTCGATCTGATGCGCAGAGCTGGGCAAAACGGCTGGCAGTCGTGGCACATTGCCGAGGCCAAAGTGCTGCATGCAGAAGGGGCCGCAACTGGCGTTGGACAGTCTGAACGCAAGCGCCGTCCAGACTACTGGTACCAATCCTGGGCGCATTACTTTTTCAAAAGCTACGGCCCCGCGCGCGCGGCTCTTCTTTCTGTGTCCATGCTGGGGGCTGCTGGTCTGCAATCGCTTAAATCCATACTCAGCGGGCGACCGTCGAAACTGCCAAAATCCTTTGGATCCGACTTTACCCGCACTGCTGTGCGCCCCCTTCTGACAGGACGATCTCCGCTGTCATGACAACTGCAATCATTGCCATCGGACGAAACGAAGGGACGCGGTTCCAAGCCTGTTTGGCGTCCATTACCAATCAAAATGCAACAGTCATCTATGTCGACAGTGGCTCGACCGATGATAGCGTGGCACATGCAAAGGCCGCTGGTGTTGAAGTGGTGCACCTCGATATGGACCAGCCCTTTACCGCCGCGCGCGCGCGCAACGCAGGTGTTGATCGACTTGTCAAAATGGGTGTCACCGTTGATTTCATTCAGTTCATTGATGGTGACTGTGTTTTGGATCCGGACTGGCTGAAGACAGCGGAGACCTTTTTGAATACGCACCCGGATGTGGCGGCTGTGTGCGGACGGCTGCGCGAGCGGTTCCCGAATGCGTCGCTTTATAACCGATTGATTGACGCCGAATGGGACCGTCCCGCAGGCCAAACAGATGCTTCAGGCGGGATCGTAATGATGCGCGCTAAAGCGTTTTCACAGGTTGATGGGTTTAACGAGGCTATGATCGCAGGGGAAGAACCCGAGCTTTGCTATCGTCTGCGCCAACAGGGATGGGACATCTGGATTATTGCTGCGGAAATGGCGCTACATGATGTGGACATGCACCACTTTGGTCAGTGGTGGAAACGCAGCATGCGCGCAGGATACACCTACGCAGAAGGGGCCGCTTTGCATGGCAAAGGCCCCGAACAGTATAACCGGCGCGAATTGCAGCGGGCTATCCTTTGGGGCGGTGTGTTCCCAATTATTATTCTGATCGCAGCGGTTCTGATCTCAATCAAAGCGTTGCTAGCTGTCTTAATCTGGCCGGCCCAGATCCTTCGATTGACACTGCGGGGGGAACATCTGTTGCAGGCGACATTCCTGACAATCGGTAAATTTCCCGAGGCTCAAGGGGCGTTGAAATTTTGGCGCGACAGACGTGCAGGACGCAAAGCCCGCTTGATCGAATATAAGTAGCTAGTCCACGATGCCACGCAGAATCTCTGCAATCGCCTGATCATTTAGCCACAAAACGATCACTGAAATTGCGAGGGCCACCGCGAAAAGTCCTGCGTCCAATAGTGGATCCCAGCCGCGATATCTATGTGCAAACCACGCAAGCAAGGGGTAGACGCACAGCACGGACACAACCTGTGCAATCATCACGCCGATTATTCCAAACGCCTGCACGGCCAGTATCAGCAAGGCCAGATAAACTCCCGCTTGGCACAGTTGTTGCACGGTAAAGCTGCGCGAATTGCCCATGCCCAACAGCATCACCCCGTAAGGATAAATGATCATCAATGGCATGTTCGCCAAACTCAGCAACACCAAAATTGGACCCGACAGCGCATAAACAGGCTCATAGAGCAGATCGATCAAAGTGGTCCCCAAAAGGGCCAGCACAAACCCCATACCCAGCATCGTCGAGGTGAGCAAAAGACGCGCCAGACGCAATTTCTTTCTGTTTTGCGCACTTTCGGCAGGCGGTGTGTTTGAATAGATTGGCAGCAGGATTTTACTGCCGAACTGACGGTTCAGCAGCAGCGGAATAGCAGCCAGAAAGAAACCGATATTGTAGATCCCAAGCTCTGCAATAGGCACATATTTGCCCAAGACAGCACGGTCTGCGTTGTTGACAACAAACCCTGCCAGTGAGCCGATGAAGATGTATTTGCCGAAATCAAACAGCTCTTTGAAACAAGTGGAATCCCAGGCCAGTTTGTTCCATTCACCCGGCAGCATTGTATACGTCATGACGACCCGCGCGGCTGTGCCTATAACGGTTCCGATGACCAGCGCCCAGATGGATCCTGTCCACCACGCTAAGGCCACCATGGTGAAAATCCCAATAGCCTGGCTGATCAGTTCGAGGGCCGTCAGCCGCCCAAGAACCAGTTTGCGGTTGGCTGTGGCAAAGTTGGTCGATTGGAACCCAAGAATGAAAATCGTCAGACCAGCAACTGGCAACAATTGCGCCAACTGAGGTTGCGCGTAGAAATGTGCAACAGGTCCTGCCACTGCGATAATCAACAGCCATAACAGAATGGCCCGTACAATCTGAACCGTCCAAGCGGTATCAAGAAACACGCGTTTCTCGCCGTTTTTGCTTTGGACAATCGCCGTGTTTAAGCCAGTGTCGGAAATCATCTGTAGGCCTAACAGAACCGTTTGAATGATCGCCATCAGACCGAAGGCTTCAGGGAAAAGTAGACGCGTCAGAACCAGATTGGACAACAGCCGCAAAAATTGCCCGGACCCAAACCCAACAAAGGTCAGAACACTGCCGCGCAATGCCCGCGCGCGCAAACCATCGCCATCAAAGAGGGATTTTATCCGCGTTATCACTGTCATGGGCGGGCAGAGTGGCCCAACAAATCAGACTTCCTTTCCATGTCCGGGCAAAGGCCCGCACATAGGCCCAAGCTTAGGCACACCATTTGGCGTTTGACTGCTGTGAAAATCATAGGCCCAGATACCTCAGTTTTTTCTTGGTCTCTTCTGCGTCTACGCTTAAAAAGCGTCAAGCGCGAGACGCTGTTTGAGAAAGACCTTTTGTGAATTCTATTTCGGCCTCCCCCCCAAGTGCTGCGGCACCTTCATCTGCGCCTCGCAAATCAACCTATATCCATGCGCTAGATGGCGTCAGAGCAGCCAGTATCCTTTTGGTTTTGATGGGCCACGCATTGCCGTTGGGCCCCAAAGACTGGATGATGAATTCTGTAGCCGCACGGTCGGGAATGGCTCTGTTCTTTTGTTTGTCGGGCTATCTTATCGTATCCATCCTGTACAAAAAACCTCAGGTTGGGCCATTTCTGGCCAAACGTGTGATGCGCATTGTGCCTGCATTATTTGCCTATTTGGCAGTTTTGACACTATTTTTTGGCCTGCCGCTAAAATCCTTTGTACTGAACATGGCATTCTTGTCGAACTATCTTGTGGATGGATTGGCAGGGGGCCCAGTGGGGCATTTGTGGTCGCTTTGCGTCGAAATGCACTTTTATATCGCGGTCAGCATCGCCGTATTGATCGCGGGGAGGCGCGCTTTGTGGCTGGTTTTTCCGGCAGCTTTCATCATCACAGGTTTCCGGATCGAGGCAGAAGCCGTGGCCAATATCAACACACATCTAAGGGTTGATGAAATCCTTGTGGGGGGCTGCCTTGCGCTGATCTCGATGCATTGGGGCGATCACTTGCGCCGCATCCTTAGGCCCAAACCGATTGCCCTTGCAACACTGTTGGTTTTTGGCACGCTTTTTGCGCTTTCTGCCCATAATTCCAGCGGCGCGTTGGTCTATTTCCGCGCCTATTTTTCGATGGCAGTCGTGGGCATCATCATGCACTGCCAGCTGACCCGCCTATTGCGTGTTCTTGAAGGACGGATTGCGCGTTATATCGCTAAAATTTCTTATGCGCTCTATATCTGGCATCCGTTGATGTTGTTTGGCTGGTTCAACGCAGGAACAACCTTTGAACGCTATATTTTCAAGCGCCCTATTAGCTTTGTTTTGATGTGGATTGCGGCGCATATCTCTACGATCTATTGGGAAAGTTATTGGCAAAAAGCCGTGCGAAGATGGTTAGGTGAAACCACCCCGTCCCATCCATCGCCCTCATCGTGAAAGTTACTTCAATGGCGCCTTCTGAAACATCGCTGAACGGCTGGTCTGGGTTCAAGAGCTTCCTTCTGGTTGCTTTGATCCTAATCCTCGCCGCCCCGTTTTTTACCAAATTTGAGAATGCCAACTCTGTCAGCCGCTTGGCCCTTGTCAGTTCAATGATCGAAGAGGGTACAACAAAAGTTGACCCTTACGGTCACATGACCGTCGATATCGCCTTTCACGAGGGGCACTATTATTCCGACAAGGCGCCGGGCATGGCGTTTTTGTCTGTGCCGGCCTACCTACTTGCACGGGCTGCGGGGCAGGCAGTTGGTGCTGATCTTGAGGTTCTGCCGCAAGAGCCTTCTGCGCAAAACGGCAAGGACGCCGCCCTGCGCAAGGCCGCGATCCGTTTGATGATCCTGACCACATCGGGGCTGCTGACGGCCCTTGCAGGTTTGGCATTTTTCAAACTGGCGCTGCGCATGACCCAAGACACGCGATTGGCGCTTTTGGCCACTTTGACGCCCTTTGTCGCAAGTCCATTGCTAGGATGGTCAGCCAATTTCTTTGGACACGCGGCAACGGCGGCCACGTTGTTCCTTGCCTTTTACTTTTGTCAAAAAATCAACGCTGATGAAAAATCCCCCTTTCTAAATGCTCTTTGGGCAGGGGGGATGCTCGGCGGCTCGGTCATGTTGGAATATACTGCGGCACCGGCGGTCTTGATTGTGGCCCTCTACGGTCTCTACAAAGCGTCCCGCATGGGGGGCAACGGCTTTGCCAAAGGATTAGGGGCTGCGGTCATCGGATGCGCCCTTCCGATCATTCCGGTCCTTATCTATCACGACATCAGTTTTGGCAGCCCGTTTTCCGTCGGGTATTCCAGCGTTGTGGGCTTTGAAGGCATGAACGAAGGCTTCTTGGGCCTGACATCACCATCCGTATCGGTTCTATATGAAATCACCTTCGGACAACGGCGCGGACTTTTTTGGATCTCGCCCATCTTTATTCTGTTGCCGCTTGGGCTGTATTGGGCAGCAAAGCAGCGCAGTTGGCGATCTGAAACCGTGACCTCGACAGTGATCGTCGTTTATTACCTGCTGTTCAACGCCAGTTACTTTTATTGGGACGGCGGCGCCTCTCTTGGACCGCGTCACATCACGCCAGCTTTGCCATTCGCGGGCCTGCTACTGGTATTTATGTGGATGAACGCGCGGGGCCTGCTAAACACATTGGCACTTGGGCTTTTGGCGATCTCGTCCTTTTTGAACATTGCGGCTACTGCGACGACGCTGACACCTTACCGCCTGGAAAACGACTACCAGTTTCCTATTTGGGATCCAGTGCTGACATCGGTCTTTTCGGGCAATACCGGGTTCACTATTTACCAGAATTTTGGCCTGCCAGCCTTTGGTGTCGCTGTGGTATGGATGCTTTGTTGCCTAGCAATTGTTCATTTCCTCTGGCGAAAGCCACACTAAGGACAAACTCTGTTTCCATTACATCCCGATCTGTGACCAAAATCTGCAGAATACTTGCAACAACAGCCAGCCAATGCTTTGTGGGGGCAAATATGCCTACGAGGCTCCAAAGCGCTTTTTAAGACGGACCCATTTCGAGATGACTGTGACGACACCCACCGATGACCTTGCCGAGATCCGCTACACCACGGGGATCAGTATCATCGTGCCGACTTACCAAGAGGTCGACAATATCCCGCATATCTTGGCGCGACTGGACAAACTGCGGCAGGATTACAATCTGACGCTTGAGGTTATCTTTTCCGATGACAACAGTCAGGATGGCAGCGCGGAAGCAGTGGCTGCCTCTGGATTTGACTGGGCTAAAATTTTGGTGCGCACCAAGGATCGCGGTCTTAGCCCAGCGGTGATCGAAGGGTTTGAAGCGGCGCAATATCCTATTCTGGTTTGCATGGATTGCGACCTCAGCCATCCGCCGGAACGTATTCCTCAAATGATCCTCGGGTTGAACTCGGGTCAGCAATTTGTGATCGGCTCGCGCTATGTGCCCGGGGCCTCAACAGATGATGACTGGGGTTTCTTGCGGTGGCTCAACAGTATCATTGCGACAATGTTGGCGCGTCCCCTGACAAAAGTAAAAGATCCGATGTCGGGCTTTTTCATCATGCGCAAAGCTGACTTTGACACAGTCAAGGAACTCAACCCAGTAGGGTACAAGATCGCGCTGGAACTGATCGTAAAGTGTGGCTTCCAAAACGTGGGCGAAGTGCCAATCCATTTCTCCGACAGGGTCTACGGCGAAAGCAAACTTAGCTTCAAAGAACAACTGAAATACATCCAACACCTGCGCCGCCTCTATTTGCACCGCTTTGCCAACGCAATGTATCTGGCTCAGTTCCTAGTGGTTGGGGCCTCCGGTGTTGCTGTGAATTTGATAATGCTCAGCATTTTGTTGGCCATGGGGCTGCCAGATGCAGTCTGTTTGGCAGGTGGGATCGGCGTCAGTGTCATCACCAATTTCTTGTTGAACCGCCGCTTCACATTTTCCTATGCCAAAGACGGCAATATAGGAAAACAGTTCGTCGGATTTGTCGGTGCTTCAGCCGTGGGGGCCTGTGTTAACTTTGCCGTCTCCTATGCCTTGCGCAACAGCATCTTCGAGGGCTCGGGTTCAGGCCTGTACCTTTCGGCACTCTGTGGGATCGCTGCTGGGATGATCTTTAACTATTTGGGCAACCGCTACATTGTTTTCCGCAAAACCCATATCCGGCGCTGAATGGGGGCGACTGGCGGTCGCACTTTCTCTAGGGGCTGCGGTTCTTTGGTGGCAGCTTGGCGCCCAAGCCTATCTTTGGGATGAATACGTCACATTGATGTTCACTCAAGCAGGGTGGCGCGAGCTTGTCGTGCAATATTGGGATCTGGATACCCACCGACCCGTCTATTACGCGTTGCAAAAACTATGGAACAGTACCTTTGGGGACAGCGTGGTTGCAGTGCGCAGTTTGCCCGCAGCGTTGGTACTTTTGTCTATTCCTGCTGTTTTTGCCTTTGTGCGCGTGGTTCAAGGGCCCAAAGTGGCCTTTGCTGCGTCACTTCTGGCGGCAACCTCTCCTATGTTTTTTTATCAGGGCCGCGAAATTCGCATGTATTGCATCACCACATTGATGATGACCATATGCTTGGCCGCCACTTTGGTCTTGGCCCAGAATGCACGCGGCGCTGGCATGCTCAGCGCGACCAAGCAAGGCGCGCTTTGGCTTGTCTTTACCCTGAGTGCAGCGATTGGATTTTATGGCCACGCGGTCACTTTGCTGGTGGTGTTCGTCTTGGGGGTCTGGGCCTTGATCTGCGCCTTCAGCAAGCTGCTGCCATGGTCGTTCTTTTGGAAAGCCTGTGCTGCTGCCGTACTATACGGCGTGTTGATCGCGCCCGCGATCCTGCCGTTGCTCAGCCATACCAGCACAACACTTGGCGACAGTTTTTGGGCCCCGAAACCCACACTTGGGCATGTCTACACGACCATGGCCAGCGTCTATGACTATCCGTTTTGGATGAAGCCCGTGGTCTTGGCGCTGATGCTGGCGGGTCTGTGGCACTTGCGAAAAATGCCCCATGTTTGCACACTTATGGCACTAATGGTTTTTGGTGTGCCCTTGGTCATTTGGGCGATCAGCTTTTACAAACCCATCTTCCTGCTGCGGCCTTTGATTTGGACCGGGTATATCGGTGTGATCCTGATGGCCTACGGCACCTTTGCCTTTGGTAAAAAATTGCAGTGGCCGTTGCTGGCAGGTGTTCTTGCAGTGCAACTTGTGATGATCGTGCAATCCTATCCGACCCAAGGCCCACAGGATCAATACACTGCCATAACACCCGCGCTGCAGGCGCTGAATATAGATGCCGCAGTAGATACCGTGATCCTAACAAACCAAGGGCTGGAGCCGGGTCTAAGGTGGCACAATCCCAACTTGTTTGCAGGCGACAGCTTTAGCTTTGCTTACGGTAAATGGAACACCGAAGTCATCGAGGCGGCCTATAAGGCCAAAGCCATAACGCCTGCTGAAACAAGGACCATTCAACTAAACAGTGGTCGAGTGATCCTGATCGAAGTTACCGAAGATCCCAAAAATCTACCGCAAGGCTATACTGAAGTTATGGAAAGTCTGATGCAGCGCCTCAACACATGGGACAAAGTCTCGGACAGCCCATCTGCAACCTTGCGGGTCAGTGTCTATAAACGGCCCTAAGGGCGCCAGTTTACGCTGGTCGTGAGGCCAATAAAAAACTCGTTTGATGTGTCATCTTCGGCATTGTCTTCGCTGATCCGCTGGTATTGGTATCCCGCCGAAGCAGACCAGCGGTCGGATAATTCATGGTTGTACCGAACAGTGAAATCAAACTGAGACCGATCGCTGTCCGACCCGTTTTGTTGCTCGGATACATTCCAGGCTACACTGCTGTTAAAGTTGGATCTGCTGGACAGTTCTTGCTGCCATCCCAAAGACAGACGGCTGCGCAAAACTTCATCGCCATCAGAGGTCGATGTAAATGATTGTGCCAGGGATGCATTCAAACTGCCGCGTGCCAGTTCGTGTTCGTAGCTGAGGGCATACAGCGGTTTTGTCTCACCTGTCTCGGCGTCTTCACTCAGTCCAGCACCAAAATTTAATGTGCCGCGTGGCAATTCCATGTTGCGATCAACGCGGAAAGTGGACCTTCGGCCATTCTCGTCAATGTCCGTTTCAAAGGATCCTCTGAGACTGCCATTGGGCAATTCTTTGACCAGACTTGCATCAAGGGAATAGCCCGAATTGGTGTTGGGATCGGCAGTACCCCCTTGCTCGACACGGCTGCTACCAATCGCAAGATCAGCGGTCAGACTTGGGGTGATCTGATAATTGATGCCAGCGCTCAGACGCTGGGTTTCCGTGTCGGTGCCTCCGTCCCTGTCCAGATCGCGGTATGTATAGGTCAGACGCGCAGTCAGCAGCGGATCTATCTCAAACCGAAATCCAAGATTGCCCGATTGGGTTACACTGTCCAACAAGGTCGTAGATGTGGTGTCCGAAAAGGAACGATCAGCATAGCGCAGCGACAACGTGGCGCCAAAGGCCTCGTCGCGTCCAAACTCCATCGAAATCCCAGCGCCCAGATCATCGCGACGGGCGTCGTCCAGCGTTATATCCCCATCATCCAGATCATCGCTGAGGGTAAAGGCATCTACCTTTCGGCTGATGTAATTTGCATCGAAACTCAGAACTGTGGTTCGGTTTTCGATGGAATACAGCAGGGAGGCCTCTGGATCCTCAAATGAAAATCCGTCATCTGTGTCGCCAAATTTGTCCAAAGCGCCCCGCAGGGACATCTCAAAGGTTTGGCTGCGGGTGCGGCTGCTTAGGTCAAATCCTAAGTCTGATCGCATTTTGAAACCATCGTCATCATCAACGGTGGCAAATTCGGAGAACGTCAAACTGGCGCTTAGGCCGCCGTCAGCGTCTTGCGCAAAACCCAAAGACGGCCATGCCATCAGCAAAGCCGCCGCAGTACAAAACAGCGATGGTTGATATCCCCCGGTGCGCCCCATTTACGTCACTCAAACAGGCGACGCTCGGGCACCAGAATAACATCCCCATCGCGCAGTTGTGGATCGGATCGCATGGCTGCACCTTCGGACAGGGCTTTGTAGTTGATCGACGTGATGGTTTGACGGCCTGCTTTATCGGTGCGGCGCAACTGGATACGTTTTGTTGCCGCAAACTTACTCAGGCCACCGGATTGTGACAGCGCCTGCAATAGGGTCGTGCCGGGTTCCATTTTCTTGATCCCGGGGGCTGCAACTTCGCCCATGAAATAGATGTTGATCGTGTCAGGTTCTTTGGGAGCCGACGGAATGATCACCCGTTCTTTGGGTTGCAACGTTACGAAAACATTTGGCTTGGTGGCAAAATTTGGGGAAATACCATTGGCGATTGAGGCTTCGATTTGACCAACGGTACGACCACTGGCGCGCAAACCGCCAATAAACGGAAAGCTGATACGACCGTCTGGTAGGATTTCTACAGTCCGGTTCAACGTGCCGTCTTCTAAGACTTCGACAGTCAGTTTGTCGCCTACCCGTGCGCGATATTCCGACTGTGCCATTGCTGCTGTTGCAACAAAAATAGCAATCAACGCAAAGGTGACCCTTTTAATCCCTAAGAACATACTGCACTGCCTTTCCGCAAAATCTTTGGATCATACCATGACAGCGAACACAGCCAGAAACAAAGCAGATCGTTCGACCAACTTAGAATAGCTCTGGCAGTGTAGTTTGTGGGACACGCCCCCGAAGCGGCGTGATCGCTAGTTTTCGACGGTTGCTTTCAGCGCTTCGATCTGGGCGCGGGCATCTATGATCTGGGCCCTTTGATCAATATCACCGGCAATATCTACAGCTTTTTCGAACTGGGCCAAGGCTTCCGCAGGCCGGTTCAACGCTTGGTATGTGACAGCAAGGTGATACTGAACAATTGGGTCAGCTGGCAGGCCAGCGGCCGCAGCTTCTAAATACTCAACAGCCTCTGTGCTATCGCCGCGGCGCTGGGCAATCCACCCATAGGTGTCTTGAATGGCGGGTACTTCTACATCCTTAAACCGTCTGGCAATCCGCCAAGCCTGATCAAGGCTTTCGGCATCATCACGATAGGTCGACAAAAGGCTCGCCAGGTTGTTGGCAACGACAGGGGATGTGGAATTGCGTTCATAAAGGCTCGCGTAAATGTCGATCGCACCATCGATGTTTCCATCGGCTTCAAAGATCGACGCTTGCGCCCATAGCAAACCAGGATCCTCGGGCAGAACCTCAAGACCCTCGGCAATAATCAATTTCCCCTGATCAGACTGACCCAGACGGGCTTTGATTTGGGACAATTGCAAATAAACGCCGGGGCGCTCGGGGTCTTTGGACAAAAGGTCAAGATAGATTGCCTCAGCCTCTTCAAAGTTCCCATTCACTGAGTGAACAGAGGCAACCATGCCCTGCAATCCTTCGTTCTCTGGATCTTCACTGAGCATCGTTTGCGCCAGATCGAGGGCATCCGCGACATTGCCAGTGGCCAAACGCGCCCGGACCAGCGCAATACGCGAGACCATAGTTGCGTCTTCCGCACCAGCAATGCCTTCAAGGAAGGCCACTGCGTCATCAACGCCTTTTTGTTGGTTGATACTTTGCGCCTCAATCCCCATCGCGGCTTGATCTGCCAAAGGTGTTTCAAGCTGGCGCAATGTTGAAACCACTTGATTTGTACGACCCAGATCGTCCATCGCAATGTAGAGACGTCCCAGCATGACCAGTAGATCCACATTTCTGGGGTTCAACCGCAACGATGGCAGCAAGATATCTTCTGCCGGCAGGAAACGGCCTTCTTCGATCAAAAGCTGCGCATACTGAATCGACTCGGCTGGCGCATTGCCCGAGGCCTCTACGGTCAAGGCGCGGAATTCGCGGGCCAATTCTGCACGCCCTGCGCGCGCATGGGCATCAGACATCAAAGACAGGGCAAAAGCATCGTCGGGATCGGAATCAAGCGCCGTGCGCAGTGCTGCCACCGCGCCATCCACATCATCCGCGTCAATCAACCATGCAGCACGCATTTTCAGCGCACCTGAATTGTTGGGGTCTTCTGCAAGAATTTCTTCAACCTTTGCGCGGGCTCCCACTTCGTTGCCCATGCTCAACATCATCTGAGCCAAGGACACTTTGATACGTTGGGTGTCCACACCTTCGCCCGCCGAGGCCAGAATATCCTCCAGTTCACTAACGGCGGCTTCACGTTCCCCGCGGTCAAACGCCATTCCCGCGCGCATTGTTCTGAATGGAACTGGGTTTTGGGACTGTTCAATGGCCGCTTCAATCTCGACCAGTGCGGCGTCATTGCCTTGTGTCTCGCTTAAGAAGCGGATCAAATCCACACGCGGTGCTTGATTGTCTTCGGGACTGCTGGCCACCAAATCACGCAAGAAGGCTTCTGCATCGTCGAGCCGGCTTTGCGACATATAAAAGCGGATCAGAGTTTGCTTGTTGGTAATGTCATCCGGAAAACGCACCACCATATCTCGCAACTGGGACTCAAGGCCTTCTGTATCATTCTGTTGGGCCAAAACCAAAAGACGCTGGCGCCAGTAGTCAGGATTTTCGGGATTAGAGGCAATAAGCCAGTCGATGTTCACCATCGCCATGTCGAAATCATTGTTACGCAGGTCATTGTCGATCGACATGCTGCGCAAAATGACACTGTCTGGCTGTTCTTCCAGCATTGCAGCGGCTTCGCGGCCTTTAACACGCCGTTCAGAGTTATTGCCCGCAACTGTTGCCTCGTAATAGCCCAAGGCAATTTCCAAAATCTTCACACGTGGGTTTTCTGGATCAGCCTCCATGACCAAAGTGCCGTGCCGTGTTGCTTCTTCCCAGTTAGACGACGCAATCGCCATCTCTGCTAGTTCAAGCCGTGCCTTCAAATCATCTGGATACTGCTCGGCCAACCGCAAGTACTGGCCATATGCCCCTGCTGGATCATTGTTATGATCCCGCAACAACTCGGCCAAGCGGTGACGCGCTTCTTGGTGGCTGCCGTTCAACTGGAAAACATTGCGGAATTCGACGATGGCACGATCGTAGTCACCGGCTTCAATCAACGCGACGCCATTATCGTAATAGGCTTGTGCCCGTTCTTCGGCTGATTCACAGCCCGCCAGAACAAGTAGGCCCACCATCAAAAGAACACTCGGCTTCGCAAGTTTCAAAAAACGCATTTCCAGTCAGTCCTGTTCGCTAGAATTTCCAAAATTAAAACCATGCTACGGTGATAAACACCACACTGTCATGGGATATACACGAAAAAGCTGTCCCATACATAATGGCACAGCTTTTTTAGATATCACAAAAACGGCAACATAGTGGCCGATTAGGGGGAAAAGTAGTTAATAGCCGGTGCCGCGTAGCACAACCAATGCAGTCTTCATGACGACGACGGCGTCGGTCTTTGCAGACATCACTTGGTTATAACGCTCATCGAACACAACCCGGTCGGTGAAATCACTGTTGTTCCGATCCGAGATCTGCCACAGCCCGGTCAAACCAGGGCGCATGTTATAGTAGGCAAGGCCTGCATAGCTGGAACGTTGGCATACCATCATTGGACGGGGGCCTACGACGGACATGGTGCCGTTGAAGATGTTGAACAGTTGCGGAAGCTCATCGAGGGACGTTTTGCGCAGAATACGACCGATCCACGTGATACGTGGGTCTTTCTTCAGTTTCTGCGTTGCGTCCCATTCACGGCGGGCCTCTGGATTGGACGCCAAATGAGCCTCCAGCAGATCGTCAGCGCCATGAACCATTGTCCGCAGCTTCCACATGCGGAATGTCTTGTTATTTTTTCCGACACGCAGTTGAGAGTAAAATGGGTTGTGGCCGTCCAAAGAGATGACCGCAGCTGATACCAAGATAATAGGAAGGGAAAGGATTAATAGAATTGAAGAAACGACGAGGTCAAAAACGCGTTTCAGTTTGGTCTTATAGATGCCTTCGGAGCGCGCGAGCGCCACAACAGGGGTCGCTGTAGCAGGACCAGCGTCTATCTGCACTGAGGCAGGTGAAACATTTAAAGTCATAAGCAGCAATCTGGGCGCAGCGCCCATTCCTAAGAAAGTAAAAAAATAATTAATCCGCACACACTCGGACTAACCTTGGTTACCATTTAATAACCAATAAATAAATTGTTAAGACTGTTTTATGGCGTATTAACGTTCTTTTGCGGGGAATTTAGGCAAGATCACGGCATATATGAGTAAACCCCGGTCAACCCTTAGTTGTGCTTGTTTCCAATTCTGAAATCATGCCGCGATTTTTTAGCAAATTTTAGGTAATTTGGAAATAATGAGACAAAGTTGAGAAAGAATCGCGTTGCAAAGAATCGCATTGAACTGCATCCAAGCGATCGTGCGTCGTAGCGCCGTTCATCAAAGGGTCGCTCGCCTTGAATTGATCGTATTTTGAACGTACTCCAAACGCATCAGTACTATAGTGTAGTGTCATTAAGAGATGCATTGACGCAGTTAAATGGGTAGCTTGGCGTATGGCCGCAGAATTATATACAGCGTATTTCGGATTTTCGGAGCGACCTTTTTCGTTGTCTCCGGACCCGTCGTTTTTGTATATGTCCAAGTCTCATTTGCGGGCTTATTCCGTTCTTGAATACGGGCTTGCCACCCATGCGCCGCTGACTGTTGTTACCGGCGAAGTTGGGATGGGCAAGACAATGCTTATCCAAGCCCTGCTATCCCAAGTCGAAGATGATCAGACGATCGGTCTGATTTCGAATGCACAGGGTGATCGCGGCGACTTGTTGCGCTGGGTGCTAAACTCTTTGGATGTGCCGCTACCGGCCGAGACTGACTATGTCTCTTTGTTTCAATTGTTCCAAACATTTGTCGTGGAAGAATACGCAGCGGGACGGCGCGTTATTATCATCATCGATGAGGCGCAAAATCTTGGATCTGAAATGCTCGAAGAGTTGCGCATGCTGACCAATATCAACTCTGGCAAAGACGAGCTGTTGCAGTTGATCCTGACCGGCCAGCCCGAGTTGCGGCAGTTGATCAGCCGGCCGGCGCTGCGCCAATTTGCGCAGCGTGTGACCGTATCTTACCACATTGATCCGTTTGAACTGAAGGACACCCGTGCCTACATAAAACACCGGTTGATCCATGTTGGGGGCACAGGGGATGAAATCACGCCTGCTGCGATATCCTTCATCCATTCGGAAACGAACGGGATCCCCCGGATGATTAACAAACTGTGCGATTTGGCCTTTGTATATTCCGCTGCAAGTGACAAATCGAATGTCGGCCTCGCCATCTTGCGCGAATTGCAAAACGATGGGGTTATCCTAAAGCCCAGTGATCCCCCGTACTTCCTGACCAACAAGGTCAACACCTTATCGAAAGCAGCAGAATGAATTTCGATCTTAAATTCTATTTGAAACTGTTGATCCGCCGGATGCCGGTCATGATGCTGTTTATCTTGGCCTGCACGAGTATGGGCGTCATCACCGCAGTCAAATTGCCTGAAACATATTCAACATCGGCCCGCTTGCTGGTGGAAGCACCGCAAATTCCCGACAGCATGGTCGCCTCTACCATTCGGACCGATATCAGCGAACAGTTGGACGTCATTCAGCAAAAGCTGTTGACCCGCGCTAATCTTATCGACATCGCCAACCACTTTGAGGTTTTCGAGAATATTCGGACGATGGAACCTGACACTGTCGAGCAATTGATGCGGGCCGCGACCAGAGTGCGCCGTTCGGCGGGCCGCAATCAGGCGACACTGATGACAATTTCTTTTGAGGCACGAACCGGTGCGGTCGCTGCCAGTGTTGTGAACGAATATGTGACGCTGGTCCTTGAGGAAAACGCTGCAACCCGCAAATCAAGCGCCGAAAGCACGCTTCAGTTTTTTGATCAAGAGGTCCAACGCCTCAATCAGGAACTTGACAGCAAGAGCTCTGAAATAGCGGTGTTCAAATCAGAAAATGCCGAAGCTCTGCCAGAAGAGCAAAGCTACCGACTTGGCCGTCAGACCCTATTGCAAGAACGTTTGTCGCGTCTTGAGCGGGACAAAACCGCAGGTGAAAACCAGCGTCGCGATATCGTGGAAATTTATGAAACCACGGGCCGGATCAATCAAAGACAGGCCCAAGTCACCCAGTCGGTCGAACAACAACAACTGGTGGTGACACAGGCCGAGTTGGATCAAGCGTTGTCCACTTATTCAACCAACCATCCCAATGTGATCCGCCTGCAAGCCCGTCTTGAGCGTCTCGAAGCAATCGTTGCGGCGCAAACTGCGGCTGCGACGGGTGCCAGCCCAGAAGAACAAATCACGCCTGAAAAAGCCTTGTTAGAGGCAACCCTAAGCGAGATTGACAGCCGCCTCGACTTTATCAACGCGGACATTGCCAATACAGAGGCCGAATTCGAAGAGCTACAGCGCAACATCTCGCGCAGTTCCGCAAACGGGATTGAAATCGCCTCTTTGCAGCGCGAATTCGAAAGCATCCAGTCGCGCTATGACGCGGCTGTCAACAACTTGAACCAAGCGCGAATGAGCGAACGTATCGAAACCACGGCCCAGGGCCAGCGGATCACAACCATCGAAAACGCCTCGGTGCCACGGGTTCCCACAGGGCCAAACCGGCCCAAGATTGCGATCATGGGGGCCGCCGTTGGGATCGCTTTGGCAGGGGCCTATTTCATGTTGCTTGAACTTGCCAATCGCAACATCCGGCGTCCGTCCGAGATGATTGGGCGCTTCAATGTCACACCGATCAGCACCATCCCCTATATCGAAAGCCGGGCACGGCGCAATTTCAGACGCTTTAGCCTTGCGACTGCGACACTCGCTGTTTTGGTCGCTGTGCCCTACGGCCTTTGGTACGTAGACACCAATTATCTGCCGCTGGAACTGGTGGTTCAAAAGGGCCTCACGCGCTTGGGCTTGGGCTAGGCTATGTACACTCTGCCAAAATTTTGGGAGCAGACCTAAATGGAAAAACTACAGGCAGCCTTGGAAAAGGCGCGCAGTAAACGCAATGGCATGAGCCCGCCTGAACGGGCCAAGGCGCCTAAACCCACGGCTTCAAAGCCAGGTGGGACGGATGCACTTTGGGCGGATCTCAAACCGTTTGACGTTGATGAGAAACAATTGCAACGCAACCGCATTGTGACCCGCGAGGCCAGCTCAAAAGCCGCGCCATTTGACATTTTGCGCACCAAAGTTTTGCTTCAAATGCGGCAAAACGGATGGAAACGTTTGGCGATCACTTCGCCCATGCCACGGTCTGGTAAAACGACAACAGCCTGTAATCTCGCGCTTGGTTTGGGTCGCCAAAGCGATTTGCGGTCTATTTTGATGGACCTTGATTTGCGCGATCCCTCTATCCACAAGTTCTTTGATAAGACACCGGAAAAGGGGATTGGGGATGTTTTGTCCAGCAAGGTCAGCTTTGCTGATCAAGCCATGCGGTTCCAAGAAAATGTCGCAGTGTCTATGGCCAAAACCTCGGACGCAGACCCCACAAGACTTTTGCTGGCGGAAGAAACTGCTGAGGTCATCAGCCAAGTCGAGGCCCAGTATCAACCGGATCTGATGATCTTTGATTTGCCATCAGTTTTGGTCAATGACGACACTCGAGCGTTTTTGAAAAACGTAGATTGCGCTTTGATCGTGGCACGGGCCAATAAAACGCGCTACTCACAATTCGACACCTGCGAGCGCGAAATTGCAGAACATACCAATGTCCTCGGCGTTGTGTTGAACGCCTTCATGAGTTCAGGAACAGACTGACAACGAACGGCTACCGAGCGTGGCTAAAGTAACGTTCACGCAAATTGGTCGTTGCGCGTCTGTGCGGCCTGTCAAAGCTGTCATGGGCAAACCGCCCACTTTTTCGCAAACCTGCCGACAATCCGTCTTCAATTAAGCGCGCCTCGGAGGGGCGATAAAAGCCTTGAGGGCCACAGCGCCTTTGCAAACGCTCAAAATGAGAAAGATACGGGTTTAAGCTTGCTAACGTAGCCGGTGAACCGTAACGAAAAAGGCGTGTGGTCTCTGACCGGATGCGTTTTGTGTCAATTCGGTTCAAAATCTGCCAAGGCGATAAAATTGGTTTTTTCAAATCCTATCTTCCTGTTTTTGTTTTTGCCTACCACGCTCTTGTTGTATTTTTTGGTAGGACAACGCCTGCGAAATATCCTGCTCTTGGCTGTCAGTCTTGTGTTTTACGCTTGGGGTGAAGAGCTTTACGTTTTCATCCTCATTGCATCAATTGTCATAAATTACAGCGTTGGACTGGGCATTGATGCCGCCGGGGGACGGAACAGGCTGTGGTGGCTGTGGGGCGGAATATCTGGCAATTTACTGTTCTTGGGGTACTTTAAATATACGGGTTTCTTTCTTGAAAACATCGGTCTGGCCAATGCCGCTGCACTGACACCCGCTTTGCCCATAGGGATCTCATTTTTCACGTTTCAGGCGCTGTCTTACCTGATTGATCTCTACTATCGGCGCGTGAACGTTCAGAAAAACCCACTGAACCTTGCCCTTTATATTTCACTCTTTCCGCAACTGATTGCAGGCCCCATTGTGCGGTATGCTGAGGTCGAAGCGGAGATACTAGAGCGCAAGACCAGCCGTAGCGATGTGGCCGAAGGCGTTCAGCAGTTTGTCCGTGGCCTTGCCAAGAAAACTCTTGTCGCAGATCCTATGGGCTTGGTTGCGGATCGGGTATTTTCCATACCAGAGGCTGGGTTGACCCCCGAAACGGCTTGGCTGGGCGCAATCTGTTACTCGCTGCAGCTTTATTTTGATTTTTCCGCCTACTCGGACATGGCGATTGGTCTAGGGCGTATTTTTGGTTTTAAATTTCCTCCGAACTTCAATTACCCGTACCGCGCAACATCCGTAACTGATTTTTGGCGGCGCTGGCATATGACATTGTCCCGCTGGTTTCGCGACTACCTTTACATTCCGCTTGGCGGAAATAGACAAAGTGCAGCAAGGACGTATCTCAACCTCTGGATCGTCTTTTTAGCCACAGGTATTTGGCATGGCGCCGCTTGGACGTTCATCGCGTGGGGGGCGTACCATGGCCTGTTTTTGATCGTTGAACGCTTGGGCCTTGGTCGTATTTTGGCGCGTCTTCCATCCGCCTTGCAGCATATATATCTGCTATTGGCCGTGATTTGTGGATGGGTAATGTTCCGGTCCGAAAGCTTTGGGCAAGCAACAAACTTTTACAAATCGATGTTCCAACTTCAGAGCGGAACCATGGCAGACTTCTACCCCGTTGGGCGATATCTCGACGCTTATGTACTTTGCATCATGGCGATTGGGATTGTGGCATCCGTTGGTTTCCGTCCCTGGTGTGCTGCGAAAATTGCGGCAACGGCATCACCAAGGATACAACGACTAAGCAACGAAATTTGGTTTTGGGCGTTGTTTGTGGCTGCGATTATTTCTGTCGGTGCGGCGTCCTATAGCCCGTTTATTTATTTCAGGTTCTGAGCAATGCGTGCAATCTCGTTTACCTCTGCGGTTTTGGCCTGTGCCCTTTTGGGTAGTCTGGGTGCATTGACACTTGCTGATATCTTTGATGGCCCCGGCAACCCACGCCAGGAAAGGGTGGCGCGCACCCCGCCATTGCCGACAAGCGTCTCCCAGATCCCAAAGTTTCTTGGCAACGCTCGGTATTTTGCGACCGAACGCTACGCCCTGAAGGAGACGTTTATTACCCTGAACGGCATGGTAAAGATGGCCATTTTTGATCATAGCCCGGCCACAAACGTGTTATTGGGCGAAGAGGGTTTTTTGTTTTTCAATGTCGACGAAGCGATTGACGGTGCACAAGGTAAAGACCGTCTTGACGCAACGGGTCAGGCGGTATGGGCCGACTATTTTAAAACGCTAGACCAGAATTTCCAGCGTCAGGGCCTCCCCTTTTCGCTGGTCATTGGGCCAAATAAACACAGCATTTATCCAGATCTCACACCGGATTGGCTGGCGGTGCAGCCTTTAGGCGACACGCGTGCTGGAGATATCATGACCGTGGCACAGGCCGTCCTTGGGGATCAGTTTGTCGACACGCGTGATTTACTTCAACACGCGCGTATCCAGCAGCCTGATGTTCCCCTGTATCATCCAACTGATACCCATTGGACAGAGTGGGGGGCTGCCCTTGCTTTGCATGATGTTCTGGCCCGTCAAAATCTAGATCTGCCCGCGCCGCAATTTGAAATTGCGGACCTCGTTCAAAGTGGTGATTTGTCCCGTATGGTCGGCCAACAGCATCGATGGGCCGCCACGGCGCCAACGCTTCCAAAGGGCTGGTCCTGTGCCGATGCAGATAACCAGCCACTCTTTGTCACCACAATCGATCCACTGATGCCACGCAGATTTACCTGTGGCACACCGGGTGCCCGTCCTGAAAAAATCGTTGTTTTCACGGACTCTTTTGGTGTCTCCACCATTCCCTATCTTTCATCCCGTTTTCAAACCGTCGACTTTATTTGGTCCGATAAGGCCGACCCAGATGCCGCGAAAGCGCTTGGGGCTGATTATGTTTTGCAAATTTTGGTAGAACGAAAGTTGATGACGGATACGCCACAAGATTTTCTTGTCCAGTCCGGGGCTTTGCGATGAAATATGTCGCGGCACTTGCTGTAACGGTTTTCGCATTTCTGCTGGGACTTTACGCTGGCCCTTCGGTGAAGGCGCGCTTTGAGGCCGTCCCCGCAACGACCGTTTGCCGTCCGTCCAGTCCTGAAAAACTTGGTGATCAACCGGCTGTTCTCTTTTGGGGGAACAGTTTGGCATTTGATGGCGATTGGCCGCTGGATGGCTTTGTGAGCGTGAATTGCGGTGTGCAGGGGTTGACTGCTCAGGCAGCTGTCGAGCTGACACCTTCGCTTCCTGACTTGGATTTTGCCGCTGTTGTGATCATATTTGGCACTGTTGAGCTGATACGCGGTGCCGAAAGTCCAGAGATCTTTCGCGCCTCAGTCAATGACGTGCTGGACCAACTTGGGCAAAAATATCCCAAGGCAAAATTTGTGGCCCTAGGAGTTCCTCGCCGCACAGCCACGAATATTTGGCGCTATGAAAACGAACGCCACCTCGACGTAGTGAACGACATTCTAAGGCAGATGAATGACGTGATCTTCATTGATAGCACTGAAATCCTTGAAGATTTGACCGCAGGGTCTGAAACCTACGACGGTGTACATTTCAGTCGGCAAAGCTATTTTTTACTAGCGCAAAAAGTCCAAAAAACGCTCGACCAGCTAGACTAATTTAACGGCGATGCTGCGTCTTTGTGGTCTGCGACCAAGGTGCGTCTGCCGTATAGTGCGCAGCGATCAGATTGGCTCATCGGATCCTCTGATTTTAGGGCCGTCCGGACCGATACGACTCACTTTTTTCTTTTGTTTGGCAGGAATTGCTTTTGAAGCCTGCGCTTGCCTGCTGCGCGCGGAAAAAAGCCGTATACAATCGGGTACCAAAAAATTGTTTTTTAACAAAGGCTTAAAAAATAGGGGAAAATGGCCTCGTAACTTAATTTCAAAATAAAATCTCTTGACGACATAAAATTACTCGCGCCATAAGCTGTGCAAATGCCCCCTGATCAGCAGCGTGCCACAGGCTTTGCGTTTGAGTTGGGGGTTTGATGGATCGGCGAATTGAGCAAGCAAAGGAGCCGAGTGATGATAAAATCGATTTTGGTTCCAGTGCGCGGTGACGGGATGGTTGCGACGGTCCTTGCCCATGCCGCCGAACTTGCCAAGCGGCATGAGGCCCAAGTCAACGTTGTGCATTGCCGTGCCGCGGCGAGTGATATGATGCCCCAAGGCGTGTCGCTGAATGACTTTGCGCGCAAGGTGATGTTGGAACAGGCCAGCGAACTGGCCAACCGCCAAGAAGATCATCTGCGCGGCATTCTGCGCCGGTTGTCGCGGGAGTTCGGGCTGACCGAAGATGCCAGCACACATGGCACGGCCTTTTGTACGTTTGCCGAAGAACAGGGGCGGATGGCGGATGTTGTCCGGCATGCAGGGCGTTTGGCGGATGTTATTGTGCTGCCCAAGCCGCAGCGCGAGCGGAACCTTGGCCAGAGTTCTTTGAAGGCGGCCCTCTATGGAGCAGGGCGCCCGGTCTTGGTGTGCCCGGGCCAGTTGCAGCCTGATGCGACTTTTGCGGATCATGTGGCCATTGGCTGGAACGGGTCATTGCCCGCAGCCCGCGCAGTGTCCTCGTCTTTGGATATCGTCGGTTCAGCCAAGCGGGTCAGCATCCTAACCGGTGGTAAAGTGCAAACCCGTGGGCCGGACGCGGATGAATTGTTGGCCTATTACAGCCTGCGCGGGATCAGTGCCGAAATCGTCCGGTTCGAGACTAAAGACGCTGCAACGGGGCTGCTGACGGCAAGCGCGGATATTGGCGCCAGCCTGCTTGTGATCGGCGCCTACAGCCACAGTCACGAAACAGAGATGCTTTTTGGCGGCAACACCGGGCGCATCGTTGACCAAACAGAAATGCCGATCCTGATGGCCCATTGATCCATCAAGATTGCCGAAACGACGCACCGCCACGCGGGACGTCATCATCGTGTTTGACACGTAAACAAAACGTCCGGTTCTTCGGACAGACTAGGGAGGAATAAGACATGAAACTCACCAAACGACTTTTTCTAGGGCTTGCCACTGGCGCAACTCTTGCAACTTTGCCTCTGACCGCGTTGGCGCAAGACTGGCAACCCAAACGCCCAGTTGATTTCACAATCATGGCCGGTTCCGGCGGTGGCGCTGATCAGATTGCGCGTTTTGTTCAGTCTGTCGTTGAAGCCAATGATATGACCAATCGTCCCTTGATCCCTACAAACCGTGGCGGCGGTTCGGGCGCTGAGGCTTTGCTGCATCTCAATGATGCGCGGGATGCGGACCACACACTGATGGTCACGTTGAACTCGTTTTACACCACACCGATCCGCCAAGAGGGTCTCGGCGTTGACATCGAAACCTTTACCCCGATCACCATGATGGGTGTCGATCCTTTTGTTCTTTGGGTTCACAAAGAGTCCGGTATCACCACGTTTGAGCAATACATCGACAAAGTGAAAGGTATGGACGGCGAGTTCGTCATGGGCGGCACAGGATCGGGTCAAGAAGACTCAATTGTCATCGCTTATATGTCTGGCGCCTATGATCTGGACATCAAGTACATCCCATACGACGGCGGCGGCGCTGTGGCCAAAGACCTTGCCGGTCAACAAATCATGGCAACAGTCAACAACCCTGCCGAAGCCAAAGGCTTCTATGAAGCGGGCGAATTTGTCCCCCTTCTGGCGTTCTCGGATGAACGTATGGACGCGTATCCTGATGTGCCGACGATGAAGGAAAAAGGCCACGACTTTTCGTACTATAACCAGCGTGCCATTGTTGGCGCTCCGGGTATGTCAGACGAGGCTGCAGCCTACTACCGCGATCTGTTTGGCAAGGTTTATGCAGGCGACGATTGGCAGGGCTATTTGACGTCTGAAAGCCTGTCCCCGCTTCCTATGAACGAAGCTGAGACACGCTCGTACTGGGCCGTTCAGGTCGAAAACCACCGTCAATTGCTGTCTGAGATCGGCGGCTAAGTTCAAAGCATGGAAAGGGGGCAGTTATGCGCCAAGGTGAAATATCACTCGCGGGGATTCTTGCCCTCTTTTCCCTATATCTGATGTGGAAAAGCACTGAACTGCCCATCGGATATATCCGCGGCCAAGGCCCCGGTGGTGGCTTTTGGCCGTTCTGGTTGTCGGCGGGTATGTTGCTAAGCTGTGGGGCTATTGCTTGGAATTGGTGGCGGGGCAAAAGCCCAGCCTCTGTCTCTAACGAGCCGCTGATGGATGCATTCGGCTGGCGCACAGTGGTCCTTGTAGGCGGAGGCGTGATCGGTTTTGTGGCGTTGATCGCTGTGGTGTCGATGTATGGCGCGGTCTGCCTGTTCTTGATCTACTACTTGCGGTTTTTGGGGCGGCATTCGTGGTTTTTGACACTGGCCATGGCGATTGCTTTGCCCATTGGATTGTTCTTCTTTTTCGAAGGCGCGATGCAAATTTCTATGCCGCAAGGACTGCCCTTCACCCAACCGTTCTTCGATGTGATGTACGACATCATTTATTAATGCTGCCACGCTTTCTCAACCGGCCCTGACCCGAGGACAATCATGGAAGTTTTCTCATTTCTTGCTGATGGCGTTTTGCTTGCGCTGCAACCGGTCAATCTGGGCTTGATCTTGATTGGTGTCACGGTTGGGTTGTTCATTGGTGCTATGCCGGGGCTGGGATCGGTGAATGGCGTAGCGATTTTGCTGCCGATTACGTTTCTGGTTCCGCCGTCGTCGGCCATCATTTTCCTTGCAGCGATCTACTATGGCGCCATGTATGGCGGGGCGATTTCATCGGTGACCCTTGGAATACCGGGGGCATCAACGGCCGTGGCCACCACCTTTGATGGGCGGCCCTTGGCGCTGCAGGGCAGGGCAAGCCTGGCCTTGGTTACTGCCGCCCTTGCGTCCTTTGTCGGCGGCACCGTGGCGACGGTATTTTTCACACTCTTTGCGCCACTTCTGGCGACGGTCGCTTTATCGTTCGGCCCGCCGGAAATTTTTGCCCTTATGTTGTTGGCTTTTGCGACCTTTGTGGGCCTTGGCGGTGATGACATTCCCAAAACCATTTTTTCGATTTGTTTTGGCTTGGTTCTGGCAACAGTTGGCTTTGACACGATTTCGGGCGAGCCACGCTTGGTGCTATTCGATATAAAAGGGTTCTTGCGCGGGATCGGCTTTATTGTGCTGGCCATCGGCGTCTATGGCATTGGCGAGATGATATGGACGATCGAACAAACCCGCGGTGAGATCACAACAACAAACCCCAAGATGACGGCCAAGGGCCTTGCCTCTGACGCCAAAGAAGCTGTGCGTCGGGGCTGGAAAGGCACGTGGGTTGGCTCACTTTTAGGGTTCTTTGTGGGCGTTTTGCCTGCGGCTGGGGCGACGCCCGGCTCGCTGATGTCTTATGGTGTGGCCAAAATGATCTCGAAAACTCCTGAGGAATACGGGCAAGGCACACCTGATGGCGTGGCGGCTCCAGAGGCTGCGAACAACTCAGCCTCGACAGGGTCTATGTTGCCTATGCTGACCCTCGGTATTCCCGGCTCGCCGACGACAGCTATTTTGTTGGGTGGTATGGTCATTTGGGGCCTGACACCGGGTCCGCGTCTGTTTGTGGATCAAAGCGAATTTGTGTGGGGCCTGATTGGGTCTTTCTATATCTCAAACCTCGCTGCGGTATTGATCAACCTCGCGTTTATCCCGCTTTTTGTGTGGATGCTGCGGATGCCGTTTACGATCCTTGCCCCGCTGATCTTTGTTCTTTCGATTGTCGGCGGGTTTGCTGCGTCGCGCAGTATGCACGACCTTTGGCTGATCGTGATTTTCGGGCTTGGCGCGTTCTTTATGCGCAAGTTCGATTATCCGCTTGCCCCTGCGGTTCTGGCGATTGTCCTTGGCCCAATCGCCGAGCCGACTTTGCGACAATCCTTGCTGCTATCGTCGGGCGATCCGATGATCTTTTTCAACAGACCTATCGCTGGTCCTATTACAGTCATTGCGATCATCCTGATCCTTTTGCCCGCTTTGAAGCTGCTGCGTCGCCGCAAAACAGTGGTCACTGACTAAGCCGCGCGTTAAACCTGTTCTAGCCCCGGGGCCCATGCGCCATCGAACCCTACGAGAGACAAACATCACATGCAGACACTTGAACACCTGATCCAGCAGCATCCTGACAGTGCCAATGCCATTGGCGCCCCTGGCCGAGATTGGTTGAGCTACGGCGACCTCAAAACGCTGACGCAATCTGTGCGGACTGTTTTGCGCAATGCCGGTGTGGGTGCCCAAGACCGGGTTGCGATTGTGCTGCCCAATGGGCCGGAGATGGCAGCAGCGTTTATCGCTGTGGCGCAATCGGCCACCACGGCACCGTTGAACCCGGCCTACAAGGAAGACGAATTCGCGTTCTATCTCGAAGACCTTAAGGCGCGCGCGATTATTGTCGAAGCAGGCTACGACGGCCCCGCCCGTGCGGCGGCCAATCGGTTTGACATGACGGTGATCGAACTGACGCCTGCAAATCCTGCGGGCAATTTCACTCTGTCCACGGATGTCACAGGACAGGCTGAAGATGTTGCTCCAACAGCAGATGATATAGCGCTGATCTTGCACACGTCTGGCACCACATCGCGGCCCAAGATTGTGCCGCTGTTGCAATCGAATGTGGCTGCTTCGGCTGAAAACATCCGGGCATCCCTCGCGCTAACCCCGGAGGATACCTGTCTCAACGTGATGCCTTTGTTCCATATCCATGGCCTCGTGGCTGCTGTCAGTGCTTCGCTGGCTGCGGGTGCATCGATTTCTTGTGCGCCGGGATTTGATGCGCTCAAGTTTTATGGTTGGCTCGAGGAAGTCGACCCCAGCTGGTATACGGCCGTTCCGACCATGCATCAGGCGATTTTGGCACGTGCGCCGCGTAACGCCGAGATTATCAAAAATGCGCGCCTTCGCTTTTTGCGGTCGTCGTCGTCATCATTGCCGGGTCCGGTCATGACGCAATTGGCAGACACCTTTGATGCGCCAGTAGTCGAGGCCTATGGCATGACCGAAGCTGCACACCAGATGTGTTGCAACCCGATTGAACCGGGCAAGCAAAAACCGGGTGCTGTAGGTCTGCCCGCTGGCCCGGAAGTCCGCATTGCGCACGAGATTGAAAATCGTCTGGTCGATGGTGTCGGCGAGATCTCGATCTCGGGCCCGAATGTTACCCCCGGCTATGAAGCCAACCCGGAAGCCAACGAAAAGAACTTTTTTGAGGCCGATGGCAAACGGTGGTTCCGCACTGGTGATCAGGGGATGTTTGACGAAGACGGCTATTTGTCCCTGACGGGGCGCCTGAAGGAAATCATCAACCGTGGCGGCGAAAAAATCAGCCCGCTAGAGGTCGACGGTATCTTGTCGGATCACCCCGCCGTTGGGCAGTGCGTGACTTTTGCAATGCCGCATCCCAAATTGGGCGAAGAGGTCGCGGCGGCAGTGGTTCTAAAGGACGGCCAAGAGGCCACAGACCGCGAGATCCGCGATTTCGCTGGCGAACGGCTGGCTGCATTCAAGGTACCGCGTAAAATCCTTATCCTTGATGAAATTCCTAAAGGTGCCACAGGCAAGCTGCAGCGGATCGGCTTGGCGGAAAAGCTGGGCTTGGGCTAGGGAGCAGAGAATGAAGATTTGTATTTTTGGCGCCGGGGCCATCGGTGGGTATATGGGCGCAAAATTGGCGCAGGCTGGTGCAGATGTCAGCCTCGTGGCGCGGGGTCCTCACCTCAAGGCCATGCGCGAAAACGGGCTGCGGCTGATTGAGGAAAGTGGTGAGACAACCGTGAACGTCACGGCCTCCGATAACGCCGCTGATTTGGGTCCGCAAGATTATGTCATCGTCACGCTCAAGGCGCATTCTGTTCCGGCAGTTGTGCCGCACATGCAGCCATTGATTGGCGAGGACACGACAATTGTATCGGGCGTGAATGGCGTGCCTTGGTGGTATTTCCACAAAACCGGCGAGGACTTGGAAGGCACCCGTCTGGAAACCGTGGATCCGGGCGGCGCACAATGGGATGGCTTTGGTCCGGATCGTGTGTTGGGCTGCGTTGTCTATCCAGCAGCAGAAGTTATTGAACCGGGCGTGGTCAAGCATATTGAGGGCAACCGCTTTTCTCTGGGCGAACCGGACGGCTCAAAATCCGAGCGCGCCGTGGCCCTGTCAAAGGCGCTTATGGCGGCAGGGTTAAAGGCCCCAGTCCGGCCCAAGATTAGGGATGAGATCTGGGTGAAGTTATGGGGGAACCTCTCGTTCAATCCGATCTCGGCCCTGACCCATTCGACCCTTGATGTCTTGTGCACAGACCCCGGCACCCGAGAGGTTGCGCGCAACATGATGTTGGAGGCACAAACCATCGCAGAAAAACTGGGCGTTAAATTTCCCATCGACGTGGATCGCCGGATCCAAGGTGGTGCGGATGTAGGCGCGCATCGCACCTCAATGTTGCAAGACCTCGATCAAGGGCGCCCCATGGAAATCGATGCCCTTGTTGGATCCGTAAAGGAGCTTGGGCGTGTTACCCAAACCCCAACACCTACAATCGACACTGTCCTATCCCTGATCGCATTGCGCGGTAAGACAGCGGGCCTTTATGGGACCTAAAACGGGCCGAGCATGACCGCACCTGCGGGGCTGGTGCGCAGAATACTAGCCCCCTTAAAACACATGCGGAACAGGCCCTTGAGTGTTCAAAATATAAAGTCGGGGTCGGTCAACTGGCCGATGGTAAAGCCCTGCATCAAGATTGCATTGCCGTCCCCCATATCGATCTGGACGCCATTGTTCACTTGGCGCACATCGAACGTGTTTTGCAGGTGATTGAGGTCGATCAATTCAAAGGCGCTCATATCGATCTGGTCTGTACCATTGGTAAAATCAGTGATCACGTCATAGCCGCCATCGCGACTAAAGACGAAAATATCATTGCCGCCTGAGCCTATTAAAATGTCGTCACCACGCCCGCCGATCAGAGTATCGTTGCCAGCAGAGCCATCCATATTGTCATCGCCATTACCGCCCACCAGCAAGTCATCGCTGGCCCCGCCAATCATCGTATCGTCATCCTTGCCGCCAAAAAGGCGATCGTTGCCACGCCCACCGTCTAGGAAGTCATCGCCACGGCCCCCGTTCAGACGGTCACCGCCGTTGCCACCGAAAAGTTCATCTTCTCCGTCTTTGCCCGACAGAATGTCGCTGTTATCGCCGCCCAAGAAAGTATCGTCCTGGCTGGCACCTGTGATCCGGTCGTCGCCCAAACCACCATCGACAGCGCCAGTGAGATAGCCATCCACCTTGCCGCGATAGATGTCATCGCCGTCGCCTAAGGTGACTGCGCCAAACACTTCACCAGAGTTAACCATCAGGTCGTTACCACCGAGCAGTTCAGCCCCGCCGTCGATAGTGCCTGTATTGCGCAGCACATCGCCAAAGTTCGCGTCCATCTGAACCGCAAAGCCGCCGCTGCTGTCATTGCCAACAATCAAACCCGTGTTGAGAACTGAGGTGCCATTCAAATTGAGGTCAGTCTCGACATCAACAGCGATGCCCGCAAGGCTCTCGATGGTGCCGCTATTCACGAGGCGCCCCCCGTCG
Organism: Algirhabdus cladophorae; assembly: GCF_044772865.1. Lineage (GTDB taxonomy): Bacteria > Pseudomonadota > Alphaproteobacteria > Rhodobacterales > Rhodobacteraceae > Algirhabdus > Algirhabdus cladophorae. Next base: position 155,994 of record NZ_CP173029.1, read on the forward strand.
GACAGGATGAAGACGCCGGTGCCTGCGGTGGTTGAAATTTCGCCTGAGTTGTTCAACAGGAAATTAACTGTGTCGCCAAAAGCGCCGGCTGTGATGCCGTCGTCCGTTGCAGTGATGGTCCCACTATTGGTGACGAGAATATCGTTGCCAGTAATTAGAAGCCCATCATCGCCCGCGTTGATTATGCCGGAATTTTGAATAACGTTGCCCGAGCCGCTGGTTATCTCCATCCCATCTAAGTCTGCACTTATACGTCCGGTGTTTGTAAGCTGAATGTTGGCTCCGCTTACATCAATTCCGTGGCCGCCTGCAGTAATGCTGCCGCCATTACTGACAATGCTGCCAGCCGCGTTGGTAAGATCCAGCCCATCTCCGCCGCTGCTCAAGCTGCCTGTGTTGGAAATTTTTGCGTCGACCCCGTCCATTTCAACGGCTTCTGCTCCCGCCAGAATACTGCCATCATTGGTAAAGACGCTGTCGACCCCGTTAAGCTCGACCCCGTCGACAGCGCCCGTGATTGTGCCGGTGTTCAGGAAGATATTTTTTGTGGTGTCGGCACCACTATCGATAAAGACGGCGTCGTTGCTAGTGGACACCAAGTTGCCAGTGTTGGTGATAGTGTTGCCACCGAGACGGAAATCGATCGTTGTATTGTCGGCAGTGATTGTGCCGCTGTTGAATACTGTGTGGCCGCCAAAGCTGCTGAACAAAGCGTCGTCTGAGCCCGCAACAGTCCCACCCAGTGTCAAATATGAACTGGCCGCAGTCAGTGTGATGGCATCGCCTGTTAGGCCCGTGATCGCGCCCATGCTGCCAAGGGTCAGTTGGTTTGATCCGCCCAGACTGATCCCCACGCTTGATCCAACGACTTCGCCATAGAAGGCAGACTGGACACCGCTGCCTGTGGTCAGTGCGGTTCCATCAACCGCCAAAAGGCTGAAGGTAGCTTGATACACTTCATCATTTGCTGCGATTGTTTGTGCGGTATCTTCAGAGCTATCTAAGAGGGTAAATGCCATTTTGTGTTTCTTCCTGTTTCAAATCGATGTGGTTTTCTAAGTTGCCCAAAGGTTAACAGAAGCGCGCAATCTGGCCATACCCCATATGGTATACGTGGCCGCAAATTTGGTGGCGTTCGTGGTGTATGCAATTGGGGTATTTTCTTGTGATTGCGGTACGATAAGGTACCCTTATGAGCCAACCTGAAACACCATTGGAACAAGACACGTTTTCGGCCCGTTTGTTGGCGCTGTTGGATCATGCCTATGACGCAGCCGAAAACCCAAACGGCTTTGATGATTTGTTTACTGTGGCGGATAGTTTCTTTTTTCCGCGCTCGGCGATTGCAGGTTTGGCAGATGATATGGACCAGGCCCAAGCCGTATCTGCCGGGATGGACGGGCACCTCAAGCGGTTGCAAAGCCTGATCGATCGGTCCGAGGTTGAAATGGCCGGGGGGCGCCGTGTCTCTGGTGGGCCGCAGCTGGCGAATATGGTGATTTCGGCTGATGGGGCGCGGATTGTGGGCAACGCCGCTGCCGGGCAATTGTTGGGGGCTGATTTTCCTGTGGCGCTGGATCAGTTGGCCTTGATGCCGCTCTCGCGAGAGACCTTGCGCAACTGTCTGTCGGATCTGCGCAAAGGGCATTTTGAGGGCAGTACGGTTATTCCGTTTCAGCATATGGATCAGGCCAAGCCCTATTTGGCCAAGTGCACCAAGCTGCAATCGCGCAATGCGGATGGGTCGATCACCCGCGGCCTCAGCATTACCGTCAATCATGTGGATTGGCGCGATGATACCCTCAGTTATGCAGCAGGCACCTTTGGGTTGACCCCGGCCGAGACCGATCTGTTGGCCTGTTTGCTGGACGGCATGACCTATATGCAAGCCGCTGACGCATTGGACAAAAGCCGCGAGACCCTCAAGGTGCAGGCCAAGTCGATCCTGCGCAAATCCGGTGCGCCGCAGATGTCCGATATGGTGCATTTGATGATGAGTTATGCGTTTTTGGCCGAACCCACAGCGCAGGATGCGGGGCTGGATGCCACGCGTTTTCACACTCAAGGCGATCATGATTTGATTGGCGCTGACGGTGGGCGGCATATTCAGGTCAACCGCTACGGTCAACGTGGTGGGCGGCCTTTGATCTTTTTTCATGGGCTTTATCAGGGGCCTTATTTGACCGATGCGTTGAACCAAGGCTTTCACGACGCAGGGTTCGAGGTGTTTGCGCCCTCACGCCCGGGGTTTAACCGCAGTGATCCACCTCTGAAATGGGACCAGTTCAATCAAACGGTCACTGATGATGTGCTTGCGGTTTGCGCCCATTATGGCGTGGGTCAGATGGATTTTATTGTGCATCACGCAGGCATCAGTTTTGCCTGTCGTGCTGGCGGGGCGTTGGTTGGGCGCGTGGGGTCTGCTGTGATGGTGGGGGCCGGTGTTCCTATCAAGGATTATATGCTCAAGACCATGAACACCGAGGCGCGCGTGGCCGGTGCCGCAGTTAAATATGCGCCCAAGCTTTTGGACATGCTGTTGCGTCTTGGGATTGCGAAATGGCGTAGGCAGGGGGCCTATGCCTACCTCAACAACCTCTTGCCTGAAGGCGCGCCGGATCGAGAAACCTTGAATGATCCGCTGACTGGCCCTGTGATGGAGAAGGGGATTTTGCACATGATCAGCCAAGGCTCCCAAACGATTATCCACGATGGGATGTCTGCCATGGGCGATTGGGAACCGGTTTATCCCCTGTTGCCTGCGCGCCAATTATGGCTGCACGGGGCCCATGATTCCGTGATGAACCACAAGTTTGTCGAGGAGTTTCTGGCCGCTAAGGGCCAACCAGCACCTGTGATTTATCCCGACAGGGGTGGTGATGTGCTGTTGGGGGCCTCGCAGGATGTCCTTGAAAGAATTCAGAATTTTTTGACAGCATAACTTCGCGGGGTGATGGCATGCCCTTCAAGACCCTTTAACCCCCGCATCACGTACCGGATTTCAGCCGGTCTAGGTGTATTCAACGGACCCTTTATGACGGTTTCGAAATTTCCAGCCGGCGCCAGCGCTGTTGGTGTGGCACTGACCTTGGTCAAGCCTGTGCAGGCTGCAACCTGCACCTACGATATTGATCACACTTTTGGCCTGATGCGGGACAGTCTTTTGGGCGTCTATGCCAAGCCACCGGGGGGGCTTGGTGGTTTGGCGCTGTTGCGCTGCCGCAGAGCCTGACCTTCTAAGTCATCACATCAGGGGCCGAACGCCCGGTGCGGTTTTCAAGATCGCACAGGGTGTTCACGGCCTGCGCAAGATCGCTGAGTGCTGTTTGGGTCTCGATGGTCAAGTCACCGTTGGGCCCTTCATAGCGTTCTAAGTAAATTCGCAGCGTTGCCCCTTCGGTCCCGGTACCGGACAGGCGCAGTACTGCGCGACCATCGTCTCTAAACTGTAGCCGCAGCCCTTGATTTTGGCTGACGGATCCATCCACTGGATCTGTGTAGGAAAACTGATCAGCCTGGGTGATCGTACATGGGCCAAAAGCTTGGCCCGCCAGATCTGGTAGGGCCTTAGTCAGGTCAGCCATGAGTAAATTTGCAGCGGTCGCATCTACGGCCTCATAATCATGACGCGAATAGTAATCGCGGCCATAGGTCGACCAGTGGTCAGTCAGGATGTCCTGCACAGAAGTTTTGCGCTGGGCCAATATGTTCAACCACAACAACACGGCCCATAAGCCGTCTTTCTCGCGCACATGGTCGCTGCCGGTGCCAGCGCTTTCTTCGCCACACAGGGTCACGCGGCCCGCGTCCAGCAAGCTACCAAAGAATTTCCACCCCGTTGGGGTTTCGTAGCTGTCGACACCCAATGCCTTGGCCACACGGTCGCTGGCGCGGCTGGTGGGCATGGACCGGGCCACACCTGCGATCCCTTTGGCGTACCCTGGGGCCAGATGCGCATTTGCAGCCAGAACCGCCAAACTGTCCGACGGCGTGACATAGATCCCGCGTCCAAGGATCATATTGCGATCCCCATCCCCATCCGAGGCGGCGGCAAAGTCTGGTCCTTCCGGTGCCATCACCATATCAACCAATGGCTTGGCCCAAATCGGGTTCGGATCTGGATGACCTTTGCCAAAATCAACTGACGGCACCCCGTTCAAAACTGTGCCTTTCGGGGCGCCCAGCATGTCTTGCAAAATGGTCGTGGCATACGGGCCAGTGATCGCATGCATCGCATCAAACCGCAGGGTAAAACCGCTTTGGATCAAATCCCGGATCGCGTCGAAATCAAAAAGCTCCTGCATTAAGGTTGCGTAGTCTGCGACGGTGTCGACGATTTCGACCTGTGTCTCGCCCAAAGAATGGGTGCCAATGGTGGCCAGATCCAGATCAGGTGCCTCTAGCGTGACATAGCTGGTCAGGCTTTTTGTTTGCGCGAAAATGGCGTCAGTGATGCCTTCGGGGGCCGGTCCGCCATTGCTGATGTTATACTTCAGGCCGAAATCCGCATCGATCCCGCCGGGGTTATGGCTGGCCGACAGGATCAGCCCCCCATCCGCGGCGCGCTTGCGGATCAAATGTGATGCCGCTGGTGTGGACAGCAGGCCGCCTTGGCCCACGATCACCTGTTTGGCCCCCCCGGCTGAGGCCATGCGCAGGATGATCTGGATGGCCTCGGCGTTGTAATACCGGCCGTCACCGCCAACGACCAATGTTTTGCCAGCAACACCGCCAATGGCGTTGAAAATAGACTGGACAAAGCACTCCACATAGCCCGGTTGCATGAACACTTTGGTCTTTTTCCGCAGGCCGGAGGTGCCGGGTTTTTGGCCCTCAAACGGGGTGCAGTTATGGGTGATTGGGGTCATGATCGGTCTCCGGTTCAGACGGCTGTGCAGGGCGATTTGCCTGCAGGATATCAGCAATTTGACGCAAAGCCTGTGATTGTCCAAGGTCTTGGACTGCGACAGGCAGGCGGCGTTGCCAATTTGGATGCTCGTTTATGGTGCCCGGTAGGTTTTGCGCCTGTGTCAAACCAAGGGCATCTTCCAGCTGGACACTGACCAAGGCCGAAGGCGCGCGGGCCAAATGGGTGTGAATGGCGTGCATTGCTTGGTCTGGTTGCGCATCTGGTGTCAGGCCGCAAACTGCGCGCAAACTGGTTCTTTGTTTGGCGCGGATCCCGTGGCGTGCTGTACGCTCTGCGTCGTTAATCCATCCAACCTTGGTCCACCATTCAATGTCCGCCCCGTGCCAAAACCCTTTTAGGGTTGGCGTATCATGGGTGCTGAAACAGGCCAATGCTTGCGGTGCCAAGGTGCTGGAAGGCGCGATAGTGTCGTTTCCGCGCCCCTCAAATTGCCAGACCGCATAGCTGTAAAGGCCTGCGGCATTCATGGCTTCCCGAAACCCGTCCGGGACAAGTCCCAAGTCTTCGCCAACAATCACGCAGTCGTTTTTGTGGGCCTCAATCATGATCACAGCCAGCAAGCTGGCAAACGGTTGCGTGATGTAGCCACCGGGACTGCCGTCCTCGGGCAGCCAAAAACTGCGGGCCAACCCAAGGGCGTGATCGATGCGCAAAAGCCCGCAAGTTGCCATGAGTTTCGACAGCATCGCCCGCAATGGTTGGTAGTGATTTTTCGCAAGTTTTCCTGGTGCGTGCGCGGCCAAAGCCCAAGATTGCCCAGCAGGGCTGAGATGATCCGGGGGCGCGCCAATGGTGACGCCACGGGCGATAGTGGCGGGGTTCATCCAAACCTCGGCCCCATCAAGACGTGGTCCAACTGCAAGATCCAGATAAAGCCCAAGGCCCATACCGGCTGCGGTTGCAGCGTCTTGGGCTGCGTTGATTTGGGTCTTCGCCATCCATTGCAGCCACATGTGAAATGGGGCGCGGTCGGCGGCGGCGTTTTCTGCGGCAGGGCCAATTGTCTGTAAATCCCTTGGCCACTTTTGGAAATCCGGCCCGTGCTGTTCGCTGATCGCTTCAAACTGGGCAAATTGCGCCATTTGAGGCGACGCGTTTTTGGCCCAAGCCTCAAAATCCCCCCTTTGGGTCGAGGTCAAAAACGTTTCAAAGGCGGCCTCTAGGGCTGTGCGATGGGCCTTTCGAAAACCGTCGTAGTTAATTAGTGCGTCAGTCGGAGTTGGTCCCAACCCATCCGGTAAGGCTAAATGATCAGTGTTGAAAAAACCCCGATGGCTGGGCGAATAGGGGCTGATGATATCGTCACGCCCACGCCCCAACGCATGGATGGGATTGATCCCCAAAAACTGTGCGCCCATCGCCCCAAGTGTCTGGGCCGTATCACGCAGGTCGTTAAAATGCCCAAGCCCGCCATTAGTTTGACTGCGCAACCCATAAAGCGCCGCAGTCATGCCCCAGCCCTTGGCGCCGTTGAGTTTGGAGGCAAGAGACGGCGCGCGGCGCGGTTTGGACAGAACTAAACAATCGCTGTGCTGAGATTTCGCAGTAATGCGCAGGTGGAAATAGCCCACAGGCCGGATCGGCAAATCGATAGTATCCGTGGCACGGCCTTGGGCGATGATGGCGTCGTCTTCATCGGTGAGCACCCATTCACAAGGATGCTTCACTGGCACTGTGAGGTTCTCATCTGCAAAGGCACTCAATTCGCGCGGCAGGGTTCGGTTTTCCGTCTTTTGGGTGTTTTCCAAAAAGGCGTCGTTAGGATCAGTTGGATCCACCCCAAGGCCCGTCAAAAGAGCGCGCAACGTCTCGGGCGGGGCCGTATGATAGCGCCCGTTCAGATCATGAAACCCAGTGTGGACGCCGTGGGCTTGGGCCAGCGCCCGCAACATCTCGTCTGGCGAGTTCATTTTGCAGTGTGGTCCAATGGGCAAAAGGCGCAAAGCGATTGTGCAGGTATCAGGGCCGTTGATGCCGTGATGTGGCTGGGCGTTTGAAAGGCTTTTGCCGTATTGATTTCACAAACCCAAGTGCCTTGTTCAAGGTCGGACAGGGTCAATTCTGCATCTGTGTCTGTGCGGTTGAAGGCCAAGATAACCTCGTCTTTCAACCCATTTCCAATTTGGTTTTCCGCGGTGCCGCGCAGGTGCAGGCAAATCTGCGCCAGATCCGGGTTTTTCCAGTCCAGCGCCCCCCCTGAAAACCCGCGCCATTCCACATCAGGTTTCAGATCAGAGGTCCGGATCGCACCGTGCAGAAAATCCATTTGAGCCAGTACCGGATGGCTGCGGCGGAACGTGGAAAGGGCTGCAGTAAAATCCACAAGGTCGGTGTCGAAATCCTGCCAATTCAGCCAGCTTATTGCATTGTCCTGACAGTAAGTGTTGTTGTTACCACCTTGGGAATGGCCACCTTCGTCGCCAGCCAGCAGCATCGGTGTCCCTTGGGACACCATCACGCTGGCCAGTAGATTGCGTTGGCGCTGGGCGCGCTTGCGTTTGATGTCTGGATCATCGGAAGGGCCTTCGACACCGAAATTATCGCTGTGATTGGCGCGGTGGCCATCTTGGTTTTGCTCGCCATTCGCCTGATTGTGCCGGTTCAGATATTGCGTGGTGTCCGCCAGCGTGAACCCGTCATGGGAGGCTGCATAGTTGATCGACGACCACACCCGCCGACCACGGTGATCAAACACACCCGCCGATCCTAACAGGGCAGATCCCAGCCCTTGGGCACTATGGGCGTCGCCGCGCCAAAACTGTCGCAGGGTGTCGCGATAACGGTCGTTCCATTCGGCAAATTCAGAGGGGAAACTGCCCAACTGATACCCGCCGGGTCCGATGTCCCAAGGTTCGGCAATCAGTTTTATACCACTCAAGATAGGGTCTTGGCGCAGGGCGTCCAAAAATCCGCTGCGCCGATCAAAGCCATGCTTTTCCCGGCACAAAACCGTGGCCAGATCAAAGCGGAACCCATCAACACCCATGACTTGAACCCAGAACCGAAGGCTGTCCAACACCATGCGGATCACAAACGGATGGCTAAAATCCAATGTGTTGCCGCAACCGGTGTCATTGACATAGTAGCGGCGATTTTCGTCTTGCAGGCGATAATACGACAGATTGTCGAGCCCACGAAAGCTGAGGGTCGGTCCAAGGTGATCGCCTTCAGCGGAATGATTATAGACCACATCAAGGATCACTTCGATGCCAGCATCATGATAGGCCTGCACCATTTTGCGAAAGCCTTGGACGCCGTTTGGGCCAAAATAACGGGGTTCCGGTGCAAAGAACCCGACTGTATTATAGCCCCAGTAATTGCTCAGGCCGCGCGTGCTGAGTGCGGCTTCGGATTTGATAGCTTGGACAGGTAGCAGTTCGATTGAGGTGATCCCAAGCCTGTGCAGATGGTCCAAAATTGCCGGATGGGCCAACCCGTCAAAGGTGCCGCGCAGGGGCATTGGCACGTCGGGATGCTGGATCGTCAGGCCTTTGACGTGGGCCTCATAGATCAGGGTGTTATCCCAGCCGCGTTGGAGGTTCTGCGCATCGGGTGCGAAATCATCAGGGGTGGACACCACAGATTTTGGCACATGGGCGGCACTGTCGCGCGTATCAAAGGACAGATCTGCATTGGGATCGTTGAACTGATAGGCATAGGTCGCGCTATGGGTGCTAAATTCGCCCTGAAAGGCGCGCGCATAGGGATCGATCAGCAGTTTGTTGAGGTTAAAGCGGTGCCCTTTGGTTGGGTCAAATGCACCGGCGACACGGTAGCCATAAAGCGCGCCGGGTTGCAGTCCGGGGACATAGCCGTGCCATACCGATCCCGTGCGTTCGGGCAGAGGGATGCGGCATTCCTCAACGGTGCCATCGGTCGAGAAGAGGCACAAGAAAACCTGCTCGCCGTGTTGCGAAAACACTGCAAAGTTGACGCCGTTGCCGTCGAAGTGAGCGCCCAGTTGATGCGGGTTTCCAGCCTCTAGATCCAGTGAGACTGTGGAATGATACGTCATGATTGGATGCGTTCATAAAGGTCAAAATAAGCGCGCGCCGAGACATCCCAGCTTACCGGCTGACGCATAGCGGCCCGTTGCATATTTTGCCAGAGTTTGGTGTCGCTATGGGCGGCGATCACCCGCGATATGCCGCGTTCAACACCTGCTTGGCTGACGCTGTCCAACACAAATCCTGTGGCAACGCCCGCTGCAAGGCCGGCCATATTTGCGTCGATCACGGTATCCGCCAGCCCGCCGGTGCGCGCCACGACGGGTAAGGTGCCATAGCGCAATCCATAAAGCTGGGTCAGGCCGCAGGGTTCAAACCGCGACGGGATCAGGATTGCGTCGCTGGCTCCTTGCATCAGATGTGACAGACCCTCGTCATAGCCGATATACGCCCCGACACGGCCAGCATATTGATCTGCCGCGGCGCGAAAGCCTGCCTCCAGATCCGCATCACCACTTCCCAAGACTGCCAGTTGCGCACCTTTCTGAACCAGATGGGGAATAGCAGTTAGCAAAGCATCGAGGCCCTTTTGTTCGCTCAGACGCGTGACCACGCAAAACAGTGGCGCTTTTGGGTCCTCGTCTAGCCCTAAGCGCGTATTCAACGTGGCGCGATTTTCGGCTTTGCGTTTCAGGCTGCGCGCATCATAAGCCCGCGTTAGGGCAGGATCCTTGGCGGGGTTCCAGATGTCTGTGTCGATACCGTTCAAAATCCCGCTCAGCACATCGCGCCGGACAGTTAGAACGCCCTCTAGGCCCATCCCAAACTCAGGTGTCAGGATCTCGCGCGCGTAGGTGGGGCTGACGGTGGTGATTGCGTCGCTGAACATCATCCCCCCCTTGAGGAAACTCACGTCCCCATGAAATTCGAGGCCCTCGGGATGGAACCAATCCGGGTTCAGGGCCAGCGGCGTTAAAACGTCGGGGCCAAACCGACCTTGGAAGGCAATGTTGTGTATCGTCAGCACGGATTTGGGTGCAGCGTAGCCCGCCATGCGCAAATAAACGGGCGCAAGCGCGGCTTGCCAATCATGGGCGTGCAGGACATCAGGCTGATAGCCGTCAATTGCACCCATACAGATCCGGGCAGCCACCAATGACAGGGCTCCAAACCGCACAGCATTGTCGGACCATTCTGCACCGGTTTCGTCCTGATACAAACCACCAGCACGATCAAAAAGTTGTGGTGCATCCAGCAAAAGCAAGGTCAGGTCGCCGCTGACAACCTCCACAACACGGGCCGGACCGCCGGGCATCGTGGCAAATTGTGCAACCTCCGTGCCTTTGGCCAGCAAAGGAAAGAGGGAGGGATAACAGGGCATGAGCACCTTTGAAGTCACCCCAAGCGGTGCCAACGCGGCAGGCAAGGCGCCCACCACATCTGCCAGACCACCGGTTTTGGCAAACGGCGCACATTCCGAGGTGACCATCAAAACTTGCATTTTGCTACCCCAACGCATCGATCATATCTTGGGTGATGAGGCAAATGCCTGCATCGGTACGGCGAAATCGTTTGGCGTCGAATTCTGGATCTTCACCCACGATCAGGCCTTCGGGGATCTTCACACCCCGGTCGATGATCGCGTTCTTGATAAAGGCACGACGGCCGACCTCGGCATATGGTAAGGCGACCACGCCTTCGAGTTGCGAGAACGAGTGGGTTTTGACGCCCGTAAACAGCAAACAACGATAAAGGCTAGAGCCTGAGATGATGCAGCCCCCTGCAACCATCGAAGACACCGCTTGGCCGCGTCTGCCCTCTTCGTTGTGGATGAATTTGGCCGGTGGGGTTAGTTCGGAATAGGTCCAGATCGGCCAGTCTGTCGCAAAGATATCCAACTCTGGTTTGAAATCGGTTAAATCGATGTTGGCCTGCCAATAGGCGTCAATTGTGCCTACGTCGCGCCAGTACGGCTCGTCTTCCAGACCAGACATCACGCATGAGCGGCTAAAGGGATGCGCCCGTGCGCCGCCCGCAGCCACGATGCCGGGAATGATGTCATTGCCAAAGTCGTTGCTGCTGTCGGGATTTTCCGCATCCTTTTGCAAAATCTCATAAAGGTATTCAGCCTCGAACACATATATACCCATGCTGGCCAGCGATTTGTCTGGATCGTTGGGCATTGCAGGTGGATCGGCGGGCTTTTCGACGAACTCGAGGACTTTGTCGTCCTTATCAACGGCCATCACGCCAAAACCCGACGCCTCGGCCCTTGGAACTGCGATACAGCCCACAGTGACTTTGGCGCCTGAATTGACGTGTTCCTCGATCATAAAAGAATAGTCTTGTTTATAAATGTGATCGCCCGCAAGGATCACCACATATTTTGGACCATACCCGCGTATGATCTCGATATTTTGGGTGACCGCATCAGCCGTGCCTTTGTACCAGTTATCCTCATTGAGCTGCTGGGACGCAGGCAGGATATCGAGGCTTTCGTTCCGCTCGGCCCGAAAGAAGGACCAGCCGCGCTGCATGTGCCGGATCAGACTGTGGGCCTTGTACTGGGTGGCCACGCCGATACGGCGGATGCCCGAATTCACGGCGTTGGACAGGGCAAAGTCGATGATCCGTGTTTTGCCGCCAAAATAAACAGCGGGCTTGGCGCGGATATCGGTCATTTCCTTTAATCGGCTGCCACGTCCCCCGGCCAAAATAAAGGCCATGGATTGCTGGGCTAAGCTAAAACGATCTTCCTTCATAACGTCCTCCCACTGGATGTTGTGTTGGTGTTGTTCATGCGTTGTTCAGTTTGAAATAGACCGTGGCCAGAGGTGGCACGATGATTTCGATAGAATAGGGGCAGCCGTGTTCTGACGTGTCTTGGCTGTCTGCCCCATTCGGATTGCCAGTGTTGCTGCCGCCATAGATCGCGGCATCGGTGTTCAGAATCTCGGCCCAGTGGCCCGAAGCAGGCACGCCGATCCGGTAGCCTTCGCGCGCTACGGGCGTCATGTTGGTCACAACCAATACGGGCGGCGTACCGTCATAGCCTTGACGGGTCCAAGAGAAAACAGAATCCGCCGCATTGCCGCCGTCAATCCACCGGAACCCTTCGGGCTTGCAGTCGCGTTCATAAAGCGCGGGGGTGGCGGCATAGGTCTTGTTCAGATCGCGCACCAGATGTTGCATGCCTGCATGGGGCGTCTGGTCCATCAAATGCCAATCGAGGCTGCTTTCGTTGTTCCATTCATCGACCTGAGCAAACTCGCAGCCCATGAACAGCAGCTTTTTGCCCGGATGACCCCACATAAAGCCAAAGTAGGCGCGCAGGTTGGCAAAGCGTTGCCAATCATCGCCGGGCATCCGCGTTAACAGCGAGCCTTTGCCGTGCACCACTTCGTCATGGCTGAGGGGTAGGATGAAGTTTTCCGAGAACGCGTAATGCAGCCCGAAGGTCATCTTGTCATGGTGGTATTTGCGGTTAATCGGATCCTCGCCCATGTAGCGCAGGGTGTCGTTCATCCAGCCCATGTTCCATTTGAACCCAAAGCCAAGACCCCCGCTAGAGGTGGGGGCACTGACACCGGGGAAGGCCGTGCTTTCCTCGGCGGCGGTCATGATGCTGTCGTCGGCGGCATAAACCGCTTCATTCATCCGCTGCAAAAACGCGATGGCCTCAAGGTTTTCACGGCCACCGTGTTCATTGGGCACCCATTCGCCCTCTTTGCGGGAATAATCGCGATAAAGCATCGAGGCGACTGCATCCACGCGCAGCCCATCGATGTGATATTCCTCAAACCAGAACCGTGCATTGGCGATCAGGAAGTTCAGAACCTCGGTCCGGCCATAGTTATAGACCAACGTGTTCCAGTCGGGGTGATACCCCTCTTTGGGGTCAGCGTGCTCATAAAGGGCAGTGCCGTCAAAGGCCCCCAGCCCGTGGGTGTCTGTTGGGAAATGCCCTGGGACCCAGTCGATGATTAGTCCGATTTCGGCCTCATGGCAGGCCTCGACAAAGGCGCGGAAATCCTCGGGTGTGCCAAAGCGTGACGTGGGCGCGAAAAGGCCCACGGGCTGATAGCCCCACGAGCCGCCAAAGGGGTATTCAGATACGGGCGTCAATTCAATATGGGTAAATCCCATGTATTTCGCGTAGGGTACCAGATCAGCGGCCAATTCGCGGTAGGTCAGGGACCTGCCGCCGTCCTCGGGCACGCGTTTCCAGCTTTCCAGATGGACCTCGTAGATCGAAATGGGCGTGTCGATTTTGTGATATGCGCCGCGCTTGGTCATCCAGCCTGCATCAGACCAATTGTAGCCCGCCAGATCACGCACGACCGAGGCTGTGCGCGGCGGCAATTCTGCCCCAAATCCAACCGGATCAGCCTTGAGTGGCAAGACTGTGCCATTTGCGTCCAGAACTTCGTATTTATAGGTGGTGCCATCACCCAGATCAGGCAGGAAAATCTCGTGAACGCCTGTAGCCCCACGACGGCGCATCACATGGCGGCGGCCATCCCAACCGTTAAAGTCGCCCACAACGGAAACGCGCTTGGCATTCGGGGCCCAAACCGCGAAATGCACACCAGTGGCTTTGTCATGGTCCATGACATGGGCGCCCAGTGCTTTCCAAAGCATACCGTGCGTGCCTTCGCCCAGAAGGTATTCGTCCATTTCGCCCATGACTGCGCCAAAGCTATAGGCATCACGTTCGATCCATGTGTCCGCATCGCGGGTCATCTGCAAACGGTAGTCAAACCGCTTCTTGCGGCGTGGGATCACGGCCTCAAAAAGCCCGTCGTGCACAGGCTCCAGTGCCACAATCTTTTTGCCGGTTTTTGCGTCTAACACTGTGACGTTATGGGCCTCAGGGCGCATGGCACGCAGTACTAGCTTGCCTTCTGCCTCATGTAGGCCCAGCACCGAAAATGGATCGATATGCTGGCCTGTTACGATCGCGTCTACAGTGCTTTGATCCAACGTGCTCATGCGCTGCGGTCCATAGCCGCGCGGGGCGGATGGGCGTTCCAGATATCGCGCGCGTAGCCTTTGATGGTGCGATCCGAGGAAAACCAGCCCATAGAGGCGGTATTCATCAGGGCCATAGCGGCCCAATTGTCCGCGTTTTGATAGGCGTTGTCGGCGCGGCGCTGGGCGTCGAAATAGCTGTCGAAATCGCAGGTTACGAGGAAATAGTCGTGATCATAAAGCATCCCTACAACCCCATGATAGCGGCCGGTGTCATGGGGGGCGAACCGCCCTTCTGCGATCTGGCCCAAGACCCGTTGCAGGCGTGGGCTGGCCTCGATTGCAGCGCGGGCATAGCCGTGATGTTGACGGCGTTCCATGACTTCTGCGGCTGTCAGGCCAAAGAGGAAAAAGTTTTCGGAGCCTACATGTTCGCGAATTTCGACGTTTGCGCCATCCAAGGTGCCGATGGTGAGGGCCCCGTTCAGGGCGAATTTCATGTTGCCTGTGCCCGAAGCCTCTTTGCCTGCGGTGCTGATCTGCTCGGACAGGTCCGACGCAGGGATCAGACGTTCCGCCATGGTCACGTTGTAATTGGGCGGATAGACGATCTTTAAACGGCCCTTAGTGGCCGGATCGTTGTTGATCACTTCGGCCACGTCATTGATCAACCGGATGATGTCCTTGGCCATGTAATAGCCCGGTGCCGCCTTGCCGCCGAAAATTTTGACCCGTGGCGTCCAGTCATGATCGGGATTGTCACGCATATCGTTCCAAAGAGCGACGGTTTCCAACAGGTTCATCAGCTGACGTTTGTATTCGTGGATGCGTTTGATCTGCACATCAAACATCGCATCGGGATCCAAGGCGATGCCGCAGGTTTGCCCGATCCAATTGGACAAGGCGGCTTTGTTGTCGCGTTTGGACGCTTGGAAGGCCTGCATAAAGGCCGCATCATCGCGTTTGGCCTTTAAGGCCGTGAGTTGTTCAAGGTCCGCGACCCAGCCGTCTCCCATTGCATCTGTGATCAGATCGCGCAGGCCTGGGTTGCAGTTATACAGCCAACGGCGTGGTGTAATACCATTGGTCTGGTTGATGATCCGCGTGGGATGAATGCGGTGCAAATCGGCAAAAACCGTTTCCTTGACCAGTTCAGTGTGCAGTGCCGAGACGCCGTTGACTTTGTGGGCCATAATGAATGCCAGTTCCCCCATGCGCACGTCGCCGTGTTCCAGAATGCGCGGGCTGCCGGGGTGTTCGCGTTGTTGGGTCTCCTCGATGATGCGGATAATTTCCAGATGGCGCGGCAGAATGCGCCCCAACAACCATTCGCCCCATTTTTCCAAGGCTTCTGGCAGAAGTGTGTGGTTCGTATAGGCCAGACAGGCACGGGCCAGCGGGATCGCCTCGGCCATATCGATACCGTGTTCGTCGACCAAAACCCGGACCAATTCCGGCCCGGCAATGGCGGGGTGTGTGTCGTTAAGTTGGATCGCCACGTGCTCAGGCAGTTGGCGCAGGTCGTCGTGGTCCTGCAAATAGCGGCGCATCAAGTCTTGGATCGACGCGGCGGTAAAGAAATATTCCTGCTTGAGGCGCAATTCCTTGCCGCTGTCGGTGGTGTCATCTGGGTACAGCACGCGGCTGATGGTGCGGGCCAAGGCCTCGGACCGGCCAGCGGCCAGATAATCACCGCGGTTAAAGCTGTCGAGATCAAACTGGCTGACGGGTTCGGCCGACCACAAACGCAACGTATTGCCCCATTCGTTTTTCCAGCCAATCACAGGCGTGTCATAGGCTGTGGCAAGAACCTTTTCGCTGGGATGCCATGTGGTCTTGCCATCGTGATGGTCTACGTGACCGCCAAAGCAGATGGGAAACTGGACTTCGGGGCGCTCAAATTCCCAAGCATGGCGTTGGTTCAGCCATGTTTCGGGCCGTTCGACCTGTTGGCCTTGGGCAAAGCTTTGTTCAAACAATCCGTGCTCATAGCGTATCCCATAGCCAAAGGCAGGAATACCCAACGTGGCCAGCGAATCCATAAAACACGCCGCAAGACGGCCCAAACCACCGTTGCCAAGGGCCGCATCAGGTTCGTCATGCACGATCTCATCAAAATCCTGTCCCAAATCGGTCAGGGCGCCGCGCACAGTGTCTTCGAGTTGAAGGTTCGAGATCATATCCTCAATCAGGCGGCCAATCAGGAATTCCATCGATAGGTAATAGACCCGTTTGGATGAGGCAGCGTAGGCCTCTTTCGTGCTGTTGAACCATGTATCGACCATCTGGTCGCGCACCGTCAGGGAAACAGCCATACGCCAGTCATACACCGAAGCGTGGTCTGCATCTTTGCCCAGCGAGAACTGCAATCGATTGAGAATGTCGTCTTTCATATGATCCCTAAAAGCCTTTGTATCTGTGTTAGCGCTAACTACTTTGCCCTAGCAGCACTCGGCGCCAGTGAATAGGGCGCTGCGTGCATATCCGCTGGTCTGTGGACGCAAAGCCCCAATCAGTATCAGGGTGACTTGCGGATCGCCTAGTTTCAACCCCAAGGGCGTTTGCGCAAGACTTCTGCATGTATGCACAGCCCTGTCCGTGTATTTAAGTCGCAGCTTTGATATCAAAAAGATCACCAAACCGTGAGGATCGTTCAGAAATGACCGCAATTGTGTCCATTAAGGACGTCGAAAAGATCTATGACAGTGGGTTCAAAGCCCTTGATGGGGTCAATTTGGACATCGCTGAGGGCGAGATTCTTGCCCTTCTTGGTCCAAACGGTGCAGGCAAAACGACGCTGATTTCGACGATTTGCGGAATCGTACAGCCTACAGGCGGTTCGATCACGGTAGGGGGCTATGACGTGGTGCGCGATTATCGTGCGACGCGGTCGATGATTGGACTGGTGCCGCAGGAAATAGCGCTTGAGCCGTTTGAAAAGGTCATCTCAGCTGTGTCGTTTTCCCGTGGATTATTCGGATTGGCCCCAAATCCCGCCCATATTGAAAAAGTCCTGCGCGATCTGTCGTTGTGGGACAAAAAAGACGCCAAAATTATGGAATTGTCGGGCGGTATGAAGCGCCGTGTGCTGATCGGCAAAGCGCTCAGCCACGAGCCCCGCGTTTTGTTTTTGGACGAACCGACAGCCGGCGTCGATGTTGAGTTGCGCAAGGACATGTGGGCTGTCGTCGAACAACTCAAGGCCGAAGGTGTTACGATCATTCTGACCACGCACTACATCGAAGAGGCCGAGGCGATTGCTGACCGTATCGGTGTCATTAACAAGGGGCAAATCCTGCTGGTTCAGGACAAAGCCGACCTGATGCACCAAATGGGGCGCAAACTGATGCGGATCGAATTGCAAAACTTCGTACAAACTGTGCCTGATGCGCTGGCAGGCTATGGCCTGCAATTGGCTGATGAAGGGCGCAGTTTGACCTACGCCTATGACACCTCCAAAGAACGCACAGGCATCACCAAATTGCTGAACGATTTGCAAGCGGCGGGGTTGATCCTGCGCGATATACAAACAGAACAAAGCAGTCTGGAAGATATCTTTGTGGATCTGGTCAAGGAGCCAAGCGCATGAACCTGCAAGCGATGAAATCCATCTACATCTTCGAGATGTCGCGCTTTTTTAGAACTCTGGCACAAAGCTTTGTCTCGCCTGTGTTGTCGACCGCCCTTTATTTCGTGGTCTTTGGATCGGCGATTGGCAGCCGGATCGATACGGTTGAAAATGTGAGCTATGGCGCGTTCATCGTTCCGGGCCTGATCATGCTGACAGTGATGACGCAATCAGCATCGAATGCTTCGTTCGGGATCTATTTCCCCAAATTCCTTGGGACGATCTTTGAATTGCTGTCCGCCCCTGTCAGTTTCCTTGAGGTCGTGGTGGGCTATGTGGGGGCGGCTGCTACGAAATCGCTGATTATTGGGCTGATCATCTTGGCGACCTCGTTTGTTTTCGTAGACATAACCATCGCCCATCCCTTTGCGATGTTTGCCTTTTTGATCCTGACCTGCCTGTCGTTCAGCCTGCTGGGATTTATCATCGGAATCTGGGCACGCAATTTCGAGCAATTGCAGTTGATCCCGTTGCTGGTGATCACGCCATTGGTGTTTTTGGGTGGCAGCTTCTATTCGATCAGCATGTTGCCTCCGTTTTGGCAAACCGTGACCTTGTTCAATCCAGTGGTCTATCTGATCTCGGGCTTTCGCTGGGCGTTTTTTGACACGGCTGATGTCAGTGTCACGCTCAGCCTGCTGGCAATCGGCGGCTTTACAGTGGCGTGCATGGCGGTGATTTGGTGGATTTTCAAAACCGGGTATCGCCTGCGGCAATAATTCCCCGGCCCGGTTGCCTTGTGAAACCGCCTCGGCGGCTCTACATGATGCTGCATGAAACGCTGGATCCCTTTTATGAAATCCGATCCGACCGTCGCGGTTGTTCGGTTGAACGGAATGATCGCCACAGGGCGCGGGCTAAATGACGCTGGCATAGCCCCTGTCATTGAAAAAGCCTTTGCCAAAGGCAAGCCCAAGGCCGTGGCCATCATCATCAATTCCCCCGGTGGCAGCCCTGTCCAAAGTTCGCTGATTGGCGCGCGCATCCGGCGGTTGGCCGATGAAAAGGAAATCCCGGTTTATGCCTTCGTCGAAGATGTAGCAGCGTCGGGCGGCTATTGGCTTGCCTCTGCCGCGGATGAAATTTGGGTCGATCCGGCCTCAGTTGTGGGCTCTATCGGGGTGATCTCGGCAGGGTTCGGTGCCCATGAACTGCTGCAGCGCTACGGTGTCGAACGTCGCGTTTACACGGCGGGTAATTCCAAAAGCATGCTCGATCCATTCAAGCCGGAACAGGAGGCGGATGTGAAGCGCCTCAAGGTGTTACTGGAACAATTGCACGAGGTCTTTAAGGATCAAATCCGCAAAGGTCGCGGCGACAAACTACCTGATGATCAGGACCTCTTTACCGGCGAGATTTGGGCCGGTCAGGCTGCGGTTGATGTAGGTCTGGCCGATGGCGTGGGCCATGTGGTGCCCAAGATGAAAGAATTGTTCGGCGATAAGGTTCGGTTCCAAGTCTACGGCCAACGAAAATCGTTCCTGCAACGATTTGGGGCGAATATCGTGGGCGATGCTCTGACCCAGATTGAAGAACGCGCACAATATTCAAAGTTTGGCCTCTGAACCTATGCTGCTCAAAATCGTCTCGTTCTTTTTGATTGGTATGGTCGTTTTGGCGATGTTTGGCCGGCTAAAATACCCCGGACAGGCGAAAATAGCGCAACTCAAATGCAAGGCTTGTGGTCGCTACCGGATTGGACGCGGCCCCTGCGGCTGTAAGGGACAAAGTTAATGCTCACCGCTTTTGGATTGACTGGCCTTGGGCTGGTCATTTTGCTTTTTGCAGGGGACGCTTTGGTTAAGGGGGCTGTGAACCTCGCCTTGCGCCTTGGAATCCCTGCGCTGGTGGTCAGCCTGACGATTGTAGCCTTTGGGACCTCGGCCCCAGAATTGCTGATTGCGATCAGTTCGATCCTTGATGGTGTGCCCGATATTGCGCTGGGCAATGTGGTGGGGTCAAACACCGCCAATATCCTGTTGGTTCTGGGGGTGCCCGCGATCCTTGCCACAATGCACACCAGCGAATTAGACACCCGAAAGTCGTTCAACTTCATGATCGCCGCCACGATCCTGTTTATCGCTGTTTGCTTTTGGGGGCCAATCACATGGACCCATGGCCTTGTTTTGATTGCGGCCCTCTTGGTAGTGCTGTTTGATCAGGCGCGCACGGCCTTTGCACAGGCAGACAGCGGCGGCGCAGCGCAAGAGGAAGAGGTCGAAGGCGCAGACCCTGACATGCGCTGGTGGAAGATCATCGTGTTCCTGATCGCAGGCTTGATCGGCCTGCCTTTGGGCGCGCATCTGTTGGTAGAAAACGCGTCGATCATCGCGCGGGCGTTCAATATCTCCGAGGCCATTATCGGCCTGACCCTCGTGGCTATCGGGACCTCACTGCCGGAACTGGCAACCACGGTTATGGCGACGTTGCGACGTCAGGCGGATGTGGCTTTAGGTAACGTCATTGGATCGAACCTTTTCAACCTCTTGGCCATCACGGGCATTGCCAGCTTTGTAGGGCCGATCCCTGTGGATCAAGAGTTCCTTGTCTTCGATCTATGGGTGATGCTGGCGGCCAGTTTGCTGTTGATCCCGTTTGTCTATTTTGGGCGCAATTTGACGCGGATCTGGGGTTTCCTTTTGGCCGGGCTATATATCGCCTACTTGGTATTTTTGTTGGCTTAGAAAGGCTGTTTGATGAAGCGCGCATTGGTCACAGGGGCAGGGCAGCGACTAGGGGCCGCTATGGCGATACATTTGGCCTCAAAAGGCTATGATGTTGCGGTGCACTACGCAGGTTCGGCCGATGGTGCGCGTGAGGTTGTTGCCCAATGTCAGGCGTTCGACCAAAACGCAGTGGCCTTGCAGGCAGATCTGTTGGATCCAGAGGCCCCGCAGGCCCTGTTTAATGCCGCAACCGAGGCACTGGGTGGGCCTTTGACCTGCCTGATCAACAACGCATCGATTTTTGAATACGATACCCTTGCTACGGCCAGTTTAGAAAGCTGGGACCGGCATATGGCTTCGAACCTGCGGGCCCCGTTGTTTTTAATGCAAGCCATGGCGCAGCAAGGCCTCAGCGCCGACACGCAAGCCGGTGAGCCTGTCGCAACAGGCCTTGTGGTCAACATGGTTGATCAACGGGTGCGCAAGTTGACCCCTGAATTCATGACCTACACTTTGGCCAAAACTGGTTTGTGGACCCTCACCCAAACAGCCGCGCGCGGATTGGCGCCGCACATCCGGGTCAATGCCATTGGTCCGGGACCCACGTTGCAAGGCGCGAGACAGTCCAAAGCCCATTTTGAGGCCCAACGTGCGGCGACGGTTTTGGAACGCGGCGCAGACACGCAAGACATCACGCAGGCGCTTGATTATTTCCTCTCTGCACGGGCTGTGACAGGGCAGTTGCTCTGTGTGGATGGGGGACAACACCTCGCTTGGAAGACGCCAGATATTCAAGGCGTTGAGTGACGTTGGGGGAAGTTGTGCACTGAGGCCCAATCTGATTACAAAAGTGTTACAATTTTCCTAATGATATCAGTTGGTTGTTAAGTTAATAAAAATTTATTCAATATTTTCAATGACTTGAAATAGTGCCTAAAAATTAGGCAAGTTAACGAAGCCTTCATATTTACACGGAAAAATCGTGCTACATCGAAGTTACCCGCAGAGTTATCCACAGAAAAAGTGAATATGTTTTATGTTGCTGTGGGCGCATTAACGTTGCAGGCCCCGCTGGGAATCATATCTTAGGCCTATGGACGACACCAATACCCAACCCACGGGATACGAGGTTATTCACGGATACCTCAAAACCATCGACTCCTCGCCGGGCGTGTACCGGATGTTGGATACGCAAAACCGTGTGCTTTATGTGGGTAAGGCGCGGAACCTGCGCAACCGTGTGTCGAACTACTCCCGCCCCTCGGCCCAGCATTCGCGGCGCATTGCCCGGATGATTTCTGAAACTGCCCATATGATGTTTCTGACGACCAAAACAGAAACAGAAGCGCTGCTTTTGGAACAGAATCTGATCAAGCAGCTCAAACCGAAATTCAACGTCCTGCTGCGTGATGACAAAAGCTTTCCCAATATTGTTGTGCCCAAGGATCATGATTTCCCGCAGGTCAAAAAGCATCGTGGCAAGAAATCCGAGCGTGGCGACTATTATGGGCCCTTTGCCAGTGCAGGGGCCGTAAACCGGACGCTCAATCAATTGCAGCGGGTGTTTTTGCTGCGCAATTGTTCTGACAGCATGTTCGAGACCCGCACGCGCCCCTGTTTGCAATATCAGATCAAGCGGTGTTCGGCCCCTTGTGTGGGGCATATCAACAAGGCTGATTACGCGGCGACGGTCCATGACGCGCAGCAATTTCTATCGGGCAAATCCACGGGCATCCAAGAAAAGCTGGCCAAGGATATGGCGCAAGCCTCTGAGGACATGGAATTTGAACGGGCCGCCGCCTTGCGCGATCGGATCCGCGCGCTCACCCAAGTGCAAACCGCCCAAGGCATCAACCCCCGCACTGTGGCCGAGGCTGATGTGATCGCCCTGCATTTGGAGGGGGGCCAAGCCTGTGTTCAGGTGTTTTTCATTCGCGCCAATCAAAACTGGGGCAACCACGATTATTACCCTCGTGTCGGTCCCGAAGTGGATCACGCCGAGGCGATGGAGGCTTTTGTCGGGCAATTCTACAACTCCCGCGAACCAGCCAAAGTGGTGATCTTATCTAATGATGTGGAAAACAACGATCTGGTGACTGAGGCTCTGGCGCAGAAGGCTGGGCGCAAGGTCGAACTGGCGATCCCGAAACGGGGCGAGCGGGCCGAGCTGATCGATAACGCCCTTCGCAATGCCCGTGAAAGTCTTGCCCGTAAGCTGGCCGAAACTGCGACCCAAGGCAAATTGCTGCGTGGCTTGGCGGAAACCTTTGATCTGGACGGCCCGCCCGAACGGATTGAGGTCTACGATAACTCGCACATCCAAGGCACCAATGCTGTTGGTGGGATGATCGTGGCTGGACCCGATGGTTTCATGAAAAACAGCTATCGCAAATTCAACATTCGAGGTGAGGATCTGACCCCGGGTGATGACTTTGGCATGATGAAAGAAGTGCTGATGCGCCGTTTCAAACGGTTGCTGAAAGAGGATCCTGACAGGGACAAGGGCGACTGGCCGGACTTGCTTTTGATCGACGGTGGTGCCGGACAGGTCAGTGCCGTGCGCGAGATCATGGATGAAATGGGGGTTGGCGATATCGCTATGGTTGGTGTGGCCAAGGGGGTGGACCGCAACGCCGGTAAGGAAGAATTTTACCGCACTGGCATGCCCGTCAAGGCGTTGCCGCATAACGATCCGGTCCTCTACTTTGTGCAACGTTTGCGAGACGAGGCGCACCGCTTTGCCATTGGAACCCACCGCGCCAAACGTTCAAAGGCCATTGGGGCGACGCCCTTGGATGATGTGCCCGGCGTAGGTGCGACCCGCAAACGCGCGCTGCTGGCGCATTTCGGTTCTGCCAAGGCCGTAGGTCGGGCAAACCTTGCGGATCTCAAAGCAGTGGACGGTATTTCCGACAATATGGCAGAGGCGATTTATGACTTCTTCCATGAGAAGGGTTAACAGGGTAACACAGTCGCTATGACATGGAACGTTCCTAATACGCTGACTTTTTTGCGCCTGCTGGCCGCCCCGGGTGTGGCCATCATGTTTCTTTATTTCACACGGCCCTATGCAGATTGGTTTGCGCTGATCCTCTTTGTTGGGGCCGCTTTGACCGATTGGGTCGACGGATATCTGGCACGGGCCTGGGGCCAACAGACAAAATTTGGCGCAATGCTGGATCCGATCGCGGACAAAGCCATGGTGATCATCGCCCTGTGTGTGGTCACTGGCTTTTCCGGCATGGATCCCTACATTTTGTTGCCTGCCACGATGATCCTTTTCCGCGAGGTTTTTGTTTCGGGCCTGCGGGAATTTTTGGGGGATACGGCTGGCACTTTGGCAGTGACCAAATTGGCCAAATGGAAGACCACGGCCCAGATGGTGGCCTTGTCCGTACTCTTTGCCAAAGGCATCTTCGAGCACCATTTGGGTATGAACGCTTGGGGTATGGATCAGGCCACATTTGACGGCGTGATGTCTGGTCAAATCGAAGATGTGAACGGTTTGCTGTGGTATCAGGCGGGCATGATTTACAGCTGGTGGGCGGGGGTCGTTTTGCTTTGGGTTGCGGCTATTCTGACCCTGATCACCGGCTGGGATTATTTCCAAAAATCGCGGCCCTACCTGAAGGAAGATAATTGATGGATGTTGTCTATTTTGCATGGGTGCGCGAACGGATTGGTCTGCCCAAAGAGAACGTTCAGACGCAGGCCTCAACAGTGATGGAGCTGGTCGAGGAACTCAAAGCTCGTGAAGAACGTTATGCGATGGCCTTTGCCGATATCAGTGCGCTGCGTGTGGCTGTTGATCAGGAACTGGTGGAATTTGATGCGCCTTTGAGTGGCGTGCGCGAGGTTGCGTTTTTTCCGCCCATGACAGGCGGTTAAGTGGATATTCGGGTCCAATCTGAGGCATTCGACACCGGTGCGCTTTTGGCGGATTTCGGCAAGGATGGGCGCGTAGGGGCCGTGGTTAGCTTTACCGGCGTAGTGCGCGACAATGATGCAGGCAGCTTACAAGCCATGGAGATCGAGCATTACCCGGCCATGACCGAGCGCGCTATTCGCGAGATCGCGACGCAGGCCCAAACCCGTTGGGATTTGGCGGATGTGCTGGTGGTTCACCGGTATGGATTGCTCGAGACCGGAGCGCCGATCATGATGGTTGCCACGGCCGCGGCGCACCGCAAAGCGGCATTCGAGGCGGCAGATTTCCTGATGGATTACCTCAAATCTCGTGCCCCGTTTTGGAAAAAAGAGATCACTTTAGAGGGGGCGGATTGGGTTGTGGCCAAGGTCGAAGACGAAGACGCGCTCAAAAATTGGTAGAGTTGTGGCCAAGTGCGCCATGGCAGATGGGATAGACCATCAGCCGCGGCTGTCCTTTAGATTCTGGGGTCTTTGATCTGGCCGCTTACTTGATCAGATAGATCCCTGCGTCACCGGTTCCTTTGTCGCGGGTCAGACGGACTTGATCGCCCATCAGCTCTGCCAACTGGCAATCAGCAGGGCTTGCTTTCCCTCCGGCTTCAAACTCGCGGCACCAATACCCATTTTCAAAACTCCATGTGCCACTGACTGCGCCGCGTTTAAGTTCTCCATCCATGGTTCCATCGCTGTTGAGGCGAAACCAAATTGCTGAATTGTCGGGCCATTCCAAGCGGCGGTCTGCCAGAGCCGTGTTAAAGGCGGTGGCGTCACTGACGCGCACAAAACCGGTGGGTTTGGTGTCCATTTGTACCTCGGGCGTACAGCCCGCCAAAATCGCAACAAAAGCCGCCGTGCTAACAAGTTTTTTCATTTTAAGTCCTGTGTTTTGAGGCCACGCAAAGTGTGGCCTTTGGATTGGTTGGTTCGGCGCACGTTTAAATAGTTGATTTGGTGTGCAAAGGTGGCCACGGTGATTGGTAACATCATACCTGCCCTCACGCGAAACACATCACCCGTTTGGGTGAAGCCCTTCGAGATAGTCTGTTGTAATTTGCGGGCGGTAGGTGTCGATGCCCGTTCAGGCCCGGCCCTCAGGCATGCTGGGGATCAATCTTAAGGAACCGAGATGCCTTTGTCGGAAACACTGACCTCTGCTTTGCGAGCGCTCTCTTCTCTGCCCAATATTAAGGCAGAAGAGCTTATTGATTTTTCGGAGGGTTTGGCATTGGAAGCCCCGTTGCCTGATGGAAGTCACGGTGCCGATCCTATTTGGCGGATCCCCAATAATGTGGCGCCACATCCCTTTTTCGAGGCATTGATCACACGGTCTCGGGCGACGACAGGGATCGTTTCCAACAACGGGTATTTCGCGCTGCGGCTATTGGACTGTGAGATCATCGTCACCGAACGCACATTAAAAGACATTCTTCACGACGGCTCTCACGCAGAGATGACCAATGCTGAATTTAGATTGGCTGGGCAGTTACTGGAAGGCTTGGACCTCAAGCAAGCAGCTTTGGCTGACGGTATTGGCTACGAAACAAAACGGTCCCAGATGAAGTCCCTTTCGGGAAAATTGTATTTGCGCGGACAAGCAGAAGTCATCCGGTGTTTAACCTTGCGGATGATGAACGGCTTTGCCCAATTGGCGAAACCGCAAAGCAGTGCAGACATCGACAGCTATGCGGCTGCCTATTTGCCACAACACGTGAGACGACTGACCATCGTCGCGCCTGATGGACGCACTGTGCCTGTTTTGGAATATGGGCCAGTGACTGGCGCACCGCTGGTTGTTTTGCATCCTATGTTTTTTCCGCCCATTGGACCTGAGGAAATCAAACAAGCCGAGGCACTTGGACTGCGGTTGATTTGGCCTTTGCGCCCGGGTTTTTTGCACCCGGATGCGCCGATATTAAAAAGTGGCGCCCACCTTGCTGCATCAACTGACGGGTTGGTGGCGGTTCTGGATCAGCTTGTTGGGGCAGCCGCACCTGTTCTAGCCTTTGTCTCCAGCGGGGCAGTGGCAACACGGGCCGCAAGCCAGCGCCCTGAACTGGTCAAATCGATCAGCTTTATCGCGACGTGTTATTCTGCCGGACGCTCTACCGCCAGTCTTCCCTATTTCGGCGCCGAATTGGTTGAACTGGCCTTGCGCAACGAGGCCGTCTTGACACGCACGGTCGCGACTTTGCGTAAATACGTTTCCCGAGATCGCAGGTTTCAGCGGATGTTTGAAACTGTCTTTCGCCGGAGCGCGCGGGATTTGGATCATATCGCGATAGAATTCGATGGGGCTGACCAAGGCGAACGCTTGCGATTGGTCACGCTCACATCGCCGGAATCGATCAAGCACGACTTCTTTAACCAAACCCAATTTGAATGGGCCGAGTTGAAGGCTTTGAACGTACCCAGACGCTTTTACCACGGCGCTGACGATTCAATTCATCCCCCAGATAAGCTGGCTAAGATTTTGAACACGATAGGTGAACAGCCTGTCGTTGTGGATCAGACTATGGGCCATTTACCGCATTATTCTGACCTCAGACGGTCGATCGCTTTTGCGGCAGCGTGGCAAATTCAGAATTGAGCGGGTTGCGATAAGGGACTGCGACGGACCTGCACGACACTAGCCCTGATTTGTGCGCTCGATATAGGATCGCAGTTCTTCGGCCTCATGACGTGCGGCACGCAAACCGTCCATAGCCGCAGACAGTTCTGCCTCGGTTTGAGACAGTTGATTGGTCATTTCTGCTTCGCGTTGCTGAAGATAGGTGATCGCTTGGTCGCGGGTTTCTTCGGCTTCGTGCAGGGACTGGGCCATACGCTCTAGCTCGCCCACCTCGGATTGCGATACGCGGGTAAAGCGGAACACCAGCCAACTGGCAAACCAGCCCAGCATGAACGCCACAAACAGAATGATTGCCGTGGCTATGATAAACTCAGTTCTGTTCATTTGTGGTCTCGCTGGCGGTCGGATCCGCGGTTACGGCGTCTTCGAGGGCCTCTAGGGCCGTTGTGGTTTCTTCAATAGGGGCAGGGGCAATCAGGGTAAAGACAATCCGTCGATTTGCTTCGCGGCCCTCTTCGGTGGCATTGTCGGCGATTGGTTGCGTCTCGCCGTAGCCTTCGACCAACATTCGCAGCGTGTTGACACGTTCGTTTTCCAAGGCAACCTTGACGGCCTGCGCGCGTTCGCGGCTGATGCGGGCATTTAATTCGTCGCTGCCTTGGCTGTCCGTGTGACCACCGATTTCGATTTTGGTGTCAGGGCAGGTTTTCAGAACGTCACCGATCTTTTCGATGGTGTTTTTGCCGCTGCCGTCGATGTTGGTGGATCCGGGTTCAAAGGTGATCTTGCGCTCGGCCAAGATGGTTTGAACCTCGGCGACACATTCCTCAGGGGTCGGCAGGGAGGCCACTGGATCCAGTGCTTCAATATATTTGATCTGTAGCGAGAAGTTCTCGGCGTTTCCAAGTTTTTCCGACAACAGGCGACTGACTTCAGCACGGGCTTGGGCGTTGCCAGTGTTGCCGCGCACTTCGATAAAGTTCTCTTGGACCACAACAGACCCGTTTTCCAATTCGGCCAAGGCAGCAAGGCCGGCCAAAACGCGGATGGCCCAGCCTTTGGGCAGGTTATCATCGTTACGGGTGCCCATAATGACATTGCCCATTCCAAACCGGGCCAGAGCATAGCTTTCGGCGGATGATTTGACCAAATCATCGGGCAGTTTGCCACGCAATTGAACAAGGCCCTCGGGACTGCGGGTGGCCACAAATTCGGGCGGGCCATCGCCTTCGCCGGTGCCGTCCACTTGGACCGGATCTGGAAGAACCGCGTGCAGTTTAAAGATCGTGGGCAACGCGTTTTCCAAGCGCCCGACGACCCGGTCAAATTCCGACCGTGGTGTTTCTGCGCTGGCCACAAGGGTGATGCCGGTGTCTGCCAAAGTCACGCTGCCCTCGCCCAAATCAGCTAAGGCATCGATCGCGGTCGCTGTAACTGTGCCCCATGAGGGGCTGGGCATCCCAAGGCCCAAGGGGCATTCGAATTTGTCTTTAAACCCTGCGTTTGTTGCGGCGACAGCGATCTGGCGGCGCATTTGCACATCGTTTGCCGCACAGGCATCAAAGCGTGCGCTGCCATTTTCGATCAAGAACCGCACGGTGTAGGGTGAAATGACGGGCCGTGGGGCGCTGATCTGCAACGACAGAACCACCCCAGAGGGCTTGCGCCGTGCCAAAAGGCTTTCCAATCGGGCCTGTTCCGATTTGCTTTCGGCGGCGGCGACGATTGTCATTTTATCCGCGGCGATAGAGATTTTGGAGCGACCCAAGGTATCCACCGCACTCAGGCCGAATTCCACGGCCTCGTCCCAGCCTGGCGGCGTGTCGTAATCGGCGGCTTCCAGAAGGTCGATCACTGGCGCACCATCTGCAATACCAGCCACACGTTCCAGCAAAAACTCACGATCCGATTGCGTGGGGATAAGGCCGATCAGGGAAATGCCAGCATCATTGCGCAACAGCTCAATTGAAAATTCGGGATCAATAGTAGGCGCGCTGAGGGCGACCTCCATGCTGTCGATCACGCGGGCTGCATCGACAATCGTCCCGGCGGTGGCCAAGGCGCGAAATCGCGTGGCCTCGTCAGGGGCTGTGCCGGACAATTCAACCTGCAAGCCTGTGGCGCGCACATAGGCCCAGTCCAATCCGGCCACGTCCAGGCTTTCGCTAACCGCAATTTCCGAACGTTGTTGGATGGCATTGGCCGCCACCAAAGCGCCAAAAAAGGCACCCAGTCCCGCAAGTGCAAAGACTGCTCCAACAATGAGGAGTGCTGAAAGACGCATGGATTGTTTGCCTATGGACGCGTTGTTTTTTACCGTTATGCCCCGTCATGGGCACGGGGGCAATCAAACCATGACGGCTATGGCTAAAAATAGCGCAGGGATCAGGCCTGCGTCGCGGTTGGATCGAAACAATCGCAGGCATATGGCGGGATTGTTGACGTCCAGCAGGCGCATTTGCCATGCCATATGCCAACCCATGGCCCAAGCGCCGCCCAATGCAATGACCACACCCAGCACATTTGCCGTATCGAGTGCCGCCATCAAAATCGCGGCCCCCAGCAACAAAACAGTCACCATCATAAAGCCCAACAACCAGCGTGGTGAATTTTCGCCAAACAATCGCGCAGTGGATTTCACACCGATTAGGGCGTCGTCTTCTGTGTCTTGGTGGGCGTAGATCGTGTCATAGAACAGTGTCCAAGTGATCCCTGCCAGATACAGCACAAAGGCAGGCCATCCCAGCGACCCACTATGGGCCGTCCAGGCCAAAAGCGCGCCCCAGTTGAACGCCAGTCCAAGGAAAACCTGTGGCCACCATGTGAACCGCTTTGCAAAGGGGTAAATGGCCACAAAAACAAGGGACGTCACCCCAACCACGACTGTGATCCACGAGTAGGTGATTAGAATGCCAAAGGCCAATAGGGCCTGAATAACCATCCAAACAGCAGCCTGTTTGGCGCTGACTTGACCAGATGGGATTGGCCGCGAGCGGGTGCGTTCGACTTGTGCATCATATTCGCGATCAGTGATGTCATTCCAAGTGCAGCCCGCGCCGCGCATCAGCCACGCCCCGATGCCGCAGCCTGCAATAATCCACAGATCCCATGTCTTTGGATTTCCATCTGCTAGTGCGGCCAGCAACACCCCCCAAATACAAGGGATGAACAGCAGCCAAGTGCCAATCGGGCGGTCTGCACGGGACAGGCGCAGATAGGGACGCGTCCACGCAGGCGCCCATGTGTCGACCCAATTTCCGTCCACGGCATCGGCAACTTCGCCCGAAGGCTCTGGCATCTGGGAGGACTGGGTCATATGTAGGATCCACTATGGCGATGGTTCGACTCTTTGTAGATCAACCCTTGGGGCAAGGGCAATTGGTTCCTGTGGAGCGGGACCAAGCCCATTATTTGTTTGGGGTGATGCGGCTGGGCCTTGGGGCGCAGATTTTGCTCTTTGATGGGGTCAGCGGCGAATGGATAGCCGAGGTGATCGAGGCAGGCAAACGGCGTGGTGTGCTTAAGTGTGTGGAGCAGACCAAACCGCTACAGATGCCGCCCGATTTGTGGCTGATGTTTGCCCCAATCAAAAAGGCACGCACGGATTTCATCGTCGAAAAGGCCGCTGAAATGGGGGCGGCCAAAATCTGTCCTGTGCAGACGGATTTCACCAATTCAGAACGTATTCGGCAGGACCGGTTGCAGGCCCATGCGGTTGAGGCTGCAGAGCAATGTGGTGGCACCTATGTGCCGCCAGTGACCGAGTTGCAAAAACTGGGCAAGGTTTTGGAGACATGGCCTGCCGATCGTCATTTGATGTTTTGTGACGAGGCCTTGGTCGATGGGGGCGGTTCTTTGCCTGATATTACAGGCCCTTGGGCGATCCTCATCGGGCCGGAAGGCGGCTTTTCCGATGCAGAACGCACCCGCTTGCGGTCTTTGGAAATGGCCCATCCCGTGTCCCTAGGGCCGCGGATTTTACGGGCCGATACGGCTGCCGTCGCTGCCATGACCCTTTGGCAGGAAAAGTTAGGGGATTGGCGATGAGTTTTGTACGGCCCGACGCGATGGCCCAAGTGATGCGATGGCGCGATGTTTTGATTGCTGCCGGTTTTGCGGCCCTTGGCATCTGGATGTTTGCCACCAAACTGGGCGTGCCCAAGGTGGCTGGCGCTATATTGTTCTTGGCGGCGATGGCGCTTGCGTGGACCGGGGTGCGCCGGGCGCGGTTCATTGGCAAAGGCGATGGTCCGGGCGTGGTCGAACTGGATGAACGCCAGATAAACTACTTTGGCCCGATGGGTGGGGGCAGTTTGGCCGTGGAAGCCTTGCAGCGGATCACCATTCAGACCGGTCTGGATCGGGCTAAGCAACCGCAACGCTATTGGCTGCTTGAGGGTCTCAATGGCGACACTCTGCGCATCCCCAGTTCTGCGAAAAATGCACAAGCCCTGTTCGACGCGGTCACCGCCCTCAATGGGGTGAATTATGACCAAGCAATCAAGGCGTTACAGGCTACATCGACGGATCAATTCCTTGTTTGGCAAAAAGACAAACGGCGCTTGCATTGACACTGGGCTGATTTTAGCAACACCTAGAACTCCTGCGACGCGAGAACGGAGCCAGCGCTATGTCTATCCCTCAATCCGGTGGCGGGCCCATCGAACATCATTCCCAGATGGCAGAATTGCTGGCTGAAGGTTGCAAACCCAAGGAAGACTGGCGCATCGGGACCGAGCATGAAAAGTTCGGCTATTGCGCGGATACTCTGGCCCCGCTGCCCTACGATGGCCCGCGTTCAATCAAGGCGATTTTGGAAGGGCTGCGCGACCGCTTTGGCTGGTCCGAAGTTCTTGAGGCCGGCAATATCATCGGTCTGGAAAAAGACGGGGCCAATGTTTCGCTGGAACCCGGCGGGCAGTTGGAACTGTCTGGCGCACCCTTGGAGACGATCCATGAAACCTGCGACGAGGTGAACAGTCACCTCAAAGAAGTCCAAGCCGTCAGTGATGAAATGGGGGCCAAGTTCATTGGCCTTGGAGCAGCACCAGAATGGACTCACGAACAGATGCCGCAAATGCCCAAAGGGCGTTACAAGCTGATGACGGATTACATGGGGCGTGTCGGCACCCATGGCACTCAGATGATGTACCGGACCTGCACGGTCCAAGTGAACCTCGATTTCAGTTCCGAGGCCGACATGGTCAAAAAGATGCGTGTGGCCTTGGCCCTGCAGCCTGTGGCGACGGCATTGTTCGCCAATTCGCCGTTCTTTGAAGGCAAAGTGAACGGCCACAAATCATGGCGCAGCCGTGTTTGGCGTGGTCTTGATGATGCGCGCACGGGCATGTTGCCGTTTGTCTTTGACGAAGGCTTTGGGTTTGAGGCATGGACGCAATATGTCCTCGATGTGCCAATGTATTTTGTCTACCGCAACGGCGAATATATCAACGCTTTGGGCATGTCGTTCCGTGATTTCCTGAAAGGCGAACTGCCTGCGTTGCCCGGTGAAAAACCGACCTTGTCAGACTGGGCCGATCACCTGACAACTGTCTTCCCCGAGGCGCGTGTGAAGAAGTTTATCGAGATGCGCGGCGCCGATGGTGGCCCGTGGCGCCGCCTCTGCGCGTTGCCTGCGTTTTGGGTCGGTCTGACCTATGATCAAACAGCGCTGGATGCGGCATGGGACTTGGTCAAAGGCTGGGATGCCGAAACCCGCGAGGCCCTGCGCATCGCGGCGTCCGAGGATGGATTGCAGGCCCAAGTGGGTGATTTGAAAATGCACGATCTAGCCCGCGAAGCTGTTGCTATTGCCGAGGCAGGCCTTGCTGCCCGCGCCCGACCCGGCGCTGGCGGATTGGTGCCTGATGAGACGCATTTTCTGAACGCTTTGAAGGATAGCCTCGACAGTGGCCAAACCCCTGCAGATGAACTGTTGGCAAAATATCATGGCGACTGGGGTGGCGATCTCAAACGAGTGTATGCTGAGTACAGTTATTAATCCGGCACATATGCGGCTGACGTGTTGGCGGCCGCTTCTGCGCGCAAACCCAGCCTGTGCATGATTATTTGGAGGCTGCCGTCGATCTCTTTCAGAATATTCCCGCCTGACAGCAACACCAGCAATGGCCATTGGAATGGTCAAAGGAAAGGCAATGCACACTTCGATGATCGTTTTCGGGATCAATTATAAATTGTGTCGCGATGCCAACGGCAAAGGGCAATAAGAATAAGAGGATGCCGGTTTCCAGTTTGGGACTGCCAAAGAAATACGTAAAATAGAGAGCTAGGCTAAGAACACATAGACCCATGAACCGGTACGCTGTTTTCGGTTTAAGCCTCATTGGATTATCGTGCAGCGTGTTGCTCAATTTGAGGGAATGCAACCCAAACCGCCAAGGGATTAGGTTGCATCCGGATTTATTTAAGCAGGGATTTCTTTGCTTACGGCCCGCAAAGTTGCCACGGCGTTAGCAAAGCCAAGGCCCAAGCAAAGGCAGGCAAAACCAAGGCCCAAAAACAGTGCCGCCAGACTATCGAAATCCACTGCAGCTATTCCGGCCGCGATCAAGATGATACCGCCCAGACCGATGGCCCAATACCCGGTTGCGATGGCGACACCGGCAGACCGCAGGCCTTTTCCGCGCTGTGGGCAGTCGGACATATCCCCGCTGATCCGCAGCAACATAATGACGAGGGTGACAAGGATGACCAAAGCGGGCCCAAAGTAGACAAGGAAATTGATAAGCATGATGATGCTCCTTTCTGATTAGACGAATTGTTTGTAAAAATCGCGTTCCCAACGGATGTAGAGACTGGCGAAAAGGGCGCACCACGCGGGTGCATGGAACAGGCCAAGGAAGAAGTATCCGATCGCGTTCTCAGCAAAATTTCGTGGGGCAAAGTCAGGGATCAGGGCCAACACCACAACGGCGAATAGGGTAGACAAAACATGTGCTGCTATGCCTACGGCCATGGCCTGTGGTTTGGTGATTTCGTCGCGCCGCATCCGCATCCACAGCATTGGCATGGCGACCAGGATATAAGCAGGCGCGCCTAAAACCACGCCAACAACTGGGATTAGCAGGACCCAAAAAAAGGCAGCGGCAAAGATGAACGGGGCCAGAACAAAAGCTGCAGTAAAGGCCACAGGATCGATAAGGCGCTCTGGTTTTCTATGGTCTGGCAGGATTCTGAGCCAGAGGTTCTTTACAGTTATTTCTGTCATAACAGAAGCTCCAATCTAAAATTTTTTGCCGGGGGTTAGTCCGACTTGGGCAAGAACCGCGCGATGCGGCCCCCCAGTTTGATCACGCCCAATTGGACGCGGGCGGGCAGGCGAGACACGTCGGCGTACCAGGTGTCAAACATCTGCATCATATCTAAAGTCTCTTTGATCCGGCTCTTTACATCTGCCGGTGTGTTGTCGGCCTCAGCCTCAACCGCGACCCGCTGAAGGGCGGCGAGGGTCGGTGCGAATTCACGCTCGCGACGGCCTTCAATCACTACGTTGACCAGTTCGAACATATCGCGGACCGAGGTAAAGTGATCGCGCCTGTCGCCCAGCTCGCGTTTGGATTGGACCAGTTTCCAGCCCTGCAATTCCTTTAAGCCGTTGGACACATTGGACCGCGCAAGGTTCAGGGTCTCGCAAATCTCTTCTGCGGTCATGGCTTTGGGGGCGATGTGCAGCAGCGCGTGTATTTGCGCCACGGATCGGTTCACACCCCATTTGGCACCCATTTCCCCCCAGTGGAGGATAAAGTCTTGCATGGCGGGTGTCAGGTTCATGAGATGATTCTCTTCTTTTTCAGTATTTCTGTAATGACAGAAATAACAGAACATACCGTTTGTGCAAGAAAAATCGTGCGATGCTCTAATCTAGGGCTTTGCGCCGATCTTGGTCTCGGTGCCCGCGCGCAGTCGGGCGATGTTTTGCCCGTGCCGCAGATAGATCAGTAAGGCGAGAGCAACACAGAGGAAAAACGGCTCTGAATGACCCAAGGCAAACAACCAAGTGATCGACAGGCCTGCGGTCAAAAGAGCGGCCAGCGATGAATAGCGCGACAGAAAGGCCACAACCAGCCAAGTCAGCGCGCAGACCAGTCCCAGCGGCCAATAGATGGCAAAAACCACGCCAAAGAAAGTGGCCACGCCTTTGCCGCCTTTAAACTTCAGCCAAACTGGAAAGCAATGCCCGATCATGCAGGCAAAGGCTGCAATTTGCGCAGCCAGCTCCCCGGCGATCATGCGGGCCAAAACCACAGCGACGATCCCTTTGAGTGCGTCAAAAATCAGGGTCAGCACAGCGGCTTTTTTGTTGCCAGTGCGCAAAACGTTCGTGGCCCCGATATTGCCGGATCCAATCTCGCGCAGGTTACCAAGGCCCATGACCTTGGCCAAAAGGATCCCAGAGGGGATCGACCCCAGAAGGTAGCCGACCACGGCCCATAGGATCATTGTGTTGGTGCTGATGTCTATCTCTGGCATGGGGCCTGTCCTAGCGGGATGTCCTCCTTTTGGCCAGAGCCTAGGTGTTGGCCCGTCGCACCATGCCAAATAAATCGCGCGGATCGTCAGGATCTGCCAGCATATCCAGTTCGGTGAAATAGCCGTGCTTGTGCAATTGATCGTGGACATAGCGCAGGGCAGAAAAATCCTCGGTCGCAAAGCCAACACTATCAAACAAAGTGATCTGATCCGCGCTGCTGCGCCCTTTTGCTTTGCCTGCAATCACTTGCCACAGCTCGGTCACGGGGTGACCGGCGTCCAGTTGCTGAATTTCGCCTTCGATCCGCGTCTGCGGTGGAAACTCGACGAAAATATCGGACCGCAGCAGGATATCCTTGTGCAATTCGGTTTTCCCCGGGCAATCGCCACCGATGGCATTAATGTGCTGACCTGCACCGATCATGTTGTCGGTCAGGATCGTGGCGTATTGTTTGTCTGCAGTGCAGGTTGTGACGATATCTGCGCCCGTCACCGCCTCTTGCGCGGTTTTGCATTTGATCACTGTCAGGCCCGTATTGGCCAAGTTGCGGGCAGCTTTGTCCGTGGCTACAGGATCAATATCGTAAAGGCGCACAGTGTTGATCCCAATGACCTTTTGAAACGCCAGCGCCTGAAATTCACACTGTGCCCCGTTGCCGATCATCGCCATGGTCGTGGCCCCTTTGGGTGCCAGATGTTTCGCCGCAACAGCGCTGGTCGCTGCTGTGCGCAAGGCCGTCAGCACGGTCATTTCAGACAGGAGGATCGGATAGCCATTGTCCACACGCGCCAAGACGCCAAAGGCCGTCACGGTCTGAAACCCCCGGGCCATATTGGCAGGGTGGCCGTTTACATATTTGAATCCGTAAGTTTCGCCATCGGACGTGGGCATCAATTCGATCACGCCTTCTTCGGAATGGGCCGCGACGCGTGGAGTTTTGTCGAACTGGTCCCAACGCAGAAAGTCCGCTTCGATATAGTCGGCAATTTCAGCGATCATTTGGGCAGGACCAATGGCGTTGACCAGTTTCATCATGTCATCGACCGAAACAAAGGGCACCATAGCAAGGGCAGAGGGGGACAGGGTCATAGGAGGCTCCTTAGGATTGGTGGCTGCGCGTTGGGCGATCAAGGACTTTGCGGCCCAAAAGGCTGGCCGTCAGATCGACCATCAAATGTGCTGTGCGACCCCTTTCATCGAGGAATGGGTTCAACTCTACTAGATCCAGTGAAGTCACAAGACCGCTATCACACAACATCTCCATGATCAGATGCGCTTCGCGGAAAGTGGCGCCGCCGGGGACAGTTGTGCCCACCGCAGGCGCGATGGAGGGATCGAGGAAATCCACGTCCAGCGACACATGTAATGCCCCGTTGGCCGCTTCAACCTTACTGAGGAAGCCTTGCAGCGGTGCGCGAATGCCGTCTTCGTCAATAGAGCGCATGTCATAAACTTGGATCGCGCTGTCGCTGAGAGCCGCATTTTCTGCAGGATCGACGGACCTGATCCCCATCATACAAATATTCTCGGGTTTGATCGGTGCCTTTAGGGCAGGATAGCCGTCAAAGCCTGTCCGCCCTGTGAAATAAGCTGTGGGTGTTCCGTGCAGATTGCCGCTGGCAGTGGTGTCCAGCGTGTGAATGTCAGGGTGTGCATCCAGCCACAAAACGAATTGTTCTTGACCTTTGTCTGCGGCATGGCGCGCCACTCCGGGGACGGTGCCAATGGCCAGGGAATGATCGCCACCCAGGAATATGGGCAAATCGCTGGCTTGGCTGGCTGTAAAAGCGGCGTGTTCTAGTGTTGCGGCCCAAGCAGCTGTTTCGGAAAGGCCGCGCAGGGCGGGGTTTGGATGATCCATGGCATCCACAGGATCAATTGCCGCGTTGCCAAGATCGATAACGCGGTGGCCCAGTGTTTCAATGGTGCGTGCAAGGCCTGCGGTACGAAACGCATCAGGGCCCATGATGCAACCGTCTTGTTGCGTGCCTGTTTGAACCGGTGCCCCCACAAGGGCGCATGTAAGTGTCATTTTGTGCCATCCTTTCGTCTTTGACAGCAAAATAGACCGGCGAAATGTCGAAATAATCTACTATAAGTGTCAAAATACCCTACAAAGCAGAGCAACATGATAAGCTAACTTGGCAAAATGATGGAAATCACACTTCAAGACCGCCGTTTAATCAGTGCTTTGCGCAAAGATGGGCGCGCCTCGATCACCACTTTGGCGGCCAGTCTTGGCCTGTCGCGGGCCACGGTGCAAAACAGGCTCGAGCGTTTGACGCGCAGCGGTGTCATTTCCCGCTTTACCATTGATCTTGATCCAAGCGCTGATGTGGAAGCAGTGCGCGCTGTGATGATGATTGAAGTGGAGGGGACACTCGCCCGCCCCGTGATCAAAGCCTTGCGTCGGTTGCCCGAGGTGGCAAGCCTTTATAATACAAATGGTGGTTGGGATTTTGTCGCTCAGATCGAAGCGGCATCACTCGCAGATTTTGACCGTGTGTTGCGCGAAGTGCGTCTGATCAAAGGCGTGCTGAAGTCAGAGTCTAATTTGCTGTTGTCGCCTGCGGGCCTCTAGGCGGCTTCAGACATTTTCCGTAATACGGCAATGGCATCTTGGGCCCGGTCTTCCGGTACAAAAAGGTGATCGTGGAAAAAGCCGGACACCGGGTTTACACCCATATCGTGTTTCGCCAATTCAGTAGCAATCCGCGCCATAAAGCCAACGGCTTCCAGCGATGAGTGGATATTCAAAGTAATCATGCAGCAGGGGAACTCATACGCAATACCCGCTGCTTTGGCTTGAGATTGCAGGATGATATAGGTCGGGCCCTCAGCCTCTTGAAACATCATACGTGGGGTAATGTGGCTTGGAATTTCGGCGTTGGTGACAAAGACGTAGACCCCTTCGACCAAATCAGTGGTCATTGTCTGTATCAACACTTCGAGATTGGTTTCGCCTGACATTTTTCTACCTATGATAAATCTGGCGGCCGGCTACATATGTTGCCATCACACGGCCCTGCATCCGTGCGCCGTCAAACGGTGTGTTCTTTGATTTTGACGCCAGCTTGGCCCGATCCAAAACAAAGGGCGCATCGGGATCGAACAGAACTAGGTCAGCAGGCGCACCTTCTGCAAGGCGACCGCGTTCCAACCCCAACCGTTTGGCAGGGTTCAGCGACATGGCCCGCCAAAGCGTCGGCAAATCGATCATGCCCGAATGCACAAGGCGCATGGCAGCGGGCAGTAAGGTTTCCAAAGCCACCGCCCCGCTTGCGGCCTCTTCAAAAGGCAAGCGTTTGCTTTCTTCATCCTGCGGGGTGTGCATAGACGAGATGATATCGATCAACCCACTGGCGACTGCATCGACCATGGCCAAACGATCATCCTCGGATCGGAGCGGCGGTTTGATCTTAAAGAACGTCCGGTAGTCGCCCACGTCCAGTTCATTCAGGGTCAAATGATGGATATTGATGCCGGCTGTAACGTCCAAACCTGCCTCTTTGGCCCGTTGCAGGGCAGGCAGACTGGCAGCTGTGGTGATCCCGTCGGCGTGATACTTGGCGCCAGTCATCTCAACCAAGGCCAGATCGCGTTCCAACCCCATCCGTTCGGCCATCGGCGACACTGCGGGCAGTCCCCGCAGGGATGCAAACTTGCCCGATGTGACGGCAGCGCCATCAGAAAGCGCGGGATCCTGTGGGTGGCCGATGACCAAGGCGTCCAGCGATTTGGCATAGGACAAGGCACGGGCAAAAACCTTGGGCGAGGTGACCACATGGTCGCAATCGGAAAATGCCACAGCCCCTGCATCGGACAAAAACCCGATCTCGACCATTTCGCGACCGTCGCGACCTTTGGTCAGGGCTGCCATTGGGCGTACATTGACTGGCGTGGCCTCTTGGGCGCGGCGGGTGACAAATTCCAGTGTTTCAGGACTGTCGACCGGTGGCAGGGTGTCGGGGCGGGTGACGATTGTGGTCACGCCACCTCGGGCCGCAGCAAGGCCTGCGGTGCGATAGCTTTCTTTGTGCCGTTCGCCGGGTTCGCAGATCTTTACGCCCAGATCGATGATGCCCGGGGCCAAACATAGGCCTGCACAGTCGATTTCCTCTGTCCCCGCGGGGACTCTGTTAACAAAGGGTTTCGCATGAACCTTTTGGATCACACCGTCCTTAACCATTACGGCGCCAAGGCTGTCGGATCCGCCCTCGGGATCGATGAGACGCGCATTGCTGAACACAATCGCCATGCGCCTTAGCCCCCCACGAAAATCATTAGCCCCACGAGGGCTGCGATCAGCACAAGGGCGTACATTGCGATGCGGCCCGACATTTTTGGATCTTTAGGGTCGCTCATAATCGGGCCTTTGGTCATGTTTGAGTTTCTTCAACAGATCGCGCACGTCCGAGGCATTTGGCACATCAGTGATCAGCAGCGGCTTTTTCTTGTCGAACTTGCGCTTGAGAATAATCGAAGTGTTTGTGCCGCCCACGCCCGAAATATCCTCCAGCAAAACATCGTCGCGGTTGTTAAAATGCACAGTGGAATTTGTGATCGCTATGGCGCGTCCAACGTTTTGGCCTGCAGGCGTGTTAATGGCAGTGATCAGGCACCACAGGCCTGCAAAGATCAAGATTGCAAAGCTGAAGAGTGACCCGCTGGAGGCATAGCCCCACGCCGACAAACCAAGCCCCAAAAGGATCGCAATCGCAATTTTAAGGACCAATTTGCGATCACCGCTTTTGGCCTCGGACGCGGCGGTCAGAAGGATCTCTTCGGATGTCTCAGGCGTCCAGTCGGTCATGTCAAAACTTCCCTTGGGGTCGCGGTGCGGCTGCGGGCCAGCAAATCCATGGCGGCCATGCGCACAGCAACCCCCATTTCAACCTGTTCTTGGATCACGGATCTGTTGATGTCATCCGCCAGTGTTCCGTCAATCTCGACGCCACGGTTCATCGGGCCTGGATGCATAACAATTGCGTCAGCAGCAGCATAGCTGAGCTTGGCAGCATCAAGACCGTAGCGGTGGTAATATTCACGTTCCGAAGGGATGAACCCGCCGTCCATCCGCTCTTTCTGAAGCCGCAACATCATCACCACATCGACCCCCTGCAGGCCTTGGCGCATGTCGTCGTAAACCTCGACACCGAACTCGCCAATCTGTGAGGGCATCAAGGTAGACGGCCCAATCAAACGGATGCGATTTTCCATTTTGCCCAGCAGCAATAGGTTCGAACGGGCCACGCGCGAATGGGCGATATCACCACAAATTGCGATGTTGAGCCGGTGCAAACGCCCCTTGGCGCGGCGGATGGTCAAGGCATCCAGCAGGGCTTGGGTCGGGTGTTCGTGCTTGCCGTCGCCTGCGTTCAGAACGGCGCAATTTACTTTCTCAGCCAGCAGGTTCACTGCCCCCGAATGGGGATGACGCACGACCAATAGATCGGGATGCATGGCGTTCAACGTCATGGCTGTATCGATCAGGGTCTCGCCCTTTTTGACCGAACTTGCCTGCATCGCCATGTTCATCACGTCCGCACCCAAACGCTTGCCAGCCAATTCAAAACTGGCCTGCGTGCGGGTGGAATTCTCGAAGAACATATTGATCTGCGTGAGGCCCGCCAGGACATCGGAATGTTTGTTGGGCTGGCGATTGAGGGTCACGTATTGATCCGCCAAATCCAACAGTGTGGTGATCTCATCTGGGCCCAGATGTTCGATCCCCAAAAGATGTTTGGCGCGCCAGTTCATGTCCGACCTCGTTCTCAACTCAGCCGCTTATAGGGGGGGCACGGCGATGTCACAAGCGGTGCCGTGCGCAAAGCAGGTAATTGGTGCGCGCGGACCACGTATTTTATGGGACTGTTTCTTGGTCACGGGAATCGGTACCATTGCACGCATGGAATCAACGGATTTTCACAGTTTGCACGCGATGCTGGAATGGCAGGTCGATCTGGGCGCGACCGAGGCGATTTCTGACACGCCGGTCAATCGCTACGAGGTGCCAAAAACAGCGCCAAAACCTGCCGCAGCGGCTGCGCCCCTCGCTATAGCGCCTGTTGCCAAAGTAGAAATCGATACGGTTGCCGAGGCTGCTATGGCGGCGAATGCGGCAACAGATTTGACCCAATTGCAGGCGGCACTATCAGATTTTGATCATTGCGAGTTGAAACGTGGCGCGCGCAATTTGGTTTTTGCTGACGGCCATGCCGGTGCCCGTGTGATGATTATCGGCGAGGCCCCGGGCCGTGACGAGGATCAGCAGGGCAAGCCTTTTGTCGGCGCGGCGGGGCAATTGTTGGACAAGATGTTTGCGGCCATTGATCTGGATCGAGGGGCTCAGACGCAAGACAGTGGTCTATATATCACCAACGTTCTGCCGTGGCGTCCGCCGCAAAACCGAGACCCCAAGCCCGCCGAGATTGCGATGATGCTGCCGTTTGTCGAACGTCACGTGCAACTGGCCAAACCGGATCTTTTGATTTGCATGGGAAACATCGCCTGCCAAGCCTTACTGGGCAAAACCGGCATCACCCGTTTGCGTGGCACATGGGTCGAGGCGATGGGCAAGCCGGTTATGCCCATGTTCCATCCAGCCTATTTGTTGCGCAATCCTGCCGCCAAACGCGAGGCTTGGGCCGATCTGTTGGACATTAAAGCCAAACTGCGAGGAACCTGATGTCGCGCATCGACGAAAGCATCGATTTTATTGCCGTGCGGATCGCCGTTTTGACGGTGTCTGATAGCCGCTCGATTGAGGAGGATCGTTCAGGTGCTGTTTTGGTCGACCGGATTGAACAGGCCGGACACATCGTAGCGGCCCGCCATATTATGCCCGAT
Organism: Algirhabdus cladophorae; assembly: GCF_044772865.1. Lineage (GTDB taxonomy): Bacteria > Pseudomonadota > Alphaproteobacteria > Rhodobacterales > Rhodobacteraceae > Algirhabdus > Algirhabdus cladophorae. Next base: position 197,975 of record NZ_CP173029.1, read on the forward strand.
GATCGCAAGGATATTGCGGATCAATTGCGCCAGTGGTGTGCCGATCCGCAAATTGATGTGGTGATTTCCACTGGTGGCACGGGCCTGACTGGCCGCGATGTCAGTGTAGAGGCGCACCGCGACGTCTATGAAAAGGAAATCGATGCCTTTGGCACGGTGTTCACGATTGTCTCGATGAAAAAGATTGGGACCTCCGCAGTGCAGAGCCGGGCAACCGGCGGTGTGGCCCAGGGCACCTATCTGTTTGCGCTGCCGGGATCACCGGGGGCGTGCAAAGATGCGTGGGACGAAATCCTGGCCTATCAATTGGATTACCGGCACAAGCCCTGCAACTTTGTCGAAATTTTTCCGCGTTTAAGTGAAACAGAGCGACGGAAATAGGCATTGGCCCCGTTTAAGTTTTTGGTGAAGCCGAAGTGATTTGGCGTTTTCCGGCTGCATCCTATATCTAAAGGGTGACCGACAAGAAGGCATGGTGTAATGAGATTTCTGGGACGTAGCCTATTTGGCATGGTGCTGTTGAGCGTGACGCTGGCCCTTTTTGGCTGGGCTGGCTATTCGGTCTATTCCGCAGTGCAGGCCAGCATGGAAGACGAAGGCCGCAGTCGCCCGGCCCGCGAGCGCGTGTTCGCAGTGAATGTTGTGCCATTCGAACCCACGTCCATTGTGCCTGAACTGAAGGTTTTCGGCGAGATTGACAGCACGCGGGATCTAGACATCCGCCCGTCAATTGCCGGAAACGTTGTGGAATTGTCACCTGCCTTTGTGGACGGTGGAATTGTCAAGGCAGGACAACTGTTGGTGCGCTTGAACCCAGCGGATGCCTTGTCGGCCCTTGGGCGCGCGGATGCAGATCTGGCCGAGGCCCGAGCAGAATTGCGTGATGCGCTGCGGGCCTTGGAATTGGCACGGGATGAACTTGCCGCAGCGCAGGATCAGGTGGGCTTGCGCGAAACCGCACTGACCCGTCAGCGCGACCTGCAAAACCGCGGCGTGAGCACCGATGCAGCCTCTGAGGCAGCAGAGCTGTCCCTGAGCACTGCGCGTCAGGCCGTTTTGGGACGGCGTCAGGCCGAAGCCCAAGCCGAGGCGCGCATTGATCAGGCCAAGACGCGCCTTCAGCGTATGGAGATTGCCCATGCGGATGCGGAACGCGCGGTTCAAGACACCGAAATCTATGCGGATTTCGATGGTGTTTTGTCAGATGTGACAGTGACCTCCGGCGCACGCGTCAGTCAGGGCGAAGTGCTGGGACGCTTGGTAGACCCTACTCAATTGCAAGTGGCGTTCCGACTGTCGACCTCGCAATATGCGCGCTTGCTGGCTGAAAGCGGCGAGTTGTTGGATGCACCGGTTCGTGTCGCGTTGGACGTGTTTGGCGTAGATATCACAGCCCAAGGCAAGATCACCCGTGAAAGCGCGGCTGTGGCCGAAGGTCAATCCGGGCGGCTGCTTTTTGCGACCCTTGAAGCCCCAAAGGGCCTGAGGCCCGGGGATTTTGTCAGCATTTCGATCACTGAACCGGCGCTTGATCGTGTGGCGCGACTGCCCGCGACCGCTGTTGATGCGTCGGGGCGGGTTTTGGTTCTTGGGGCCGAGGATCGTTTGGAAAGCAAAGACGTGACGCTGCTGCGCCGTCAGGATGATGATGTGCTGGTGCGGGGTCGCGGACTGCGCGGCATGGAAATCGTGGCCGAACGCACGCCGCTGTTGGGGGATGGCATAAAAGTACGCCCCTTGCGTGCGGCAGATCGTGACGCAGCCCCTCAGGCCCCTGAAATGGTCGAACTGACGCCAGAACGCCGCGCCAAGTTGCTGGCCTTTGTTGAGGGCAACAAACGGATGCCCGAGGCTGCGAAAAAGCGTGTGCTGGCGCAATTGCAAGAAACCCAAGTCCCCGCCGCAACGGTCGAGCGGATTGAATCCCGGATGGGGGGCTAACAGCAATGCGCAGCGTTCCCACATCTGCCACAGGGGTGCTTTCATATTTTACCCGTCATAAAACGGCGGCGAACCTGCTGTTGGTGATTTTGATGGTGTTGGGCCTACTGGCCTTCCCCAAGATGCGCGCCCAGTTTTTCCCGGATGTGATCGTTGATAATGTATCGGTCTCGGTGAAATGGGACGGGGCCGGTGCAGAGGATGTGGATGCGGCCATTGTTCAGGTGCTTGAGCCTGCTTTGCTGGGCGTTGAGGGCGTCGAAAGCTCGTCTGCGCGGGCAACCGAAGGCAGTGCCAACATCAGCCTCGATTTTGAACCGGGCTGGGACATGGCGCGGGCCGCTGATGATGTGCAAGTGGCCGTGGATAGTGTCAGCACCTTGCCCGATGACGCGGATGATCCGAATGTGCGGCGCGGTGCATGGCGGGATCGGGTCACGGATGTGGTGATCACGGGACCTGTTGCTGTGGGGCAATTGGGTCTGTTTGCGGATGAGTTTGTCACGCGTTTGTTTGCCGAAGGCGTGACGCGGGCCACTATTCGCGGTGTGGCAGCCCCTCAGACCCTAATCGAAGTTCCGTCTATTGCGCTGATCCAAAACGATGTGACAATGCAGCAAATCGCCCAAGCCATTGCCGCAGAGGTCGATGGCAATCCTGCAGGTGATGTAGGGTCGGCCAATGCCCGTGTGCGCACCGGTGTGGCCAAACGCAGTGCCGAAGACATTGCTGGTATCGTTCTGCGCAATAACCCCGATGGATCCAAACTGCGGATTGGTGATGTGGCCACGTTGCGGGTTGAAGGCATTGACCGTAATCGCGCGTATTTCGTAGGCGACAGCCCCGCTATATCGGTGCGGATTGACCGCAGTGCCAAGGGCGATGCCATCGACATTCAGGCCACCGTTCAAGAGGTGGCTGACACGATGGAACTGACCCTGCCTGAGGGGGTTGAAATCTCGCTGATCCGGACGCGGGCCGAAGCGATCAGTGGGCGTTTGAACCTGCTTCTCGATAATGGGTTGATCGGTCTAGGTTTGGTCGTGGCATTGCTGTTTTTGTTCCTCAATGCGCGCACGGCGTTTTGGGTGGCAGCGGGCATTCCAGTTGCCATGCTCAGCGCGATTGCACTGATGTATCTGGCGGGTCTGACGATCAATATGATCTCGCTCTTTGCGCTGATAATTACCCTTGGGATTGTGGTGGATGATGCCATCGTGGTGGGTGAACACGCGGATTTCAGGGCGCGGCGATTGGGCGAAAGTCCTGTGCAGGCGGCAGAAAATGCAGCGATCCGCATGTCGGCGCCTGTGTTTTCAGCGACGCTGACCACCGTGATTGCCTTTTTTGGTCTGACGGCCATTTCCGGTCGATTTGGTGATTTGATCCAAGACATTCCTTTTACCGTGATCGTTGTATTGATTGCCTCACTGGTCGAATGTTTCTTGATTTTGCCCCATCACATGAGCAAAGCCTTGGTGCACACGGCCAAATCCCATTGGTACGATGTGCCCAGCCGGTTGGTGAACATTGGCTTTGATTGGATAAAAGAGACGTTCTTCCGCCCGTTGATGCGCTTTGTTGTTTGGGCCCGGTATCCTGTGTTTGCCAGCGTGGTGGTGGTTTTATCCAGCCAAGCGGTACTGTTTATCAGCGGCGACGTTCAGTGGCGGTTCTTTAACGCGCCCGAGCGCGGATCGGTTACTGGCAACTTTGCCATGGCACCGGGGGCTACGCGCGAAGACACCGTTGAGATGATGCGCGAGATGCAGCGTGCGACAAACGAACTGGCCGAAACACTTGCCAGTGAGGACCGGCTGGGGGTCAATCCGTTGCAATTTGTGATGGCCGAGATTGGCGGCAACGCGGGCCGTGGTCTGTCAGGCACCGAAAGCAAGGATGCAGATCTGTTGGGCGCCATATCGATCGAGTTGATCGATGCGGATTTGCGGCCGGGCTATTCATCCTTTGCCTTTGTGGGCGAATTGCAGGACCTTGTGCGCAAACATCCCATGGCTGAAACCGTTAGTTTCCGTGGCTGGCGCTCTGGCCCCGGGGGGGATGCGCTGGATGTGGAATTTTACGGTGCCAATGCGCAGGTGTTGAAGCAGGCTTCAGAGGCGTTGCAAACCGCACTGGCGGAGTTTTCCGAAGTCTCCGCTGTGCAGGACAATCTGTCCTACGACAAAGAAGAGTTGGTTCTTGAATTAACCCCGCAGGGGCAGGCGCTGGGCTTTGCCATTGATAGTTTGGGCCGTGTGTTGCGCAACCGTTTGAACGGGATCGAGGCGGCAACTTATCCCGATGGACCCCGTTCAGCGACTATTCGTGTCGAGCTGCCATCGGGTGAGTTGACGGCGGATTTCCTTGAGCGGACGCAAATGCGCACTGAGGCGGGCCAATACGTGCCTTTGGCTGACATCGTGACAGTGACCCAACGATCTGGCTTTTCCACGGTGCGGCGCGAGAACGGCATCCAGTTGATATCGGTGACAGGCGATATTTCCGAAGACAACCCAGCCCGCGCCGAAGAGATTATGGAAAAGCTGGAAACCGAGATCCTGCCAGCAATTTCCAGCGAGCAACAGGTCAGTTTCCGACTGTCAGGTCTTGCCGAGCAGGAAAACGAATTTCTGGCCGATGCGCAGCTTGGTTTGATGCTGGTGTTGATGGGGATTTATCTGACCCTTGCGTGGATTTTTGCCAGTTGGACGCGCCCGATTGTGGTGATGATTATTATACCCTTTGGCTTGGTTGGCACGATCTATGGCCATTACGTTTGGGGCGTTCCGTTGAGTATGTTCACGGTTGTGGGGCTGATCGGGATGACGGGAATCGTGATCAACGATTCCATTGTTTTGGTCACAACGATTGATGATTATGCCAAAGATCGCGGCCTGATCCCGGCTATTATTGATGGGGCTTGTGATCGATTGCGCCCTGTGCTGTTGACCACTTTGACCACTGTTTTGGGTCTTGCGCCGCTGCTTTATGAGCAATCGCAACAGGCGCAATTCCTCAAGCCCACGGTGATCACGCTGGTTTACGGGCTGGGCTTTGGGATGGTTTTGGTTCTGCTGGTGGTGCCTGCTGTCATGGCGATGCAACTGGATATCCGGCGTCACATGACGGCCACGCGTCGTGCCTTTGGGGGCCGTAAAGCTGCCCGTGGGGTGATGGCGGCAACAGCAGTGATGGGGCTTTTTGCCGTGGCTTGGGCTGTCCCGACCTTTGGGTGGGTGGTTACAACCGGGGCGTTTTATCCGCCGCTGGCCGCACTGTTCCCGGCGGGGCTACAGGCCAGCGCAGTCACTGGATTTGGTCTGTTTGTTTTAGGGTTGCTGGTTGTGGCAGTCGCAATTTTTGGTGTGGCAGCCTTGGCCCATGTAATTCTTGGACGTCGCCGCACGGCTTAGACTGGGTCCGTTTAGGAGCCAGAGCAGCCTTGAATGTCGACGGCTTGGCCCGCGCCCAACACAGTGATGCGCATTGATCCACGATTGATCACCATTGGGCCGTCATAGTCGTGATACATGCGGGTTTGTGCCACCAGCCAATCCCCTTGCCGTTCGACCACCGGTTCGGCCACCCAAATGCGGGGATCGCCGGCCTCGATTACGGCAAGTTCCATCTCTGCAAGCTGTGGCATTTGGACCTTTACCGTCAAGTGAGCCCCGTCCGAGGTCGGATCAAACGCGCAGGTTGCTGCGGCCACACGGCCTTCTTTAGCGGTCATTGGCTGGTCCACAAGGGCAGAGGCAATCTGGCCATCGCGTGCGCCACCCTCCGGCAAAAGCTGGTCAAAGCGCAAGGTGACTGGCACGCAAATATCTGAACACACGCCAATCTGCACTTTGCCTTTCAAGCGCGCAGTGCCATCGGCAGAGCGGTGCACAGTGACGGGAATTGTAAACTCGCCTTGGTAGCCGAAGGTGCGCATGCCGTTTTGGGAATGGACCTCGGGCACGGGCCAATGAAACGATACGCCACGTACATTTTCCGAACCGTTCCAGGAAAACACGGGTGGGATGCCCGCATCGCCCGGCGCACGCCAGTAGGTTTTCCACCCATCATCCAGACTGACCCGCAGGCCCGCCATCTGGGTCCCGTCGGCATTTTCCCAACCGGGCAAGATGTCCAGGCGCACGGCATCGGCCGGATCAGCGGCGGCAGTGAGTGCGGCTATGCTTGCGACAAGGGCTGCAAAGGCAAAAGAGTGTCTCATGGGGTCGTTTATCAGAGATTTGTCCCCTTTAGGGAAATCACGAGTGAGCGAGACTTTGTGACAGTCGATTGAGGCCTTGAACCTGTGCTTATCAGGCCACATTCTAGCACTATGGCCGAGTCGTCTCATATTCCAACCAACCTAACTGGCAAAATGCTGATTGCGATGCCCAGCATGGGGGATCCGCGTTTTGCCAAATCCGTGGTCTATATGTGTGCCCATTCCGAGGAAGGGGCTATGGGCCTGATCATCAACAAGCCGACCGAAGACTTGCAGTTCACCGATCTTTTGGAACAGCTCGACATCAAGCCTGCACCGGATGCCAAAGACATCAAGGTGCATTTTGGCGGCCCGGTAGAGCATGGACGTGGGTTTGTTTTACATTCGCCCGATTATATCACGCATGGATCAACGTTGCAGGTGGATGATGCCGTGTCTATGACGGCCACTTTGGATATTCTGGAAGACATCGCGCGCGGCTTTGGACCCGCGGCCAGCATGATGGCGCTGGGCTATTCCGGCTGGGGGCCAGGGCAATTGGAAGGTGAATTGGCCGACAACGGTTGGCTGACCTGCGAAGGCGTGCCCGATATCGTATTTGGCGCGGCGGATCGGGATAAATGGACAGCGGCACTAGAAAGCATGGGGATCAATCCACTGGTGCTGAGTGCAGAAGGTGGTTCGGCCTAACGCGGTGCTGCAGCCCTGCGCAACCGGTCATTGATCGCAGCGCCCAACCCGGTTTCGGGAACAGGCGCTACGGCGATTTTGGCGGCATCTTGGGCGTTTAAGGCATGCAGAGTTGCAAAGAGGTTTGCCGCCGCTTCGGTCAGATCCCCCTTTTCTGAGAGGTTAAAGTCGCAGTCCATCGCCCCAAAACCTACGTAGGTTTCATCTGGTTCTGGGCTGTGTACATTCAATCGGACTGTGCCTTTGGGGGCGTAGTGCGAGGCCAATTGTCCCGGTGCCGTGATGGCACTGGGTGTTGTTTTGTTGGCAAGATCATGACCTAGCAGGGCTGCAAGTGTTTCGGCCGACACTCCGCCACTGCGCAGGATCGTACCGCCTTGCGCACCACTCACAATAGTCGATTCCAGACCGATGGCGCAGGGGCCTGCGTCAACAACCCCTGCGACTTTGCCACCAAGACCCGCCATGACATGGGCCGCTGTGGTGGCGCTGACCTGACCGGATGGATTGGCCGACGGCGCTGCAATTGGTCCACCAAATGCCGTCAGGATCGCATGTGCCACTGGGTGGGCCGGCACACGTATGGCCACTGTGTCCTGACCCGCTGTCACCAGATCCGCCACTCGGCTGGGACGCACGGGTACCACAAGGGTCAAAGGGCCGGGCCAAAGATTGCGGGCCAAATGGGACATAACATCATCAAAACCGCCGATTTGCTGGGCCATGGCGAAATCGGAAACATGTACAATCAGCGGATTAAAGCTGGGCCGTCCTTTGGCTGCAAAAATTCCTGCGACAGCTTGCGCGTTGCGCGCATCCGCGCCCAACCCGTACACTGTTTCCGTCGGTAGACCCAACAGGTCACCGCGCTGCAACATCGCGGCGGCTTTGGCGATATCCGTTGGGTTCGTGCCCAGAATTTCGGTTTTGATCATGACGCGGCGTTTCAGTTGCAGGACAGGCGGGCTGGTCTAATCTGACACAAACCTTATGCGGGCATACTGCCCCGAAATATATTTGCCAAGTCTTTGCAAAAGGATAGCCCATGCCGTACCGCGCCCCTGTCACTGATCACAGCTTTATTCTGAACCATGTTGTGGGCCTCGACAAAGTCAGCGCTACACCGCTTTATGCTGACGCGACGCCGGATATGGTCGAGGCTATTTTGACAGAAGCAGGGCGCCTTTGCGAAGATGTTTTGGCCCCTTTGAACCGCCAAGGCGACCTGCATCCTGCGGTTTTGGAAAATGGTGTTGTGCGGACCTCGCCGGGCTTTGGCGAAGGCTACACCGCGATCGCCGAGGGCGGTTGGGTTGGTATGTCGGCGGATCCTGAAAATGGCGGTATGGGGTTGCCGATGGCTGTGACCACATCAGTCAACGAGATGCTGGCAGGGGCCTGTTTGTCGTTGCAATTGAACCCGTTGATGACCCAAGGCCAGATCGAGGCCTTGGAACACCACGCCAGTGACGCTTTGAAAGAAACCTATTTGCCCAAGCTGATTTCGGGTGCATGGTCGGGGACGATGAATCTGACCGAACCGCAAGCGGGCAGTGATGTGGGCGCCCTGCGCAGCAAAGCCGAGCCAAATGGCGATGGCAGCTACGCCATCAGTGGACAAAAGATTTACATCAGCTGGGGCGACAATGATTTTACGGAAAACGTGTGCCATTTGGTTCTGGCCCGTTTGCCCGATGGGGTCGAAGGCACCAAGGGCATTAGTCTCTTTATGGTTCCAAAACTGATCCCCAATGAGGACGGCACCTTGGGCGAACACAACAGCTTGCGGGTGGTGTCTTTGGAACACAAGATGGGCTTGCATGGCTCGCCCACTGCCGTGATGCAATATGATGGTGCCAAAGGCTGGCTGGTGGGGGCGCCCCACGCTGGAATGGCTGCGATGTTTACCATGATGAACAACGCGCGTCTGGGTGTTGGGACCCAAGGTATTGGCGCGGCTGAAGGGGCCTATCAGCACGCCGTGGGCTATGCGCTGGATCGAAAGCAGGGCAAAACCATGGTCGAAGGCGGCACTGGCACCATTGTAGATCATGCGGATGTACGGCGTATGTTGGGCGTTATGCGTGCGGATATCTTTGCCTCACGCGCGATCGCGCTGGCCTGTGCGGTAGCAATTGATATGGGCCGCGCCACTGGTGATCAAAGCTGGCAGGCTCGCGCGGCCTTTTTGACGCCGATTGCCAAAGCCTTTGGCACTGATGTTGGCATGGACGTTGCCCAGCAAGGGGTCCAAGTGCACGGCGGCATGGGCTTTATTGAAGAAACCGGTGCAGCGCAGTATTCGCGCGATGTGCGGGTCACGGCGATCTATGAAGGCACGAACGGCATTCAGGCCATGGACCTCGTGGCGCGCAAGTTGATGGATGGCGGTGAGGCTGCGTTTGCCTTGCTCGATGAGATGGAAGAACAGGCTGAGGCCGCAAAAGGCACGATGCCCGAGTTGGCCAATGCCGTGTGGCAAGCCTGCGAAACCCTGCGTGAAGCCACCGAATGGATGGTGGCCCAAAAGGACTACAATAACCGGTTTGCCGGGGCCGTTCCGTATTTGCGAGCGTTTGCACGCGTCTTGGGCGGGCATTTCCATCTGACAGCGGCTTTGGCCGAAGGTGGCACGCGGCAGAAGCTAGCACAGCTTTACATTTCGCGCCTTTTGCCAGAACACATGGGGCTGATCCAACAAGCCAAGCAAGGTGCAGATGATCTTTTCGCTCTTTCCACTGACGATTTGGTGGCATGACTGAGGCGGGGCCAGCCCCGCTGCGCTATCCGTGGGACACGCCGCCAGCCGAGGGCTGCACGACCCAAGTGGCAGACGGGGTTTTTTGGATCCGTATGCCTTTGCCAATGGCGTTGGACCACGTCAATTGCTATGCGCTAGATGACGGCGACAGTTGGACCATTGTCGACACCGGCTTTGCCAGCAAACGTAGTCGTTCCATTTGGACCAAGGTTCTGGCAGGGCCTCTTGCGGGTAAACCCGTGGGCCGTGTCATTGTCACGCACCATCATCCCGACCACATCGGTCTTGCTGGATGGTTTCAGACGGAACATGGCGCGGAATTGGTTTGCACGCGCACCACATGGCTCTTTGCGCGTATGTTGGTTCTGGATGCCCATGATCTGCCCAAACCCGAGACGCTGGAGTTTTGGAAGCGCGCGGGCATGGATGCGGATGTCCTTGCGCAGCGCAGTGCCGAACGCCCGTTCAATTTTGCCGATTGCGTTGCACCAATGCCGCTGGGCTTTACCCGTATTCAGCAAGATAGCGTGATACAATTTGGTGGTCGGACATGGGATGTGCATATCGGCAATGGCCATTCCCCCGAACATGCCACCTTCTGGAGCAGGGACGATAATCTGGTCCTGTCTGGCGATCAGATCATTCCGTCTATCAGTTCAAATCTTGGGGTCTATGCGACCGAACCGGATGCGGATCCTGTGGCCGAATGGCTGGAGGCCTGTGAACGTTTGGGCAGGCTTGCCCGCGAGGATCATCTGGTGTTGGGCGGGCACAAACTGCCCTTTGCCGGACTGCCCGTTCGCATGCGCCAGTTGATCGACAATCATCACGGTGCTTTGCGCAGGCTTGAGGAACATTTGACCGAGGCGCGCGCGGCTGGCGATTGCTTTTTACCGCTTTTTAAGCGCAACATTAGCGGCGGGGAATATGGTCTGGCCTTGGTCGAGGCCGTGGCCCATTGTAACCATCTGTGGAAGGAAGGACGCGCTGCGCGCACGCTTTCGGATGCAGGTGCGTATCTGTTTAAAAGGGTTGAGCCATGACGGACGATATCAAAACTTCTGCTGAGGCGTTAGAAGCCGCGGCAATCCCCCGCAAGCGAGATGTGGGCAAGGATGGCAAAGGCCAAACTGCGGATCTCCCAAAGGCGCTGGAAGAAGGCATTGAACGCAAAAGCGCGGCGCAATGGGCCTACGAGCGCCTCATCCTCTACATTCAGAAGTTCGAAGAAACGCTCGATTCTGATCAAGAGGCTGCCATGGGGTTTACCGGTGGTGACGCAGGCGTGTTGCGGATCGAAGGGATGGGGTATTTTGATCCGGACATGATCACCTTTTATGGCAGCGATCCGGCGGGTGGGCGCACCCAACTTGTGCAGCATGTCAGCCAGCTGAATGTGATGTTGCGCGCCCTTCCCAAACATGTGGATCAGGCCGAGCCAAACCGCATTGGGTTCCGCTTGGCCCAGGAGCTGGAAGAAACCACCGGCTAGGGTTTGTGCATGATCAGGCGTACGCCGCGTTGCCATGTGATGTAGGACCACAGCCAGTTCAGCACGACAAAAAGCCTGTTTTTAAAGCCGATCAGGAAATAGACGTGGGCGGCACCCCAGAGCAACCAACCGATAAACCCAGTGACCTTTAGGCCGAAAATATCGGCTACAGCCCGATTGCGTCCAATAGTGGCCAAGGCGCCTGCGTCTTTATAGCGGAACGATCCTTTGGGAGTGTGACCGACAGCAATTTGCGCAAGGCGTCTGCCGACATACTGTCCCATCTGTTTGGCCACAGGGGCAATGCCGGGCAGGGGTTTGTCGTTTTGCAAGGCCAGTGCAGTGTCCCCAATGACGTAGACATCATCGTGCCCTTGGGGACGCAGAGTATCATCCACAGGCACATGCCCGCTGCGCCCGGGGTCCAACCCCAGCCATTTGGCGGCGGGCGATGCTTGGACGCCTGCTGCCCAGACAGCAGTGTGACTGGCGATGGTGCTGTCCGAGGTCTCGACCCGGTCTGCATGGATGTCGCGCACCATTGTGTCGGTCAACACCTCTACGCCGAGGCTTTCCAAATCGCGCCGTGCCCGTTTGGACAGTTTTTTTGCAAGACTGGGCAAGACATCTGGGCCGCCTTCGATCAGCAAAATGCGGTTGTGTTTGGGATCGATCTTGCGAAAATCGCGGGCAAGGGAATGGGCCAGCTCGGCGATAGCGCCTGCCATTTCAACTCCGGTAGGGCCTGCGCCGACCACAACGAAACACTGGTGGGCTTTGGCGGCGGCGAGGTCGCTGCTGGCCAAATTTTCCGCCTGTTCAAAGGCGCTAAGGATGCGCTCGCGCAGATCAAAGGCGTCGCCCAAGGTTTTGAGGCCCGGCGCGTGTTGGGCCCAGTGATCCTTGCCAAAATAGCTATGTCGGGCGCCGGTGGCCAAAATCAAAACATCATAGTCAAAGCGCTGCCCGTCTTTGGTGGTGACGCATTTGACCGAGGTGTCCACAGCATCAACGCTGTCCATGACCACATGGACATTCTTTTGGTGGCGCAAGATATGCCGGATGGGCACTGCAATTTCCGCAGGGGTCAGTGCTGCGGTTGCGACTTGGTACAGCAGGGGTTGGAACAGGTGGTGGTTTTGGCGGTCGATCAAAGTGATCTCTACGGGGGCTTTGCTGAGGGCCTTGGCGGCGGATAATCCACCAAAGCCTGCGCCGACGATCACGATCTTTTGCAGCGGTTGGGACATGTGACATGCCTCCTTTCAAGCGCTGGTCGGTGACGGACGAGCCGTCCGATCCTCACATATGTATGATTTCGCCCATGTCACCCCCTTGCCTCGAAAAACCGCGACTAAGGGGCGCGGCGAAGTGGTTGCTTTGCGTGGTGACTTGTTAATTGGAATCGTTTAATTCGAGGTCAGCTAATGGAAGGGATTCAAACAATGGCAGAGCATAAGCACGGTGAAATGGACATCAAAGTCCAAGAAAAGACCTTTGCGGGCTTTATCAAATTTACAACTTGGGGTGCGATTATCAGCATCGCTCTGTTGATCTTTATTGCGCTGGTAAACGGCTAAATGATTGTGCGGGGGTGGCTGCTGGCCTGTGCGCTGCCCCTCATGGTTGCTGCGTGCACAGTGGTGCCTTCGACCTACGCCAGTGATGAATTGGTGGCGCAAAAGCGGTATGTGCACGCAGGTCCTACCAGTTTAACGCTGCTGACAGTCTTGAAGAACTCGTCAGATGGCGGGGCGCATCTGGCCCTGATGGTCAATGGGTCCGAGCGGGTCATTTTTGATCCTGCGGGCAGTTTCCAACATCCGGTGATCCCCGAACGTGGCGATGTGATCATCGGCTCAAACCCGGCTGTTTATGATGTGTTCGTCGACTATCACGCGCGGGTCACCTACCGAGTGGTGGAACAGGTGATCGAAGTCTCCCCTGCAGTGGCGGAACTGGCCCTGCAAAAGGTCTACGCCAATGGGGCGGTGCCGCAGGCCATGTGTTCGCAATCTATCACGACGATTTTGTCCGAATTGCCTGGGTTTGAAAGCATCCGCCAGACATGGTTTCCCAAAAACGCTATGGACCAATTTGGGGCGTTGCCCGGTGTTGCGACGCGTGTGTACCGCGACGATGATCCCGACGACAAGGATCTGGTTTTGCGTCAGTGGCGCGGCTAACCCAACAGATAAAGCAACCCGTATAGGGTGCATCCGCCAGCAATCACCGCCCAGATCACACTGCGTGTCACCAGCCCTGCCAAAAGCGCTGCGCACGCAGCCCCCAATCGCGCTGGATCAAGTTCGCCGTTCGTGGCCTCGGGCCACAGCACCAATGGGGCAACGATACCGGGCATAACCGCGACCGAAACATAGCGCAGGTGGCGTAACACCCAATCGGGAAGTTGGCGGTTTCCAATGAGGCCAAGGAACGAAAACCGCACCAGAAATGTGCCGATCCCAAGCAGGATAATGATCAACCAGATCTGTGTGTCTGCGGGCATCATCTGTGTTGCCTTTCCATCCACACCTCAACCCGAGCGCCCACGATCAGGGCAAAAAAGGCAGCGATCATCAGGCCAAGGCTATAGGGCACCCAGATCAGCGCCAGAGTACCCGCCGCCGACACAAAGGCCGCAGCCACATGGGCCAAGGATTTCAAAGACGGGGCAATCAGTGCCAAAAAGGTAATCGGCACTGCAAAATCCAACGCATATTCTGGCGGGATCGCGCTGCCCAGAACGGCCCCAAGATACGTGGCCCCATACCAAAGCGGCGCCATGGGGGTCAGAACACCCCAGAAATAGGCCAGCTTTTGCCTCAGGCTCCATGTGTTTTTCTCGTAGGTGATGTAGGCCACTGTGTAGCTTTGGTCGACCAACAGATACGAGGCCAACGCCCGCTTCCACAAAGGCGCTGCCCCCAAATGGGGGACCATGGCCACGGAATACATCGCCATACGCAGGTTCACAGACAGGGCTGTGAGAACCACAATGATCGTAGGGGCGTTTTCGGTCATCAATTGCAGGGCGGTAAACTGCGCCGATCCTGCGATTACCAAAATGGAAAATCCCATAACTTGGGCCAAATTCAGGCCAGCTTCTGTTGCGGCCACGCCAAACAGCATCCCAAACGGGATCAAAACCAGAATAAACGGGGATCCATCAAGCACGCCGCGCCAGTAGATCGTTTTGGGGTTGGTCGCAGCCATAGTTTTCCCTAGGTTTGCTGGGCAACGCGTAGAACGCTGATCAGAGAGTTTCAAGTGCCCAAGCTACCGCAACATCCTGCCCCGCTGATGCCTGATCCCAAGGCCGCGGGTCTGACGCGCCAAATCACAGGTCGGGATCAAACCGGTGCGTCTGTGGCGATTGCAGTGGTCGAGGAGCGTCCGCTGACGATCTATCTCAATTCCCAAGAAATCGTCACAGCCATGACCATTGGCGATCATCCCGAATACCTTGCGTTGGGGTTTTTGCGTAATCAGGGCATGTTGCCGGATGTGGGTGATGTTTTGGGCGTTGATTTTGATGAAGAGGTGCAGGTGGCCGTGGTGCGCACGGGCGCGCAGACGACATTTGAGGAAAAGCTGAAGAAAAAGACGCGGACCAGTGGCTGTGCCGTGGGCACGGTTTTTGGCGATATGATGGAAGGGCTGGCAGGGCTGGAATTGCCCAAGTCCGAGGTGCGCACATCGTGGCTCTATGCGCTGGCCCATCAGATCAACACGCTGCCCAGTCTCTACCTCGAAGCAGGGGCCATTCACGGAACGGTGCTGTGCCAAGGCGACACGCCCTTGGTCTATATGGAGGACGTCGGACGTCATAACGCCGTGGACAAAGTGGCGGGCTGGATGTTGGCCCATGATTGCGATCCCAGCGACAAGATCCTTTATACAACCGGCCGATTGACCTCTGAAATGGTGATCAAATGCGCGACCATGGGCATTCCGGCACTGGTCTCGCGCTCGGGCTTTACGGCATGGGGCGTTGATATAGCGCAGCAAGTTGGGCTGACCTTGGTGGGGCGGATGCGTGGGCAGCGATTTACTTGCCTTGCGGGCGAGGATCGTCTGATCCGTGATGCAGAGGTGCGCGGATGAAACAACCGATTGGTTTGATTTTGGCCGGGGGTCAGGCGACCCGAATGGGCGGCGGTGACAAGTCGCGGAACGACTTGGGTGGACGGTCCATCCTGAGCCATGTGATTGAACGACTAGAGCCGCAAGTGTCGCAAATTGTGCTGAATGCCAACGGCGATGCGGGCCGCTTTGACGATACGGGCTTTTCTGTGGTGCCTGACAGTATTGACGGGTTTGCCGGTCCTTTGGCGGGGGTTTTGGCGGGTCTGGATTGGGCGGCCGCCCATGGGGCCAGCCACGTGGTGTCGGTGGCGGCAGATACGCCCTTTTTTCCCTGCGATCTGGTGCCTCAATTGATCCTCGCCGCCGAGGCGCAAGATAAACCGATTGCGCTGGCCGCCAGTCCCGATCCGGTCAAAGGTATGATGCGCCATCCTACTTTTGGGTTGTGGCCCGTTAATTTGCGTGAGGATCTGCGCGCGGCGCTGTTGGGTGGGCTGCGCAAGGTGGTTTTGTGGACCGATACCCATGGTACCGCACAGGCGGCTTTTCCGGCACCGGTGTTTGATCCTTTTTTCAACGTCAACACACCCCATGATTTGGAAACGGCCCGCGGCCTGATGGAGGACTTATGAGAGTATTTGGTGTCGTTGGGTGGAAGAACGCGGGCAAAACCGGCCTGATGGAACGGTTGGTGACAGAAATCTGCGGGCGCGGCGTCACTGTGTCCACGATCAAACACGCGCACCATAATTTCGATGTAGACCAACCGGGCAAAGACAGCTATCGCCACCGGGTTGCAGGGGCGCGCGAGGTCTTATTGGCGTCGGGCAATCGCTGGGCTTTGATGCATGAACTGGCCGGCGAGGACGAGCCGCCACTGGCGGACCTGTTGGCCAAACTTGCCCCTGTCGATCTGGTGTTGATCGAAGGCTACAAGCGTGACGATCATCCCAAAGTCGAGGCGTTTCGAACCGAAACGGGCCAGCCCTTGATCGCGCTGAATGACCCGACCATTCGGGCTATTGCCAGCAACACGGATGTGGATGTGTCCCAGCCTGTCTTTAATCTGGATGACACGGCCGCGATTGCTGATTTCATTCTTGCTGAGGTCGGTTTGTGAAATATGATCGCATCATAGCCGTGGATTGGTCAGCGCGGTCCAAACCGTCGCCGCGCAAACCTACAAAAGATGCGATATTCATCTGTATTTCTGGGCAACATCCTACCTATCACCGAACACGTGCCGCCGCGATAGACTATGTCAGTGACGTTTTGCAGGCGGCTTTGGCAGCGGGGCAAAAGGTGCTGATTGGATTTGATTTCAGTTTTGGATATCCAGTGGGTTTTGCGAAAAAACTTACAGGATCAGATCGTGGTTTGGCTGTTTGGAGCTGGTTGGCGGATCACATAAAAGATGGGCCTGACAACAGCAATAACCGCTTTGCCGTGATTAAAGATGTGAACGCCTTGTTTGAGGGCATTGGCCCGTTTTGGGGCTGTCCCATGGGTGTTGAGGACGAGGCACTGCCCGCAAAGGGCAGCCTGCGACACGGGCATGGCATGGCGGAAAGACGAGCTGTTGAAGATGCCGTATCTTCGGCCCAAAGCACGTGGAAATTGTTTACGACAGGCTCGGTTGGATCGCAATCTTTGCTGGGATTGCCCTATTTATGGGCTTTGAAACAGCACTATCGGGAGGATCTGGCGGTATGGCCGCTAGAGACGGGGTTTGAACAGCCCGATGCGAAAATAACGGTGGTCGAGATCTATCCGAGCCTAATGCGTCCTGAGTGTTCGCTTTCCTTGGAACACGCGTATCCCCATGAATTATATGATATTTTGGATGCCAAACAGGTCCGTTGGGTGTGTGATCAGTTCGACACCATGAATAAAGCCGAGACTTGGCCCGATGCTTTTGAGGTTTGCGCGAGACTGTCAAATGCGGATCAGATCGCACAAGAAGGGTGGATATTGGGGGCGACAGCGGCATGAAGCCTCCTGCATTGACAAATGACTGTTTTGCGTTGCCTCAAGGGATCCATTGGACACCTGTGGACGCAGCTTTGGCATTGCTTGAAGAGCGGTTGCATGTTGTAGTCAAGGGCGAGGATCTACCGCTGTTGGCGGCGTCGGGGCGGGTTTTGGCGGCAGATGTGACAGCGCAGCGGTCCAATCCGCCCGCGCCAAATTCTGCGGTTGATGGCTATGGCTTTGACGCACAAAGTGTTGTGGACGGGCCGAATATCTTACCTCTCGTCGATGGTCGGGCGGCGGCGGGTGTTCCTTTTTCGGGGGCTGTGCCAGCAGGCCATGCCATTCGGATCCTTACGGGGGCTTGTGTCCCTGATGGCGTGAACACTGTTGTCTTGGAAGAGGATTGCACTGTCGCTGACGAGGCGATTGCGTTTAACGGTCCTTTGAAACAGGGCGCGAACACACGCAAGTCGGGTGAAGATGTCGTGGCGGGCGACGTAATTTTAAAACAAGGCACCGTTTTGGCGGCACCTGAGTTGGCGATCTTGGCGGCCACGGGTGTATCGTCGGTGCAGGTCTATCGCCCTTTACGGGTTGCGGTCATTTCAACTGGCGATGAATTGGCCGAAGTGGGCAGCGTGGCCGGAGCAGGTCAGATTTTTGATGCAAACCGGCCGATGCTGTCGGCACTTTTTGCGCGATTTGGGGCCACAATCGTCGACATGGGGCAAAGCCGCGATAGCACAGAGGCATTGCGCAAGGTGTTGGACGAGGCAGCACATTCGGCGGATATGATCCTGACCTCGGGTGGGGCATCGGCAGGGGATGAGGACCATGTCTCGCGGCTGTTGGAACAGACGGGATCTATGGCGTTGTGGCGGGTTGCGATGAAGCCGGGGCGACCGATGGCTTTGGGGTTATGGAGCGGCATTCCGGTCTTTGGCCTTCCAGGAAATCCGGTTGCGGCCTTTGTCTGCGCATTGATCTTTGCAAAACCGGCGTTTGATATCTTGTCAGGCCGGACTGGACGCCGCCCTCAGGCGTTTTGGATTCCGGCTGCATTTTCCAAATCCAAAAAGGCAGGCCGTCGCGAATATCTACGGGCGCGCATGGGCACCGATGGCCGCGCGGAACGGTTCCATTCCGAAGGATCTGGGCGGATCAGTGGCCTTGCTTGGGCGGATGGGTTGATCGAATTACCCGACGAGGCAATGGATATCGCAGAGGGCGATTTGGTCAAATACCTGCCCTTTGCCAGTTTCGGGCTTTAGTTGAAAATACCAGCGACGCGGCCTAGCAACATGAACGCAACGGCGGTCCGTGTCGTCGAAAGTGCGGCAAGATTGGCGTCTGTGGCTTCGGGTTCAAAATCCAAGACCATCTTGTCGAACTTGCGCAAAAAATGGTGCGCTGCATCGCGAAACACCACGTCCTCGCGCATGCGACCGGCCGTCAACGCAAGGCTAGAGCGATCATGCACACCGCCCAGTTGGGCCACCATGCGCCCGCGCTCGCCCTTGGCAAAGCGCCGCCAAAGCTCGGGCTTGGCGCGGTCATAGCGCAGATCGTCCATGTAAATTCCGTCTTGCGACAATAGGGTCAGGATATCCTGAGCCGCCGTGATCACTTGGCTTGCCTTTCGATCCTTGAGGGCCATCCGTAGGGACGTGAACCCATCCAGATCCTCGGCGTTCTCCGGGAAGTTCAAAGCGCGGATCAGGTCATCTGTGGGCAGAGGGGGCGATAGATCCTCGGCTGGGGTACCAAGGGCCAGCGCGGGCTGATCATCCAATGGTGCGGGCCGTGAGGGCGTAAAGGCTGCGGTCTGGGCTTGCCGTGTTGAGGCAAAGGTCGCGATGACCGATTTGGTTTCTTCAGCGGCCTCGGCGAGGGCTTCTAGTTTTTGCTCGACCTCAGGTTTGTGCCCAAGGGTGGTAGATTGCTGTTGTTGGATATAGCTGCTGCGGATGCCATCTATGGCGGCTTGCAAGCGCGCGCTTTCCTCTCGCATCACCCGTACCGAGCGTGCTGACATCGCCGCAACCCAGATCATTGCCACTGGCAAAAAGATCGTCAGCATGACTGTGACAAACTGCATGCCATTAAAGTTATCGCGCGAATTGGGGATAAACACGAAAAACACCAAAGCACCCAGCAGCCAGATTATACTAAGCAACGTCGCAATAATCTCGGCCGCAGATATGCCCTGTGTAGCGGGACGGCTGGACAAATCAGGCCCGGGTGTGAGGGGTGTATTTTGGCGTGGGTCGGTCACAGTGTTTGCCAAGGTTCAGCTAAACGAGATCGACAGGATTTCATAAGACCTTACACCGCCGGGGGTGCGTACCTCGACACTGTCGCCTTCGTCCTTGCCGATAAGAGCACGGGCAAGCGGGCTTTTCATATTTAACTTGCCGGTCTCGATGTCTGCTTCTGGTTCGCCGACGATCTGGTAGGTTTTTTCTTCGTCCGTGTCTTCGTCGACCAATTCCACATAGGCGCCGAATTTCACGGTGCCGGATAGCTTGGATGTATCGATCACATCAGCAAGTGAAATGATGGCTTCCAATTCTTTAATCCGGCCTTCGATAAAGCCCTGCTTTTCCCGTGCAGAGTGGTATTCAGCATTTTCCTTCAGATCGCCCAGCTCACGCGCCTCTGCAATCGCCGTGATGATGGTTGGGCGTTCGACAGATTTTAGGTGCTTTAATTCTTCGTCAATCCGGGCATGGCCCGCTTGCGTCATCGGTATCTTTTCCATTGGGCGTCAGTTCTTTGCAGGGCGCAGGGATGCGCGCAGGTTGCGATGCCCTAAATGACCGCAGATGGCCCCTGATTGCAAGGCTTTGTCCGCAAAGCCCGCAGGATGATGCCTGTTGTCGCAGATGCTGAATTTGACGCCGTGTTGCGATTGACCCAAAGTGCAGGGATGTCTAATCACAACGACAGATTATTGCGTGCCACGGGAGCCTGTTTTGAATGTCTGAAATTTCGCGCGAAGCTATGGAATATGATGTTGTAATCGTGGGGGCAGGGCCGGCTGGTCTGTCCGCGGCGATCAAGCTGAAGCAACTGAACGCCGATTTGGACGTGGTGGTCTTGGAAAAAGGATCGGAAGTGGGCGCGCACATTTTGTCGGGAGCCGTTTTGGATCCCAGCGGTTTGGACGCGTTGATCCCTGATTGGGCCGAAAAAGGGGCGCCAATCACTGTGCCGGTGAAAGAAGACAACTTTTACATGTTGGGCGAGGCCGGTCAGGTCCGTATCCCTAATTTTGTGATGCCACCTTTGATGAACAACCACGGCAATTACATCGTCTCCATGGGCAATGTGTGTCGCTGGATGGCCGAACAGGCCGAAGAATTGGGCGTTGAAATTTTTCCCGGCATGGCCTGTTCCGAACTCGTTTACGGCGACAAAGGTGAAGTCAAAGGCGTGGTTGCGGGCGAGTTTGGCCTGAACGCTGATGGCACCCAAGGCGACGGCTACGAGCCGGGGATGGAGCTGCACGGCAAATACGTGTTCCTGTCGGAAGGTGTACGCGGGTCGCTGTCCAAACAAGTCATTGAAAAATATGCGTTGGATAATGACAGCGATGTTCAGAAATACGGTCTGGGCATGAAAGAGATTTGGGAAATCGACCCAGAAAAGCACAAAGAAGGCACTGTAACCCACACAATGGGCTGGCCTTTGGGCAGCAACGCAGGTGGGGGGTCCTTCATCTATCATCTTGATAACAATCAGGTCTATGTGGGCTTTGTGGTGCATTTGAACTACGAAAACCCGCATTTGTTCCCTTACATGGAATTCCAACGGTTCAAGCATCACCCGATGGTGGCTGAGTTGCTGAAGGGGGGCAAGCGCGTAGCGTATGGTGCCCGTGCGATCACCGAAGGTGGTTACCAGTCGATGCCAAAGATGGAGTTTCCGGGCGGCGCGCTGTTGGGCTGTTCTGCGGGTATGGTCAACGTGCCTCGGATCAAGGGCAACCATAACGCGATGCTGTCTGGCATTGCGGCGGCTGAGGCTGCTGTTGTTGCTTTGAATGAAGGACGGTCGGGCGATGAATTGAACGGCTACGAGGCGCTGGTTCGCACAGGGCCAATTGGCAAAGACCTTAAGCGGGTGCGCAACGTCAAACCGTTGTGGTCGCGCTATGGTCTGACCGCCTCATTGACTTTGGGCGCCGTTGATATGTGGGCCAACAACCTGCTGGGCCTTTCCGTTTTGGGCACGCTCAAGCACGGCAAGTCAGACGCAGCGGCTACGGGCAAAGCGATCAAATTTGACAAGATCGACTACCCTAAACCCGATGGAACGCTGTCTTTTGACCGTTTGACCAACGTCAGCTTTGCCATGACCAATCATGAAGAAAGCCAGCCTGCGCATTTGAAACTGACTGATGTAGATGTGCCGGTGGAAGTCAATTTCCACGAATATGCGGGGCCGTCGGCGCGCTATTGCCCGGCTGGTGTGTATGAATTTGTGCAAGAACCCGCTAAACCAACACGGTTCGTGATCAACTTTCAAAACTGTGTGCATTGCAAAACCTGCGACATCAAAGACCCAAGTCAGAACATCACTTGGACCACGCCGCAGGGTGGGGACGGACCCAATTACCCCAACATGTGAGACAAACTGACATCAAGTTGATGGATCAGGGGCGTTGCCAAGTCATGGTAGCGCCCCTAGTTTGTTGGGTAACAGGTTTATAAGGAGGGCCATGATGCCCCGTTTGTCGTTTAGCAGTATCACCCTTGCCGCCGCTTTGGCGTTGGCCCCTGTCACCCAAGCGCAGGCACAAGCCAGCGCGGGATCCTATTTGGCAGCGCGGCATGCCAGCTTCTTTGCTGATTTCGACAAAGCGGTGATCTATTACATTCGGGCTCTGGCGCAGGATCCGCAGAATCCGGTTCTGCTGGAAAATGCGATTTCCGCCTATGTTGGATTGGGCAAGTTCCCGCAGGCCAACACCCTGGCTAGCCGGATGAGTGAAGTGGGCATTCAAAGCCAAGTGGCAAGCATTGTTGGTAGTGCGGTTTTGGTCAAAGACGGCGCCTTTGACACTTTGGTTTTAAAGCACCGTGATGGAGGCGGAATTGGCCCCTTGGTTGACGGGCTTTTGTTGGCGTGGGGATTGGTGGGGCAAGGCAATATTACGGATGCCTTTGCTCAGTTTGACAGTCTTGGCGAAGCCCCTGGACTGAAGAACTTTGCGATGTATCACAAGGCCTTGGCCCTGACATCTGTTGGGGATCTTGAGTCTGCTGACGCCTTGTTCTCGGGTCGTGAGGCAGGCCCGCTGCGCAGCACGCGCCGTGGGGCCCTTGCCCATGTTGAGATCCTCAGCCAGTTGGACCGCAACGACGATGCGATAGACTTGATCGACAATGTCTTTGGCGAAAGTCTGGACCCGGGATTGCAAGTCACGCGCATGGCGCTGGCAGGCGGGCAAACCCTGCCTTTGACCATGGCGCGCACGGTTCAGGATGGGGCTTCTGAGGTGTTCTATTCCGTAGCCTCGGCGTTGCAAGGCGAAGCGTCGCCGTCCTATGCGCTGCTCTATTCCCGCGCGGCAGAATTCCTGCGCGAGGATCATATCGAAGCGTTGCTGATGTCGGCCGAATTCCTTGAGGAACTTGAGCAGTTCGATTTGGCCAATGCCACCTACGACCGTGTTCCGCGCGAAGACCCAGCGTTTCACGCAGCAGAGTTGGGACGTGCGGCGGCCTTGCGGCAAGCAGGCCGTGATGATGCCGCGATTGAGGTTCTGCGCCAGCTTACGGAAACTCATGGGCAATTGCCTGCGGTGCATATCACTTTGGGTGACACGTTGCGCTATCTTGAACGGTATGACGAGGCCAGCGAGGCCTATGATGCAGCGATTGCCCTTTATGTGGATGAAAAACCAAACCAATGGTTTGCCTATTATGTGCGTGGGATCACCCATGAACGCATCGGCGAATGGCCTGCTGCCGAGGCTGACTTTCGCAAAGCCTTGGATCTGAACGCTGACCAGCCGCAGGTGTTGAATTACTTAGGCTATTCGATGGTCGAACAGGATATCAACCTCGACGAGGCGTTGGAGATGATCGAAAAGGCTGTCGCAGCACGGCCAAACAGCGGCTACATCGTCGACAGCCTAGGCTGGGTTTTGTTCCGTATGGGAAAATATCAAGAAGCGGTTGTTCATCTGGAACGCGCCAGCGAATTGGAGGCTGTCGACCCAATTGTAAACGATCACTTGGGTGATGCATTTTGGGCCGTTGGTCGCAAGATCGAGGCGGAATTCCAGTGGCATCGTGCGCTATCTTTTGATCCGACCGAAGACGATGCCAAACGTATTCGCCGCAAATTGGAAGTGGGCCTCGACAAGGTGCTAGAGGAAGAAGGCACCGCGCCGTTGCAATTGGCCGCTGACTGAAACGGCCTTTGTGATGAAGCGTCGTCTGGCCCCTGCCAAGGTCAACCTTTGCCTGCATGTTACGGGTCTGCGATCTGACGGGTATCACCTGTTGGACAGCCTTGTGTGCTTTGCTGACTTTGGGGATTACGTCAGCCTCACGCCCGCTGCTGAAACTGTGCTTACGGTCACAGGGCCTCGTGCCGAGGGTGTGCCTACGGACGGTCGAAACCTGATCCTAAAGGCACATGAATTTTTTGGTGAAGCACCAGAGGTCGCCATCGAGCTGGAGAAAAATCTGCCTGCTGCCTCTGGAATTGGTGGAGGCTCTGCCGATGCGGCGGCGACGTTGCGGTTGTTGTCGGACCTCACGGGGCGGCCTGTTGTGGAAAATACTGCGCGTTTGGGTGCCGATATTCCCGTTTGTTTGCAGGACAATGCGGTGCGCATGCAGGGTGTTGGTGAGGTGCTGACACCAATTGTGGGGCTGCCGCAGATGGACGCCATATTGGTCAATCCGCTTAAGGGCGTCAGCACGCCTGAAGTATTCAAAGCACTTGTTCACAAGAAAAACGCGCCGATGTCACACTGTCCGCAAGGTGGGTCGCTGTCAGAATTCTTGAACTGGCTCGACCAACAGCGCAACGATCTGGAACCGATCGCCAAGGAACTGGTGCCCGAAATTGAGGATGTTCTTGATAGCCTGTCAGCTGCTGCTCTGGCGCGTATGTCGGGGTCTGGGGCCACGTGCTTTGGCATCTATGCCGACCGCCCGTCTGCCACCAAGGCTGCCGCTAAAATCGCGGCGGATCATCCAGGTTGGTGGGTGCAGCAAGTCAGGCTTAACTGACCCGGGCCACAACATAATCAGCTAAGTCCAGCAACATTTGACGAATGTCGCTGTCAGGAAGCCTGCGCAAAGCAGCCTTTGCCTTTTCTGCCCAATCCAAAGCGTCCTGACGCGTGGCGTCCATGGCACCGTGTTTGGCCAGCAGCGCCAAAGCGGTTTCCAGATCACCGTCGTTTTGCTGACCTTTTTCAATGGTCCGGGACCAAAATGCCCGCTCTTGGGCGTCTGCCTTTGCGACGGCTTTGATCACTGGCAGGGTCAACTTACGTTCGCGGAAATCGTCGCCGACGTTTTTACCAGTGGCTGAAGCATCGCCACCATAATCGAGCAGATCATCAACAATCTGGAACGAAACCCCCAAAGCATCGCCATAATCAAACAGCGCTTGAACTTGATCTGCGGGCTGATCTGCGATCACGCCGCCCACTTCCATAGCGGCTGAAAACAGCGCCGCTGTTTTGCCGCGGACCACTTGCAGATAGATGCTTTCGTCGGTCGCAAGATCCTGCGCTGCGGTCAGCTGAAGAACTTCGCCTTCAGCTATGGTGGCCGCAGCATTGGCCAAGATATCAAGGACACGCATATTGCCGGTTTCGACCATCAATTGGAACGAACGCGCGAACAAATAGTCGCCCACCAAAACGGACGATTTATTGTCCCAAAGCAGATTCGCTGTGGGCCGTCCACGGCGTTGTCCGCTTTCGTCCACCACATCGTCATGCAGCAAGGTCGCTGTGTGAATAAATTCAACCGTTGCGGCCAAATGCACATGGTAAGGGCCCGTGTAGCCGCACATTTTCGCCGCAGCCAAGGTCAGCATTGGGCGCAGACGTTTGCCGCCTGCCTCGACCAAATGCGCAGTGACTTCGGGGATCCGCGGCGCATGTTTTGAGGCCATCCGCGCACGGATCAGTGTGTTGACCTCATCCATTTCGCCCGTCAGGGCCGCGCTGAGGCGTTCATGGGGTTTTACGATTGCGTCTTGCAGGCCCATCACGGTTCCGTTCACATGCTCGACACCCTATCTGGATGCCCTTAAGTCTACTGTCATGAAAGAACTATTGCGCACAACTGATCCGACAATCATCGCTTTTGCAAAAGCCCTCCTTGAGGGCGAAGATATAGACTGCTTCGAAATGGACGTAAACATGAGCATCCTCGAAGGGGGCATCGGCATAATGCCGCGCCGCTTGATGGTGTTGCAACGCGATCTGTTCACGGCGCGCTCGGTCATGCGCGACAATGAGATCGAGGTCACAGTTGATCGCTGAGGTCACTGATAATGCCTTTTTGGGTGGTAAATTGATGCTGCGGCAACCGGCCAAAGGATACCGCGCAGGGCTTGATCCGGTTTTGCTGGCGGCCTGCGTACCGGCAGTCCCTGGTCAAAGAGTTCTGGATCTGGGTTGTGGCGTTGGGACGGCTTTGTTTTGCCTTGGCGCGCGTGTGGATGGCCTGTCTTTGTCGGGTTTGGAAATCCAACCGGACTACGCTGAATTGGCGCGATTTAATGCAGCTGAGAACGGAATAGAGGCGCAGATTTGTGCAGGCTCTGTCAGTGATTTGCCGCAAGAGTTACGGCAGAAAAGTTTTGACCATGTTATCGCCAATCCCCCTTATTTTGAGGAAACCAGCGTGACCAAAGCGCAAGATAGCGGGCGCCATATAGGACGTGCCGAACATGTGCCGCTGTCGGATTGGTGCAGGGCAGGGATCAAACGATTGGCCCCCAAAGGACGATTTTCGATGATCATGGTGGCGGATCGGTTGCCCGAGGTGTTGGACGCGTTCAACGCTGGCTTGGGGGATGTTGCAGTTAAACCGATTGCATCGCGCCAAGGTCAGGTGGCCCGATTGGTTCTGATCCAAGGGGTGAAAAACGCGCGTGGTCCGTTTAGGCTGCATAGCCCTTTGATTTTGCATCAAGGGGACCGGCATATCAAAGATGGTGAAAGCTATCGTAAAACTGTCGCTGATATTTTGCGCAATGGGGCGCCGCTTTCTTTCGAAGATTAAGCTTCTGGTAAGAACTTACCCTAGATACTTCTAGGCAGTTCATGAATGCGCCTGCAGCGTGACTTTGAACATCAACTGTGATCTACTTTAAATCACATCGTAACTTTGAGAGGAGATTGCCCATGAGCCTGACCACACATATTCAGGAACTACGCAAAAAACACCAAAGTCTATCGGAGGCTGTCGAAGATGCACAGCGCAGCCCCAGTATCGACGATCTCGACATCGCGACACTCAAAAAACAAAAACTTCACCTTAAAGAACAAATAAATCGACTGTCCCAAACCTGAGGGACCTATTGCGGTGGTGGAATGTCTGCCGCCGCAATCAATTGCCTGTTGCGCCCCACTGTTTTGATTGGATCCGCTTGCTTTAGCACCCAGTCGCGAAACGCTGCGATATTTGGCCGGGTTTCGTTACCTAAGGGGCATAAGAACCGGAACTGAGCGGTTGTCGAAATCGCGGTTTTGAACGGTGCGACCAAGCGACCACTTAAAATATCTTTGTGGGCCAGTGTCACGCGGGCCAATACAATCCCTGCGCCAGCAAGGGCTGCATCTATCGCGTGATCTGCTTGTGAAAATCGTGGTCCATGGCTGGTGTCGGCTGCTATTTTGATCGCCCGAAACCAGGCTGGCCAATCACAAGGGTTGTGCAAGAAATTGATGCTGTCGTCGTGGATTAAAGGTGCATTGGCCAGCTTTGCGGGCGTGTCGTATTTCTGCGCCAGTTCAGGTGTCATCACCGGGGTTACCCATTCGCGGGCCAATGGGGTCGAATGTAGGCCGTCATCGGGGCCATAGCCGAACCGAATTGCCAAATCCACTTCATCACGATCAAAATCCATAATTCTCAGGCCTGCTGTCAGCCTTAGATCGATTTCTGGGTGGGCTTGGGCAAACTCATAAAGGCGCGGCGCCAACCACTTGGCGGTAAAGGCGGGGCCAGCGGTTACGGTTAACGTTGTGTTATCTGAAATCCGCTGAGTGTTACGCCAAGCCGTGGTTAACCGGGCAAATCCCTCGCTGGTGCCTGGCGATAAAGTGCGCCCCGCTTCGGTCAATTCGACAGCGCGGTTCAGCCGCCGGAAGACAGGTGCGCCCAAATGCTCTTCTAGTGACTTGATTTGAAACGATAAAGCGGCTGGTGTGACGTTCAATTCGTCCGCGGCCTTGGCAAAGGACAGATGGCGCGCGGCTGCTTCAAAGGCACGCAGGGCTGTGAGTGGGGGTAAACGGTCAGACATTTCACATAAGTATATCTTAACTAACGGGTTGGAAAGTCTCGTTTGTCAGTTTGCGCTTGGACGCCCATATTAAGGGCAAGTCAAATGACACCGTAATGCAAAGGAACATCACATGTACCAGCCAGCAACTACTTTGAACCAACGCGAAGCTTTAGACGCAGGGCGTGCTGCCCGCGCCGAAGCTTTCGCCGAAATGATCAGCTTTTTCACACGTGCCCGCACTTGGACGTTTGGGTTTGTTCCGGCAGCCTCAGGTCATTAAGACCCGCGCAGCCGAGCACAAAAAAGGGCCAGTCACGATGACTGGCCCTTTTATTTTGTCGTAAAGCCAAGGCTTTAACTCATGTATTGGCCGCCGTTGGCAGAGATTGTTGAACCAGTGATAAAGCCCGCCTCATCTGAGGCCAAGAACACAACAGCCCGTGCCATTTCTTCTGGCTCGCCCAAGCGTCCCACTGGTATCTGTGGCAAAATCACGTCGTTCATCACTTTTTCCGGGATCGTCGCCATCATTTCAGTGTTGATGTAGCCTGGTGCAATCACGTTCACAGTGATGCCAGCGCGCGCGCCTTCCTGGGCCAAAGCTTTGGTAAAGCCGATATCGCCAGCTTTTGCAGCAGCATAGTTGGCTTGGGCAAACTGGCCCTTTTGACCATTGATCGAGCTGATTGTGATGATCCGGCCAAATTTCCGCTCACGCATGCCCGGCCAGCAGGGGTGGGTCATGTTGAACACGCCGCTAAGGTTCGTGTTCATCACCTCGTTCCACTGTTGGGGCGTCATTTTATGGAAAGGGGCGTCGCGCGTGATCCCGGCGTTGTTCACCAAAACCTCCACAGGGCCAAGATCGGCTTCGACCTGTGCGATCCCCGCAGTGCAGGCGTCATAGTCGGCAACGTCCCATTTGTAGGTTTTAATGCCAGTTTCGGCGGTAAAGGCAGCTGCCTTTTCATCGTTACCTGCATATGTTGCAGCGACTTGGTAGCCTTCTGCTGCCAGAGCTTTTGAAATTGCGGCGCCAATGCCGCGAGAGCCGCCTGTGACCAGTGCTACGCGTCCCATATGTGATTCTCCTTAACGGGGGTTGGTGATCTGGATAGATCACAGTCAAATTCGTCACGCAATAAAATTGCGCGACGTTTTGGTTTTTTGTACTAATCAGTCGCGCTCGACGCAGAGGGCGACGCCCATACCGCCGCCGATACACAGTGTGGCCAAGCCTTTTTTGGCGTCGCGACGCTTCATTTCAAAAAGTAGCGTGTTCAAAACGCGGCAGCCTGAGGCCCCAATGGGGTGGCCGATTGCAATGGCGCCACCGTTGACGTTCACGATCGAAGGATCCCAACCCATGTCTTTGTTAACAGCGCAGGCCTGCGCGGCGAAGGCTTCGTTTGCTTCGACCAGATCCAAATCATCTACGGCCCAGCCCGCTTTTTCCAAAGCTTTGCGTGAAGCGTAAATCGGACCGACCCCCATGATGGATGGGTCAAGGCCAGCGGTTGCATAGGAGACGATGCGTGCCAAGGGTTCGATCCCACGCTTTTCTGCATTGTCTGCAGACATCAGTATTGTCGCTGCAGCGCCATCGTTAATGCCAGATGCGTTTGCGGCTGTGACGGTTCCGCCGTCACGCACAAAGGCTGGACGCATTTTTTGCATGGCTTCGATGTTGGCGCCGTGACGGATATATTCGTCTGCATCCACGATGATTTCGCCTTTGCGTGTTTTCACGGTGAAGGGGACGATTTCATCTGCAAAGCGGCCGGCTACCTGTGCAGCTTCGGCTTTGTTTTGGCTGGCCAAGGCGAATTCATCCTGCGCGTCACGGCTGATTTGCCATTTTTCGGCAACGTTTTCAGCGGTTTGACCCATGTGATAATTGTTGAAGGCATCCCACAGACCGTCGCGGATCATAGTGTCGATATACTTCATATCGCCCATCTTTTGGCCAGACCGCAGATGAGCGGCATGGGCGGACAAAGACATGCTTTCCTGACCGCCGGCTGCCACGATATCTGCGTCGCCCAATTGAATGTGCTGGGCCCCCAAGGCGACGGCGCGCAAACCCGAACCGCAGACTTGATTGATGCCCCAAGCAGCAGCTTCTTTCGGAAGGCCTGCGTTTATATGGGCTTGGCGTGCTGGGTTCTGGCCTTGGGCGGCAGTCAAAACCTGACCCAAAATGGTTTCAGACACTTCGCCCTTTTCGATCCCTGCGCGGGCTACAACTTCTTCCAACACTGCCGCACCCAGATCGTGGGCTGGTGTGTTGGCAAAGCTGCCAGAAAAGCTGCCGACGGCGGTCCGGGCGGCAGATGCGATTACTACGTTGGTCATGAAACACTCCTTCTGAGTTTCTTCTTTCGAAGACTGAAGGACCCCACAATCATGTTCGCAGGCCCCAGCCCTTATGATGCGGTCTGGTTAGTGCACTGGATGGGTTTTAGGCAAGGTAAACCTTGATGCCTATGCTGCGCTGCGGCGAAATGCCCAATAATTAGGCGCGACCTAGGCGCGATGCAGGTTCTTGGTTTTTTCCGTGTGCCACGGTGCTTTCACAGATGGGACGCCAAAGAAGTAGCCCTGTAAACAGTCAACCCCTTGATCGATCAGATACAGCGCATCCTCACGGCTTTCGATGCCTTCTGCTACGGTCAACATGTCAAAGTGTTTGCCGATGGACAAAAGCGCGCTGACCAAGACCTGATTGTCGGCATCCTGATGGATGCCTTGTATAAACTGCTGGTCTATCTTGATGATATCAAAAAAGAAATCGCGGAAATATCGGAAAGCGGTGTAGCCAGCACCGAAATCATCAAGGGCAAAACAAATGCCTTTTCGCTGCATATCGCCCATGAAACTGGTGACCAATTCTGGCATCAGCATTGCTGAGCTTTCGGTGATCTCTAGGATAAGACGTTCTGCAATTTCAGGCTGCTCGCGCAGCCCGTCTTCGAGGGTGGCGAGCCATTTTTTATAGCCGATTGAACGGGCCGACATGTTGATTGAGATCCGCAAGCTGGGATCAATCTTGAGATTTCGCAATCCCAGCTCAAGAGATAGGCAATCTACAAGACGGCCGATTTCAGTGTTTTCGATGGTGTTTATGAAGTCTTTGGCGGGAATGATTCTGCCTGTTGCGTCTAAAACGCGGATCAATCCCTCGTAGAATGCAGGTTGTTTTGGACGATTGCCAAGAACGACAGGCTGAAACGCCAACATTGCCTCTTTGTATTGAAGCGCCTTGGCGACCATATCCAATGTTTTCTTGTCGCGTTCTCGTACGGCAATATCCAAAGGACTGGCAGGTCCGCGATCGCCGCGGCTTTTTATTGGTCTGTCTTGTCGGGACATCTGTGTGGCTCCACTCTTGTCTCACCCGAGACTTTGGATGCAGGAAAAGAATGAATGGGTCGTAAAAGGTAAAATTCTAACGTAACCAATATCAAAGCGGGAACAGGGTGGATTCAAATGACCGAGCGTTGCGGATGGGTGGGGCTGGAACCCATCTATGAAACCTATCACGATACCGAGTGGGGCGTGCCTGAATGGGACAGTCGCGGGCTGTGGGAAAAGCTTGTTTTGGACGGGTTTCAAGCGGGGCTATCTTGGATCACTATCCTCAAGAAACGCGAGGCCTTTCGCGAGGCTTTTCAAGGGTTTGATCCAAATGTAATCGCAACGTGGGGCGAAGATGACGTGCAGCGGCTGTTGCAAAACAAGGGCATCATCCGTCATCGTGGAAAGATCGAAGCAACGCTGACCAATGCCCGCGTCTGGCAGGTCATCGAGCAGGAGGTTGGTTTTGACAACTATCTCTGGGGCTACGTTGATTTTAAGCCTATTCAAAACACATTTCAGAGTTTGGATGAGGTGCCTGCATTCACCGATTTATCCACACAAATTTCCAAAGATTTAAAGAAACGTGGATTCAAATTTTGTGGGCCTACAATCGTTTATGCCTTCATGCAGGCCGTTGGGATGGTCAACGATCATTTGGTCAGTTGCCCGCAACATGCACCCTGTGCGGCTTTGGCGCAAAAGCCTTAACTGGGATCTGGCAACAATGCCTCTAAAACCGCCACAGCATTGTCGCTGCCCCAATCAGCGGCGCCTAGCATTCGGGCAATCTCCATTCCATCGGGATCAATGACAACTGTGACCGGCATGCTAAGGACACGCATGTCGCGGGCGAACCGTTGTTTGGTGTCTTTGTGGAATGGCAAGTTGTCGATTCCGTTTTCAGCAAAAAACGCGGCCACGGCGGCAGGATTATTGCGGCCTACGGCGACGGTCACAACCTCAATAGGTTGGTCGGCTGTGCGGTCTTGTAAATGGCTGAGATGCGGCATTTCTGTCAGGCAAGGCGCGCACCACATAGCCCAAAAATTCAGAACCACATATTGGCCTTTTAGGTCTGCCAATTGCATGTCACTGCCGTCGGCGGCTTGGAAAACCACATCCGATACGGCCACGGGCGTCTTGTGGAACCGCAACTTTTTCATATCCCCTTCAGCAAGGGCAGCGGCGCGCAGAGGGTCTGCATGGGTAACGCTGCTGATTGCGCCAAGGCCAAGCACCGTATAAAGCAGCGCCGAGATCAGAAATTTCATGTTTCCTCCAAAGGACAACCGATGACCAAAACCTCGAACCAGATGTGGGGTGGCCGTTTTGCCACTGGGCCCGATGCAATTATGGAAGCAATTAATGCGTCCATCGGGTTTGACCAGCGTATGGCGGCACAAGACATCGAAGGGTCAAGGGCCCATGCCGCGATGTTGGCGGCAACAGGCATTATCACAGATACCGATGCCGAGGCGATCAGGGAAGGCCTGCTCACGGTGTTGTCAGAGATTGAAACAGGACGCTTTGAATTTTCGGCGGCTTTGGAAGACATCCATATGAATGTGGAGGCCCGGTTGAAGGATCTGATCGGGGAACCGGCAGGGCGCTTGCACACAGGTCGGTCGCGCAATGATCAGGTGGCTGTGGATTTCCGGTTGTGGGTGCGGGATCAAGTGGATGCAGCCATCGAGGGCATTCAGGCGTTGATGGCGGCCCTTTTGGTTCAGGCCGAGGCTGGTGCGGCTTGGGTTATGCCGGGTTTTACCCATTTGCAGACGGCGCAGCCGGTGACGTGGGGCCATCATATGATGGCCTATGTGGAAATGTTGGGTCGTGATTTGTCGCGCTTTCAAGATGCGCGCGAGCGGATGAACGAAAGTCCTCTGGGCGCTGCGGCTCTGGCGGGCACATCGTTTCCTATCGACCGCGAGATGACGGCTGCGGCACTAGGGTTTGACCGGCCCATGGCAAATTCGCTGGACGCCGTGGCGGATCGCGATTTCGCCTTGGAATTTCTAAGCAACAGCACGATTTGCGCCATGCACCTTAGCCGCTTTGCTGAAGAGTTGGTGATTTGGTCTTCTGCCCAGTTCCGCTTTGTGGCCTTGTCGGATCGGTTTTCCACGGGCTCCAGCATTATGCCCCAGAAAAAGAACCCTGATGCAGCCGAATTGATCCGCGCCAAGATTGGGCGTATTTTGGGGGCAACGGTCAGCTTGTTTACGGTCATGAAGGGCCTGCCGCTGACCTATTCCAAAGATATGCAGGAAGACAAAGAGCAAGTCTTTGACGCCGCCGACAGCCTGATGTTGGCACTGGCTGCCATGACCGGCATGGTCAGTGATATGACGGCAAATACCGATAGCCTTGAGGCCGCCGCCGCCGGTGGGTTTTCCACGGCGACGGATTTGGCCGATTGGTTGGTGCGCGCATTGAATATGCCGTTTCGCGATGCGCACCATGTGACGGGCACATTGGTGGCCATGGCAGAAAGCAAAGGGTGTGATTTGCCGGATCTGAGCCTTGCAGACATGCAATCGGTCCATAGCGAGATCACCCAAGATGTGTTTTCGGTTCTGACCGTGCAGGCCTCGGTTGCATCACGCGTCAGTTATGGTGGCACTGCCCCTACGCAAGTTTTGGCCCAAGTGGCCGCTTGGAAAGAGCGTTTGGCTTAAATACCGAAAAAAATAGTAGTAAATCGCCAACTTTTGGCTGGTATCGCTGTTGAGTGGGGACTCAATTTAGGTGGTGTAATGGCGCGTATAGATGGCGACGATTTCGACAATATTTTATACGCCGTGACGGGCGAGCGTAATGCGCTTTTTGCCTGGCGTGGCGATGATATCCTCTATGGAGCAGAGCTATACGATTATCTGGATGGGTCCCGTGGCAAAGATATCCTTTATGGTGCTGCAGGGGCCGATAGCCTGCGTGGTGGTTTGGGTGCCGATACCCTCTTTGGTGAGGACGGCGATGATAGCATCCTTGGCCAAAACGGCGCGGATAAGGCCTTTGGTGGTTTGGGTGCCGATATGATCGAGGGCGGCCTTGGCGCCGATATTTTGCGCGGTGGGGCGGATAACGATACGATTTATGCCGGCAACAGCTCCTTTAACAAGGCCAACAATACGCTGGACCGGCTTTATGGGGGCACGGGGGATGACACCCTGTACGGCGACGGTGGTGGCGATGTTTTGGACGGGGGCGATGGCGATGATCTGATGTATGCCTCCCTGCGCTTGGATGCCAACATTGTGGGCGCAACCCTTGAGGGCAAAGCCGGGCAGGATCAGCTGTTTGGCGCTGGCGGTGATGACGGGCTTTATGGCGGCGCTGATGCGGATCATTTGTTTGGTTACGCCGGGCGGGATATTTTGGACGGCGGCCTTGGTGCCGACACGTTCTATTTCGCCAGTGGATTTGAGCGCGATAAAATCCTCGATTTTGATGGCACAGACGGCGACAAGGTGATCTTGGATATGGCTCTGATTAACCCGTCGATCCAAACCGGTACTGATGTCATCACGGAATATGGTGGCTTTAACGCCAAGGGCGATGCGGTTTTGACCTTTGGCGGTGGCGATGCCCTTGTGTTCAAAGATGTGGATACCCTCGCAGATCTGGCTGATCACATCGATATGGATGCATTCGTGTTTTGATTTGACTCTGCCCTCACAGAGGTCACATTCCTAGGCGTTCAACCAGTTAAGGGTGTGGCGATGCGTGTTCTTCTTCTTTGTGCGGTTTGTGGCCTTTTGGCCGGTTGTGGTGCTGATGGTGCGCCCCTGACACCCACAGATCCAAAATATTCCGCGACCCTTGGGGTGGGCAGCTCGGGCGTACGCACAGGGGCCAATGTCAGCTTTGGCTTGGGCAAGGTCCGCATCGGGATTGGTCGCGGGTTATGAGTGTTTTGCGGTTGGTATTTTTGGCTATGGCCATTTGGGGCGCCATTCATCCCATGTACTATTTTATTGCATGGTTTCAGGCCGAAGGCTGGGCGTTGGGCCCGATGATCGACGCATGGTACGTGAATGATGCGACCAGTGGATTGGTCTGGGATCTGACGATCGCCGCCCTTGCTCTAACGGTGTTCGTCGTCGCCGAAAGCGTCAAGCAACGCAATTGGATCGGCCTGATCGCAGTTCCCGCGACGTTTTGCATTGGGGTCAGTTGCGGGTTGCCGCTGTATCTTTTCCTGCGTAAATCGTCCTGAACTTTTAGGATTGCGATCTGATGGACCATTTTTTGTACCGCGACGGTGTGCTCTTTGCTGAGGACGTCCCAGTCTCCGAGATTGCCGCCAGCGTGGGGACGCCATTCTACGTCTATTCTGCTGCCACGTTTTTGCGTCATTTTCAGCTTTTTGATGAGGCGTTGAATTGGGGGCCGCATCTGGTGTGCTTTGCGATGAAATCCAATTCGAACCAGGCCATCCTCAAGTTGTTGGGCGATGCGGGCGCTGGCATGGATGTTGTGTCGGGCGGTGAATACCAAAGGGCGCGGGCCGCAGGCGTGTCTGGCGACCGGATTGTATTTTCTGGCATTGGCAAAACCGAAGCCGAAATGCGCATGGCCATTGAGGGGGGTATTCGTCAGTTTAACGTCGAATCCGAACCTGAGATGCGTGTGCTGTCCAGTGTGGCCGCCAGCATGGGTGTTGAGGTGCCGATCACTGTGCGGATCAACCCCGATGTTGATGCAAAAACTCACGAGAAAATCTCGACCGGTAAGAAGGGTGACAAATTCGGTATTCCGATCAGTCGCGCTCATGAGGTTTACGGCCTTGCCGCCAGCCTGCCGGGCCTGAAGGTCATTGGCATCGACGTTCATATTGGCTCACAATTGACCGATCTCGAACCGTTCCGACTGGCCTATCAAAAAGTCGCCGAACTAACAGAGGCTCTGCGCGCGGAGGGTCACGAGATTATGCGCCTCGATCTGGGGGGGGGCTTGGGCATTCCGTATGTTCAATCGAATATCGCACCGCCTTCGCCTGTGGATTATGGCAAGATGGTTCAGGAAACGGTTGGGCATCTGGGTTGTGAGATCGAGATTGAACCGGGGCGTCTGATTTCTGGTAATGCTGGGCTGATGGTCAGCAAAGTGATCTATGTCAAATCCGGCGAGGACCGGAATTTTCTGATCCTTGATGGCGCAATGAACGATCTGATCCGTCCGGCCATGTACGGTGCGCATCATGACATTATTCCCGTGGTTGAGCCTGCACCGGGCACGGAAAAGGAACCCTACGACATTGTGGGCCCCGTGTGCGAAAGCGGCGATACCTTCGCCAAAGGGCGCGATATGGTGCCGATGAAACCAGATGATTTGGTGGCCTTTAGGTCGGCTGGGGCTTACGGCGCTGTGATGTCTTCGGAATATAATTCACGGCCACTCATTCCCGAAGTTTTGGTCCATGGTGATCAATTTGCGGTTATCCGCCCACGTCCAACCTTTGACGAAATGATAAATCGAGATACCATTCCAGAATGGTTGTAACGTAGCCAGCCATCCCCAACATAGGGAACTGGAATGTATCAAACGCCAAAATTACCTAAAACAGCCGCTCGCGCGGTGTTCTGGACCCGAATCGGAC
Organism: Algirhabdus cladophorae; assembly: GCF_044772865.1. GTDB lineage: Bacteria > Pseudomonadota > Alphaproteobacteria > Rhodobacterales > Rhodobacteraceae > Algirhabdus > Algirhabdus cladophorae. Next base: position 234,609 of record NZ_CP173029.1, read on the forward strand.
TGTTGTCCGAACGGGTCACTCGGTGTTTTTGGCCGTTTTGGGCTGTGATCTTGCTGGCGCTGGCCGGCTTGATGTTTGGTCTGCACGAAATTTTGTCGCTCGAGGCGATCTGGTCAGGTCTTGTTGTCTTTGCTTTGGCCGGTGGAACCGCTGCGTGGTGGGGGCTGCGGCGTTTTGTCTGGCCGACCCATGCCGAGGCGTTGGAGCGGCTTGATACCAGCCTGCCCGGGCGTCCGATTACGGCCCTTTTTGATGAGCAAGCCATTGGGTCCGCCGATGCGGCATCCCAGATTGTCTGGGCCGCGCATGTTAAACGTATGGCCGCCAAAGTGGCTGAAGCACGGGCGGTCAAAGGTGACTTGCGTGTTTCCAAAGCCGATCCCTACGCCACGCGATTTATCGCGGTTATCGGGTTCGCCGCAGCCCTTTTGTTTGGGTCGATCTATCAGGTTGGAAGCGTGGGGGCGGCTATCGGCCAAAACCCGCAACTGGCCACGGGCCCGTCTTGGGAAGGCTGGGCCGAACCGCCTGCCTACACCGGCGTGCCCAGCATTTACCTCAATGATGTGGATCAAGAGGGTCTGCGTTTGCCCCAAGGGACGCGCATCACCTTGCGATTTTATGGCGAGGTCGGCGCGCTGACGCTGGCCGAAACCGTATCGGGCCGGACGCGGGATGTGGACCCTGCCAGCGAGCCCGTGCAAGAATTTGTCATCCTCCAAAATGGCGATATTCGCATTGACGGGGCCAATGGGCGCAGCTGGTCTGTCGTGGCCATCCCGGATGGGCCTCCGACCGTTTCGATATCGGCTAAATTGCAGCGCAAGGCAGATGGCGAAATGGCGCAGGCCTTTTATGCGCGCGATGACTATGCGGTTGTTGCTGGAACTGGTCAGTTTGAACTGGATTTGCCGATGATCGACCGGCGCTTTGGCCTCGAGTTGGAGCCAGAACCGCGCGATGCCTTGGTCGTTGACCTACCGATGCCTATCACGGGCGATCGTGCCGGTTTTGAAGAAACCCTGATCGAAAACTTTTCCGAGCATCCCTTTGCGAACCTCGGCGTGGTTTTGGCCATGCAGGTCGAGGATGAAATGGGGCAGACGGGGCGCTCGTCAGATATTCAAATGGTGCTTCCTGGGCGTCGTTTCTTTGATCCAATGGCTGCGGCGTTGATCGAAATGCGCCGTGACATCCTGTGGAACCGCGAGAACGCAACCCGCGCCGCTCAGATTTTGCGAGCGGTGTCGCAGCGCCCTGAGGATGTCTTTCACACAGATACCAATTATCTGCGGCTACGGTTCATTGTGCGACGGCTAGAGGCTTTTGCCCCCTATGGCATGACGGATCTGCAACAAGAGGAACTGTCGCAAGCCCTGTGGGATTTGGCTGTGCGGCTAGAAGATGGCGATGTGGCCGGGGCGCTGGCGCGGATGCAAGAGGCACAGGAACGTTTGTCCGAGGCGATCAAGCGCGGTGCAAGTGATGAAGAAATCGCTGAGCTGATGCAGGATCTGCGTGATGCAACGCAGGACTACATCCGTCAAAAGGCCGCTGAGGCCCAGCGAAATCAGGAAAACGGCGAGGCGGGCGAAGAAAGCGCGCAAAACCAGAACCCCAACAGCCAAACTATGTCTTCGGATCAATTGCAGGAGATGATGGACCGAATTCAGGAACTGATGGAACAAGGCCGTATGGCCGAGGCGCAGGAACTTTTGGACCAGCTTCAGGAGTTTATGGAAAATATGCAGGTGGCTGAAGGTCAGCAGGGCCAAGGTGGCGGCAGCCCCGGTGAAGAAGCCATGGAGGGTCTGGCCGAAAGCATGCGCGAACAGCAGGGCCTCAGCGACGAAGCGTTCCGCGATCTGCAAGAACAGTTCAATCCCAATGCGCAAGCCGGTGAAAGCCAAGGCAACCAAGGCCGCAACGGTGGTCAGGGTCAGGGCGAAAGCCATGAGGGTGGCCAGCAGGGCGAAGGTGAAGGCGAAGAAGGTGAAGGTCAGCAAGACCAAGCCCAGAACGGTCAAAACCAAGAGGGTGCAGGTGGGGATCAGCAGGGCGAAAATCTGGCCCAGCGACAGCGCGCTTTGCGTCAGGAATTAAACCGTCAACGTGGCAACATGCCCGGTGCTGGCACCCAAGAAGGTGATGCAGCCCGTGATGCTTTGGGACGTGCGGGCGAGGCTATGGAACGGGCCGAGGATGCGCTGCGTGGCAATGATCTGGCCGGAGCTATCGACAACCAAGCCCAAGCCATGGAAGCCATGCGCGAGGGCATGCGATCCTTGGGCGAAGCGATGGCGCAGCAACAAAATCAAGGCGATCCCGGGCAAGGCGAACAGGGTCAACAAGGCACTGCGCAAAACAGTCAGGGTCAGGATCCATTGGGGCGTGATCGCAGTGCGCAAGGCGCGTTGGATCAGAACCAAAACGTGTTGCAAGGCGAAGACGTTTATCGTCGGGCGCGGGATTTGTTGGATGAGATCCGCCGCAGATCCGGCGATGCCGAGCGTCCCCAAGAGGAACTTGATTACCTCAAGCGCCTGCTAGAGCGGTTCTAGATCGCGCTGACTTTTGCGATAAAATCCTGCAGGGCGTCATCCAACCAGATGCGGGATTGGTCCACATAAGCGGTAAAGTCTTCGATCATGCCAGAGGCAACCGGAATGGTTTCGACGATTTGCGGTCCATAGGCATAGAGCAGCACGGTGAAAATCACCAAACTGGCCACTAGGAAGAACCCAAAACGGAACCCGCGCCGATGTTCGATTTCATACTCAAAGTCGGTCAGTTCACCGGTTGCTTTGGGCGTGCGTTCGCTCAGCGATGAATTGATTTCTTCGATATCTGGCAACAACTCACGACGCGGTGCGTCGCTGGGCGTTTCGATCCCCTGAATGTCAGCCATGCGTTCGCGAATTTCTGCTTCGCGCTTGGAGACAGCAGGATCTGCTTCTATCAGGCCCAAATCGCCTTGGGTTTCGAGACCTTGATCATCCGACTTGCGGGCGTTTTTTTCGAACTCTGCCTCTTGCTGCAGGATCGACGCAATCTCGGGGTCTAGGCCACGTCGGGGAATGCTGGGGCGCTCGGTCTCGGATCTGTTGTCGGTGTCAGCGTCATCAAAGTCCGCCTCGTCAAAATCAGTATCGTCGAAATCAGCTTCATCAAAGCCAGTATCATCAAATTCTGGCGCTTCAGAGATGCCATGCGCTATGGCGTCATGCGCCTCGGCTTTCACGGCATCTTCGATCACATCGGATACCGTGTCGTCTACGTCAGCTTTGGGTGCTGTGTCGGCCTCCACGTACCAATCATCCGGGGCCGAGCCTAGGGTCACGTCTTCGAGTGCAGGTTCGTCGTCAAAATCTGGCGCAGGAGTGCTATCCCAAACTTCCGGTTCAACCGGCAGCGTTTCGCCCAATTCATCGGCTAATTCGGTATCTTCGGAAGGGTGTTTTTGAAACCACGTTTGGCCACAGTTCGAGCATTGCACGTCTCGACCTGCTTGGGGAATAACATCCTCAGAAACTTCATACTGTGCACCGCAATTGGGGCAAATCAGTCGCATTGTATTCCCACCATACCTGCATTCGACGCAGCAGGTCGCCCAGTCCTCGGCGTAAAGATAGGCCGATCACTCGTTAAGGGCAATGAATTTGGTGAAGTTTGATTGAACAAAGCGCGGCTCTGCGGCACAAGGGTCGCAGTAAGTCAAAGGCAGAGCCCGTGATTAAGTTAGATGATGTTAGTTACAGCTATGACGGCACTGATTTGTTGCACGGTATTTCGATGCATTTGGCTAAAGGATCTTTCCATTTCTTGACGGGGCCATCGGGGGCGGGAAAATCCACTCTTCTCAAGCTGTTGTATGGCGAGTTGACCCCAACTAAGGGCATGGTTTCATTGGAAAATCAGGACCTTCGCGGTCTTGATCGTGATGGTGTGGCCATGCTGCGTCGCTACGTGGGAATTGTGCATCAGGACTGCCAATTTTTGGATCACCTGAACCTGTGGGACAACGTGACATTGCCGCTGCGTGTGGCATCGGAACCGACCAAGCCGCAGGATGTTGCGGATTTATTAGGTTGGGTTGGTTTGACCTCCCGAGTAGAGGCCACACCGCCGGAATTGTCGGGTGGGGAACGCCAACGGGCTGCATTGGCGCGGGCTGTGGTAATGTCGCCAGAAGTTGTCATTGCGGATGAGCCTACCGGCAACATTGATTGGGAAATGTCCAAGAAATTGCTGAGTTTGCTGATCGAGCTGAACAAGATGGGCAAGACGATTTTGATCGCGACCCACGATTTGGCGTTGATCCGGGCTGCGAAATCAGAGGTGGCGGCACGGGTGTTGCGGATTTCCAATCGTCAGGTGATCCAAGCTGGGGCTGACTTGTGAAGTCTTATCTGGCCCAAAAAACAGCGCCCCTGCGGCACTGGATATCTGGCAATCCGCAGGCTGATGTGGTGGTGCCGGCCAAAGGGTATAGTGCGTATCTGACTATTGGCAGTGCAGCAGCTATGGCGTTTTTAGCGGTTTTTGTGCTGGCGTTGTCGGTGACTACTTCGCGTTTGGCCGACAGATGGTCGCAGCAATTGGCCCAAAGTGCGACGCTCCGTATTTCTGCCCCCGTGGGCCAGGTTGATCTGCAGGTGGCGGCGGCCTTGCGGGTTTTGGAAACCACCAGTGGTGTGGCCTCTGCGCGCGCCTTGACCGATGCCGAACAAAGGGCCCTGTTGTCGCCTTGGTTTGGGGCCGATTTGCCGTTGGAGGACTTGCCTATCCCGCGGCTGATCGAAATTGATCAAACGGCAGATGGTTTTGACGCCCAAGGCCTGCGATTGCGCCTTAGTGCCGAGGCCCCCGGTGCGGTTCTGGACGATCATGGGCGGTGGCGCGAACCGTTGGTGCGGGCAGCCAGCCGTCTTCGCATGGTGGCGGTTTTGTCGATTTTGCTGATCGCGGCGACAACGGCTGCGATGATCACGCTGGCGGCCAATGCAGCCCTTGCGGCGAATGCCCAAGTGATTGCTGTGTTGCGATTGGTTGGGGCCACAGATCGCTTTATTGCTGATGCTTTTGTGCGGCGCTTTACCCAGCGCACCTTTCTGGGGGCGGCTATTGGAGCCATTATAGGACTATTGGGGGTTGTGATTATCCCCAGTGGTGATGCAAGCGGCTTCCTGTCTGGTCTGGGATTTCAGGGGGTGCAGTGGGTTTGGCCGTTTCTTTTGCCTGTGATCGGGGCAATAGTCGCGTTTATTGCCACTAAATTTGCATCCCGACGGATGCTGGAGGAGCAAAGCTGATGGCCTATGCCGTGCAATATCTCAGGTCTCTTTTGTTTGTGGGCCAAATGTATTTCATGATGCTGGTGATCGGCGTGGTCTTTTTGCCATGGGCCGCAGTGTCCAAAAACGGGGCGTATGGGGCATGCAAAACCTATTGCGCCTGGGTCAGATGGACCGCCCGCTGGATGGTTGGGCTGACGACAGAAGTCCGCGGTGAGGTCCCAACAGGGAACGTTCTGGTCGCGTCCAAACACCAATCTTTCTTGGACATTATCATGATTTTTCAACACTTGCCGCGCGGTAAGTTTATCATGAAAAAGCAGATCCTTTGGACCCCGATTATTGGGCTTTATGCATGGCGTTTGGAATGTATTGCCGTGGATCGTGGCAAGCGGGGGGCTGCGATCGATAAAATGGTGAAGGACGTACAAGAGGGCCAAAAAGAACCGGGGCAGCTGATCATTTATTCGCAAGGCACGCGTGTACCGCCGGGGGTTAAGGCCTCTTACAAGGTTGGTACGGCCATTTTGTACAAACAACTGGGCGAGGCCTGCGTACCGGCGGCCACGAATGTTGGCGTGTTTTGGCCCCGCACGGGGATTTATCGCAAACCGGGCCATGCTGTCGTCGAGTTCCTACCGCAGATGGAGACGGGCCTTGATCAAGCGGCTTTTATGAAAGCGTTGGAAAGCCGTGTTGAAGCGGCCTCTGAGGCATTACTTGATGAAGCGGGGTTCGAGCGTCTTGAGTGATATTACAGATATTTCGGCGCTTGAAGCGCTCTATGGGACGCCGGCAGAGGCGTCGATTATCAAAGTGGCCGATCATCTAACGCCGCTTTATGCCAAGTGGATCAGGGCGTCTCGCTTTGTTGTTTTGACGACTGTTGGACCGGAAGGCACCGATGGCAGCCCACGTGGCGACGTGGGGCCCGTGGCGCATATGCATGACGCAAAGACCCTGTTGATACCTGATTGGCGCGGCAACAACCGCATGGACAGCCTGCGCAATATCGTGCGCGATGGCCGTGTTTCACTGATGTTTATGGTGCCGGGGTCAAACACGGTTGTGCGGGTCAACGGGCAGGCCGTGGTGTCGGTTGATGAAGGTTTGTTGCATCAATTTGAACAAAAGGGTGCCCATCCGCGCAGTGTCATCAAGATCACTGTGGCCGAAGTTTACACGCAATGCGCCCGTGCGCTGATCCGATCCGAGCTGTGGGCCGGTAGTCCTAAAGCCCCTGATTTACCCACTGTTGGAGCCTTCCTTGCCGAAGCCAAAGAGGGCTACGACGGCGAAAGTTACGATGCGCAATGGGCCGCGCGGGCTGAAAAGACGATGTGGTAGGGTCTAGGCCCCAAGGCCTTTACTGCCGATTTCAAGGTATTTGTTCCGACGTTGCTTGAGCAATTCGTCTGGGCTGAGCTTGGTCAGACTATCCAGCATTCCAGCCAGGGCTGTGCGTACATTTGCAATAGTATCAACGGCATGACGGTGGGCACCGCCGTTAGGTTCGTCAATAATCAGATCGCATACACCCAATTCGGTAAGGTCCTGCGCGGTCAATTTCAGGGCTTCGGCGGCCTCGCGCATTTTTTCGGAATCTTTCCACAGGATCGAGGCACATCCTTCAGGACTGATGACCGAATAGATCGAATGTTCGAGCATGGCCAATCGATTGGCCGTGGCAAAGGCCACAGCCCCGCCCGAGCCACCTTCGCCAATAATCAGTGAAATCATTGGCACCCGCAGCTGCAGACATTTCTCGGTTGATCTGGCGATGGCTTCGGATTGGCCGCGCTCTTCTGCTCCGCGCCCGGGATAGGCGCCGGGGGTGTCAACCAAAGTGATCACGGGCAGGCCAAACCGGTCGGCCATATCCATCAAACGGATGGCTTTGCGATAGCCTTCGGGCCGCGCCATGCCAAAGTTGCGTTTGATCCGGGATTTGGTGTCGTTGCCCTTTTCGTGGCCAATAACCACAACCGGCTGGTCATCAAACCGCGCCAAGCCGCCCATTACGGCGTCATCATCAGCAAAATTGCGATCCCCGGCCAAGGGTGTGTATTCGGTGAAAAGGGACTTGATATAGTCTTGGCAATGGGGGCGGTCCGGATGCCGCGCAATTTGACATTTCCGCCAAGGTGTCAGGCCTTTGTAAAGCTCGATCAACAGATCAGCCGCTTTTTGATCAAGGCCTGCAGCCTCGGCTTCTACATCCATTTCAGCGTTTTGACTGGCTAAGGCGCGCAATTCTGCGGCTTTGCCCTCAATCTCGGCCAGAGGTTTTTCAAAATCCAGATAGTTCTTCATTGCGCCGCTGCCTTTGGGTCACGTTTGGACCTATATGGCGGCGGATGCGAGGCAATGCAACTGCCCCGCGTTACAGCTTTAGCCGCCGATCATTTCGAATTGGCGCACGATCACTTCGGCCTGCTTGATCGATGCGATATCCACAAGGCGCCCTTTGTAAACGGTAGCGCCTTCGCCGTTTGCTTTTGCCTGTTCCATGGCGGCGAGGATTTCGCGGGCTTCGGTGACTTTTTCGTCCGAGGGCGTAAAGACTTCGTTCGACAGGGCAACTTGTTTTGGGTGGATCGCCCATTTGCCTACCATGCCAAGGGTCGCACTGCGGCGGGCTTGGGCGCGGAACCCTTCGTCATCGCTGAAATCGCCAAAGGGGCCGTCTACGGGTAACACACCATGGGTCCGGCAGGCGGCCACAATGGCGGCTTGGGCCCAATGCCATGGATCCGACCAGTGTTTTTCGCCTTCGCGGTACATATAGTAGTCTTCTTGAGTGCCCCCGATGCCTGTGGTGGCCATACCCATTGAGGCTGCAAAATCCGCAGCGCCCAGCGACATGGATTGCAGGCGCGGGCTGGCGGCGGCGATCTCTTCTACATGGGCGATGCCTGCGGCGCTTTCGATGATCACTTCAAAGCCAATCGGCTTGGTGCGGCCCTTGGCGGCCTCCACCGCCGTAACCAAGGCATCAACGGCATAAAGATCCGCACCGCATCCCACTTTGGGGATCATGATGTTGTCCAGTCTGTCGCCTGCCTGTTCCAACAGATCGACCACGTCGCGGTACCAATAAGGCGTGTCCAAGCCGTTGATCCGCACGCTGACGGTCTTTGTGCCCCAATCCACGGTGTTGATCGCCTCTATCACATTGGCGCGCGCACTGTCCTTGTCTGAAGGGGCCACACTGTCTTCAAGATCGATGTTGATCACATCGGCCGCACTTGCTGCCATTTTCTCAAAGATCGCGGTGCGCGAGCCGGGGCCAAACAACTGACAACGGTTGGGGCGGGCAACAGGAGTGGGTTGGATGCGGAATGACATGACGGCCTCAAGGTAAGGAAGTTTCAAGATTTGATGTCGCGTGGATAGAATGTTGCGCGCTGGCTCGCAAGTCGATTCTCGCATTCGCAGCAATTTGCGCCGCATTGCAGCAGTGGTTAGTGTTATGGCAATCCATGATAGAGGCAAATGGCATGCCCCGAGCAGATCAAATATGGACACCGGGGGATCCGGAATATTGGTGCGTGATCCTAAGACGGGTGAAGGTGCAGCGCGCTGAGTTCAAACGGCCCTGCGACTATGGCCCCTGGACACAGGCGTTGGAGGCTCTTGATGTTAGCCCCTTTGCCTTGATGATGTTTGCCCATGCCTTGGCGCGTCCGGGCTGGCCTGCGGATGCCGCGCGTCAGATCGAGTTTGCTCTGACCTTTTTGGAAAAGGACGTGATGCTTTTTCAATCGGGTTATTGCAAAAGGCATCTTTTAAAGCGTTTGCATCAGGCACAGTTGAACGCAGCCCAATCAGATCGCCTTGTGGCCCTTGTGAAGCGCGCTGTTATCGACGGGGCCGGTCTTGAGGAATTTCGCGGTTATGGCAGATGTGCGGCGACCCTGAACCGGTCTGATTTAAACGCGTGGCTCCTCGAGACGGCGCAGGGGGCTGTTGTCCCGTTGTGGGAGTTGCCGCCTGACACGCGCCACGCGGTTCTGGAAGCCAATCCAAACGTTGTCAAAAAGTACGTCGGTCGGACGACCGGATATGAATTTGGCATATCAGTTGATACATTAGACGGGCCTGTTGCATTTGCGGGGCTGGGCGTTGAACGTCGTGTCAAAGCTAATGCGTGGCGTATCCTGCAAGTGGTGCGCCGCAAACATAGAGGGACGCCATAGATGCGCCAGCTGAAAACATACACTTCGCTTTGGGCGATGCAGCCTCATGATCAGACGGGGATTAAGCTGCCTTATGAACAGGTTTGCGAAATGGTCGCGGACGCTGGCTATGATGGTATGGCGATTGATTTGGGCGCTGGTGATGTGGCGCAAGCCTATGAGGTGCAGCCGATCATGGAACGCCACGGGCTGACGCCGCTGATTGTGGCCTTTCCCAAGACGGTCGAAAGCCTGCGCGAGACGTTGACTATGGCACGCGATTTCGGCTCGCCCTTTGTGGATGTGATCGGCCAAGTGATGCCGCTGAGCGTCGATGGGATGATCCCGGTGATCCGCCAGTGGATGGATATGGCCGATGAGGTGGGCATGCCCATTCAGTTCGAAAGCCATCGCAATTGCATCACCAATGACCTTTATTCAACGTTATGTCTGTTGGATGCCATCCCCGAGATGCGAATGTGCGCGGATTTGAGCCATTATGTCGTGGACCGCGAGTTTTGGTATCCCCTATCCGAGCGTGACATGGGTTTGATCAGTCGGATTTTACAGCGCTCCGACAGCTTTCAGGGCCGTGTGGCCAGCCGCCAGCAAGTCCAATTGCAGCTTGATTTCCCGCAGCATCAAAAATGGGTTGAATTGTTCAAAGGCTGGTGGCGCGAGGGATTGGAAAGCTGGTGCGCGCGCAACGACGAGGGCGATTGTATCTTCTTGTGTGAGCTTGGCCCGCCAGAATATGCGATGACAGATGCTCAGGGGCGTGAGATGTCGAACCGCTGGGAAGAGGCGCTGCAAATTCGCGCATGGGTGCAAGATATGTGGAAAGACATCGCTGAGTCGCAGAATTGAAGCGTGAAAGCGTCACGCGCAGGCCTTTCTTCTGAATAACGAGGTAATATTCGAAGTATCTGCGAATATTTGTGTATTTTAGGCGTCATTTGCAGCCTCATTCGCAGAATGTCGTGCTAACCATCGCGTGACACCATTACATTTCGGGAAAAAACGATGATCCAAACTCCATATCTTTTGTTTTTGGGCGATGCGCCCGATGCGCTGGCTGCCAAAGTTGCCCAAGGTATCAAAGACTGGCGCCCTGAAAACTCGGTCGGTCAGTTTCGGTTGCCCGGCTGCGGTGCAGATATGAAATTGCCAGACATGACTTTGGAGGAAGGGCTGGCCGCTGGTGCCAAAACCCTTGTGATTGGTGTGGCCAATAGGGGTGGCGTGATTTCGGACGCGTGGAAAGAGGTCCTCGTTCAAGCGCTGAACATGGGCTATGATATTGCCTCGGGTCTGCACAATCTGCTGCGTGATGAAGACGCGCTGGTGGCCGCAGCACGGGTCAACGGCCGCACTTTGTTCGATGTACGCATTCCATCCGTGGCCTATCCGATTGCAAACGGCGTCAAGCGTAGTGGCAAGCGCTGTTTGGCCATTGGGACCGACTGTTCAGTGGGCAAAATGTATACTGGCCTTGCCATGGATACTGAAATGCAAAAGCGCGGGATGAAATCAACCTTCCGCCCAACGGGCCAGACCGGCATTTTGATCACTGGCGGTGGTGTGCCATTAGACGCGGTGATCGCTGACTTCATGGCAGGGGCTGTTGAATATCTGACGCCCGACAATGACGCAGATCATTGGGACCACATCGAAGGGCAGGGCAGCCTGTTTCACGTCAGCTATTCTGGCGTAACAATGGCCCTGATCCATGGTGGTCAACCTGATGCGTTGGTGCTGTGTCACGAGCCAACCCGCAGCCATATGCGTGGTCTGCCGGACTATACTCTACCCAGTCTGCAACAGCTGCGCGATATGGCGATGCCCATTGCACAAATTGCAAATCCCAACGTCAAGGTCATCGGCGTTTCGGTCAACACGCAGCACATGTCCGAGGACGAGGCGATAGCCTATTTGGCGGATCTTGAGGCGGAGTTGGGCCTTCCGGCTGTAGACACATTCCGGCAAGGGGCCGGACGCTTGGTCGATGCACTGGATGCGCTTTAAATGAAGATCGACGTCACAGCGGATGTGTTCAAGCTGGCGCAGGTGTTCACCATCTCGCGCGGATCGCGCACCGAGGCCAAGGTTCTGACTGTGCGCGTGTCTGATGGTGATGTTCAGGGGTGGGGCGAATGTGTGCCCTACGCCCGCTACGATGAGACGCTGGAAAGTGTGACTGATCAGATCATGGGTCTGCCTGCGGATGTCACGCGCGATGCCTTGCAAAACGCGCTACCTGCGGGGGCTGCCCGGAACGCCGTTGATTGCGCGTTGTGGGATTTTGAGGCCAAACGTTTGGGAACTTCGGTGCGTGAGCTGTGTGGTTTGGACCCCTTGGGCCCCGAAGTGACGGCCTATACTCTGTCGCTTGATACGCCAGACAAAATGCAAGAACAGGCGAGCGCCCATGCCTTTCGTCCGTTGCTAAAGATCAAGTTGGGCACACCGGATGATATGGCACGGCTCGAGGCGGTGCGCCGTGGCGCGCCAACCTCGCGGATCATTGTGGATGCGAACGAGGGCTGGACTGCAGAAGTGTATTCTGACCTTGCCCGGCATCTGGTGCGCTTGGGCGTAGAGTTGGTCGAACAGCCCTTGCCTGCGGGGCAAGACGATATGCTGGCTGAAATTGCCCGCCCTTTACCCGTGTGTGCAGACGAAAGCTGTCATGATCGTGCCAGCCTGCCTGCGCTGAAGGGTAAATATGACTATGTGAACATCAAGCTGGACAAAACCGGGGGGCTGACTGAAGCGTTGCTGCTCAAAGAGCAGGCCATTGCCCAAGGATACGGTGTGATGGTTGGCTGCATGGTTGGGTCCAGTCTTGCAATGGCGCCTGCGACATTGGTGGCCCAAGGTGTGGGCTTTACAGACCTTGACGGACCGCTTTTATTGGCCGAAGACCGCGCCACGCCGCTGTCTTTTGATACGGACGGCGTGCACCCACCAAAACCAGCCCTCTGGGGATAGGAGACGATCATGAGCCGCACCGTTTACGTCAATGGCGACTATGTTGCCGAAGCAGACGCCAAAATTTCGGTTTTTGACCGTGGATTTTTGTTTGCGGACGGGGTCTATGAAGTGACGTCCGTTTTGGACGGTAAGTTGATCGACTATGACGGCCACGCCACGCGTTTGCAGCGTTCCTTGGATGAGCTTGAGATGGCCGCGCCAATGCCCATGGAAGAATTGCTTGAGGTGCACCGCGAAATGGTGCGCTTGAACAACATCGACGAGGGTCTGGTCTATCTACAGATCACACGGGGCAATCCGGGGGACCGGGATTTTGCCTATCCGCCTGCGGATACCAAACCCAGCCTCGTGCTGTTCACGCAATCCAAGCCCGGATTGTCCTCGAATGCGGCGGCTGAAAAAGGTCTGTCCGTGATTTCTGCCCCTGACATGCGTTGGGGCCGCCGCGACATCAAAACGGTCCAGTTGTTGTACCCGTCAATGGCCAAAATGTTGGCCAAAGCGGCGGGGGCTGATGACGCGTGGATGGTTGAGGATGGTTTTGTGACAGAAGGGTCATCGAACAACGCTTACATCGTCAAAGGCAACACAATTGTCACCCGCCATTTGGGCAACGAGATCCTTGCGGGGATCACACGCGCAGCTGTGTTGCGTTTCGCCCGTGAGTCCCAAATGAAGGTTGAGGAACGCAGTTTCACAGTGGATGAGGCCAAAGACGCGGATGAGGCTTTTGTCACCTCCGCCACAACCTTTGTGACGCCTGTGGTATCCATTGATGGCGAACAGATCGGTGATGGCAAACAGGGGTCTGTTGCTGCCCGATTGCGTGAGATTTACATCGAAGAAAGCCGCAAGGCCGCCGTTTGATGGACAAGAAACGTCTGATCTCGGTCTTTGAGATCACGGGATCTGTCTTGGCCATGGCCTATGCCCTGCTGATTGCATCCAACACAGGCAACGAGGTCTTGGGCTTTACCCTATTGCTGATCTCGGCGCTTTTGTTTGCCGGTTGGGCGGTTCTTGACCGGCGCTGGGCGTTTTTTGCGCTACAGTTTTTCTATGCGGTGTCTGCTATTATCGGGCTGATCCGCTGGGGCTGATCCCGCTTAGGTCAGAAAAATAGTGGTGAAACCGTCCTGAGGGGGCGGTGTGCCTTGCAATACCGCGACCAGTACACCGTTGACGCTGAGGTTGGTGTCTTGCGCATCTGTGCTGGAACCAAATGTCAGTTCTGCATCGTTGCCCGCGCTTGCAATGTTCAGCGTATCAACGCCATCTACAAAATCAGTGATGATGACCGGGTCTCGTAGCCCACCGTCCTCGTCATTTGGGCTGGCGTCTATGTTTATGATATCGCTGCCTGTGCCCGTGCTGACCAAATCGCCGCTATCTGCAAAAATCACGTCATTGCCAGCGCCTGCGGCCACGATGTCTATGCCCGATGCGCTGGCAAGGTCGTTGGTATTGATCAGGTCATCACCCTCGCCGGCATCGATTGTGTTGGAGCCCATCGCATCGATCAGCGTGTCATCGCCTGCGCCGCCACTGATGGTGTCGTCGCCTTTGGAGGCGCTTCCAGTTAGCAGGGTGTCGTCGCCGTTGCCCAGCCGGATCGTGTCACTGCCCGCGCCGCCAGCAACCCTGTCCGCATAGCCGCCTGCATCGATGATATCGTCACCAGGACCGCCTTTGATCGTGTCGTAGCCCGACCCGCCGTCGATGCGGTCTGCACCTTTGTTGCCGTTGATTATGTCGTCACCCTTGCCGCCAGCCAGCCGGTCCGCCTGATCGCTGCCGAGGATCGTATCATCCCCCGCAAGCCCTGCGATATCCAGCCGTTGGGCTTCTTCGGTGCCGTCAAAAATATCGTCGTTTTCGCTCAAATCCTGAGAAAGGACTGCGGGTTCTTGCGGCTCTTCAAGGAGTCCATTGAGTTGGTCAAGGACCGTTTCAAGATCAAACTCGGGGTCTATCGTTTGCACGGTGACCTCAGACAGGTCCACGTCGGCGGCGACACCTTTCAAGGTTGCCACAAGGGTGCCATCGACCAGCACAGTGGCATCCAATCCGTCCGATGATCTACCGAACTCTAGTTCAGGGTCGGGGTTGTTTGATTGGATCGTCAGAACGTCTTCGGCCGGGTTAAAGTCAGCGATTGTAACGGCCTCGGTTGGCGCATTCGGATCGGCCAGAGCATGGTCGAAAACGAGGATGTCGTCGGAGCCCTCGCCGCCGCTGACAAGATCGCCATCATCGGCGAAAATAAGGTCATCACCATCACCCCCAACCAAAGCATCCGGTTGACCAAGGCGGTCGCTGTCCAACGCAAAAAGCAAGTCTTCGCCTGCGCCACCGTTCAGGACGTTGCTGCCTTTGGTGTCCACGATCAGGTCATCACCAGCGCCGCCATCTATAATGTCGTTACCAGCAGTGGTGCGCCCGAGCCCTGTGAAATCGTCGCCGTCGCCGAGAGCGATTTGGTCATTGCCTGCGCCACCTTCGACGATGTCGTCGCCTCCAGCCCCGTCCAGCCTGTCATCCCCTTTGCCGCCGCGAATGAGATCATCGTCCGAACTGCCGGTAAGTGTATCATCACCCCCTTGGCCCTTCAGGCTGACTGCAGTGTTGCCTGCGGAATACGTGTCATCGCCTTCGGTTGCCTCAAAGGTGGGGGATTGATCCTGATCACCGTCTTGATCGTCTTGCGTTGGGGTGTCGTCCACGGGCGCGAGATCTGGGATATCGCGGTTGAGGTCAATTTGGTTGTCTGAAGCGTTGCTGTTGTCGCTATCATCGTCGCTGTCAAACGCCCCAAACAAAGCCAGCGGGATCATCGCCAAAAGAAGTGTCGGCAGAGCAAAAAGCAGCATAGGGGCACCATTTAATTGGGTTTCAGGCAGATGGTAAGCATGTAACTAGCTGAAACCTATGTCAAATTCCTTAATCCTACTGGTGCCATAATCGAAACAATTGGGCGCCTGCCTGCCAATTGTTGCTTATTTGTGGGAGGCCTCAAAAGCCTTTTTGGCACTATCGCTGGCCTCGGTTTGATATTGGGCTTTCCAGTCGGAAAATGGCATTTGGTAAAAAATCTCGCGGCCTTGGTCCTTGTCCATGTCAATGCCGCGGGCGTTGGCCTCTTCTTGGTACCAGCGTGACAGGCAATTGCGGCAAAACCCAGCAAGGTTCATCATGTCGATGTTCTGGACGTCAGGGCGGTCCTGCATCAGATGCTTTTGCAACCTGCGAAAGGCGGCCGCCTCGAGTTCGAGCTTGGTTTGGTCGTCCATTTTGGTGTCCTTTCACAAGACGCGTTTGGTGTAGGATCCTGCATGTAGATCAGCCGTGTCAATCGAGATGCTGCCCACCTGCGGCAATGCGTTTTCCAAAAGTGTCAGCAAGGTCGATGTAACCTTGGCCTTATCTTCGTCCGAGCGGCCTGCCAACATGCGCACTTCTACATGGACAAAGCTCTGATTTTCGGTGCCGATCAGCACCACGTCAGCCGTGTGGGCGCGCACTTTGATCGACAGGGGGCTGGCAAAAACGCCCGTTGCCAAGGCACTGTCAAACAACATCTGGCATAGCTTTTGCGTATCCAACATGTCCGGCACGTCCGGTGACTGCTCGAGGATGATATGGGGCATCTTAGCTTCCTTGTGACAGGGTCGTTTTGGCAAGGGCTTCGTTCAGGATCGGCGCAAGTTGAGCGGCCCAAGCCCGCTGCTGGCTCTCCTCGACAATTAGGTCGTTTCTGATTTCGATCAATGCATTCAGCCTGTTGTGTTGCAAGGCGTGGCGGTCAATCGCATCCTTGGGCAAGTAGCCTCGGTAGGGTTCATTGATGCCGACGCAATAGTCGGTCTGGGATTGCAATGTCTCAATTAGCGGTGTGGTCAGGCGTTGATCCTGCGCAAAAAGGACTCCGATCTCCCAAGGGCGTATGGGCTTGCCTTGCAGCTGTGGGGTAAAGCTGTGCACAGACAGGATCACCGTATCTGCGCGTCGCGCGGCCAATTCGGCATAGGCGGCGTGATAGGGTTCATAGAGTGTCTCAATGCGTTTGGCCCGCTCGGCGGCATCGATCCCGCGATTGGCCGGGATGAGCGTGCCATCATAAAGCTGCATGATGAGTGTGGGGTCGTCTGCCCCGCGATTGGGATCAATAACAAGGCGAGAGAAATTTGAACCGACAACAGGCGCATTCAACGCCTGCCCGAGGGCCAGTGCCACTCCTTTTGCCCCGACATCATAGGCAATGTGGCGGTCCATGTCGGCGCGCGGCAGGCCAAGATCCCCATCGTTGATCCAATGGGGGACGTGGTTCGAGGCATGATCACAGGTCACAAGCCATTGCGATGGCCTGTCGGCCCCGTCGATAAAATAGGGTTCATCTGTCATGACTGTGGTCCTTCTCACAGAAAGTGAGATAGGTGAGTTGAGAAAGATTGTGAATTAGGTAATAAGGCTAGCAACGCTGTTAGCGATAACAGTTTTGCCCAAAGCCAAGCCATTTATCGGGGATCTACCATGCGCCGCCACAGAAATGTTAAAATCGTTGCCACTCTTGGCCCAGCGTCTGAAACGTACGAGCAAATACGGGCGCTGCACGAAGCCGGTGCCGATGTGTTCCGTCTAAATATGTCCCACGGCAAGCACGAAGAGATCGCTGAAAAGCACAAAATTATTCGCCAGATTGAACAGGATCTGGACAGCCCCATCGCCATTCTGGCCGATCTTCAGGGGCCAAAATTGCGTGTTGGCGGTTTTGTGAACCCTGAGGGTGAAATGCTGGAAGAGGGCGCAAAGTTCCGACTGGACATGGACAGCGCCGAAGGCACGGTTGAGCGCGCGACGCTGCCGCATCCCGAGATTTTCAAGGCGCTGAAACCGGGATCCAGCCTGTTGGTCAACGATGGTAAGATCCGCCTGACTGTTGATGACTGTGGGGATGATTTTGCCGAGTGCACGGTTGTGGCTGGTGGCGTCATTTCCAGCCGCAAGGGCGTTAACGTGCCAGATGTGGTGTTGCCCTTGGCGGCCTTGTCGCAAAAAGATCGCAAAGATCTGGAATTTGTCTGTCAATTGGGCGTTGATTGGCTGGCGCTGTCGTTTGTGCAACGTCCCGAAGACGTGGAAGAAGGCCGCGCTCTGGCCAAGGGTCGTGCGGCCATCCTTGCGAAAATCGAAAAGCCAGCTGCCGTCGATAGTTTTGACGAAATCCTAGCGGTAAGCGACGGTATTATGGTGGCCCGTGGCGACTTGGGGGTTGAGCTGCCGGTGCAGAACGTGCCGCCGATCCAAAAGCAATTGGTGCGTAAGTGCCGCTCTGCGGCCAAGCCAGTGATTGTTGCCACGCAGATGCTGGAAAGTATGATTGAAAGCCCGATGCCAACCCGTGCGGAAGTCAGTGATGTGGCTACAGCGATCTATGAAGGGTCCGATGCAATCATGTTGTCAGCGGAATCTGCGGCAGGCAGTTATCCGATTGAGGCTGTGACAACCATGGATAATGTGGCCAAAGAAATCGAAGCCGATCCAACCTATACCGAGATCATCGAGGCGTCGCGCAAATCCTCTGGCAAGACCGTCGCAGATGGGATCGTGGCTGCGGCCCGCGAAATCGTTGAAACAACAGACGTAAAGGCGATCTGCTGCTTTACACAATCCGGTACGACGGCGGCTTTGGTCGCGCGCGAACGGCCCCGTGCGCCTATCGTTGCCCTGACGCCTTTGGTGGGAACTGCGCGGCGGATGTGCCTGACTTGGGGCACCAATTGCGCCATCACGGATACTGTGGACCGGTTTAAAATGGCCGTTGTCAGTGCCGCACGTGCGGCCCGTAAAATGGGCATCGCCGAGGAATCCGATCAGATCATCGTAACAGCGGGCGTCCCGTTCAATGTTGAGGGTACAACGAATATCCTTAGGGTTGCGCCGTGCGAGGAAAGGTTGATTTTCCGCACCGATCCTGAATGATGGGGTATTAACCATTTAAGGATCCACGATGGACCCCGATCTGATTTTTGTAATTGGCCTCGTTTTGGTGGCGTTTTCGATCCCGTCTATGTTGTCGGCCTATTCAGAGGGTCGTGCGCCCCGGGTGTCGTCCATGGTGATTGTCTTAGCGGGCGTGATGATCGTCTACGCCTATAACACCAAGCCGGGGGGCTATGATTTTGCCACGATCCCGGACACCTTTATGGGTGTGGTTGCTCGGTACATAAATTAAGGGCAATTCCGGCACGAATCGGCTTGTCATCTGGCCTGCTGCCTCCTATACGACCCATCTGAACCGATGCTATCGGCCTATTGGCATGCCGCACAGCGTCAGAACCGTTCAACTATAGGAGACGGAAAATGCCTAAGATGAAGACGAAATCGAGCTGCAAAAAGCGGTTCAAAGTGACTGCTAAGGGCCGCGTTGTTGCGGGCCAAGCTGGCAAACGCCACGGCATGATCAAACGCACCAACAAATTCCTGCGTAACGCACGCGGTACAACCACGCTGTCGGCCCCTGATGAAAAGATCATCAAGTCGATGATGCCATACGCGCGCTAAGGGAGGTTCACTAGATGTCACGTACTAAAGGTGGAACAACCACACACGCCCGTCACAAGAAAGTCACCGATGCAGCGAAAGGCTTTTATGGCCGCCGCAAGAACACTTTCAAAGTCGCCCGCCAAGCGGTCGACAAAGCCAACCAATACGCCACACGCGACCGTAAAAACCGCAAGCGGCAGTTCCGCGCCCTGTGGATCCAACGGATCAACGCTGCTGTGCGCAGCCATGATGAAGCGCTGACATACAGCAAGTTCATCAACGGCCTGTCCTTGGCTGGTATCGAAGTAGACCGTAAAGTTCTGGCCGATCTGGCTGTGAATGAACCGGATGCCTTCGGTGCAATCGTTGAAAAAGCACAGGCTGCACTGGCCGCCTAAATTTCCGACGTTTAGATTTTGAAAAGCCGCTCTGGTCAGGGCGGCTTTTTTTATGGGGTGGGGTCCCACATTTCGATACTGGTCAATTCAGGCTCTCCGCCGCGGGCGCCGCTTCCTGCCGCGATCCAAAGTTTGCCCTCATGGGTGCAACAATTGGTGCCGTGCCGTGCGCGGTTCAGGGCAGGGCCAAAGGACCACGTCCCGGCCTTAACATCGAGGATCTGCATTTCGGTAAAGGCCTCCATCCGGCCAGCTTCGCCACCGACATAGTGAATTTTACCATCTAGGACGCCCGTGCCACCGGCGGCGGTTTGAATTGGGATGGGTTCGGGATGCACGGACCATGTGCCAGTCGCAAAGTCGTAAACGTCCACGTCTGCGATTGTGTCAAAGAACAGCTGGTTCAGGTCGGTCCCTGTGTGCCGCCCCGTTTCGCGCCCCCCAAAGAAATAAAGCTTATCATTGGCAATGGCACAAGGCGCATGGTCGCGTTTGTTGGGGGCGTCGGGCAGGATCTGCCATTCACCGGTTTCAGGGTGGATGCGATCAAACCACGCCTGCGTGTCGGCCCAGTGCCCATCAACGATGCCGCCTACAACGTAGATCCAACCGTCGGAATGCAGTGCACAGCCAGATGCGCCACGGCGCCGACCTTTTGGAATAGGCGGCCCCTTTTTCCACGTGTCGGTGTCGGGCTGATAAATATAGACGGTGTCCAAAGGGGTTTCGCGTGGAAACACCCCTGTCATGGTGCCGATCAGCCAAAGCTCATTTTTGAAAACGACTGGTTGAAAGTGGTGAATTTCCATGGGCGGTGGTGAGGCATGGCTCCAGCTTTGGGTCACAGGGTCAAAAATGTCGACGGGCTGGATACGCCTGCCACCAAAGAGGTAGAACTTGCCATCATAAGCTGCAAAACCGTTTTCGTGGCGGCAGTGCGGGGCGCCGTTACAATCGAGCGTGATCCATTCGGTCATTGAGCAGTCCCTTGTTGATCGCTTGAGTATACGGCGGTGTCTGATTGCGGGCCAGACGTTGATTTTCAGGTCAGACACCCGGTTTGGTGGCAGACAAACCCCTGGATTGGGTTGCATTGTTTTCAGACCGGAAACAATCAAATCGTACAGCGCACATCATGATACCCCATTTCGCTTATCCATTGAATTAAAAACAAAAATTGATCACAAAAGTTTGACATGGTTAACCAAAGATTAAATAATTCTGCAGCTAGGCCCGTGCATTAGGAGCTTGGATAGAATTAACGATGGGGTA
Organism: Algirhabdus cladophorae; assembly: GCF_044772865.1. Lineage (GTDB taxonomy): Bacteria > Pseudomonadota > Alphaproteobacteria > Rhodobacterales > Rhodobacteraceae > Algirhabdus > Algirhabdus cladophorae. The sequence continues at coordinate 255,288 of NZ_CP173029.1, forward strand.
TTAACATAATGAAACTTACAATTGCAGCTGCACTTCTTGCAGCGACATCCTTGGCCACGACAGCCGCTCATGCGGGGACGATCACGTCTGATGCGTTCAATGGCTCTGAGGCTGGTGTTGGCTCGACTGGGCCGGAAGAATTCCTGTTTATTGACGTCTACAACCTAAACACTGGACTGTGGCTGGGCGAAGAAGGCTTTGTCGCCGACGGCCAAGATGACCTGTATTTTGGTGAAAATCCTGGTGGTGCTCAAGCTCGCTTTGGTGCTGTGTCTAATCAGTCTACTGACACCTCGATCGTTAACTTTTTTGTAGCGACCTCTGGCCCGAATTCGATCTCTGATCCGGCCTCTAATCTGGCAACGGACTTTAGCGGATTGGAGACTTTCGGCTCGGCTAATCTAACCACTGACGGGCTTCAGGGTTCTGGCAAGCTCTATGATGATAACGGCAATGGTCCGTTGGCTACTAACGCTTCCGGCGTTTTTGGCTTTGTGATGCAAGTTCTGGATACGACCCCGGACCTTTCGCCGGTCTGTAGCTTCGAAGATGACATTATAGACGAGTCTTGTCTCGTTGTGGTCGGTGAAGAAGGTGAAGGGGGCAGCGAAGAAGGTGGTGAAGAAGAAACTGTGTCTAACCTAATTGCCGAACACTTTGGCTTTATCCAACTGTCCAAAGGCTCGGTCATCGGGGGGACATTTGGTGTGAACACAACATCCGGTGCCGCCGTGACGCTGCCAACGATGTCTGCAGTTCCGTTACCTGCCAGCGTACTGTTCTTGGGCGCGGGTCTTGCCGGTCTTGGCTTTGTCGGACGGCGTCGCAAAAAGGCCTAAACACCCTTTGGAAATTTAGGAAAAAGGCGTGCCCGAACGGTGCGCCTTTTTTGCTATGGGCTTGAAGCCTGAGGTGTGGCGCGCTAGCAGGGGATACGTAATTTAGTGAGGTCGATCATGGATGATCTGCGCCAAAAATACCTAGAGCAAATCGCCAATGCCGCAGATGAAGCAGGCTTGGAAGATATTCGCTTGGCCGCTGTGGGCAAAAAGGGTGAAATTGCCCTGAAAATGCGTGAGCTTGGTAAAATGACGCCTGAGGAACGCCAAACCGCAGGCCCTGCGTTGAATGCGTTGAAGGACGAGATCAACTCGGCCCTGTCTGGCAAAAAGGCAGCTCTGGCTGATGCGGCGTTGGATGAACGGCTGCGCACGGAATGGCTGGACGTGACATTGCCATCGCGGGTGCGTCCTGAAGGCACAATTCATCCAGTGTCTCAGGTCATGGACGAGGTTGCCGCGATCTTTGCCGATATGGGGTTTGCCGTGGCCGAAGGTCCGCAGATTGAAACCGATTGGTATAACTTTGACGCGTTGAACATCCCCGGCCATCACCCGGCGCGGGCCGAGATGGACACCTTTTATACGCACCGTGCCGAGGGCGATAATCGTCCGCCACACGTTCTGCGCACCCACACCAGCCCTGTGCAAATCCGCCATATGGAGGCAAACGGTGCACCGACGCGCATCATTTGCCCCGGCCGAGTATACCGTGCGGACTATGACCAGACCCACACGCCGATGTTCCATCAGGTCGAAGGGCTGGCTATCGACAAAGACATCTCTATGGCGAACCTGAAGTGGGTGCTGGAAGAGTTCTTTACCGCCTATTTCGGCACATCCGTGAAAACCCGTTTCCGCGCCTCGCATTTCCCGTTCACAGAACCTTCTGCAGAAGTGGATATTCAATGTTCATGGCAGGATGGTACTGTGAAAGTGGGTGAAGGCGATGATTGGCTAGAGGTTCTGGGCAGCGGCATGGTTCACCCCAAAGTGCTGCAGGCCGGAGGCATCGATCCCGCGGATTGGCAGGGCTTTGCCTTTGGTATGGGGATCGACCGGATTGCAATGCTGAAATACGGTATTCCCGATTTGCGTGCGTTCTTTGACAGTGATCTGCGCTGGTTGCGGCACTACGGCTTTGCCAGCTTGGACCAGCCTACATTGCAGGCGGGTTTGAACCGCTGATTGGGAAAAGGACATTCGGATGTACAAATGGATTTTGGCAGCGCTTTTGGTCGCGACACCTGTTGTGGCCGATGAGACATGGACCAACGGATTTGGTGACGTGATCTATGAGGAAGATTTCGAAACTACCGCATTGTTTTCTGCGGCCAGTCCTGACGGCACAATCTGGATGTACATCGATAACCTTGCGGGCAATTATTCCATGCGCGATGGGATCTTTACGGGCGTTTGGTTGATCGAAGAAGACGGGTTTTGCGGATCTTCCCTGATCGGGGAAGACGGTCGTGGATCGAACTTTTGGGGCACTTTGGAATTGGTCTGGGACAACAGTGGATTTCCCAGCGGGTGGTCGGCCCGATTGGGGGATTGTGGTCAGATACCGTTTCGTACCATGCGGGCCACACCGCCGCAGTGAGCCGCCCCTTTCCCCAGCGCTGGTGATCAGATACATCGGCGCTTAATGCAGCAATTTTGACTGGACGCGATTGATATGAAGTTCACGCTTTCTTGGCTAAAGGACCACCTCGAAACCGAGGCGTCTTTGGATGATATTCTCTATGCTCTGACCGACTTAGGTCTGGAGGTCGAAGACGTCAGCAATCCCGCTGCGCGTTTGGCTGATTTTACCATTGGCTATGTGAACAGCGCTGAAAAGCATCCCGATGCGGACAAATTGCGGGTGTGTCAGGTCCAAACTGACGAAGGGGAATTGCAGATTATCTGTGGTGCGCCGAATGCCCGTGAGGGGATCAAAGTGGTTGTAGCAAAGCCTGGCGTTTATGTGCCGGGGATTGATACAACAATTGGCGTAGGCAAAATTCGCGGCGTCGAGAGCTACGGGATGATGTGCTCCGAGCGCGAGATGGAACTGAGCGAGGAACACGACGGCATTATCGAATTGCCCTCCGGCGAAGTGGGGCAAAAGTTTACAGATTGGCTGGCCGACAATGACGCGGCCAAAGTTGATCCTGTGATCGAGATTGCGATCACTCCAAACCGTCCCGATGCCTTGGGTGTGCGCGGTGTTGCCATTGATTTGGCGGCTCGCGGTTTGGGCACATTGAAAGCCCGCGTTGTTGACCCCGTGCCGGCTACGTTCAAGGCAGACCTTAGCGTTAGCATCGATGAAGACACATTGGACGGTTGCCCGGTTTTCTATGGTCGTTTGATCAAGGGCGTCAAAAATGGCCCGTCTCCTATGTGGTTACAAGATGTGCTCAAAGCCATCGGATTGCGGCCCATTAGCTTTCTTGTGGATGTCACGAACTTCTTTACCTACGATCGCAATCGCCCTTTGCACGTCTTTGATGCGGACAAAGTGGCTGGAAACCTGCGGGTGCACCGGGCTGCGGGTGGTGAGGTGATGACAGCGTTGGACGACAAAGAATATACGCTGCAAGCCGGTCAAATGGTGATCTCGGACGATACGGGTCCCGAAAGTATTGCGGGTATCATGGGCGGTCTGGACACGGGCTGTACCGATGAGACCGTGAATGTCTTTGTCGAAAGCGCCTATTGGGATCCGGTTCAGATTGCTTATGCGGGCCGTGCTTTGAAAATCAATTCTGACGCGCGCTACCGGTTTGAGCGCGGTGTTGATCCGGCGTTTACCCCTGAGGGTTTGGAACACGCTGTACGGATGATTGTCGACAACGCCGGTGGCGAGGCCTCCGAGGTGATTGTTGCAGGTGCTGTGCCAGATACATCACGTGCGTACCGTTTGGATACGGATCGCGTGCAATCCTTGGTGGGTATGGAAATCCCTGCTGAGACGCAGCGTGCGACGCTGGAGGCACTTGGATTTGTGATGGATGGCGATATGGCCCGGGTCCCAAGCTGGCGCCCTGACGTGATGGGCGAGGCTGATCTGGTGGAAGAAGTGGCGCGCATGGCGTCTTTGACCAAACTCGAAGGCAAACCCTTGCCGCGTCTTAGCCCCTCGGTTCCGCAACCAATCCTGACCCCGATGCAGCGCCGCGAAAGCATTGCACGGCGTACAGCGGCTGCTTTGGGGTATAATGAATGTGTGACCTACAGCTTTATCGACCAAGCCAGCGCTGACTTGTTCGGTGGTGGATCTGATGCGACGCGTCTTGAAAACCCAATCTCCAGTGAGATGAGCCATATGCGCCCTGCGTTGCTGCCGGGTCTGTTGCAAGCGGCCAGCCGGAACCAGGCCCGTGGCTTTGCTGATATGGCCCTGTTCGAAGTGGGGGCTGCGTTTCATGGGGGCGAACCCACTGAGCAGCACACGCAGATCAGCGGTTTGCTGGTGGGCCGCACTGGGCCAAAAGACGTGCATGGGGCCTCGCGGCCTGTCGATATTTATGATGTCAAAGCAGATGCAGAGGCCGTTCTGGCCGCTATTGGCGCCCCTGCCAAAGTGCAGGTCATGCGTACGGGCGATGCTTGGTGGCATCCGGGGCGTCATGGGGTGATTTGCCTTGGGCCGAAAAAGGTTTTGGGCGTCTTTGGTGAAATTCATCCAAAGGTTTTGGCGGCGATGGATGTCAAAGGTCCTGCTATGGGCTTTACCCTTTGGCCCGGTGAAGTGCCGATGCCGAAGAAGAAATCTGCGACACGCGGGGCGATGACGACCTCTGATCTGCAAGCGGTTGAACGTGATTTTGCCTTTGTGGTGGATGCAGATGTTGAGGCACTGACCCTGACCAATGCAGCTGCGGGTGCGGACAAGGCCCTGATCGACGAAGTGCGTGTGTTTGATGAGTTTATTGGTGGATCTTTAGGCGAAGGGAAGAAGTCGCTTGCGATCACTGTGCGCCTGCAACCTAAAGATAAGACCTTGAAAGAGGCGGATATCGAAGCAGTTAGTGCCAAGATCATCGAGAAAGTCACCAAGGCCACAGGCGGCAGTCTGCGCGGCTAGGCCGTGGTATTGAGTATTTTGGGAAAAAAGAAACCAATGAAGGGTCTGTTATGACGTTGAATGTGTATTTGTCTGGGGAAATCCATACTGATTGGCGCGAGCAGATCATTGAAGGCTCTCGTGGGTTGGATGTGTCGTTTCATGCGCCTGTGACGATCCATGAAAACTCGGACGATTGTGGCGTTGCTATTTTGGGTGAAGAACCCAACAAATATTGGCACGATCACAAAGGGGCGATGGTTAATGCGATCCGCACCCGCAAAGGGATTGCAGATGCGGATGTTGTGGTTGTGCGGTTTGGTGAGAAATATAAGCAATGGAATGCCGCGTTTGATGCAGGCTATGCCGCCGCGTTGGGAAAATCCCTGATCATTCTGCATGGGGCCGATCATCAGCATGCTTTGAAAGAAGTAGATGCAGCGGCCTTAGCCGTGGCTGAGGAACCGTCGCAAGTGGTTGAGATTTTGCGATATGTTTTGACAGGCAGCTTGCCTGCGTAAAACGAAAGCCCCCGGAAATCGGGGGCTTTGTCAGTTAGGCGCGCGGTGGTGTGACCAGACCGGTTTGGACGGCCGGACGTTTTAGAAAACGGTCCAAATAAGCTTGGACATTTTTGTAGTTGTTCCATCCCAGAATATCGCGAGTCCCATAAAAATCGGTCGCACGCAGCCAAGGGGCAATGGCCATATCTGCAATGGAATAGCCGCCTGCAATCCAGTCTTTTTCTGCCAGCTCCTTGTCCAACACAGTCAAAAGGCGTTTTGCCTCGTCACGGTAGCGTTCGCGGGGACGTGGATCTTCGATTTGGGCTCCTGCGAATTTGTAGAAAAAGCCCATTTGGCCAAACATTGGCCCCAGCCCACCCATTTGGAACATCAACCATTGGGTAATGTGGGCCTTCTCGGTTGCAGTTGTACCACCGAACTTGCCAGACTTTTCTGCCAGATACAGCAAGATCGCGCCGGATTCGAATAATCCAATGGGGCCCTCTGGGCCGTTTGGATCAACAATCGCTGGGATCTTGTTGTTTGGGTTCAACGACAAAAACTCGGGGCTTTTGACATCTGCATCGGACAAGGTCACGGTATGAGCCTCATAGGCAAGGCCCATTTCCTCAAGAGCGATGGAAACCTTGACGCCATTTGGGGTCGGAAACGAGTAGAGCTGGATCACGGAAGGGTCCTTTGCAGGCCATTTTTGTGTGATCGGGAAGTGAGAGAGATCCGCCATGGTGGCTCCTTTATGCATTGGACTTCATACATAGGGGAGAAATACCCCAAAAAAACCCATGTAAATGTGCGCGGTTGCCGTTACACATTCCGCACGGGCGCACAGAAAGTAATCAGACGCCTATGTGGGAACTTAATAGTGGGGTCGTCATGATCAAAGAATTCAAAGATTTTATCGCCAAAGGCAATGTTATGGACATGGCCGTTGGTATCATCATCGGTGCAGCGTTCACTGCGATTGTTGGCAGCTTGGTTGCTGATCTGATCAATCCGATCATCAGCCTTTTCATGGGCGGTGTCGATTTCAGTGGCATGTATGCGCTGCTGGGTGAAGGCGAATATGCGACGATGGCTGAGGCCGAAGAAGCAGGCGCCGCCGTGTTCGCTTATGGGCGTTTCATCATGGCGATCATCAACTTCCTGATCATCGCATTTGTGGTGTTTATGTTGGTGCGCACTGTAAACAGCATGAAGAAAAAAGAAGAAGAGGCGCCTGCGGAACCGGCTGGCCCAACACAAGAAGAGCTGCTTGCGGAAATTCGCGACGCACTGAAGAAGTAAGCATAAACCATGCTTTTGGGCCTGTGTCGCATTGCGATGCGGGCCCTTTTTCTGTTCAGTACTCAGACACACAGGGCTTAATCATAGGGACATGCGATGAAACTGGATTCTACAGATCGCCGGATCCTTGGGATTTTGCAGACCAAAGGCCGTATGTCGAACGCCGATCTGGCGGAGCTGGTGCACCTGTCGGCCAGTGCGTGTCACAGGCGCGTGCAACGGTTAGAGCAGGACGGTTTCATTCGCGATTATGTGGCGCTGTTGGATCCGCACAAGGTCAATCGCAAAGCCACTGTGTTTGTCGAGATCACATTGTCGGGGCAAGCGGACGAGGTACTGGATGCTTTTGAAAAAGCTGTGGCGCGGATCCCAGATGTTTTGGAATGTCATTTGATGGCGGGCAGTGCGGACTATCTGCTGAAGGTGGTGGCCGCCGATACCGAGGATTTTGCGCGTATTCACCGTCAATCTTTGGCCACTTTGCCCGGCGTGGCACAAATGCAATCTAGCTTTGCGTTGCGGACAGTGTTCAAAACGACGGCGCTGCCAGTTTCATAAATTCAGGCGGCGACTATATCAGTAACAAACTGTACGTTTTCTATGCTTTTTAACGTCATTCCGCTCAATAGCCCGCGTGCCCAATTTTATGTGATTTTACTTGCGATGTTTTGGATGTTGTCGCGATCACCTGTGTTTGCAGGCCTCAACCGCGTGGACTATGCGGAAAATTACGTGGGTAGGTGGTGCGGCGAAGGCTCGGGGATGCGATGGCGTCGGAGTGTGTCAGCCGATGGCACCTATATCTAGCACAACCAATCCCTGCCGAATGCAGATTTTCCCATGGATCCTCAGTTGAATTTGGAAGCTGGTCCATAGACGGTGATGTTTTGGCCACGAAATGCAGGCCGTTCAATTTGACGGCAAAGCGCGCCAGATCGTCAAGCCTGCTTGGGCGTTTGAATTCAACATACTGGCGCTTGCAATCGATGAGATGCGCATTGAGCATAGGGGTCTAGATCTGACGTTTCGCTCCACGCGAGAGTGTCCTGCAAGCTGATTGTTGTTGCGGTTTGCGAAATCTATTGGCTAGTGCAGATCGGTTTGCAGGGCAGGGGCCGCCATCTGTGGGCGCGATCCTGCCTCCCATTCGTTGGCTGCATAGATGCTGGGTAAGTTTACGCCAGAGCGTTGCAAAATGTAGTCCTCCGGGGCGGGTAGGTTGGCCAAAAAGGGCAGGCTAAGCGGACGTTTTTCGGTGTTATCCCCAATGGACACGAGGCCCGAGCTGTCGACCCGTGCGCCTGCCTGATCCAGCAGATCTGCGATGCAAATGTCCGTGCCGTCGTCCAAAAACAGGCGGGTGCCGACCCGCAATGTCCCGGTGTTTTGCACGGTGACAGATCCATCGGTCGCTGGATCGCCTACGACCATTTGCACCAACTGATCTTCATAAGATCCCACAACGCAATTGGTGTTGGCGCGGATCAAGGTGCCGTCTTGGCGCACCAACGCCCCGTCAGATCGTAAAATATCTATGATGGGCACATGTTTTCCAGCAAAGCGACCGTCGCCACAAAGGGTGACGTGGCCGGGTGTGACCATCAAGTCAAACACATCCAAAACATGCAGGGCTTGGTTGATAAACCGCTGCGTCACGCGCCCCGGGGTCAAATACCCGCGATTGTCATAGGACAAGACCAAATCGTCGACCTCGATGGTCTCGATCGGTTTTTGCCATGTGTTTGCCAGCACCTGTGCTTCGTCAAAATGTCCGTCATCCTGTTGAACGATATCGCTGGTCGTGGGCCACATGGTGATCATTGTGCCGGCAAGAAAGCAGCGTTCGATACCCAATTGATCGGCCCATTCGCCCAGATTGGTATAGGTGGTGAACACACCGGGGGCCGCGCGCAGCAATTGCAGCGTTTCGCGTTCCAGCACTTGCACGGCGGTCTGCGAACTTTCAACGCCATCCAGAATTGTGTTCACGGAATTCCTGAAGTTCGGGTCGTTCCATTGATCTGGAAAGTTGTTTTGAAAGAACTCGGTTGCACCGGCGCGAAATTCGCTGCGCGAAAAGGTCTGTTCCGGAAAGCCTGAAATTGAAAATGTAATGCTGGATTTCGTCAGTGCGAAACCGACCCCACCGCTGAGGCCATAGGCACTGAGCGATGCGCCCGCGCTGAGAGTGACATCTACATCAAAAGCCTGGCCGTTTTGATCGAATTTGACTGTGGCCGACCCAGTGCCGACGCCGTCGATGCCAATATCGCGCGTGACCAGTAGGGTGTTTCCAAGGCCACTGTTTGGGGCCACGTCGATCCCCAATGCACTCAGCGCGAGTTGCGTTTCTTCGTCCAAAAGAGCTGTATAAGGGCCCATACTAATTAATCCTTCACATCAACCAAATCTTTTATAACGCGGAAACCGCGATGTTTCGTGCGGTGCGTTTGATCCACTGAACCGCGCCATGCAACGCGCAACAGATCGATCGCATCGCTGTAGCTTCCGCCTCGAACCACTCGCAGGCAGGTTTCAGCGTCATCACTGGCTCTCCATTCCAACGCCGTTGTCCAGCCATGATAAGAGCGCGTGTAGCATGATGCTGTCAACTCGGATGCGTTGCCCGACATATGGCGCAATCCCCAGGCGTTTGCAGCATCCAAGCTGTCCACAGGGACGGGATGGCCGCGTTCGATAAACTCAGGCCGCGCTTGCATCAAAATGCGTTCCGTCAGGCTGGCATCAAAATTTGCTTGATCCGAGGTCGGCTCGAAACCTTGGGCAAAGCGTGTTTGGGTTCCGGCTCGAGCCGCATATTCCCATTCTGCTTCGGTTGGCAGGCGGTAAAGCCCTGTTTCAGACTTTGAATTCAGCCAAGCCAGATAACTCTGGATATCAAGGTAGGACACGAACAAAACAGGATGATTTCCATCCACCTGTGTGGTCGCACCGCCACCGCCATTGATGTAGATCTCGGATCGGGGCAGGTATCCGCCGCATCCACCATCCCGAATGCAGGACGACCATTGATCGTAGGTCACCTCAGTCTGAGCCATCGCAATGGGTTGGTCCATAACGACGTCAAATTGCGGGCCTTCGTCTGATTTAACAAAAGGGTGTTGCGCCGTGGCCCGTTGATGGGACCCATCGCGCCAAACCAGATTGCGGCGAAATTCATTCGCTGGTGCGCCCATGGTAAAGACACCTTTGGGCAGAGGGATCATGTCGGGACAGGTGGCACAATCCCGAAAGGAGAGTGCGTCGTCAGCCAAGGCGCTGGGAGTGCCAGAATTTAGACCCATAAAGAGTATGGCTGCAGCTGTCAGGTGATATGCGCGCAATTCCTAAGGCCCTTGTGTCAGACCGAATAGGTCAGCGTGGGCAGTCTACGCAGCTTGCTATAAAAGAAAAACCCCCGCCGGATCGGTTGAGGAGGTCGCGAACACTTGGTTCAGGCGACGTAGAAATAGCCGAAGACCTTATCGCAACCGATTGACGCAGAATAAGATAGTTTCGAGGCGCAGAGAGTGCTTGTTTTTTAGGCTTTGAACTGGCGAGCCCTCACTACTGCACGCATTTCCTTTACTCAACGTAAGGTTGCGGGGTATTTTGATACCATCTTTGTGCATATCGCACAGACAATCTGGGTGTCAGGCGATAGACGTGAACAAACACAGCAAACACATTTGGGCATTTGCGCTGCTGGCGCTGACAACGGGATCACTGCCTGCAGGTGCGGTCACACTCAACTACACATATACTGCGGCATTGACGGATGGTGGAACTGTCACCGGTGGCTTTGACTTTAATGTCAACACCCAGCAAGTTACTGGAATGACCGCAGATTTGACAGGTGGGTCGACACCAGATGCAGACACTGATCTCTTGTTCAACAATGGTTTTGCCCTCACCTATGTTGCTGATCAAGATGGCTTTGTCCCGAATGTCACACCGCTTTTGTCGGTGAATGTCTCTCAGGGGGCCGGGGACTTTTCTCAAGATGCACCCGGGGCGCAAGTTGTGGGCTTTACCTACACATGCTCTGACCTTTTGATCTGCTCAGGAATTGCTCCCTTGAGTTCTTTCCAGACATCCTCGGTCACGTTGGAAACAAAAATCGATACAATTACCTACGATCTTACGGGCGCTTTCAGCGATGGCGCCACATTTTCTGCAAGCGTCCTTTACAGCACTGACGGCAGCCCGCTGCAATTCTCTGATCTGAAGGTTTCGGGCAGTAGTTTCTCAGACGGGCCCTTTACGGATGCAAATGGGGGTCCTTCAAATGTTTTCCTTGTTGAAGGCAATGTGGTCCCACAAGATCCAACAGGCAGCGTCGTCTTGAGTTTTGGTAGTCTCGATTTTGGCGATCTCAGGGTCGCGTCCCCCCAGTTTGGTGGGGCGATAGGTCGCTGCGGCGATGCCTTTTGCCAGCCGGATCAAGTCATCGCGTTTGCATCGCTTTCTGGGACAGCACGTTTGGCGGCGATTAATCTGGTGCCAATTGTCCCTTTGCCGCCCACAATTGCGTTCCTGTTTAGCGGCGTGTTGGGCTTTGCTCTGCTCCGCCGGAAACAACGAAAAATCCTTGGTTCAAACACGTCACTCCTCGCGCAGACGTAGCTATCGGTTATGTCAGACACTTAGGATCGGCGGACACGTATGGTTGCCTTCTGAACAAGAAAAACCCCCGCCGGTGAGGGCGAGGGTTTCACTAACACTTGGTTCAAAGAGGTTGCTCTTAGAGCATCCCTTCGCGCTGTGCTTTCTTCCGAGCCAGCTTGCGCGCACGGCGGATGGCCTCGGCCTTCTCGCGTGCTTTTTTCTCTGACGGTTTCTCGAAATGTTGCTTAAGCTTCATTTCACGGAACACGCCTTCGCGTTGCAGCTTTTTCTTCAGGGCACGGAGCGCCTGATCAACGTTGTTGTCACGAACACTAACCTGCATGTGGTGTCACCACCTCTCTAAGTTGAATTTGCATGATTGCAGGAAGTGGCCGTATAGCAAAGCGGTCCTATCTTGTCTAGTATGTTGGATAGTGGAAGGTTTTGAAATGACAGATGCCCCTTACGACGTAATCAAGCAGCAATTGCTGGACGCCGCTTTGATCCATGTGGTCTTTGATGGATGGACGCCGACGACGTTTCGTGCTGCCGTTGAGGATACCGGAATAGACGCTCAAATGGCCGAAAATGTGTGCCCCAAGGGCGCATTAGATTTAGCAATATTATACCACAAAAACGGCGATGCAGCGATGTTAGCCGCATTGAAATCAGCCGATTTGGCGGGTCTGCGGTTCCGTGACAAGGTTGCCATGGCAGTGCGATTTCGGATCGAGGCTGTGGACGACAAAGAAGCAGTGCGGCGTGGATCGACCCTGTTTGCCTTGCCGCATCATGCAGCGGACGGGGCCAAATTGGTGTGGGGCACTGCCGACGCCATCTGGACTGCGCTGGGCGATACATCCGAGGATGTAAACTGGTACACCAAACGCGCGATTCTGTCGGGTGTTTATAGTTCCGTCATTTTGTTCTGGTTGGGCGATGATAGCCAAGACACCCAAGCGACTTGGGATTTTCTGGACCGCCGCATTGACAACGTGATGCAGTTCGAAAAGGTAAAGGCGCAGGTGAATGCCAATCCTGTTTTGAGCAAATTGTTGCAAGGTCCGAATTGGCTGCTAAGCCAGATCAAGGCGCCGACCCAGTTCAAAAATGATGACCTTCCGGGGCAATGGAACGCCCCAAACTAAGGAACCAGATCCATGCGCGCAGTTGAAATTACCACCCATGGTGGCCCTGATGTTTTGGCTGTTTGTGCGCGTGAGGTTCCCAAGCCAAAGCACGGCGAAGTTCTTTTGAAAGTGGCTTATGCGGGGGTCAATCGCCCAGACGCTTTGCAGCGCGCAGGACTTTACAATCCACCGGCGCATGCCAGTGATTTGCCGGGGCTTGAGGCCTCGGGCACTGTTGCAGCTATTGGAGACGGGGTCACCGATTTGGCCGTGGGTGATGAGGTGTGTGCGCTGTTGCCCGGTGGTGGTTATGCAGAGTTTGTGACGACCCCTGCAGCCCATTGTTTGCCGGTGCCTGCGGGGATGGACCTCAAACAAGCGGCCTGTTTGCCTGAGACGTTCTTCACGGTTTGGTCGAATGTGTTTATGCGCGGCGGTCTGCAGGCGGGTGAGCGGTTTTTGGTGCATGGCGGATCAAGTGGGATTGGCACAACTGCCATTCAATTGGCGCGCCATTTTGGGGCGCGTGTGTTTGCGACGGCGGGTTCTGATGAAAAATGTGCGGCCTGCAGCGATTTGGGCGCAGAGGTGGCACTCAATTATCGCGACGCGGATTTTGTTGGTGTGATGCGCGAACATGGCGGGGCGGATATGATCCTCGATATGGTTGGCGGGTCTTATATGCAACGCAATCTCAAAGCCTTGGCGGATGACGGTCGGTTGGTACAGATCGCGTTCTTGCAAGGTCCCAAGGCCGAGTTGAATATGGTGCAAATGATGACGCGGCGGCTGACCTTGACGGGATCGACACTGCGCCCGCAATCGGTTCTGGCTAAGGCACGGATTGCAGATCAATTGCGCACACATGTCTGGCCTGCATTAGCCAGTGGCGCCGTGGCCCCGGTGATGGACAGCGAGTTTGATCTGGCCGATGCAGCCGCAGCCCATGCCCGCATGGAAGGTTCGACCCATATTGGAAAGATTGTTCTGAAGGTCAGCGCATCGGATTAAACTCGGCGTCTTTCATCGTACAATCGCGGATAACATCGCGCCCGCATGGAACCGGATTGAGGTCTGTACTCAGGCAGATGCGCGCCTCTTGAATGCGGCCTGCTTTGCACGTGATGGTCACTGTATCAGGCTCCCAGTCTGGGTTGGCTTTGAGGAAGGCCTCTTCCACGACTTTCGCGGGCAATTCGACCGCCCGATCCAGTTTGCGAAAGACCGCTGGCCGGTTGACCGATGCATAGGCGTCCCGCGAAAGTGCATAGTAGTCTGTGGATGACAGGCCCGAGCAGACGCCATGTTTTTTCCATTGGTGAAATGCAAGGCCGGAGGAGCCCATGATGTCGGTCATGGCATTGGTCTGACTGCGCGATGGAAACCGTTCTGAGGTGCGGCAATAGCTGGGCCAGCCTTGGTGGTATTGGGGCCAAAGCCCATGCAGGGTCCAGCCGTAGCCTTTGCCCGCATCGCACTGGGGCGAGTCGCGTGCATCCCCTTCTAATGCGCACCAGTTCGGTGTCCAACTGAGGGCCAGAACGTAGTAGTCAAACACCCCTGATTTTTCGCCATCGGCCCAAAGGCCAGAGCCGACGAGGCTGCACAGACCTGCCAAAAACCACTTACGCATTTTGATCTTTCCCTTTTTTGTTGGCGCTATTATACATCCGCTAAGTTCCCCTACAATGTGAACCCGCCTTGAACGCCAAGGCCGCCCCCGCCGGGCGTTGGGAAAGACGTGTTAAAAGGATAAGATCATGGGTAAACCGATTATGGCAAAGGCCACTGCTGTTTGGCTGGTGGACAACACAACACTGACGTTCAAACAGGTTGCAGACTTTTGCGGTTTGCACGAGTTGGAAGTGCAGGGCATCGCGGATGGGGATGTGGCCACTGGGGTTAAGGGATTTGACCCGATTGCCAACAACCAGCTGACCCAAGACGAGATTGACGCGGCTGAAAAAGACCCGATGTACAAGCTGACACTGAAGTTTAATGCAGCAGCGGTTGGTGAGGAAAAGCGTCGCGGGCCTCGGTATACGCCCCTGTCCAAGCGTCAGGATCGTCCGGCGTCGATCCTATGGCTGGTCAAGTTCCATCCAGAATTGACCGACGGTCAAGTGAGCAAACTGGTAGGCACGACGAAGCCGACTATTCAAGCCATTCGCGAGCGGACCCATTGGAATATTGCCAACATCCAACCAATCGATCCTGTAGCCCTTGGTCTGTGTAAGCAGTCGGAATTGGATATGGCTGTGCAAAAAGCCAATGCCAAGAAGGCCAAAGACGGTGAAGTGATGTCTGACGAAGAGCGTCGCAAGCTGGTCAGCACAGAGCAGTCTTTGGGTATGGATCCAGAACCCAAAATGCCAGCAGCGATTTCTGGGCTTGAGACGTTTACATTGTCGGAAGAGACCGCATCGGATGAGGACGCAGGTGAGGCCATTTTGGATGCAGATAGCCTGTTTAACTTGCCCGAAGGCGACAATGATGAGGACGACCAGCCCTAAGTCTTGGCGGTTGCTCTGATCCGAATGCAAAGCCCTCACCTAACGGTGGGGGCTTTATTCTTTTTTGAGGCCGCGCAGATCCTGCACTTCGCGCCTTAGGGCCCTGACTTCTTCTAGAACTAATGCTGATTCTGATTGCATTTGGTCCCTTGCCTCGCGCGCCTCGTCTTCGTGTTCGGATTGCATGGCGTCGACGATGACCCCAATAAAGAGGTTAAGCACGGTAAAGGCGGTCATAATCAAGAAGGGGATAAAGATCAGCCACGCGGTGGGGTAGACGTCCATAACGGGGCGCACGATGCCCATGGACCAGCTTTCCAGGGTCATAATCTGGAACAGGGTGTAGGCGGATTTTGTGAGGCTGCCGAACCAGTCGGGGAAGCTGGCCCCAAACAGTTTGGTCGTCAGCACCGCAAAGACGAAATAGATGATTGTTAGCAGCAGCACGATGGATCCCATGCCGGGAAGGGCATTGAGCAGCCCGGTTACCACGCGGCGCATAGACGGTATTGCCGAGACAAGGCGCAAGACACGCAAGATGCGCAGTGCCCGTAGGATCGACAGTTGGCCAGTGGCTGGCAGCAGGGCGATTGCAACAACCAAGAAGTCGAATACCCGCCAAGGATCGCGCCAAAACGCTAAGGGGTTTAGGGCCAGCCGCGCGCCCACTTCGGCGACAAAGACCCAAAGGATTGCTTTGTCGATTGCTTCCAGCAACGGGCCATAGCGATCCATGATGAACGGATAAGTTTCCAAAGCTAAGACGATCGCATTGATCACGATCAGGATCAAAATCGTACGTTCAAACTGTGGAGTGCTAAGGAATGCTTGGAGTTTTTTGCGCATAGCGGGGGGCCTGATCACGTGCTGAGTTAGGGTAAAGGCGTACTAAAGGCGAAGTCTTAAATTACAGCGACTTTCTGGCCGTTAAAGCCGCAGAAATTGTCCCATCGTCGAGATAATCCAGTTCCCCACCAATTGGGACACCCTGCGCAAGGGACGTCACAGTCACCCCAGCCAGATTATCCGCGATGTAATGCGCCGTGGTTTGCCCGTCTATCGTGGCGTTGAGGGCCAAGATAACCTCGGTGATGCCTTCCGTCGTGATCCGGTCGATAAGCTTTGGAATGCGAAGTTCATTCGGTCCAATGCTGTCGAGGGCAGAGAGGGTTCCACCCAAAACGTGGTAGCGGCCTTTGAACACGTTGCTGCGTTCCATTGCCCAGAGATCCGCCACATCTTCGACAACGCACAGCTGGCCATTGGCGCGCTTTTCGCTGTCGCACAGGTCGCAAATATCTGAGGTGCCAACATTGCCGCAGTTCAGACACTCGCGTGCAGTTGCTGCCACAGTTTGCATGACATCCGCCAAAGGCGTCAGCAACAGCCCGCGTTTTCGGATCAAATGCAGCACAGCACGACGGGCCGAGCGGGGGCCAAGCCCGGGCAGCTTGGCCATCATCTCGATCAGATTGTCGATGTCTTTGGTGCTGCTCATGCTTTCTAGAACGGGAGCTTCATATCGGCGGGCAGACCCATGCCTTCGGTCAGTTTTGACATCTCGGATTGGGCGCGTTCGGAGGCTTTTGATTGCGCGTCTTTGATGGCGGCGAGGATCAGGTCTTCGACCACTTCTTTGTCGTCACCGGAAAAGATCGAGGGGTCGATGTCGAGGCCCTTCAATTCGCCCTTGGCTGTGGCCGTTGCTTTGACAAGGCCCGCGCCGCTTTCGCCAACGACCATAATGTTGTGCATCTCTTCTTGCATTTCTGCCATTTTGCCCTGCATTTCCTGCGCGGCTTTCATCATTTTGGCCATGTCGCCCATGGCGCCGAGTCCTTTGAACATATTTGGTCTCCTTGGTGGGATGGTATTGTTAGATATTTGTGCAGCGTTTCAGATTTCAATCGTCTTCGAATGGATCCCATTCGTCGTCAACCTCTGGGAGGGCCTCTACGGCGGCATCTTGGGCGATTTCTGCCGCCGTCCGAATGTTGATGATCTTGGCGCCAGGGAAACTGTCGAACACGGCTTGAACCAAAGGGTGTTCTTGTGCGGTCTCGCGCAGTTCCACGTCTTTGGCGTCGCGCACTGCAGCGATGGAGGCGTCGCCGTCATCATTGGTGATAGAAACAGCCCAACGGGCACCAGTCCACGCCGATAGTTTTGAGCTGAGCCGTGCCGCCAAATCGGAAGGGGCAGAGGGTGTCGGGTTAAATTCGATCCGGCCGGGGCTGTAGCGGACCAATTGAACACCGCCTTCAACATCGACCAACAGCTTTACATCGCGGTGGGTGCGGATCAGGGCAACCACGTCTTCAAACCGTCCAAACCGCGCCAATGCATCCTGAGCAGCGGCGGCCTGCGTGACCGTGCCTGCCCCTGCAGCAAGGGTGGCGCGCGCAGTTGGCATAGGCGCGCCAGACGCTCTGGTCGTTGGGCCGCCGCCGCCCGAGGGGACAGATTGGCCAGCAGGTGGGGGAGGGGGCGTGTCTTGCAGCTTGCGTACCAGATCCTCGGGGCTGGGAAGGTCAGCCACATGGGTCAAACGGATCACAGCCATTTCAGCGGCCATCATCGCGTTCGGGGCATGCGCCACTTCTTCGATGGCTTTCAACAGCATCTGCCACATGCGGGTCATCGCCCGCATCGGCAGGGCCTCGGCCATGGCGATGCCGCGCGTGCGCTCATCCGGGCCAACAGTGGGGTCGTCTGCTGCGTCGGGGGTGATTTTGATCACACTGATCCAATGGGTCAGTTCCGCCAAATCGCGCAATACAGCCATGGGATCGGCCCCATCTGCATATTGTTCACCAAGTTCGGTCAGGGCGCTGGCCGCATCGCCTTTCATGACCATGTCGAACAAATCCATCACCCGCCCGCGATCAGCAAGCCCCAGCATTGCACGCACTTGATCCGCGGTTGTCTCGCCCGCGCCATGACTGATGGCCTGATCCAATAGCGAGGTCGCGTCGCGTGCCGATCCTTCGGCAGCGCGGGTGATCAAGGCCAAGGCGTCCTCGGCGATCTGTGCCTTCTCGCTGTCCGCGATCTTGCGCATCAGCCCGATCATATCCTCGGGTTCAATCCGGCGCAGGTCAAAGCGCTGACAACGGGACAGAACGGTTACGGGTACTTTGCGGATTTCCGTGGTGGCAAAGATGAATTTAACGTGGGCGGGGGGTTCTTCCAGCGTTTTGAGCAGTGCGTTGAAGGCACTGGTCGACAGCATGTGAACCTCATCGATGATGTAAATCTTGTAGCGGGCCGAGGCAGGCACATAGTGCACGCTGTCTAGGATATTGCTGCGGATATCGTCGATTTTTGTTTGGCTGGCGCCATCCATTTCGACAACATCTACATGCTGGCCTGCCATAATGGAGGTACAATGTTCGCATTGCCCACAAGGTTCTGTCGTTGGCGTCCCGTTGCCGTCGGGACCAATGCAGTTCATGCCTTTTGCGATAATGCGGGCAGTTGTGGTTTTGCCGGTCCCACGGATCCCGGTCATCATAAAGGCCTGGGCGATACGGTCGGCCTCAAAGGCATTTTTGAGGGTGCGGACCATGGCCTCTTGGCCAACCAAATCGACAAAGGTTTCGGGGCGGTATTTACGCGCCAATACCTGATAGCCGTCTGGGGAAGATGTCATGAGATACGTCCTGATTCCGTGCCTTAAAATCTTAACGGCCCGAGGGAAGATCGTCCATGGTGCTAAATGGCAGGCAAGTCTGTTACAGATCCATCTGTGCAACTGGCTATGGCCAACATTGACGAGGTAGCGCGGTGATTTGGAGGCAGGTGTGATGATTTCGCAAATCGAACTTGGGGCGGGCCTAATCGGATTGTCACCGCTGCCGCGCAATTTGGAGGAACTGGAAATTGTGGGTGCGTGGAGGGCGGACTTGGCAGTCAGTTTGACCCAAGATGACGAGTTTCACCGACTTGCGCCAGATGGTTTGATCCAAGTGTTGGGTGCGGATCGCCTTGTTTTTCCAATTGCAGACTACGGCGTGCCGACGGATCGGCAAACACAAGCATGGCCAGACATCGCGGCATGTATCACGGCCTGTCTAGAACGCGGGGAACGTGTTTTGATCCACTGCAAAGGTGGGTGTGGGCGCACCGGCATGATTGTTTTACGTTTGATGGTTGAGGCGGGGGAGGATCCAGATAAAGCCCTTCATCGGCTCAGGCGCAGTCGGCCCTGTGCGATCGAAACACAGGCACAGTTACGTTGGGCGCAAGGGTGCCCGGTCTAGTTTACGGTTGGGGTGTTAGGTGAGAGGTTGGACATCGACCCAAGTGGGGCTCGTTGTGGCTGCTTCCTTCCGGACCTGACCAGGTTGGCGAGGCACCTGCCCGCGCCAACCTCTCGAGACCTCATATAGAGACGGACGGGCAGCGATGCAACCTAGGCATCAAACCTTATCCGGTATAGGGCAAACCCTTTTTGTGAAGGTCCAACGTAGCTCACTGCTGTGGGGAGCTTGCTGGCGGTCACGGCCAAGGGGGACGATTTAAATACGGCTGATGCGCGTTTGATCGGGCTGAACTTCCAGTTTTGGATCGGGGTTGGATCAACCACTTGGCGTTGGGTCAAATACTGGATCAGAACATCGCGATTGCTCATGCCGGCCTCTATACAGGGCGCATTTGGTGCCCGATTTCGGCGAAATCCACTGGTGGCTAAGGCAAACCTTTGATCGGCGGAAATCGGTTGCCCTTTATAGGTGATCGACTTGATACGCTTGCGATCCTCGGGGGCAATGACAGCGTTGCCCAAATGATCAAAGGCGGCTGGTTGCGTGAGATCAATTTCATAGTCGATCCCATCGAAGGTGTCGTAATCATATGCCGGAACACGGGGGTTGAGCAGCGGCTGGTCGGTTTCATGAGGGGTGATTTGGTGAAAACACGATGCCGATTGCTCAAGCCAGCCATAGATCTGCGCGCCTGTAAGAATCATCGCACAGAATTGGTTTTCGTACCGGTAGATATCATGAATATTGTGCAGATTTATCGGTCCCGCAGGCAAAAAACTGTAGTTTTTCGACCCTTCTTCGCCGCCAACCCGTGCCAAAGCAACGGCAGAAATCAGCGGCAGGCCTTGGAATTCTGTGCCCTCCAATAATGAACTGAGGTGGGCTTGTTGGGCGTTATGCACGAATTGAGATGCGCTGTTCGGAGCGACTTGGGCAAAAAAGCTGCTCATTGCAAAGCGGGTCTGGCCCAGTCGCGCGTTCATTCGTGCCAAGGTCAAGCGGTGCGTGTTTTGCGCAGTATTAAAGATGTCTGTGTCGCCGGTGTGAAACGATATTGATCCTATGGCCTCGGCGGTTCCACTCGTCACAGACCAGGCGTCGTCGGTTTTTACAAGGGTCAGGCTGATATGGCCTAAATGCGAGGCGTTGCAGCCGGGCATGACGGTTGCCGCGTCGCCATCGGCGGTCTGATCTTGGCTGAAAGCGCGGTGAATATGCCCGGCAAAAACCGCATTAACATCGGCCAATTGTGAGATGCTTCGAGCGAAATTTGCAGGCTCTTCCGGGGCCGGGTCGGCAATATAGCCACTATGGGCCAAAACGATGCATATGTCTGCGCCTGCGCGCTTCATGTTTGCGACGGCTCTGCGGGTCGCGCTGACCGGATCTGACAGCTCAAAATTTCTGCCCATCTGCAGCTGTGACCAATATTGTGACTGCTGTGGCAAGCATCCCGTAACACCAATTTTCAGCTCGTGGTTTTGTCCGTCATGGCAGGTCACCGTGCGGGGTAAAATGATGAACTGCGGGGGATGTTTGAAGTCACCTTCGACGATATTGGCGCAAACATAGGGACAGCTGGCTGTATCGATCAGATCGTCCAGAACATCAGGGCCGTAGTCTAAATCATGGTTGCCCAACGTCGCTGCATCATAGCCGCACAGCCCAAGAAAGCTGTGCATGTTGAGGCCAGCCTGACGATTGGCCACTAAAGTGTCCGCAAAGGCCGTGCCTTGGATCAAATCACCATTGTCAAACAGCATCGAGTTGGCGGTTTTAGCGCGGGCTTCTTTCAGGGTCTTGGCAAGCTGAACCAAAGCGGGGCCTTGGGTGGCGGCCATATCAACATAATCAAACTGCAAAACACTGCCATGCAGATCACTGGTCCCAAACAGGTCCAATGTCACCTTTGAAGGTGGTTTTGATGTAGGATGTTGTACCAAGATACGGCTTTAAATTGTGGTTGAGAGGGATCAATACCCTTAAGTTGAACTGCCTTTGACTTCAATAACTAGCGTTAGGTCAGATTGTGTCACGTCTTGTTCCGTGTCAGATGTGGCACAGATTTCGAGGATTTTGAATGAAACACGCAGAAACTGTCACTTTTGGTGGCTCGGGTTTGGAACGGGCCGCGCATTTGCGAAACAATCCGCAGGAACTGGCGGCTCTGTTCGAGGATAACGGCCAAGTCTTGATGGTCTGGCGTGGCAAGCCGTTGGTGCAAGGGCCGGACAATGGGCAATTGGTCTGGGTTGATGCCCGCCACCCAATGGTCGCGTCGGCCACCAAATCGGCGGTGTTTCTGGGGCTAGAGGGCGGCAAAGGCCTGTTCGCTGTGGATGTCTCGCATTGGACGCCAGATGATTTGGATACATCGACCCTTAACCAATTTCTCGACCCGTCTGAGCAAGTTCCCCAGGGCGGCCCAGCAGGGGCGGTTTTTGCTGAGTTACGGGCGGTGATGACCAAGCTTGACGCGCGTGATGCCGAGTGTGCAGCCACGGCGCGGGCGGTTTTGGAATGGCACCGCACCCACGGATTTTGTGCGTTTTGTGGTCACAAAACGATGATTGGAATGGCGGGCTGGCAAACGGATTGTGCAGCCTGTGGTCGCCATCATTTCCCACGTACGGACCCTGTTGTGATTATGTTGATCCTGTCGGGGAATTCCGTTTTGTTGGGGCGTTCGCCCGGATGGCCCGAAGGGATGTATTCTTTGCTGGCAGGGTTCATCGAACCGGGTGAGACGATAGAGGCTGCGGTGCGCCGCGAAGTTCAAGAAGAGTCAGGAGTTCACGTAGGCCAAGTGGGGTATCTGGCCTCCCAACCATGGCCTTTCCCTGCCTCACTGATGTTTGGGTGTATCGGCCATGCGACCAGCACGGAAATCAAAATCGATCCCGAAGAGATCGAAGATGCACTGTGGGTCACCCGCGAAGAAATGATGCAGATTTTTGCGGGCGAACACCCCAAGGTTAACGCGCCCCGCCAAGGTGCGATTGCACATTTTTTGTTGCAAAACTGGCTTGCAGATACATTGGATTAACCTCAATACACCTATAAAGAGCACGCTAAAGCCCTACAGGACCTAACAGATGAAGTTTTCGACCCGCGAAGATATCGAAGCACCGATTGAATTTGTGTACAAAGCGATTACGGATTTCGACGCTTTTGAACGTGCTGCGATGCGGCGCGGTGCCGATGTGGAACGAACGGCTGGTCAAACGGCCAAAGGCGTGGGCACCTCTTGGATCGTTGCGTTCGAGTTTCGTGGTAAGCCGCGCGAGTTGAAAGGTGCCTTGGTTGAGGCTGACGCGCCCAATCGCTTGCGGTTTGAAGGCACTTTAAGCGGGCTTGATGTGGCTTTGGATGTAGATTTGGTAGCACTTTCCAAGAAACGCACGCGCCTACATGTCGCGACCGAACTTAAGCCGCGCAGCCTGTCAGCACGTTTGTTGATCCAGTCCTTGCGTTTGGCCAAGACCAGCCTGACCAAACGGTTCAAATCCCGCATTGCGGAATTTGCCGAGGATCTGGAAGACCGACATCGCCGGGGCGTATCTGCGTAAGCTACGGTCGTGCGGCATCAGCAGGATAGACGCCTAGGATCCTGATCATGTCGGTGAAATAGTCCAGTTCCTCTAGGGCGCGCTGCACATTGTCGTCGTCAGGATGGCCATCGATATCCGCGTAAAACTGCGTTGCCGTGAACTCGCCATCCACCATATAGCTTTCCAGTTTAGTCATATTGACGCCGTTTGTCGCAAAACCGCCCATGGCCTTGTACAGGGCCGCTGGCAAATTGCGGACCCGAAACACAAAGCTGGTCATCATTTTTGTGTCGCCCCGCCGGGACTGATCAGGTTCAGGGGCCATGATCAAAAAGCGTGTGGTGTTCTTGTCGTGATCTTCGATGTGACGGGCCAAAAGCTCGAGATCGTAAATCTCGCCTGCGATATCTGAAGCAAGGGCAGCTTGGCTTGGATCCTTGAACGCGGCCACTTCCATCGCAGATCCGGCCGTGTCGGCGCTTTTGACGGCATCCAGTTTGTGCTTGGCTAAGAAATCGCGACATTGCCCCAAAAGGACCGGATGGCTGCGCGCGGATTTCACTGTGTCCAATGTGCTACCTGCTACACCCCACAAATTGATGTGAACGCGCACGAAGGCTTCGCCGATGATGTGCAAGCCAGAGTTGGGAATCAGTTGGTGGATGTCTGGGACGCGGCCAAAGGTCGTGTTTTCCACAGGGAGCATGGCCAAAGCTGCATTGCCTGAATGCACAGCTTCTATGGCGTCTTCGAAGGTTTTGCAGGCCAAAGGCTGCATGTCAGGGCGGGCGTCACGGCAGGCTTGATGCGAATAAGCACCCAGTTCACCCTGAAAGGCAATAATCGCTGTCATGGCGTCAATGGATCCTTAAGCTAACTATGGTCGATTGGTCGCGGTTTCTACACCTTGCTCTTACCAGTGGGAAGTGCATATACGGTGGCAACACAACAGCAATCACGGAACGCGATATGTTCGACACAATGACCTTTACTAAAATCATGGGCGCCTTGTGCGGTAGCCTTCTTGTATTTCTGCTGGGCGCTTGGGTGGCTGAAAGCATTTATCACGGTGGTGGATCCCATGGCGGTGACCATCAGCAGGCCTATGTCATCGACACTGGCGAGGAAGAGGTCGCTGACGAACCTGAGGAAGAAATTGATCTTCCGACCTTGCTTGCCGCCGCGGACTTAGACAAAGGCGAACGCGTATTTAAGAAATGCAGCGCTTGTCACAAAGTCGAAGACGGCGCAAATGGCACGGGGCCCCACCTAAATGGTATCGTCGGCCGTGCAGTTGGTGCGGTTGACGGATTTGGGTATTCTGGTGCGCTTAGCGAAGCAGCCGACGTCTGGTCCGTTGAGGAACTATTTGCTTTCCTTGAAAACCCAAAGGCTTACGCGAACGGCACATCGATGGCGTTTCGCGGGTTGGACAAACCAGAAGACCGGGCAAACGTGATTGCGTGGTTGGAGGGCGTTTCCAACTAAGCACTTTGAGTGTTCTTAAAAAAGGGCCGCCTTCTTAGGAAGCGGCCCTTTTTTTGTTCACGCGTGTTCACATATTATCAACTGGCAATTCGACTTCTAGGAATTTAGCCTAATTTTAATAAAAATGGACTAAGCCCAGAATGGACGGAGAGCCTCGCATGAAAATTATCGCTAAACGCAGTATCGCCACAGCTGTTGCTGCCACGTGTTTTGCCAGTTTTGCTTTCGCGCAAGACACCATAATTAAAACCCATGCTTATGCCACGTTCGGTGATGTGAAATATCCAGCCGACTTTGCCCATTTCGATTACGTCAATCCAAACGCCCCGAAGGGTGGTGAAATTTCGATTTGGGCGCCGGGGACGTTTGACAGTTTTAATCCCTACACCCGCAAAGGCCGCTCTGGCCGTTTGGCAAGCATCGGCTTTGAATCGCTTTTGACCAATAGCAAGGACGAGGTCAGCACCCAGTACTGTCTTGTTTGCACAACCATGGAGTATCCCGAATCTGAGGATTGGGTGATCTTTAACATGCGCCCCGAAGCGCGGTTTTCAGATGGCTCGCCGGTGACAGCACATGACGTTGTGTTCTCACATTACCTCTTTTTGGAACAGGGTCTGCCATCATATGCGCGCGCCGTATCCGCATTGATCCCAACGGTCGAGGCGCTGGATGATCACACGGTAAAGTTCACTTTTGCGGATGACGTGCCGCGCCGCGATTTGATTCCGCAGGCTGGCGGCACACCCATTTTTAGCAAAGCGTGGTATGAAAGCACCGAGGCACGGTTGGACGAAAGCCGTTTGGAACCCGGCGTGGGGTCAGGGCCGTACATGCTTGATAGCTATGATATCAATCGACAAATCGTCTATAAACGTAACCCGGATTACTGGGGCAAAGACCTGCCGATTATGCGGGGGCGCAGTAATTTTGATACGATCCGTGTCGAATATTTTGGCGACACCACGGCGGCTTTGGAAGGGTTCAAAGCAGGGGCCTATTCTTTCCGTGCTGAAAACAGTTCGAAGACATGGGCCACCGCCTATGATTTCCCGGCAGTTGCCGACGGGACAGTCCAAAAAGTAGAGCTGCCAAACGGCAATTTGCCGGTCGCTGCTGGCTTGGTGTTCAACATGCGTCAGCCACAACTCAGCGACATTCGCGTGCGCGAGGCGTTAGGCTTGATGTTCAATTTCGAGTGGACCAATGAAAGCCTGCAATATGGGCTGTTCGCACAGCGTCATTCGTTTTGGGAAAATAGCGACATGGGGGCAACGGGTGTGCCCGAGGGTGCAGAGCTGGAGTTGCTAAAATCCCTTGGTGACAAGGTCGAGCCTTCTGTGTTGACCGAACCAGCCGTTCGCGCCCATTCCAGTGGCGCGCGTCAGTTGGACCGCAAAAATCTACGCCGGGCTTCCGCCTTGCTGGACGAAGCAGGTTATACCGTTGGCAGTGACGGCATCCGCCGAAATGCGGATGGCCAAACGCTGGATATTGAATTGCTGGAAGATACGCCAACATTCGACCGGATCTTTACGCCGTATGTGGCCAACCTCAAAGCTTTGGGGGTGAACGCAAATTATAATCGCGTCGATCCCGCACAATATACCGAGCGCACGCGGGCCAATGACTTTGACATGATCTATTTTGGTTACCGCACTTCGCCAGAGCCAGGCATTGGAACGTCGCAATGGTTTGGATCGCAAGATGTCGAAAACAACTCTCGCAACCCTGCAGGCTATGCCGATGCAGGTGCGGACGTGTTGATGGAAAAAATCGTGGCCTCCAAGACCAAAGACGAACTGCAAACCGCAACGCGTGCACTGGACCGTGTGATGCGAGCAAAGCGGTTTATCGTTCCAACCTGGTTTAACGATACAACTTGGGTGGCCTATTACGATCAATATGATCACCCCGAAAATCTGCCACCCTATGACATCGGCTACCTTGATTTCTGGTGGTATAATGCTGACAAAGGTCAAAAGCTGAAAGACGCTGGCGTTTTTCAATAACAACAGGCACTTAGACTCCTATGGGCGCATATATCCTCAGACGGCTTTTGCTGATCATTCCAACATTGTTGGGTGTGATGATCGTGAACTTTGCTTTGGTGCAATTTGTGCCTGGCGGGCCAATTGAACAGATTATTGCTGAACTTGAGGGCGGCGGTGATGTTTTTGAAGGCATCACTGGCAATGGCGGCGATGTGCAAGAACAGGCTGGTGGCGGTGATGACCGCTATCTGGGCGCGCGTGGTCTACCGCCGGAATTCATTGCTGAGCTGGAAAAAGAGTTCGGCTTTGACAAACCTCCGTTTGAGCGGTTCCTGAATATGATGTGGAATTATATGCGGTTTGATTTTGGCGAAAGCTATTTCAGATCGATCAGCGTGGTGGATTTGGTTTTGGAAAAACTGCCGGTCTCTATCACGCTTGGCCTTTGGTCGACTTTGATCGCCTATATGATCTCAATCCCAATGGGGATCAAAAAAGCGGTCAAAGATGGATCCAGTTTCGATACCTGGACGTCCGGTGCGATCATTGTGGCTTTTGCAATCCCAGGCTTTTTGTTTGCGATCTTGCTGTTGGTATTGTTCGCTGGCGGATCCTATTTTCGCATTTTCCCGCTACGCGGGCTCACGAGCGAGGGCTTTGAGGATATGAACGCGATCCAGCAGGTCCTTGATTACCTCTGGCACATCACGCTGCCAGTGATTGCGACAACGATTTCTGCCTTCGCCACACTGACGTTGCTGACGAAAAACAGCTTTCTTGACGAGATTAAAAAGCAATACGTCATGACCGCCCGGGCCAAAGGGCTGACAGAGAAACGAGTTCTCTACGGACACGTCTTTCGGAACGCGATGCTGATCGTTATTGCGGGCTTCCCAGCAGTGTTCATCGGCGTCTTCTTTGGTTCGAGCCTGATTATTGAGACGATATTCTCGTTGGATGGCCTAGGGCGTTTGGGTTTTGAAGCGGCTGTTGCACGCGATTACCCGGTCATTTTTGGCACGTTGTTCGTGTTTGGCTTGGTCGGGCTGTTGGTCGGCATCCTGTCGGACCTTATGTATGTGTTTGTCGACCCTCGGATCGACTTTGATAGCAGGCAAACATAATGGCGCTTTCCCCTCTCAATCGGCGCCGTTTGCGCAATTTTCGTCGCAATGGCCGCGCCTTCTGGTCACTGATCATCTTTTCAGTGCTTTTTGTGCTGTCCTTGTTTGCGGAGTTTATCGCAAACGACAAGCCGATCTTGGTGAACTATGACGGCGCCTATTACATGCCCATCTTTAATTTCTATCCTGAGACGGCCTTTGGGGGCGATTTTCAGACCGAAGCCATCTACCGCGACATTGAAGTTAAGTGTTTGATCACCAGTCAGGGGTCGCAAGCCTGTTGGGATGATCCCGAAGGTGTCATCGAAGAGGTCCGCGCGACCGGGATGGTCGAAGGGCAGGACGTTAATCAAGGTTGGATGCTTTGGCCGTTGATCCCCTATAGTTATGATACGCCAAACGATATTGGCCGTGCGGCACCTTCTCCACCCGATGCCAATCACTGGTTGGGAACCGATGATACCACGCGCGATGTGCTTGCGCGGGTGATCTATGGCTTCCGGCTGTCGGTTTTGTTTACCTTAATTGTGACGGGCATTGCGTCGGTTATTGGGGTCATTGCGGGCGCGCTTCAGGGATATTTTGGCGGTTGGACCGATCTGTTGTTCCAGCGCGCCCTCGAAATTTGGTCGGCCACGCCGTCGCTATATGTGATTATCATTATGTTTGCAGTTTTTGGCAGATCAGTAGGATTGCTTATTTTCTTGATGATCCTATTTGGCTGGCCGGCCCTCACGGGACTGGTCCGGGCCGAGTTTTTGCGAGCGCGGAACTTTGAATATGTGCGTGCTGCGCGGGCGTTGGGCGTATCAAACTGGACGATCATGTTTCGGCATATGTTACCCAATGCCATGGTGGCTACGTTAACAATGATGCCTTTTGTGATAACTGGCACGATTTCGGCATTGGCGGGGTTGGATTTCTTGGGCTACGGCCTGCCATCCTCGGCACCATCTTTGGGCGAAATGACATTGCAAGCCAAACAAAACCTGCAGGCGCCTTGGCTGGGGTTCACGGCGTTTTTCACCTTTGCAATTATGCTGTCTTTGCTGGTTTTCATTTTTGAAGGCATCCGCGATGCGTTTGATCCAAGAAAGACTTTTGCATGACTGAGGTTACACTGGATGTAAAAGACCTTGGGATTGGGTTCCGGCAAGATGGCGCGTTAAGCCAAGCTGTTAAAGGGATCAGCTTTGACGTGAAACGCGGTGAAACGGTTGCTTTGGTGGGAGAGTCTGGGTCAGGGAAATCGGTGACGGCCCTTTCGACAGTCTCCCTTTTGGGAGATAGCGCCGAGGTTACTGGATCAGTGACCTATAACGGGCAGCAAATGGTCGGTGCAGACGACGCATTGCTTCGCAAGACCCGCGGCAATGACATTAGTTTTATTTTCCAAGAACCGATGACGTCCTTGAACCCTTTGCACACTTTGGAAAAACAATTGGCCGAGTCGTTGTTGTTGCATCAGGGGCTGACTGGGGCCGAGGCACGTTCAAAGATCATCGAATTGTTGGTAAAGGTTGGCATTCACGAGCCTGAAAACCGTCTTCAAAGCTATCCGCACCAATTGTCAGGTGGCCAGCGGCAGAGGGTGATGATTGCGATGGCGCTGGCCAATGGCCCGGATTTGTTGATCGCTGATGAGCCCACCACCGCTTTGGATGTAACCATCCAAGCGCAAATTCTTGAACTGCTTGCGGAATTGAAGGCCTCCGAAGGCATGTCGATGCTGTTCATCACCCATGACCTTGGGATTGTGCGCAAAATTGCCGATCGGGTTTGTGTTATGAAAGACGGCGAAATTGTCGAACACGGCGCCACCGCAGAAATATTTCGGAACCCGCAACACGCCTATACCCAAATGCTGTTGAACGCAGAATCTGTAGGAGTGCCGGATGATGTGCAAGAAGGCGCTGTCGAAGTGGCAAGTGCCACAGACCTGCGAATTTGGTTTCCAATCCAAAGGGGGCTGTTGAAGCGGACAGTTGGCCATATCAAGGCGGTAAACTCGGCGAGTTTTTCCGTTCGTGCAGGTGAGACTATTGGGATCGTCGGTGAAAGTGGATCGGGTAAAACTACGATGGCTCTGGCGGTCATGCGTTTGATATCATCGCAAGGCGTCATCAATTATGAAGGCCAAGATATCCAAGGCTGGACCGCACGCCAATTGCGACGTTTGCGGCGCGATATGCAGATCGTGTTTCAAGATCCGTATGGGTCGCTTTCGCCGCGTATGACTGTTGAACAGATCATCGCCGAGGGCCTCAGTGTTCATGGTGTGGAACGCGGGCGCAGCAGCCGCGAGATGGTTGCGGAGATTATGCAGGAAGTGGGCCTGCATCCTGACATGATGCACCGCTATCCCCATGAGTTTTCAGGTGGGCAACGCCAGCGTATCGCGATTGCGCGCGCGATGATATTGCGCCCCAAGTTATTGGTTTTGGATGAACCCACATCGGCCTTGGATATGACCGTGCAGGTGCAAATTGTGAATCTGTTGCGTGATTTGCAAAAGAAATATGGCTTGGCCTATTTGTTTATCTCGCACGATCTAAAAGTCGTCCGAGCATTGTCTCACAAAGTCATGGTTCTGAAACAAGGCGACGTGGTTGAGTTTGGGACACGCGACCAGATTTTCGACGCGCCGCAAACTGACTACACAAAGGCGTTGATGGCTGCAGCCTTTGACCTGACTGTTGATGAGGCTGTTGCCCTTGAAGTCTAGACCGGTGAATTCGGTCTAAGCGCGTTCAACCATTCAATACCCATCTGTGTGCCATATGGAATTTGAGACACGGAAGCATTTGATTTCCGCACAGCTTTTTCTTTTTGTTTCTCAATCAGTTCAACCAAAAGATCGGTTGAAAGCTGCGCCTTCTCATAATAACCGCCGCAGCCCATTCTATATGATTTCAAAGCAATTTTGGGATCCAAGTTGCCGGACAAAATGATTGGCTTTGCGTCTTGGTTACAGTCAGAATTGCGCAGCATTTCGACCGCATTTACCGCAGTTCCCTGGGGTAAAAAGTAATCCAATACGACCAGATTAAATGTAGCTTTGTCAGCGGCAACGGCGAGTTCTGAAAGGTTCGTCACTGTGGTGATGTCTAGCAAGATATTTGATTTCTTTGCCATCCGCGAAAACCGCAAGCGGTCAAATTCGCAATCCTCCAGAAGGAGTACCCGAAAGGTATGATCGAAAAAAACTGTCGTGTTGGAACGGAAGTCTGTCTGTGGAAACATTGAAATCACCCTTATCTGATCACTACCAAGCTAGAAGGGCGACTTCACTATTGTGTTAATTTGTACCGCTGAATTTCTCTAAATTGAGTAAAATTCTAGACATTATGGTAGGGCGATTGACGAGTTCGGAAGGCGCACCTCAACTGTCGTACCTTGCATATCACCAGTGTCAAAGACGCAAATGCGACCTTCATACAAAGACGCAATTTTGCGGCAATTTGCGAGGCCCATCCCGCTTCCCTCTACTTCATCGCGTGGCTTCAAAGTGGTCATAGCCCCAAAAACCCGATCCCTGAATTCGGCATCGATACCAGGCCCATCGTCGCTGACCGTCAGCACAAATTCGCGCGGTTCGTCGCGGGTTGTGACGACGACCTCGCCACTGTCTTTGTGGTGATGTTTGATAGAATTGGAAATCAGAGCGCCCAATAATGTCAGGACATCGCGGTTTCCCATCGTCACAGATTTCGCCTCAAGACGTCGCAGTACACTAAACCCTTCAGGTATCTCAAGGTTAGTCAAAACCGTATCCAGCGCCTCGTTAAGATCATTTCGCTTGATAGATTGCATTCGGCCAAGCCTAGAATAGATCAGCAGATCATACAGCATGCGATCCAGTCGTTTGGTGTGGGTGTTCATAAGCTGAATGTTTTCGGCCAATGGACCCGTTACTTGGTATCCTGCATCCACCAGATCTTCTTCGATCCAGTGAGGCAATTCCAACAGAGCGCGTACAGAATTTCGGACGTCGTGGCTGATCAGATAGATGAAGTCCTCGAAGTCTTTTGAGGGAGCCGCTGTTGCATTGGCAACGATTGGTCCGTCGTCCTCTTGAGGCTTTTCATTTTTTTCCGTGGCACTCATGTCATTCTCATTTCGATTTCGGA
Source organism: Algirhabdus cladophorae (assembly GCF_044772865.1). Lineage (GTDB taxonomy): Bacteria > Pseudomonadota > Alphaproteobacteria > Rhodobacterales > Rhodobacteraceae > Algirhabdus > Algirhabdus cladophorae. The sequence goes on from NZ_CP173029.1 coordinate 286,795, forward strand.
TCTAAAGGGTTCTAAGGTGATTTTTGGTGGCTTGCGGGTACTTCAGCTGTAAATTGTTCCAGCGCCTGATCTGGCTTTGCGCGCCGGCACGACCGGTTATCAATCGCCATCGCCTATCGACCCGTTTCAAAGCCTCAGCGGCGCTGACTTTTCCGTTTATGGCAAGAAAGACTTGCTCACCAAGGACGCGAAAGTAATCGCTTTGGTTCTTGAGATAGAGATCAGGGATCGAACCTGCCATGCTTGTTTGGTGCACGTCCAAAAACTCCTTCGAGTAGATTTCTTGAACGGTTTGATCCTTGTAATGTTCGGGCTGGAAGGGATCGAAAAAGCCATCCGGTGCGCGAACGGCGCGCAAGGACATTTCAGGTGTGCTGGCAAATAGGCAAAACAAATAGGCTAGTTCTTGGCGGGTGCTTGAGGCGGTCACGACATAATCCCAGCCCCAATTAAAATAAGGCGCGCGCACCAGTTCCCCGTTCACGTAGCCTCCCGGTGTGGGTGCATAGGCCAGTTTTCCCTTAACCTTGGAGCCGGGCCGGTTGAAATATTTTTGGGATCCACCCCAGCCGATATTGCAATATACATTGCCTTGAGAAAAACGCTCCCAATTTTCAAAAAGATCCATGGTCCCGACTGTTGGTACCAATGATTGACTGACTGCAATCATTTCCTCCAGTGCTGCGATACTATCGGCGTGGGTGATTTGCGGCGTCATATCCGGTGCAAACGGCCAAAGACCCTTGGCATGCAGGCGCACCCAATATTCCCAAGCAACATAGCCCTGCGTGCGAAACAAGGTTGCGCCAAAGAGGTTGTCCTCAGGACGGTGAAAGAAGCCGATTTGTTGATCGAGTTCCGCCCACGTCACCGGTATCCTCAGTGGCGATCCAAACTGTTCCAAATAATCAGACTGCGCCTTTGGGTCGGAAAGAAAGTCCTGATTGAAGAACATGACATAGGCATCGCCGTCTGTTTGAAAGCCATAGATTTCGTCGTCAAAGCTGTCGCCAATGGAAAAGAGCGAGTTCGATCTATAGCCCATTGGTTCGTATTTTTGGGCAAAGTCAGTCATCGGGACAATGGCCTTAAGATCCACCAAATCCGGTAAATCAAAGGTTGCAGGCAGCGCGATGTCATACTCGCCTTTGCCTGCCATAACATCCAATGACAGCTCGGCTTGGACGGCATCAACCCCGACAGAGGTTGGGATAACGCGAATACCAGTCAGCTGGAAAAATTCATCTATGATTGGCATTACATTCGATTCCGACCCCTGTGGAATAAGTATCGACAAAGAGGTGGGGTTGAGCCCTGCAACGTTTTTTGCGTTCTCAGCAACGCTCAAATGAAATGAAACTGTCTGTGCTGAAGCAAACTGGGGCAACGCAAGCGCAGATCCCAAAAGGGCAAGCGTTTGGCGTTTGTTTAGGTCCACTTTCAACATTTTCGAATTCATGTGACGCGTCCAGTGACTGCGAAGGATTTTTAGTGTTTCAGACCTTTCTTAACCTGAACTTAAAAGCCTGCAGAGCATGGCTTGTATATAACCCTTCATTTGCAAACAACTTTATGGTGTATTTTGAAGAAAGCGTCTAGTAAATTACGCAACCCAAGGAGGATTTGATCCCCGTGATCACACGCCTGATCCAATCCAATCGCATTGTAACCCGCCTTAGGGCGGCCTTTGGTTTGGCCGTTGTGTTGGTCATTGTGATGTTGGCAATCAGCATTTTGCAGGCGCGTACAATTGCCAGTTCTCAACAGGATCTCAGCCAAATTTCAGTGCCGAAATTGATCCAGACTCAGGCCCTTCAACGGACCGTTTTATTGTTGAGCACAGAAATTCGTTTGATGGAAAACATCGACGAGCCCACACAACTGGATGAAAAAGCTGACGTTGTTTTTGACCTATTGGAACAACTCAAGCAGCAGGTAAACAGGTTTATTCCGTTGGGCGCCGATGTAACTTATTCTCAACGTCTTACGGCACTTTCAGAAGACGTAAGCCCAATTTTAGAGGACTATTTGACAGCGCGCGCTGACCGGTTTGATCAGCAAGCAAAGGTGAACGATCAAAAACAAAATCTCATAACGCTGGCTCAGCAGTCCCGTGTAATTGTTGAAACTCTTCTATTTGATGAATCGATGCAAAATGCCGAGAAAACTGATGAACTGACTGCCCAATTGGCTGAAGGTGGCAGATCAATCGCTAGTGACGCTGCCCGGCAAACTGTGTCCAATGCCTTTCTAACCGCGCTCAACCTCGCCGAGCTTGCGACAAGCCTTGAATCGCTCGCTGATCAGATTAACAGTTTCCCACTGGTGATGTCGGACGAAGAATTGAGCCTCAATCAGGGGCTGTTGCAATTTAGAACGCGGCAATTGATCGATCTGCTTGGCACATTAGAGCGGTCGCCGGATCAAAAGGCGCTTGCTCAGAATGTGCTTGAAATTCGACAGGGCTTTGATGGTGCGGAAGGTCTGTGGGCTCTCAAGACCAGCATTTTGGGTTATTCAAATTTAGCACAGGTACTGTCTACTCAGCAATTTCAGGTGCTTAGTGGAATTTCTGAAGCTATGGCGGAACTGGCCGAAACATCTTTGGTGCAGGTGTCTGACGCCTCGGGACGCCTAGAAGCAACCTCTCAGCGCGCGACCTTGGTTTTGGTCATTGTCGGATTAACGTCCCTGTCCCTTTTGGCGTTAACTGGCTTTGCCGTCGTTGAAATCCAAATCAATCGACGGGTCGCAGAATTGACGCAAGCCGTGGAGGCTATCGCGGCTGGCGATCTGGCGCACCCGGTTAATCAAAACGGGAATGATGAAGTCAGGGCAATTGCTGACGCCTTGCAGATTTTCAGAACAAACTCCGAAGAGTTAGAGAGATCTAACAAAGAACTTGAAAATTTTGCCTATGTAGCAGCCCATGACCTGCGATCGCCTCTGGTTGCTATCCGCGATCTAGCAGAGTGGACAATGGAAGACACGGAAAATCAATTGTCACAGGATAGTGCTGAGAACCTTAAGCTCCTGTCGTCTCGCGTAAATCGTCTTAACAGTCTTTTGTCGGATTTGCTTGAATATTCCCGCGTGGGTCTCAGCAGTCTTGAGCTTTCGCCGATCAAAATCGCGGATCTGGTAGATGAAACTCAGGATTTGATGTCCCCTGATCGTGCTTATAAAATTAATTACCGCGGTCCCAAGGGTGAGATCATGTTGCCCGGCTCGCCGCTGCGCCAAATCTTGATGAACCTTTGCGGCAATGCGATCAAACACCATGACAGGTCCAGTGGCACGATTGATGTGTTGGTGGAGCCGTTGCAGTCTGAACTCAGGATTTCTGTAACAGACGATGGACCAGGTGTGCCACCTGCATATCACGACCGGATATTTGGGCTTTTTCAAACGCTTAAATCCCGTGATGAGATTGAAGGAAGTGGGTTGGGTCTGGCCATTGTGCATAAATTGGTTGGCCACATGAAGGGCAAGATAACGCTTGTCTCCAACCCAGACGAGGCCCGCGGTCTTAGCGTTGTTATAGCATTGCCGCTGTTACGAGGCGGTGTGATGGACGAAAATAATCGCCCGCTGGTTGCGGCTTAAGAGGAAAAGATATGGACCAAGAACTGCCTAAGACCAAAGAGGTGCGTTTCCTCATCGTTGATGATGACCGGGTCAGCATTATGGCTTTGCAACGAAGCCTTAGAAAATTAAGGATCGTAAACGAGTTAGAGATCGCCAAAGACGGGTTAGAAGCCCTCTCGATTTTGAACGCTTCGGTAGAGGCTGAAGGGCGGCTATTGCCGTATATCGTCATTCTCGACCTGAACATGCCGAGGATGAACGGCTTTGAATTTCTTGAAAAAATCAGATCGGACCCGATGCTAAACAAGCTGATTATCTTTGTTTTGACGACCTCGGACACACCGAGGGACGTTTCATCAGCATACGAAAAGAACGTTGCAGGCTATATTGTGAAAGATAATCCTAAGGAAACACTGTGGCAGGCTCTTGAGATGATCAACGCCTATAGCCGTTTGGTCGAGATGCCTTAAGGAATGTGTTAACGCGCGTCTCTGCAAATTAACCCGATAGAAACAACGCTGCGCCAGTTTGCCCGTGACTTTGATCACAACGAGGGCGTTCGATGGCTTTCCCGATAGACAAACGGCACACAGCTCGGTCGCTTCTTGTTCCAGAACAAAACAAGAAGCGTTTTTTGGTGTTGGACGATTGTACATTCGACAGATGTCGCTTGCGGCGATTGGCGCGCCCGCGATCCATCGGTCACGATATTGAGTGGCTTGAGGCAGATCGGCCGTCTCGATTTATGGATCTTGTCGAAACCGTCTATTTTGATTTGATCTTTGTTGATTATTTCTTGCCAGGTCAGAATGGATCTTTTGCTCTGGAATTTTTGGAACAAGTGGAACTCAATCGCTTGTGCCCAGTTTTGCTGGTGACAAGTGCAACCACGTTTCCAGATGATATCGATATTATGAACCCCAGACTTAAGGGGGTCCTTATCAAGGCCGGTTTGAACGAAAGTCAGGTGGCCAAGCAGGTAAATAAAGCTCTAGAGCAGGCAAATGGGGGACTGGGCGGGCAAGGTCTTGTTCTGGATCTTTTGCGCAATCACAAACTGGGGACGTCGCATTGAAGGTCAAAAAAGGGTTATTTCGTTTCGGCCAGTCGACATGAGTTTTGTTTTGGATGGTTGATCAAAGATCGCATTTGGAAGAAGCATCATTTGTGCGCGACCCGTTGTGGGCCAAAACCGCACTTGTCGTGCCCTCTTGCCCCCTAGGTTTTCCGACACAATTTGGATGCCTTCGTGCAGCAAAAACGCCCGGATGAAGTCGATGTTTTGTTCACCCACGGTGGAAAAACCTTTCGTCACTTGGCTACCACCAAAAATTTTGGCTTTCAGACGGGATTTATCGCCACCTCTTTGCATGATCTCGTTAATTAAAAGCTCCATCGAGTAGGCACCGTATTTTGTACTTTCTTTACCGTCCCGGTCGTTGGAACAAGGCAAAAGAAAATGAGCCATCCCGCCTATGGTTTGCGTCTCATCGTAAAGACAGGCTGCTATGCAGGATCCCAAAACGCAATTTAGAACATGATCACATTCGGACGAGACGTAGAAATTTCCCTGGGTCACCGATTTTGAGATAGGTGATGTCATGTCGAAATCCGGCCAGCATGATGCAAAGACGATTTTGTCTGTGCCGACTCCAAAATTTTCGGTCCGATATTTTGTATTGGAAGCTTAAATTCGGCGGCTCCAGTCTCCCATGCAATTTTGGGCATACCGTAGATTGTGGACGTTTTTTCGTCTTGTACGATCGTACATGCGCCAGCGGCTCGCATTTTTCCTAGGCCAACACTTCCGTCTTTTCCCATGCCGGTTAATAGGACCCCTATCGCATTCTCTGCCAACTTTGAGGCCGACGAAAACAGCGTATCAATTGACGGAACATGAAGGTCTTTTGGACCAGGTGGAGTTAAAATCCCGCGTTGTGTTTGACTGGATACAGTGATTTCCAGATGTTGTCGCGATCCTCCTGCCAAATAGATATGGCCGGCTTTGAGTGCAGTATTGGAGGAGAAACATTCGACGCGTGATGCGGTTTTCGAATTTAAGAGGTTCACAAGGCTGGGAATGAATTGGGTGCCGGTATGCTGAACAATGACTGTTGGGGGGCAGATCTTTGGATATGTCTTTAAGATGGAAATAAGTGCGCCGATACCCCCGGTTGAGCTCCCTATAAAGACTGACTTGTTCCACTTTTGGATATGTTCATTTCGAGACGCAGGCGGTTCTGACTTACCTCCATTCCAGTGCGCATGGCACACCGCAGCAATCTGATGCTCGATAAAGCTCTGGGTCGCGTTCAACGGTATCACGAAAAGGTCTGATCGATGTTTCCTGAGTGGAACTGCATGCTGCTGACAGCCTTCGTCTTCAAAGACGAGCCAACGTACTTCCATATAAAGGAAAAGTGTGGTCGCTGCTTCGAAGTCTGGATCGCTTAAGAATTTCGAACTTATCAGAATGACAGAAGGGCGATTATATTCGATCTGGCGACGTGCGGCCGACAGCGTCTCTGATCGGCCCAAAAAACGGAGACCGCTAGACCGTCGCATCGCACGTAGAACATTTTGAAAGCCTACAGTACTAGAAGAAATGATATAAACGTCTGTCACAAAAACTCTAATCTTTGGAGAACTCAAGCCGCGTGCGCCCATGCGCACAAAATATTTCAATAGTGTCCACTGTTTTAGATGAACATTTCCGCCTTACCTTTTTCAGGAAGGGCCTTGGTCGAAAGCGGGCTAGAGCAGGATGCTAGCCGGCATCGCATGTCATTGAGCGGAACCGAAGAGAGCGCAGCAGTTGTATCTATTTGTTCGCTGACATTTATGGCCTGCGAGACGCCGTTTGTGTAAGCGGCAAGAGCGGCAGATGATTGTGACAACAGATCTATAAACTGCAGCTTTTCGACTACGTTTTCTTCCAATTGAATTTCGTGATCTTCCAGAAGGCCGAGGATCGTTTGCTCAACTTGATCAATATTTTTATGGATTTGCGTTATCTCAGATCCCAGCCGGTCAAAGATTTCTGATAGTGAAAGTTTCATTTCTTAGAGCCTTCCTACGACACGTTCGATGCATTGCTTCATTTGGGCTGGAGAGAATGGCTTTTTGATTATGTTGTTGAGGCCCAGTTTTTGCCCACGCTGGACAATCTCTGGCGATGGTGACCCGGTCACTAGGATAAACCCAACGCGTGCCGTAGCAGGATTGCGGCGCAAGGCCTCCAGCAGTCCGAGACCATCGATATTTGGCATGTTCATGTCGGAGAGCACTAAGTGGACTGGTGCAGTGGAGAGTGTCTTGAGTGCATTTTGGCCATCATTTTCGACGGCATAGTTTGCTACGCCGATTGCGTCCAGAGCTTGGGTGATCAGGGCTCTGCTTGTGGACATATCGTCCACGACCATAACCTTCAGTTGATTTTTGAGGCTCATGTCCGTCCTTTCAAGGTATTATGTTCACAGCCGCTCATAGGTCGTAACCCCGACTGGCCTAAATTTTTGCAGGGCGTTATCGTCCAATCTTTCGGAATGCCCAAGATAGAGCATTCCGTTTTGAAGAAGGCTTGCAGCAAAGCGGTTCCATAGTTCTGCTTGTGTTTGGGTATCAAAATAGATTGCGACGTTGCGGCAAAATATGGCGTCAAACGTTCCAGAAAACGGCCACGGTTCAATCAAATTTAGTTCTGCAAAAGAAACGATTTTCCGCAATTTGCGGGAGGCGCTGTAGGTCTGTTGTCTTGCGTCCAATTCAAAGTGTGGTTCGACAGAAAAACCCTTTTTTGTCTTTACCAGTTCGCAGGGATACATACCGGATGAGGCCGTTTTCACCATTTTGGGATCGATATCTGTCCCGAGAACTCTAATGTCATATCGTTCGATCTCTGGGCATGCGTCGATCAAGAGCATGCCAATACAAAATGCCTCTTGACCGGAGGAACAACCGGCAGACCAAAGCCTTACTCTTTCACCATTGGCGGCTTTTTCGATCAAGCGCGGAATACAGTGGTCGCGTAGATGCTGAAAATGATGAGCCTCACGGAAAAAATGAGTGACGTTGGTCGTTAGTAGGGATGCTAGTACGGTGTCTTCTTGTGGATTTATTCGGTCACATAGCTGATAGACATAACGGTCCAGGCTATCCAACCCAAGTGTTCGGACGCGTTTGCTTAGTCTCGAATAGACCAGAGTCTTCTTCGATTTTGGTAGACTCAGGCCAAAGCGCTTGTGCGCGATGGCGGCAAGTTGGTCGAACGCACCGTCGCTAAAAGAGAACTCGGATGTGGCAGTGGTGGCCGGCTCAGGCATCTTTACGAGGCCAATCGTTCAACAGGCGCGATGACTGCCTTGAGGTCGATTACTCGGGTCATGTCATCTTCCCGCGAGATTACACCTATAATGCTCTGTCTTGTGGCTTCGCTTTTGACGTCAGGTGTTTCCTGAATAGCGTCGAGCGGTACTGTTAAGATTTCTGAGACGGATTGGACCAATAGACCAATGGTTTGATCGCCAACGGTCGCAATGATTACCACATTTCTTTCGTTAGCTTCTGTTTTGCCAAAGCCGAAACGCGCGGCGAGGTCATAAATCGGGATTACCGAACCACGCAGGTTCATTACGCCCATAACATCCTCCGGCGCATGGGGAAGCGCGGTTACTTGCGCCCATCTTCGTATTTCTTTGATCTGCATGATCTCGAGGCAAAAGCTTTGGTCACCTGATGTAAACGTTACAAACTCTTTCTGCCCTGATTTCAGGGGTTCTTGTTCAGGCGACATTTTGTGCATCCTCTTCAGCTGCGGTACTATTTTCGCTTTGGTTTGTTGCTAGATCTGCAATGTTGTCGGGGTCCAGAATAAGTGCAATTTTGCCATCACCAAGAATTGTTGCAGCGGACACACCAGGGATTTTGCCGTAATTTCCTTCAAGACTTTTTATGACTACTTGTCTTTGATCATGAATTGCGTCGACAGCTAAGGCACGCACTCCATGGCGATCGGTTTCTACAACCAACAAAACTTCTGGGACTGAGTTTTGCTGGTTTGCAGTGAAGCTGAGGCTCTGAGCGACATCGATTATTGGGACGTAGCTGCCGCGTATTGAAAGAACATTTCCATCAACACCAAGCGGGAAAATATCTGTTTTGGTTGGGCGCACCGTTTCCAAAATAGATGTAATCGGAACAACCATAGTTTCATCGCCGACGGACACGACCATGCCATCGAGTACAGCCAGAGTAAGCGGTAAAATCACAGAAAAGACTGATCCTTTGCCCGGTTCTGATGCAATAGAAATTCGTCCACCAAGGGCCAAAACCGCGTTTTTGACAACATCCATGCCAACACCACGCCCAGAAAGATTTGACACTTTCGAGACGGTCGAAAAACCTGGCAGGAAGAGAAGATTGTCAATTTCGTTTTCAGTCAAATCGGCGTCAGCTGGGATGAGGCCTTTGGTAATCGCAATTTCTTTGATCTTATCTCGGTTGAGGCCAGCGCCATCGTCCGAGATTTCGATGACGACGTTGCCGGATCGATGCGAGGCGTTTAATTTTATCTGACCTACATCGGGTTTTCCGGCCGCTTTGCGGGTTTCAATGTCTTCGAGGCCATGGTCGACAGCATTTCGGATCATGTGGGTGAGGGGATCAGCAAGCCGTTCAATAACTGTTTTATCGACTTCGGTGTCGTCACCAATCGTCACCAGTTTGGCGCGTTTTCCAGTCGCTTCACTGGCTTCTCGAACGATGCGGCCCATGCGCTGGAACAAGGGCTTGACGGGCTGGGCACGGATGGCCATGACCCCCTCTTGGATTTCGCGGGCTAAGAGTTTGTAGTCCTCCAGATCATTTTGCAAATCCGTCACATTATGCGATTGCAACTTGTCAATCTGCTGAGCAATCATGGCTTGATTTATGATCAGTTCCCCGACCGTGTTAATCAAACGGTCTACCCTTTCGAGATCCACGCGTAGGGTCGGGCGTGGCCCTTTGGGTTCAGTTTTTGCTGGAGGTGCAGCAGGAGTGACCTTTGTTTTTTGTGGCGGTTTCTGGGCCTTTTGGGGTGGATCTGGAACTGTTGCGAGTGGTTCCTCGGCGACAGGCGCTGGCGTTGGAGCCGCGCCAAACATGGCATCCAAATCCAATGCGGGAGCTGGGTCGTCTGAAGCAGCTAGGTCTTGACGTACTATACGCAGATCACAAAGGCCCTCAACGAATTCAAAAACTTCATCCAATGCAGTTTCGGGTTCTTGCGTGGTCAGCGTCAGATCCCAACTGAGGCCATATTCTGATACGCTGAGGTCGTGCAGTTCACTCAGAGTTTCGCTGTTGAGACAGACGTCCAGTGTGCCAAGACGTTCCAGGGCTTCGAACAACAATATGGGTTCGTGCCCGTTTGCAAAAAGAGAATTGAATGGACGAAACTGAATTTTAAACACGGTCTCGTTTGTGTCAGCAGGATTGGGCGTAGATGCGGCGGCGCTTGCGTCATCATCGAAATTGAACGCCACGGCATCAAAAACGAATTCTTCGTCTGGGGCAGGGGCTTGCGAAGCCGATGCATCTGCGCCCAAGAAACCGCCTAATTCACTAATGACGCCTGCAACAGTTGCTTGGTCGACGGGCGTTTCATCACGTGCGGAGCTGACTAGGTCTGTCAATTGGTCGCCCGATTTTTGCAATACAAGCAAGAGCTCTTCGGACATATCCAGTTTGTTTGACCGAATGTTGTCGAGCACTGTTTCGAACGTGTGAGCAAAGCCAACAAGGTCATCCAAGCCAAAGGCGCCAGCACCACCTTTCATCGAATGAACAGCCCGGAAAACTGCGTTCACAACCTCGTTGTCGACGCTGTCGGTTGCCATTTCGTCAAGACCTTCTGCCAGAGCGGCCAGAAGGTCCTCGCATTCTTCAAAAAAGGTATCGCGGATCGAGTTCATGCTCATAGGATCACGCCCCGCCTGTGACCCGATGAAGGACTGAAATCAGGGATGCATCATTGAACGGCTTTACGATCCATCCAGTCGCACCTGCTTCACGGGCACGGGCCTTGGCCTCATCCGAGCTTTCTGTTGTGAGAACAAGGATCGGGACTGTGGAGTTTTCGTTTGCGGCACGAATGTCTTGAATAACGCCATACCCGTCTTTGTTCGGCATATTGATATCGGTGATGACCACATCTGGGGTCAATTGTTCAAATCGTTCCACGCCTTCCACACCGTCGTCCGCGCTGAAGTAGGCGAAACCAGCATCTTCGATAGATTGGCGAAGCAATTCGCGGATCGTGCGGCTGTCATCAATGGCCAAGACTTTGGTTTTCACGAAGGAACCTCATTTTCAAATTGCGTAGAAGAAACACCCAGCAGCGCCAGACTGGAGCGTAGATCGTTGGACATGCGCGACAGTTCAAAATTGAGGCCCTTTGCCTGCCACACCTTTTGCGCGCTCAGCAGGATTTGGAGGTTTTGCGCGTCCATGCGTGAAACATTATCGCATTGAATGTCTACGTCCCGATCCTGAACGTTCTGAAAGAAGGCGATCAAGGGGTTTTGCGCCGGGTGACCTTTGTGTCGCCCAAGCGGATAGATAGAGGCATCACTCACTGCTGTAACCTTTCACGCATCTGTCAAAATTGTGCGATACCCTTAGCGCACGGTGCCTTAACAAATCGTTTTGCTCGCCCAATATTTTCGGCCATGGTGCTGCGGTGGAATAGCCTAAGGCGAATTGAAATGATTGATCTGCGCGATATGCAACTTTTGACGGCTTTGTCCCGCCACAAGCATTTCGCCAAAGCAGCAACAGAATGCGGAATTTCACAGCCAGCGTTTTCCATGCGGATCCGCGCACTTGAAGACCGCCTAGGTGTCGCAATCGTGCGGCGTGGCAACCGGTTTCTGGGCCTCACCCCACAAGGCGAGCTTTTGGTCCAGCGGGCGTTGGGCATTCTGGATGATGTGCGCGGCTTGGAGCAGGAAATCAAGGCCGGTGACGGGCCCATTGCAGGCACACTAACCTTGGGTGTGGTGCCCACGGCATTGGCGCAGGCGGGGGCCCTAGTGGCTGCGCTTTATGATCAGTTTCCGCAGGTATTTGTCCGTCTGGAATCTGCGTCATCCTTGGCCATTCAGCAAGGGATCGAGGACGGTCGACTGGACGCTGGCCTAAGTTATACGGACGGCGTGTCCACGGATCTTTTGCAGGTCGAACCGGTCTATGAGGAAACCTATGTTTTGCTTGCGCCAAAGGCGGTTGTGGCGGGCGATGCAGGCAAGGTCAGATGGGATGATTTGGCTGGGGTGCCGCTATGTTTGTTGGATGGTCAGATGCAAAACCGGCGCATTTTAGACAATATATTTGCCGAAGTTGGCTTGGTTCCAAACATTGTAAGCGAAGCTAACGGGTTCACCTCAGCGCTGATGATGGTGCAGCAGGGCGCCGTAGCTGCAATTTTGCCCAAGGGCCTTTTGGACACATTTACCATGCCCGAGGCGATTACTGCATTGGAATTACACGAACCTGTGGTGGCCAAAACTATCGGTTTGCTTACCTCGCGACGTGGGAGGGCCTTACCGATTGTACAAAAGCTAAGGGCAATTTCGCTAGCAGCAGCATTATAAGTAAAAATTATCGTACATGCGCAATAAGCTATTTGAATATATCAATTACTGATGGCACTGCTAGGGAAACCAAGGAGGTCCCAATGGCGCCACTCGACGATACAAAAGGTGTTTGGAAATCAGGCAAAGGCAAAGGGCGTAAAACCCCAAAGGGCCGTCAGCCGGAAGACAGCGCATTGGACTACATCCGCACATTGCTGGGCGACCGCCCGCGTAATCGGGACTTGTTGATCGAATTTTTGCATTTGATTCAAGATGATCAGGGGCATCTGAGTGTCGAGAACCTCTGCGCCTTGGCCGATGAAATGCGTCTGTCGCAGGCGGAAGTCTACGAGGTCGCCACCTTCTATGCCCACTTCGACGTGATCAAAACAGGCGAGCCTGTTCCGCCTGCGCTGACCATCCGTGTCTGCGACTCACTGTCGTGTGAATTGGCAGGGGCGCAGCAATTGAAGGCCGCGTTGGAAGACGGGTTGGACGCCTCGCAGGTCCGCGTGTTGCGCGCGCCCTGCATGGGCCGCTGTGACACGGCCCCGGTCTTGGAGATCGGCCACCACCATATCGATAACGCGACAGTGGAAAAGGTCGATGCGATCATCGCGGCCAAGCATTTCCACGCGGACATCCCCGACTATGAAGCGCTGGCGGCCTATCAAGCGAACGGCGGCTACACCCAACTGACCACGCTGCGCGACGGTGGAGATTGGGAAGCGGTGCAAGCTACCATCAAAGAAAGTGGCCTACGTGGGCTTGGCGGTGCGGGCTTCCCATCGGGCACCAAATGGGGCTTTGTGCGTGGAGCCGAAGGGCCGCGCTATCTGGCCGTGAATGGTGACGAGGGCGAGCCTGGCACATTCAAAGACCGCTACTATCTGGAACGCACGCCGCACCTGTTTTTGGAAGGTATGTTGATCGCGGCTTGGGCTGTTGAGGCCGACACATGCTTTATCTACATGCGCGATGAATACCCTGCTGTGCTGCATATTTTGGCCGAAGAAATCAAAGCGCTAGAGGCCGCGGGCATCGTGTCCGAAGGCTTCATTGACCTGCGTCGAGGGGCAGGGGCCTACATCTGCGGCGAAGAATCCGCAATGATTGAAAGTATCGAAGGCAAGCGTGGCATTCCACGTCACCGCCCACCCTATGTGGCCCAAGTCGGTATCTTTAACCGTCCGACGCTGGTGCATAATGTGGAAACCCTGCTGTGGATCGCCCGCGTGATGCGCGAGGGGCCAGAGATTCTGAACGCGACTGAAAAGAATGGTCGCAAAGGCTTGCGCAGTTATTCAGTGTCAGGACGCGTCAAAAACCCCGGTGTGCATCTGCTGCCAGCCGGATCGACGATCACTGATATTATCGACGCCTGCGGTGGGATGCTGCATGGGCACAGCTTCAAAGCCTATCAACCGGGTGGACCGTCTTCTGGTCTGCTGCCTGCGTCGATCAACGATGTGCCGCTGGACTTTGACACGCTGCAACCGCTGGGCACGTTCATCGGCTCGGCTGCTGTGGTGGTCTTGTCCGATCACGACAGTGCCAAGGCCGCCGCGCTGAACATGCTGCGGTTCTTTGAGGACGAAAGCTGCGGGCAATGCACGCCCTGCCGCACGGGCTGCGAAAAGGCCGTGAAACTGATGCAAGCCGACACATGGGATCAACCGCTGCTTGAGGACCTCTGCCAAGTGATGTCCGACGCCAGCATTTGTGGTCTGGGCCAAGCCGCCCCCAACCCGATCCGGTTGACCATGAAACACTTCGGTGAGGAGATTTAAGATGCTCGATACAGCAAACACAGTCACATTCTCGCTGAACGGCGATGAGGTCACAGTCCCCAAAGGCACAACCATTTGGGAAGCCGCCAACGGGCGCGGCCTTGTGATCCCGCACCTCTGCCACAAGCCTGAGCCGGGCTATCGCAGCGACGGCAACTGCCGGGCCTGCATGGTCGAAGTGGAAGGCGAACGCACATTGGCGGCGTCCTGTATCCGCGAAGCCACCGACGGCATGGTCGTCAATTCCGTGTCCGAGCGCGCTGAAAAATCCCGCGCGATGGTGTTGGAACTGCTGGCCACAGACCAGCCGGAAAAACCCCACGATGCGTCCAGCCATTTCTGGGACATGGCGGCGGAAACCGAGGTCATCGAAAGTCGTTTCCCACGGGTTGAGCCGGACGCGATCCCGCTGCTCGACAACAGCCACGTGGCGATGTCCGTGAACCTTGATGCATGCATCCAATGTGGCCTGTGCGTGCGGGCCTGCCGTGAAGTACAGGTCAACGATGTGATCGGCATGGCAGGGCGCGGCAAGGGTGCCGAGATTGTGTTCGACATGAACGACCCTATGGGCGCATCGTCTTGCGTGGCTTGTGGCGAATGTGTGCAAGCCTGCCCGACAGGGGCCTTGCTGCCTGCCACAGTGGTCGATGAAAACCAAGAAGGCGACAGCAAAGACTTCGACCGTGAGGTTGAAAGCGTCTGCCCGTTCTGTGGTGTCGGCTGTCAACTGTCGTTCAAGATCAAGGACAACAAAATCAAATATGTGGAAGGGGTTGAAGGCCCTGCCAACGAAAACCGGCTCTGTGTTAAAGGCCGCTTTGGGTTCGACTATATCGACCACCCGCATCGCTTGACCAAACCGTTGATCCGCCGCGAAGACGCACCTGCCAAGGGCTTGAACGTGGACCCGGGCAATGTGCTGACCCACTTCCGCGAAGCCACATGGGACGAAGCGCTGGATGCGGCGGCAAACGGTCTGGCCAAATTGCGCGAAGACAAGGGCACACGGGTTGCGGGCTTTGGCTCGGCCAAGTGTTCCAACGAGGAAGCCTATCTCTTCCAGAAAATGATCCGCCAAGGGTTCGGCCACAACAATGTCGATCACTGCACGCGGTTGTGCCACGCGTCCTCGGTCGCTGCGTTGATGGAAAACGTCGGCTCGGCCGCTGTGACCGCGACATTTAACGAGATCGAGAACGCCGATGTGGCCATCGTGATCGGGGCAAACCCGACCGAAAACCACCCCGTTGCTGCGACCTATTTCAAGCAGTTCACCAAACGCGGTGGCAAGCTGATCATCATGGACCCGCGCGGCACTGGGATGAAGCGTCACGCGTCGCATATGCTGCAATTCAAACCGGGTGCGGACGTGTCGATGCTTAATGCGATCATGAACGTGATCGTGGAAGAACAGCTGTATGATCAGCAATATATCGAAGGCTACACCGAAGGCTGGGAGGATATGAAATCCCACCTTGCCGGCTTCACGCCCGAAAAGATGGCGCCGATCTGCGGGATTGAAGCAGACGTACTGCGCGATGTGGCGCGGACCTTTGCGACCGCCAAAGCTGGCATGATTTTCTGGGGTATGGGGATTTCCCAGCACATCCACGGTACTGACAATTCGCGCTGCTTGATCAGCCTTGCCCTGATGTGTGGTCACGTGGGCAGGCCCGGCGCGGGTCTGCATCCGTTGCGTGGTCAGAACAACGTGCAAGGGGCGTCTGATGCGGGTCTGATCCCGATGTTCCTGCCAGACTATCAGTCGGTGATGGATGACGGAGTGCGGTCTGCCTTTACGGATGTTTGGGGTTCGGGCGACTTTAGCGCACAAAAAGGCCTGACCGTGGTCGAGATCATGGATGCGGTCCACGCAGGCGATATTCGCGGCATGTATGTGCTGGGTGAAAACCCTGCAATGTCCGACCCCGATGTGGATCACGCACGCCACGCGCTGGCCAAATTGGAACATTTGGTGGTGCAGGATATCTTCCTGACAGAGACCGCGAACTATGCCGATGTGATCCTGCCTGCATCCGCATGGGCCGAAAAGACCGGCACCGTGACCAACACAAACCGTCAGGTGCAAATGGGCCGTCCAGCGGTATCGCCCCCCGGTGACGCGCGTGAGGATTGGTGGATCGAAGTCGAATTGGCCAAACGCCTCGGGCTGGACTGGACCTATACGCACCCGTCCGAAGTGTTTGCAGAAATGAAGCTGAACATGAAATCCTTGGACAACATCACATGGGATCGGTTGGAAAAGACCGCAGTGACCTATCCGTCGCTAGATGAAACCGATCCGGGCCAGCCGATTGTGTTTGGCGATGGCTTCCCACGGGCCGAGGGCCGCGCAAAATTCACACCAGCCAATGTGATAGCACCCGATGAAGTGCCGGATGCGGAGTATCCAATGGTGCTGATCACAGGGCGTCAGTTAGAGCATTGGCACACTGGGTCGATGACGCGACGAGCGTCGGCATTGGATGCACTAGAGCCCGAAGCCAACTGTTCACTGCACCCGCGCACTCTGCGCAAATTAGGGGTCGAAGCTGGTGGGATGATCCGTCTGTCAACGCGCCGTGGGTCGGTGTTGGTGATGGCACGTGCAGACCGCGCAGTGGCAGAAGACAACGTGTTCCTGCCCTTTGCCTATGTGGAAGCGGCGGCGAACCTGTTGACCAATTCAGCCCTTGATCCCTACGGGAAAATCCCGGAGTTCAAGTTCTCAGCGGTACGGGCCGAAGCTGTGGAAACGATTGCTGCAGAATAAAGGGTTTCGAATTGCTGGCGCAATCCGACGTGATTTGATTTATCGAATTGCCTGCGCAATCCGACGTGACTTTACTTATCGAATTGCTTGCGCAATCCGACACGACTTTACTTATCGAATTGCTTGCGCAATCCGATGGGGGGCGGGCCCGCTGACGCAGGCCCGCCTTTTTCGATGTTTGAGCAAAGAAAAACGACGAGGCGTCACAATTTTGACGGGATCTTAAGAGATAACATTGCAGGGTGAGGGCATGATATCTGGGGAGATGCATCATGCGCTATTTTATTTTCAATTGCCTTGGCTTTGCCGGTTTGGCAGCAATGTTCATGGTTGCAGATATTCTTGTGCTGGACATCAGTCACAGTGCCCGATCTGCGCTGGGCACATCGGCACAAGTATCCGTGCCTGATCAACCCGCGACTATTCAGATTACTACTCTGAACTAAACGCTAGAAATCGATTTTAACACCGGGCAGATTTAGCGCCTTCATCAATTCGCGCAGTTCCTGGCGGGCGGCCACATTCGAGATGTTCAGGTTGCCAACCCCAAGGTCGCGTAAGTCGAGCAACGTCAAGCCACGTGGAAACAGCTCGCGAAAAATAACGCGTTCGCCAAATCCATCAGTAAAACGAAAACCGATCCGTTTTGACAGATTTTCCAACGCGTCGCGCATCTTCTTTTTATTGACCATATTCTGCGCCCCAAGGCGGTTGCGCACGACGACCCAATCAATCGGCGGCAGTCCGGCTTGGGCGCGCAGTTGCCGCGCGCTCCACACCATTTGAGAATACACGGACGGGCCTTTGACCTTACCGTCTAGATCGGTTTTGGCCAAAAGATCGAAGTCAATAAAGCTGTCGTTCAAAGGGGTTACCAGTGTATCCGCCAAAGAATGCGCCACTTGGCTGAGCCGTGTGTGGGATCCAGGGCAGTCGATCAAAATGAAATCAACGTCAGCCTCTAAACCAGCCACAGCCAGCGACAGCCGTTGATCATAGATGTTCTCGCCGTCTTTGAGTT
The DNA here is from genome assembly GCF_044772865.1 of Algirhabdus cladophorae. Classification (GTDB taxonomy): domain Bacteria; phylum Pseudomonadota; class Alphaproteobacteria; order Rhodobacterales; family Rhodobacteraceae; genus Algirhabdus; species Algirhabdus cladophorae. Next base: position 304,585 of record NZ_CP173029.1, read on the forward strand.
CTTTGGCGTCAATTTCTGGGAGGGGCCGATAGGTAGGCGTCGCCAAATCGAGGCCTTTGTCCGCGCAATAGGCGATCCGTTTTTCGATGTAGCTACCCATCGAGCGCTGCCGCAAATCAAGATCAAGACACCCAACTTTGTGCCCCATGCGCACAAGTGCCGTGGCGACGTGCATCGAGGTCGTAGATTTGCCCGATCCGCCTTTTTCGTTCCCTACGACAATGATATGTGCCACGCTTTGCCCCCAGCGATTGCGCCCCTTCGCGAGGCTTGATTGCTGTGTGTATAGATAACTGTGCTGCTTAGGAAAAGAGAAGGTTCTTTCGATGATCAGCTTTATTGGGGCGGTGTTTCTTTTGATCATCACCCCTGGTCCGGGGGTTTTGTCGACAGCTGGCGTAGGTGCTGCATTTGGGTTTCGCGCGGGCTTTGCCTATGTGCTGGGGCTCTTTATCGGGACAAATTTGGTGGCATTGGCGGTTGTCACTGGGGTGGCTGCAGTCGTTTTGGCCAGCCCTGTGATCCGCAGCGTTTTGTTCGTTCTTTCGACAGGTTACCTATTGTACATGGCGGCAAAGATTGCCCTCGCAGGCACAAAAACGGCATTTGAACCGGCGGCCCGATGCCCCAACGTCTGGGATGGTATTGCTCTGCAAGCGGTGAACCCAAAGGCCTATGTCGTGAACACGACTTTGTTTTCGGGATTTGTTATTTTCCAAGACGCACTCTTGACTGAGATGATTTTCAAATTCGTAGCCGTAAACGCTATTTGGATCCCAATCCATCTCGGCTGGCTTTGGGTGGGAGGGGCCTTAAAGCGTATGGAACTGCCTAAAGCCACACAAAGATTGATCAATGTAGCTATGGCTGTGGCCTTGGTTTTGGTGGTGGTTTTGGCTGCGGCTGCGCAGTTTTTGTGACCCTTATCGGCCCGATTTATCTGGGTGATGGTGCCACAGCTGCAGGCAAATTCACCAGCACTCGGCACGGGGATCAAGCCATCGCAATAGGGCCACGGGCAATGAAGTGCTTTCCTTCGATAACATCCTGTGGTTGTATCTTGTTGAAATTGCTAACCGATAGGCTGCTTTGTGGATTGAATTGGATCTACTAGCCCGCAAATTCAGGCTTAGCAATTTGAGAGCCGGGGGGGCGGTTTTGAGTTTACGACGTTTGTTTATTGTCTATTTGTCTGCGTTGTCACTGTTGTTGGTCAGCGTGGTGGCATCGATGGTCATCACGGAATTGGCGTCGGATGATCTGGTCGAAGATGCGGCCAAGATCAACTTGGCGGGACGTCAACGTATGCTAAGCCAGCGAATCATTTACCTGGCACAGGATTTGGCCTCGTCTCCGGGATCTGCATTGGAAAATACGCGAGCGGAACTGGAAACGGCAATCAATCAATTGCAGGCAGCAGTGCATTTGTTTGAAGAATCCCACGCGGCCCTTAGCACCGATGCCAATCTCAATGTGGTGACCAGTGATTTGTATTTTCAACGTGATGCTACGGGCCAATCGCTTGATGAACGGGTGAACCGATACCTTGTGCATGCACATGGCATTCTGGCGAATCCGATGGATCCGATTAGCCTTGCGGGCTTGCGACAAATCGAACGTGAGGGTCTGCTGCGCGACTTGGATGAAGTTGTCTCCAGTATTGAGAAGGTCTCGATCAAGCGGGTTGCGGTTTTGCAAAATCTTGAACGGGGATCGCTATTGCTGGCGATCTTCATTATTTGTGTCGAAGTTTTGTTGGTTTTTCTGCCCGGCCACAGGTTTTTGCAGCGCACCCTATCGCGCCTGACCGACCAAAACAAAGAGCTGGTTGAAGCAAACCGCGCCAGTGAGGCGTTACGCCAAGAGCAAGCCGAATTCACATATGCCGTGTCACATGATCTTAAATCACCGGCCAACAGCATCGGTTTGATTTTGGATGAGGTCTTGATCGAAGAAGAAGAACGCCTGAGTGAAGATGGACGTGAAATGCTGGACGAGGCCCTTGCAGTGGTCAAGCGGATCGGCGGCCAAGTGGAAGACATCTTGCAATATGCTTGGGTCACCAGCGGCGAAAGCAATCCAGTGCCAGTAGATCTGGGGACTGTGGCGCAGGATGTTTTGGCGGATTTATCCTTTGATATCAGTTCTGCTCGCGCAGAGGTCACAGTTGATGCACCGCAGCAGATCATCGGCCATACGCGGCAGATTCATATGCTTATTCAAAACCTGATTGCCAATGCCCTCAAGTTTCAGCCCGATGGATCTGTACCCAAAGTGCATGTGAGTGCAACGGCTTTGGACGGTGGTGCCGGAACGCGTCTGACGGTGCAGGACAATGGGATTGGAATTGCCCCAGAAGATCAGAAACGGATTTTCAAGCTTTTTGAGCGATTACATTTGCGAGACGAATATCCGGGCACTGGGTTGGGCTTGGCCACATGTGCGCGTATTGCCGACAATCATGGTGGCAGCATCACAGTTGATGCGGACTATACAGGCGGAGCGCGCTTTGTCGTGGAATTGTACAACTTAACCGATCACGCCAGTGACGAAAGCCAAAGGAACGCTGCATGAATACTTCAACACCCCTTGGGCGGGTTATGCTTATCGATGACGAGGCATTTGATCAGCGGATGTATCGTCGCATCATTGAAAGATCGGGACTGGCCAGCGATGTGATTGGGTTTACCTTGGCCACAGATGCGGTGGCCTATCTGCAAAATGACGAAATGCCGTTGGTCGATTTGATATTGTTGGATATTCGCATGCCCAAAATGGATGGTTTCGAGTTTCTTGATGCTGCTCAGCAGTATTTGGGCAATGAATATGAAACACCGGTCGTCATGATGCTGACCACGTCCCTCAGCCCTGAAGACCGTGCAAAGGCTGATGCAAGCGAGGCGATTAAGGGCTTTTTGAGCAAGCCACTCACGGCAAAGCATTTGGAAAGCTTTGTGGGTTTGCTGGAAGACGCCCAAAAGGGCCTCAAGCCGCGGCCCACAGAACTCTAGGCGGCGTCCATAAAGGACAAGGTGACAATATCGCGTAGGGTTCTATTCTAGCGCAAAGGCTGCGCGAGGGGGGACAGTTTCGCGATGAAAATTACGGATGCACAGGTCTTTGTAGGTGGACCGGGGAAAAACTATGTCACGCTAAAGATTATGACCGATCAAGGGGTGTATGGTTTGGGGGATGCGACCTTGAACAACCGCGAAACCCTGCCTGCGGCCTATCTGACCGATTACTTGATCCCCAACTTGATCGGTATGGACCCGCGCAACAGCGAGGATATCTGGCAGTTCTTTTATCGAGGGGCCTATTTTCGCCGGGGGCCGATTGCTATGGCAGCCTTTGGGGCAATTGACATGGCGCTTTGGGATATCAAGGGCAAGCTGGCGAACATGCCGCTTTATCAGCTGTTTGGGGGCAAAAGTCGCGAGGGCGCTATGGTCTATGCTCATGCGACTGGTGCTGATCTTGAGGATTTGATGGACTCTGTCGCGCATTTTGTCGAACAGGGCTACAAAGCCGTTCGGGTGCAATGTGGTATTCCCGGTATGCCCAGTGCCAGCTATGCCGTGCCCGAAACCAAAGGCGCGTCGACCGAATATATGACCGATTTTAGCGGTGTTCGCCCCAAGGTCGAGACATGGGATACGGGCACCTACATGCGCTATATGCCCGGTGCCTTGGCGGAAATTCGGGCGCGATTTGGGCCAGACCTGCATATTCTGCACGACGTTCATCACCGACTGTTGCCGCGTGAGGCTGCCGAGTTTGCCAAGTCGGTTGAATCCGTGGGCCTGTTCTGGCTAGAGGACCCAACCCCTGCCGAGGATCAAGAGGCCCTACGGCTGTTGCGCGCCCATTCAACGGTGCCGGTCGCGATTGGTGAGGTGTTTAACTCGATCTGGGAATGTAACAAACTGATCGAAAATGAGTTGATTGATTTCATTCGAGTGGCCGCGACCTATGCAGGCGGGATCACTCATGTGAAACGTATCATTGATCTGGCGGGCCTGCATCATGTGCGCACAGGGTTTCATGGTGCGCCCAGTCATTCCCCGATCTGTATGGCGGCCCACGCCCATTTGAACGCATGGGCCCCAAACTTTGGCATCCAAGAGTATCTGGTTCTAGGCACGCCAGCGTGCGATGCGCTGTTCCCGTCAGATCACAGGATGGAAAACGGAATGGTCTACGTCAGCGACGCGCCGGGTTTGGGCGTCGATTTCGATGAGACTGAGGCCAAACGCTATACCTATTCCCCCGGCAGCCACCCCGTGGTCCGGCTGCAGGATGGCACGATTTGGAATTATTGAAGTCGGCCTGGCGGCTTTTGGAAACGTCTATTTGGAAAGCCAGTCCGCGATGGCTCAAAGCCTGCGCTTAGCATTATTGTGTAGCCCCCATGTTGCCACACGCGGGATGTTGCGTTGTCCAAAATTTTTTGACCAAATCCTTTGCACCTTTCGTCTGGATAGGTCACCGCGGTTTCAATCACGTCAAAGCGCTGTGCGCCTTTAGTGAGATTTGGGATAATGACGATCATGCAGGTCGTAACAGGAATTTCATCGGTAAACCCCACCAAAACAGTTCTGCCTTCGAAGTGGCTCAATTTTTACAAGCTGTTACACGCCACTGGCGGCGCGACTTTTTCGTTGGTGGATGAGAGATGCGAATAGAAGTCTTGCAACGCCTCCATGTCCTTGCCCCGCGCTACACGAATATCAAAAGGCGCATGTTTGATGATTTAGACAATTCCTGTCTTGGGTGGACTTAGGCGACTTAGAACGAAAAACGCCGCCCTGTCTCCAGCGCGGCGTTCTTTGAAATCGGAAAGGTAGGCGGCTTAGAAGCCCAAACCTTCGTATTTCTTTTTGAACTTGGAGACGCGGCCGCCTGTGTCCATCAAACGTGTGCCACCACCGGTCCACGCAGGGTGTACTGTTGGGTCCACGTCGAGGGCCAGCTGAGTGCCTTCTTCGCCATAAGTCGAGCGCATCTTGATGATGTCGCCGTTGGTCATCTTCACGTCGATGAAGTGGTAATCGGGATGTGTATCTTTTTTCATCTGACCAATCCTTACGCGTTTGCGCCGGCACCCTTAGGTGCGCGGTAGTTTGTCTGTTCGGCGATACGTGCGGATTTACCACGACGTTCCCGCAGGTAGTAGAGTTTCGCACGACGCACACGGCCACGACGCACAACTGTAATGCTGTCGATGTTGGTCGAGTGCAGCGGGAACACACGTTCTACGCCTTCACCAAAAGAAATTTTGCGAACTGTGAACGAGCCACCGATGCTAGAACCGTTCTTGCGGGCGATACAAACGCCTTCGTAGTTCTGAACACGGGTACGGGTGCCCTCGGTCACTTTAAAACCGACACGGATGGTGTCACCGGCTTTGAAATCGGGAATGTCTTTTCCCAAGGCAGCAACTTGTTCTGCCTCTAGTTGAGCGAGCAGATCCATCGGATCCTCCTATTTATTATGGCTTGCGGTTGTTCCGCAAAGGTCTGGCGCGTCCCGATAGCTCTGATCTTTGTTCGGTGTTCCCATCCACGCGGATGCGCCCGTCAGAGGTCAAGTCGACATTTATTTATGCGGCTTCCGGGCCTTGTCTGGTATATCATTGAACCCAAAGAAGGTTCTGCCTGATCCAGTGGTTCCCGCAAACCAATGCACGCGAGTCGGAAAATCCGACCGCGAACTTGGGCGGTATAGGGCGATCAGCCCTGTCTGGCAAGGGTTTTGATGGGGTCAAATCTGCCCCAAAAGCCATGTTTTCACAGTCTCAAGGGCGCGATTGGTCCGCGCCCCTGTGGGCCAGACCAAATAGAAACCGGCGTTGCCATCTGCGGGAAAATCCCAAAGCCGTTCCAGACCATCGTTTGCGTGCAAATAGAGGCGGGGCACAAGGGCCAGACCCTGTCCGTTTTTTGCTGCATCCATAGCCAGTGCGGTTTGGTTAAATTGCAGTAGCTTTTTGGGGCGATTGATCAGACCTTGCTGAAAAAGCTGGTCCCAATGGCGGTGACTGTCTTGGATCAAAGTATGGGTTGTGGGCGTATCGAGCGAGGCAAACTGCGGCGTGCCAGCCGTCCCAACGATACAAAGGTCCAAACTGGCCAGTTTGGTATAGCTCAGATCCTTGCCAAAAGGGGGGCTGCCCAACCGAATGGCCAAATCAACGCCATCACTGGCGAAATGGGTCAGGCTTTCCTCAGCTTGAACCTGAACCTCGATGTCGGGATTTTGCGCCTCGAAATTCGTCATGCGTGGCACCAGCCATTTTGCAGCAAAAGATGGCGTTGTGGACAGTGTGACTTTGGCGGCATCAGGGATCAATTGGGCCACCCCGTCTTGGATCAGGGTCATGGCCTGACGAACTGGGCGATGCAACGTGGCCCCATCTGCAGTCAGCGAAAGCCCACGGGCCTCGCGTTTGAACAGGGTTTTGCCCAGATCGGCCTCCAGTTTGCGAACTTGTTGGGCGACGGCCCCTTGGGTCAGATGCAATTCCTCAGCGGCATGACGAAAGTTCAGGTGCCGGGCGGCGGCATCAAACATCCGCAGGGCATTCAGATTGGGCAGGCGCATCATCGGGCTTTCTAGGCAGTAGAATTTCTACACCCTTGAGCGATGAGACATGATTGGTCAAGGGCTGTTCCGGGCGGCTAAACAGCTATCCATAGGATTTCGAAGGATACGCCGGATGTCACGTATAAATGCCATGATTGAACCTGTTTGGGCTTTGAAGTGGGTGGCGTCGCTGATCCAGATTGCGGGCTACACGGCAACTGCTTTTGGCATGACGCCGCTGAACATCTACTTGTTTCTAATTGGATTGATTGGCTGGTTTGTTGTTGGGGCGTTCTGGAAGGATCGCGCGATCATGTTGATCCATTTGGTGGCATTAGCAGCCATGGGGGCGGGCTTGGCCAGCAGTTGAACCAAAGGTTTTGCCAGCTTCTGTGAACACCAAAAAAGTGCAGTTCCAGGAAACTGCACTTTATTTTGGAAAATGGGATCGTTCTATAGATTCTAAAATCGGTATCGTGGAAAGGTATTTTGGGGTAAATCTTAGAAATTCGGGGAGGTCGCCCAAACGGCGTTACCATTCAGATCCAGACCGCGATAATTGCTGTCTTGCTCGGCATAAACACCGGCACACACCTTCAGGAAATGAGCAACTTTTTTGGCGATTGGCAGGATGAATGCGCCGAAGTCTACGGTTTTGATTGGCTGGGCTGTGGCGGTGTAAGTCATTGTTGTCATTTCGTAATTCCCTCTGGTGTGTGGCGTGGTTGCCGGTGTGTCTGTTCTTGCATCCTGTTTAGACAGAGGGTGGCAGAGGCGACAGTCAGGTATGCCTTACTTTGGGTCATTTTGGGGTCAGGAATACCCGACTTAACGGGGTATATTGGGCCCTAAAACATTGTGCAGGTGCAGAAAAATGCTGTCACCGGGGAAATATTTTTGAATTTCCCCCTCTGGTTTGTCACTGTTGGGAAAAGGGGAGGATCCAATGCTGATCAGGGCTGAAAAATTAGGGGATGCCGAGGCAATCCACGATATCACTGCTATGGCCTTTGCCCCAAAGGCGTTTAGCGACGGGACCGAGGCCGCTTTGCCTGCCGCCTTGAACGCGGATGGTGATATGGTGTTGTCTTTGGTCGCTGTTGACACAGAGATCGTTGGCCATGTTGCGTTTTCAACCGTGACATTTGATGGCCGCGACATGGGGTGGATCGGCTTGGGCCCTGTGGCTGTGCACCCAGATCGGCAATTGCAGGGGATCGGGTCTGCGTTGATCACGCAGGGCTTGGACCAGATCAAAGCCTTGGGTGCCAAGGGCTGCGTCTTGGTTGGCGATCCGAAATACTACCACCGTTTTGGTTTTGTAGGCGACGGGGCGCTGCGCTATCAGGATTTGCCTGTGGAATTGGTGCAGTGGGTGTCATTTGATGGATCGGCGCCTAAGGGAATTTTGGGATTTGCACCGGCGTTCGGGGATTAAGCGCCTTGGAACAAGATGCCTACAAATGTGAACGTGATGAAAATTGCGCAAAGCACCCGGATAAATCCAAAGGCTATTTCTTGAGCGTGTCCCAAAGGTCAGGTCTGCGCTCTTGGGTCAGTTTTTCGGACTGCTCGCGTCGCCATTTGGCGACTTTGCCGTGATCGCCTGAGGTCAGGACGTCGGGAATTGTGTGCCCCATCCAGTCCGCAGGGCGGGTGTATTGCGGGTGTTCGAGCAGGCCTTCGGAAAAGCTTTCCTCGACGGTGCTGTCAAGATTGCCCAATACGCCGGGCAGAAGGCGCACTGTGGCGTCGATCATGGCTTGGGCGGCCAGTTCGCCACCGGAGAGGACGAAATCCCCAAGGCTGACCTCTTGGATATTGTAATGATCGAGCACGCGCTGATCGACCCCTTCGAACCGGCCGCAGAGCATGGTAATACCATCGGCCTGTGACCACTCCCGCGCCATGGCTTGATCGAACCGACGACCGCGCGGCGACAGGTAGACCAGCGGGCAGCGCCCTTTGATCTGTTTGCCTACATGTTCGATGGCAGCGCCCACTACATCGGCGCGCAGAACCATGCCAGCCCCGCCGCCAGAGGGCGTGTCGTCTACATTGCGGTGCTTGCCCTCGCCAAACATGCGCAGATCGGTGGTCTCGATCTGCCACAGATTGTCCTTGAGCGCCTTGCCCGTCAGGCTTTCGCCCAGCACGCCCGGAAAGGCATCGGGAAAGAGGGTGATGATCCGCGCGGTCCAGACATTGGCCAGCGTGGGTTTGGGGGTCATCAGATCGCGGGGTTTCAGCGAGGTTGAAATGGATTTCAACCCGTGGCTTTTGGTAGGGGCCACCATCAGTCGAACAGGCCTTCGGGGGGATCGGCGACGATGCGTTTACCCGCGATATCAACGGTAGGCACGCAGGCCTTGGTGAAGGGCAGGGCCACGGTGTTTTTGGCCCCGACGGCGTGGATTTCCAGCATGTCGCCGGCACCATGGTTCACCACCAATTTGACCTTACCCAAAGGCCCGCCGCCCGTATCGAACACCGGCAAACCGATCAAATCGGCATAGTAATACTCGTCTTCCTCGGGATCGGGCAGTTCACTGCGCTCGGCGAACAATTGCGTGCCGTTCAGCGCGTCGGCCTCTTCTTTGGTGTTCACACCGCGCACTTGGGCTGCAAATCCGTTTTTGACAGGCTGCACAAGGGTCGCGTTAAAATCGCGGTGCCCGCCTTCGTTGGTCAGCGGGTATTCAAAGATTGCCAAAGGATCGGCGCAAAAACTTTTGATCCGCACATGGCCTTTGACACCAAAGGCGCCCGCGATGATGCCGACGCATACCTTATCCATTGGCCGCAACCCCCCGACAAATGCCGCTTTGCATGGTTCCACCTGCCTCTTTGCAGGCCTCAGCAGCGCCTGCCCATTGATACATCACCCCTGCGGCGAAGGCCCCACCGGAAAATATGACAAGACGGAGTATTCCAAACATTTCAGCGTCCTTGATTGATTAGGCCCTTCATAGACAAAAGGCCGCCTGTTCCCAAGCGGCCTTTCGAAATTCATGGGCAAGCGGTGCTTACTCTTCGGCTGCAGCTTCTTCTGCTGGCGCTTCTTCTGCAGGGGCTTCTGCTGGGGCAGCAGCAGCTTCAGCAGCGGCGGCTGCTTTGGCGGCTTTTTCTTCGGCGCGCTCTTGGGCTTTCTTGCCCGGTGTGCCTTTTTTCGGGTTCGAGCGGTCTTTCTTGGGCAACTCGCCAGCGGCTTCCAGCATGCGGGATACACGGTCGGTGACCTGAGCGCCTTCGCCCAACCAGTATTTCACGCGCTCCATGTCCATTTTCACGCGCTCTTCGCTGTCTTTTGGCAGCAATGGGTTATATGTGCCCAGCTTTTCGATGTAGCGACCATCGCGTGGCATGCGGCTGTCGGCAGCCACGATGCGGTAAAATGGACGTTTCTTGGAACCGCCGCGGGCGAGACGAATTTTCATAGCCATGATGTAGTTCTCCTATTTTGGCTTTAGCAGGCTTTCGGCCTGTTATTCTTGGTGTTTCTTGTGGTGTTGAATGACTTCCTGGATAATGAAATTCAGAAAATCCTTGGCGAAAGCGGGATCAAGATCGGCGCGATTGGCCAGATCTTCGAGCCGCGCAATTTGTTTTTCCTCGCGCGCAGGGTCCGAGGCGGGTAGATCGTGCTGGGCTTTGAGTTTGCCCACGGCTTGGGTGTGTTTGAACCGCTCGCCCAGTGTGTAGACAAGGATCGCGTCCAGTCTGTCGATGCTCTCGCGGTGGTCTTTGAGCACCTCTTGGGCGCGGGTCACAGGATCAGTCAAGAGCCCATCCTTTCGGTTTAAAAAGCGGGTCGGCATAGTGGCTGATTTCCATGGCGATGCCGTGAGCCAATTGCGTGCCGTCCAACTCAGCAGGGCTGGGGTGGCGATAGACCGCGTCCGACCCGTCGATGGTTGCGGCTTGGCGGTCACGGGTGGCCCCCAGCCGTTCGGCCAGTCGAATACTGTCGAGGTTTTTGGGGTCCAAGTAGGACACGGCTGTGGTCCAGCCTTTTTGCGCATAATAGTAGTCGCGCACGGCACTGGTGGCTTCCAGCGCATAACCTTTGCCTGCTTTGTCAGGCCAAATGATCCAAGCGATTTCTGCTTCGGGCCATTTCGCAGGCTGCCAACCACCGGCCATGCCGTAGGTCGCATCGGTCTCTTTGTCGTGGATCATCCACATGCCAAAGCCGCGAATGTGCCAATGGCCCATCTCGGCGGCATAGAGCATCCATGCCTCATAGGCGTTCAGGGGCCCACCCATAAAGCGCGAGCGATAGCTGCTGAAAGTTGCTTTGAAGTCAGGGTAATCCTCGGCCTCGGGGCCGCGCAGGACAAGGCGCTGGGTTTCCAGCACAGGAATTTCGGCCAGTGTCATCATGTCAGCGCCTCGGGGGACGGGTGCCGCCAGACCTGCATTTGACCATAGCGTTCATGGGTATAGTCGTAGTCGTATGTGGCACCCAGCTTTTGCGCCAAAGCTGCAGAGCGGGTGTTATTGGGGTCGATGCAGCTGATGGCTGTGTCCCAATCCAGCACTTGGTAAGCGTAGCGTCGGGATTCCAGAGCGGCCTCATGGGCGATGCCGCGGCCTTCGGCGTGATCCATTAGGGTCCAGCCGATTTCGGCTTCGGGCCAGCCTTCGGGGTTCCACAGGCCAACACGTCCACAGTACTTCCCAGTGGCTTTTTCTTCCACAGCCCAAAACCCATAACCCCGTATATGCCAATGACCCAGCAGCGAGGCAAAGCCGCGCCAGCCCTGTTCGCGCGTCATGGGCCCACCCACGAAATGCGAACGCTCGGACGCCCAAAAGCCGACCTCAGCCTCGAAATCGGCCTCCGTCGGGGCGCGCAGGATCAAGCGATCTGTATGTAGGGTTGGTGCGATCATTTCTTTTTGCCGAAACCAGATAGGCCAGGGGGCAGGCCACCGCCGCCCATGCCGGGCATTCCGCCAAGACCACCGGGCATTTTGCCCAACTGTTTTGCGGCGGCTTCCATGGCGGCAGGATCGTTCATATCGGGCATGCCGCCGCCTTTGCCCATCATGCCTTTCATGGCCTGTTTGAGCATGCCACCTTTGCCCATCTTGCCCATTTTCTTCATCATGTCGGACATCTGACGGTGCATTTTCAGCAGTTTATTTAGGTCCGAGACTTCCATGCCCGCCCCGGCAGCAATCCGCTTTTTGCGGCTGGCTTGCAGGATCTGCGGGTTGGCGCGTTCTTTTTTGGTCATGGAATTCACAAGGGCGATCTGGCGTTTCAGAACGCTGTCGTCAAAGCCTGCTTCTTCAACCTGTTTGGCCATTTTGCCCATGCCCGGCATCATTCCGATGATGCCTTCCATGCCACCCATTTTCATCATCTGTTCAAGCTGCGCCTTGAGGTCGTTCATATTGAACTGACCTTTTTGAAAGCGCTTCATCATCCGTTCGGCTTGTTCGGCCTCGATGGTCTCTTGGGCCTTTTCCACCAGCGATACGATATCGCCCATGCCAAGAATGCGACCTGCAACACGTTCGGGATGGAATTCTTCCAGAGCGTCCAGTTTTTCGCCCAAACCCACGTATTTGATCGGTTTGCCAGTCACAGCTTTCATCGACAGGGCCGCACCGCCACGTCCGTCGCCATCCATGCGGGTCAGAACCACGCCCGAGATGCCGATTTTTCCGTCAAATTCTTCGGCGACTTCTACGGCGACCTGACCGGTCAGGCCGTCAACGACCAACAGTGTCTCACGCGGGTTGACCGCGTCGCGCACGTCTTTGACCTCTTGCATCAAGGTCTCGTCGATTTGCAGACGTCCTGCCGTGTCCAGCATGTAGACGTCATATCCGCCCAAAGTGGCCTGTTGTTTTGCGCGTTTGGCGATTTGAACGGCGCTTTCACCTGCCACGATGGGCAATGTGTCCACACCGATTTGAGCGCCGAGAACCGCCAACTGTTGTTGTGCAGCAGGGCGGTAAATATCCAAAGAGGCCATCAAAACGCGCTTGCCGTTTTTCTCGGTCAAACGCTTTGCCAATTTACCCGTTGTCGTGGTTTTACCACCGCCCTGCAAACCGACCATCAAGATAGGGGCAGGGGGGTTATCAATTTTCAGATCGCCCGGTTCGCCTTCGCCCGTCAGTGTATCAACCAACGCATCGTGGACAATTTTAACAACTTGCTGGCCGGGCGTGATGGATTTGGTCACGGCCTGACCAGTAGCCTTTTCTTGCACGGCTTTGACAAATTCGCGTGCTACGGGCAGCGAGACATCGGCCTCCAGAAGGGCGACACGGACCTCGCGCAGAGCGGTTTTTACGTCGTCCTCAGACAACGCGCCTTGTTTGGTGAGCTTGTCGAAAACACCCGATAGGCGCTGTGAAAGATTCTCAAACATGTCACAGGCCCTCCTTAGGCCGATACGTGTGTGTCCGACCTATTTAGGAACGAACGGCTCAAACCACAAACGCCCCCATGGGCGTATGACGCTGATGGAGGGCGATCTTCGCACTACAGCAAAGACCGGAAGTCTAAGGCTTCCAGATGTTGGGCGGGGAGTACGCCTGAAAGGGCACTCTGTCAAGGCGGCAATGGGACAGTGGCGATGGCCAGTGGGCAAGAAGCCTGAGGTTATAATCCGTTTCTTAAGACCTTGCTCTTAACACCTCCTCATAGCGCCACGAACGAAAGACCTGCCATGCTAAAAATGCTCAATATGATTTCCGTCAGACTAGCTGTTTTCTTGGTGGTGTTTTGTGCAGTCTTCGCCGGTGCGAATATGTTTGTCAGTCAAACGCATTTTCGCAAAGCATCTCTGACGCAATCGATGGACCGGGCGGGGTCTTTGGCGCAGTCCCGTCACGCGCAAATCCAGACATGGCTGGACACCGCCGCAGCGGATGTGCGCCTTGCTGCTGCTGATCCTGCGATGGCGCGTAATTTGAGTACGCTTAATCAGGCTTGGGGGAAGTTAGGAACGGATTCAACAGGTGTGTTGCAGCGCGCGTATATCACGCAAAACCCGAACCCCGTGGGTCAAAAAGATGCGCTTGATCGCGCGGACGATGACGCCACCTATCATTTCCTCCATTCCAAGATGCACCCCAGTTTGCGAACACTGACGCAGGAAAAGGGGTTTTACGACGTGTTCTTGTTCAATCTGGACGGGGACGCAATTTATTCCGTGGCTAAAGAGGACGATTTTGCCACCAATTTCCGTACCGGGCCCTATGCGGGGTCTGGCCTTGCCAATGCCTTTGAAATGGCGGCAAACGGCGAGGTGGGCGAACTTTATTTTCAAGATTTCGAAGCATATGCGCCCAGTATAGGCGAAGTTGCAGCCTTTATCGCAACACCAGTGCCTGACGGTCAGGGACGACCAATTGGCGTGGTAGCCTTTCAGCTGTCGATTTCCTTGCTTGAGAGTATTGTCAACGATCCGCGCGGCTTGGGCGAAACTGGCACGTTTTTATTGGTTGGTGAGGACCTCAAGGCGCGGGTTGATGCGCGATTTGAAGATAGTTTTGTAAAATTGGAAGATCTTGTTGAAACGCAGGCTATGACTTTAGCTAAGCAACAAGACCAATTTGAACCGATCCTGACCACTGGTCAAAGCGGTGCGCAGGTCATGTCGCTGGCCTTACCATTGATGTTTTTTGATCGCAGTTGGCTGTTTGTTTACGAACGCTCTTTGGATGAAATTATGACGCCTGCATGGGACAGCATGCGCCGACAAATTATTGTTGTTGTGATCAGTGCGCTGCTCTTTTGTATCACTGGCGTGATCTTTGGCCGTTCATTAACGCGTCCCATCTCGCGCCTGTCAGTCTCTCTCACCAAGGTGGCTGACGGTGATTATGACCAGCCAATTACCGACGCCAAGCGGCGTGATGAATTTGGGGCCATTGGTGCTGCGTTGCAGACGTTGCAAGACCGGTTGCGTACAGCCCAAGCGGCGGAACAAGAGCGCGCCAGGGATGTTGAAATGCAAGCGGCCGTCGTTCAAAGCCTTAGCGATGGGTTGGCTGCCTTGTCCAATTGCGACCTGACCTCGAAAATGGATGCGGCGTTTCCAGCGCAATATGAAGGTCTGCGGTCGGATTTTAACACAACTGTCGACACTCTTCATAAGGCTATTCAGGAGGTTTCCAAAACGTCGGACAGGATCGAACAACAATCTGGCACGCTCAGCGCTGGGGCGGATACGTTGGCGCAATCCACCGAGGACCAAGCCGCGACTTTGATTCAAACTGCCGCCGCCTTGGCGCAAATTGTAGAAAGTGTGGCCGGTGCGGCTCGCAATGCGTCGGCAGTGTCTGACCATGCACAGCAGGCCCAGACGGACGCGGCCCAAAGTGATGCAATCGTGCAGCAAACAGTTGATGCGATGCATAAAATCAAAGTGTCGTCTGACGAGGTGAACAGCTTTATTGGAATGATCGACGATATCGCGTTCCAAACAAATCTCTTGGCGTTGAATGCAGGCGTGGAAGCGGCCCGAGCAGGCGACGCAGGGCGCGGCTTTGCTGTTGTTGCATCTGAGGTGCAAATTCTTGCGCAAAAATCCTCGGAGGCTGCGCAACAGATCAAAGAACGATTGGCCGGGAACGCCCAGAACATCAAAAACGGTGTGACTTTGGTTGGCGATGCAGGTGAAACATTAAGGGCAACCTTCGAGCGGGTGCGAGAAATCTCTGCGCTGATCCAAGAGATCGCGCAAAGTGCTCAGGAACAGGCGCAGGGCCTAAAGGAAGTAAACCAAGGCGTTGTTTTGTTGGAAGAGACAACACATAAGAACACACAGATGGTGCAGACAAGCACTGGATTTAGCCATCAATTGCGGGATCAAGCCGTACATCTCAAGAAACTGGTTGGCCAATTTAATGTTGGGTGCCGTGCTGCTGCAGTAAGGGTCGAGAAAACTGGTTTAACGGATGAAATTCCCGTGGCTGAGGCGCAAGTGGCTCGGGCCACAGTTGAAAGTAAAACGGGACACAGCGGCACTATCGCAGTCTTTTCTAGCAAACAAGCACCGGAGGCTCGCGCTTCCCGTTTTAAGCCTCGCTCAAATGCTGCACCAACTGCGACACCTGATCCTGCGCCGAACAAACCACGTGCGCCTACGCCACAGATGGATGATCAAGGAACCAAAGAATTGTGGGATGAAGATCTTTCAGTAGATCAAAGCAGTTCGCCTGCTTTTGGCGCTGATGCATACAAAGAAGTGTGGAAGGATTTCTAAAGCAAAGTCGACATATCCCTAAAAAGCACTCGTCTGCCCTTGTGAACACCCTTGCCATTATGTGGGCTTTATTGTTCTTTGGTGCACAGACGTATTGTGAAGGACATAAGTCATGGCGGTAGACAATTGGGACGAAATCAGAACGGCTTATCAAGTGGCCCGCATGGGAACTGTAAGTGGTGCTGCTGATGTCCTTGGTGTGCATCATGCAACGGTTATTCGTCATATTGACGCCCTAGAAGGCAAGCTTGGTGTTAAGCTTTTTCAGCGCCATGCCCGTGGCTACACCGCGACCGAAGCTGGCGAGGATTTGATGCAAGTGGCCCAAACCACGGAAGACCAGTTTACTCAACTGGCGGGTCGGATCCATGGCCGGGGCGCTGCTGTTTCAGGCGATTTGGTCATTACTTCGGTACCCCCGATGTCGCAACTTTTGGCGCAAACAATTGGTAAATTTCAGCTCGAATATCCAGACCTACGCACAGAATTGGTCGTAGATAGCCGCGTGTTGCGTTTGGAATACGGCGAGGCCCACGTGGCCATTCGGGCAGGGCGTCAGGACCAAGAGCCCGACAATATCGTGCAACCCTTGGGGGCTATGACCACAGCGCTTTATGCTACGAAAGACTACGTTGCACGCCATGGTACTTTGAAAGGTCTAGAGGACATTCCGAACCACCGGTTTGTAAGGCTTTCGACCCCCAACAGCCGGATTCCTTTTAACAATTGGATCATGGCCAACGTGCCTTCGGAATACGTAGTCTACAAAGCATCAAGCCTGCTGGCCGTAGAAGATGCCGTTATCGAAGGCGTGGGCATAGGATTTTTGCCAGTCTACATGGCGCAAAACCGTGACAACTTGGTCGAAATGATCGGCCCGCAAAAAGATTGGTCCACGCCGCTGTGGATCGTGACCCACGTGGATTTGCATCGCACCGCCAAAGTTCAAAGCTTTACCAAGTTCTTGAAAGAAGAGTCTGTTCACTGGCCCACGATTTGATGGGTAAAATGCGCCCTGAAACATTGGGCCATTTGGCGATGTTTTCGTTTTCGATACTCGTGGCGGGCTCTTTTTCTTTAGGTGGGCTGGCAGCCCCTCATATCGATCCAGTGGCGCTAAATGCCGTTCGGTTTGCTATTGCAAGTCTTGCTATATGGATCACGTGCTGGCTGACCACGGGGATCAAACGCAAAGATTTACAGGCGCCATGGCGATATTTGCTGCTGGGTGGTGTTTTCAGCTTCTATTTCGTGATGATGTTCGAAGGATTGAAGACGGCCAATCCCGTTAGCACCTCGGCGGTCTTCACCTTTACCCCGATCATGTCTGCCGTTTTTGGTTGGCTGTTGTTGCGACAGATCACAACGCGGTCCATGGCCTTGGCGCTGGGCATCGGAGGCATCGGTGCGTTATGGGTTATTTTTCGCGCCGATATTACGGCTGTACTGGCCTTTGAAATTGGGTTGGGCGAAAGGATTTTCTTTTGGGGGTGCGTGGCACATGCGCTTTACACACCCTTGGTGCGCCTTTTGAACCGTGGTGAGCCTGCGCTGACATTCACTTTTTTGATGCTTAGCGCTGCGTGCGTGTTGTTATGGATATATGGCTGGTCCGAAATCCGCGCAACGGATTGGGCGAACCTTCCAACGATTGTCTATACGACCATTCTTTACACATCGATTTTCGCCAGTTCGATGACTTTCTTTTTGTTGCAATTTGCGACCATGAGGCTGCCCTCGGCCAAAGTGATGGCCTATACATATCTGATCCCCAGCTGGGTCATTTTGTGGGAAATCGCATTGGGGAATGCGGCCCCGACGGTATATGTGCTGGGCGGCGTGGCCTTAACGGTTATGGCACTTTTATTGTTGTTGCGAGACGAAACAGCGGCATCCTAATCCGCCAGTCCCGCCCGACACCACGTAACACTTTGCGCGCGCTTGGCGGCCTCAACACAGGTCAAGTTCGGATGTCGCACGTGCGGTTTAGCTGCCGCGATAGGTGGAATAGCCGAAGGGCGAAAGCAGCAAGGGTACGTGATAATGGCTGTCGGGATCGTTGATGCCGAAACGGATTGGCACAATGTCCAAAAACCGTGGGTCTTGGGCATCGGTCCCGATAGCGTCGAAATAATCGCCGGCATGAAAGATCAGCTCGAACGTGCCAGTTGTAAAATCCTCGGTTGGCAGAATTGGTGTGTCCGTGCGGCCGTCTGCATTCGTTGTCATGCTGCAGACCAGCGTTTCGGCAAGACCGTGCAGTCGGTAAAGGTCGATCTTGAGGCCAGAGGCAGGTGTGCCCAAACTGGTGTCGAGCACATGTGTGGTAAGAAATCCGGTGGGCATTTCAGTCTCCAATAGGTCTTTGTGCAGTTTAGCGCATTGCGACGCTTGTGCACCTGCAAAGTCGATGAAAAACTACAGCACAGCGTCCACGTTAGTTTGTGCATGCTAGAACCAGTCATTCGAGGGGCACAAACACAATGCAGCGATATCCACGAGACATGATTGGCTATGGGCCACGTGTGCCTGATGCGGCTTGGCCCGGGGGGGCGAAAATTGCGCTGCAGTTTGTAGTGAACTACGAAGAAGGCGGCGAAAACAATGTGTTGCATGGGGATGCTGCGTCTGAGGCTTTTTTGTCCGAGATCGTAGGTGCCGCGGCTTGGCCGGACCAGCGCCATTGGAATATGGAAAGTATCTACGAATACGGTGCGCGTTCTGGCTTTTGGCGGCTGCACCGGTTGTTTACCCAAGCGAATGTGCCCGTCACTGTTTATGGCGTGGCCACGGCTCTCGCGCGCTCCCCGGAACAGGTGATGGCGATGCAAGCGGCCGATTGGGAGATCGCCAGTCACGGGCTTAAATGGATCGAATACAAAGACGCAACGCCTGAGGCCGAGCGGGCTGATATGCTAGAAGCGATCCGTTTGCATACAGAGGTCACTGGCCAACGTCCGCGCGGATGGTACACAGGGCGCTGTTCCGAGAATACTGTGGCGCTGGTGGCCCAAGAGGGCGGCTTTGACTATGTGTCCGACAGCTATGCAGACGATTTACCCTATTATATCGGGGAGCAACTCGTTGTGCCGTACACCTTAGATGCCAATGACATGCGGTTTGCCACACCACAGGGGTTCAATGCAGGTGATCAATTCTTTAACTATCTTAAAGACAGTTTTGATGCGCTTTATGCCGAAGGGGTCGCAGGGCAACCCAAGATGATGTCTGTTGGGTTGCATTGTCGTCTGATCGGTAGGCCCGGACGTGTGATGGCCTTGAAACGGTTCATTGATTACGTGCAAACCTTTGGCGATGTGTGGTGTGCAACGCGTGCTGACATCGCAGACCATTGGCTGCGAAATCATCCGCCTGTGCAATATGATAGACCCAGCGAAATGGATCGCGATACGTTCGTGTCTGCCTACGGCGGGATTTTTGAGCATTCCGCATGGATTGCAGAGCGCGCCTTTGAATTGGAATTGGGGCCTGCCCATGACACGGCGGGCGGGTTGCATCATGCGCTGACACGAATGTTCCGGTCTGCCAGTGAGGTCGAGCGTCTTGATGTCCTCAAAGCGCATCCTGATTTGGCCGGGAAATTGGCGGCGGCCAAAAGGTTGACGGCGCAAAGCAGTACAGAGCAGGCCAGTGTTGGTCTTGATCTGTTGAGCGATGCCGAGCGTGAGACCTTCACAAAGCTGAACCAAGCCTATGTGGCCAAGCATGGTTTCCCGTTCATTATTGCAGTGCGTGATTTTGACAAGGCTGGAATTTTGGCCGCGTTTAAGGCGCGGTTGGACAACGCAACTGACGTAGAATTTTCAGCGGCTTGTGCTCAGGTTGAACGCATTGCGCACTTGCGGCTAAAGGATCTATTGCCATGAGCCGTTACGCATTTCCGCCGGGTGGCTTACCTGACCAACGCAAAAACCCTGCGGCTGCAGGGGCGGTGTTTACCACAAGTTTTGCATTTATTCCCGCAGATACAATGCGCGACATTACCACCAGTCAGTTGCCCCATTGGACGCAGACCCGCGCTTGGATTTTGGCGCGGCCGCTTACGGGTTTTGCCGAAACTTTCTCGCAATATGCAGTAGAAGTCGCGCCGCGTGGCGGATCGCAATCGCCCGACACAAATCCATTGGCGCAGTCGGTGGTGTTCGTGGCTTCGGGCGAGATGACGTTGAGTTTGGATGGTGTGACGCATGTGTTGGAGGCCGGAGGCTATGCCTATATCCCCGCAGGTCACATCTGGACTGTGCGCAATAAAGGCTCTGACGTTTTGCAGTTTCATTGGCTGCGCAAGCGGTATCAGCCCGTGGCAGGCATTGCCGCGCCTGCCCCTTTTGTAACCTCGGATCAAACAACTGCGCCGAACCCAATGTCCAACACGGATTTATGGGCCACAACGCGGTTTGTTGAACCAGATGATCTGCGCCACGACATGCACGTCAATATTGTCACCTTTCAACCCGGTGGGCGCATTCCATTTGCTGAAACCCATGTGATGGAACACGGGCTTTATGTGTTGGAAGGGACCGCGCGGTATCTTCTGAATGACCAATGGGTCGGCGTTGGGCCCGGGGATTTTATGTGGCTGCGCGCCTTTTGTCCGCAGGCCTGTATTGCAACAGGCGACGGGCCGTTTCGGTATTTGCTGTATAAGGACGTAAATCGTCATGCGGAGTTGGCGCTATGAGTTCGATCATCGCGCAACCGCTGACGGCGGAGGGTTTTGCGCCCTACGGGGATGTTTTGGAGTGCACGGGCGCATCGCGTTCTATCAATGCAGGCCTGTGTGATCGGTTTCACGATCAGGCTGTGATGGATTTTGGGCCAGAGGGGCAGGCTGGGATTAGCCTTTTTCGTGCCCAAGCGCGCAGTTTGCCTTATGCGTTTGATCTGATGGAGCGACACCCCGAAGGCTCGCAGGCGTTTATTCCTATGTCCGAACATCCCTTTTTGGTCATCGTGGCCGAGGATCAAGCGAACACTCCGCATCATATAAAGGCGTTTCTGACCAAGCCGGGGCAGGGCGTGAACTATCATCGCAATACGTGGCACGGGGTACTGACGCCTTTGCATGCGCCGGGCCTTTTTGCGGTGATTGACCGGATTGGCAGTACGCCAAATCTGCAAGAGCATCACTTTGATACTGCATTTGTGGTGAAAGAGTAGCGCGGCCTCTCTTGCAGTGTGGGTTTTTTCGTGGCCAACTTGGCGCATCTGATTTTGGAGGACGCCATGAAAGATCACGAGTATCTCACTGCGCACAACGCGCAACATATGTGGCATCCTATGGGCCATCCGGGTGAAGCGCGCGGAAACAACCCCACAGTGATCACCAAAGCCGATGGCGTTCATATCACTGACTTGCAAGGCCACAGCGTGGTTGATGCTGTTGGTGGGTTGTGGTGCGTCAATCTGGGCTATTCGAATGATGTCGTAAAGCAGGCCATCGCGGACCAATTGTTTGAACTGCCCTACTATTCTGCCTTTTTCGGCACGTCCAATCCTACTGCCATTGAAGCTAGCCATGCAGTGACCGATTTCTTTGCCGAAGACGGGATGACACGCGCATTTTTCACATCAGGTGGATCCGACAGTGTCGAGACATGCTTGCGACTGGCGCGGCAGTATCACCGCTTGCGGGGTGCGCCAACACGGACCAAGTTTTTGTCCCTTAAGAAGGGCTATCATGGCACCCATTTTGGCGGGGCCTCTGTTAATGGCAACAACCGCTTTCGCACGGCCTACGAGCCGATGCTGCCCGGGTGTTTTCATTTGCCCAGCCCGTACACTTACCGCAATCCGTTTAATGAGACGGATCCTGCGAAATTGGCGCAATTGATTGCGCAGGCCTTTGAGGATGAGATTGAGTTTCAAGGTGCAAATACTATTGCTGCGTTCATTATGGAACCAGTACAGGGGGCTGGCGGCGTGATTGTGCCTGATGCGACGTTCATGCCGTTGATGCGCGAAATTTGTGATCGGCACGGGATCTTGATGATCTCAGACGAGGTGATCACTGGGTTTGGTCGTTTGGGCAGCTGGTCTGGTGCACGGCATTGGGGCGTAAAGCCTGACATGATGAGTTGCGCAAAAGGCATCACCTCGGGATATTTTCCTGTGGGCGCTGCGATGATGTCGGACAAAGTTGCGGATGTTTTTGAAAGCGATCAATCGGGAGAGGGCGCTATTTTCCACGGCTATACCTATTCGGCTCATCCCGTGGGTGCGGCCGCTGTCGTGGCTTGTTTGGCGGAAACACTGAAGGCGGATACCAAGACAAATGCGGGGCTGCGGGGCACGCAATTGTACCAAGGCGCACTGGCTTTGGCGGAGAAGTATGACTTCATTGGTGATGTGCGCGGTGGGGAAGGTCTGATGACTGGCCTTGAATTGGTCAGTGACCCATTGGCCAAGACCCCGATGGATATGGGCACCATGAAGCGCATTCAAACCGCCACCTATGAGGCAGGCTGCATGGTGCGTTTGGCGGGTCATTCCATCGTGATGTCCCCGCCTTTGACGATTTCGCAGGCAGAGACAACGGTCATTTTGGATGCTCTGGGGGCGGGCCTTAGCGCAGTTTGACGGTGCGGGTGCCTCCGGCGGGAGTATTTTAGGAAAAAAGAAAACCTAGAGCAGTGCTGCTTGTGCAAACATGTCTTTGACGTCCGCTTGGGCGCGTGCGCCGATGTGGCTGATGATCTCGCCTGCTGCGATATTGCCCATGGCACCGCATATGGGTAGGTCGTAGCCCTCGCAAAGCCCCCATAGAAACGCGCCCGCAAACATATCGCCGGCCCCGGTGGCATCGACGATTTTGACAGGGGTTGCGGGGACGTGGTGCCGCGCAGTGCCTTGCAGGATATGCGCCCCGTTTTCTGCGTCGGTGCAGGCGACGATGTCCACTTCGGAGGCGCATTGGGCGAGCGCTGCGTCAAAGTCGTCGGTTTGATACATGCTGAGCATTTCAGCGCGGTTGCAAAACAGCAGGTCTACGTGGTCTTGGATCATCGTGCGAAAGGCGTCACGATGGCGTTCCACGCAAAACGGGTCCGACAGGGTCAAGGACACTTTGCCACCTGCGGATTTGCAGGCCTCAATTGCTTTGGCAAAGGCTGCGTGACTGTCGGGACCGTCAAACCGGTAGCCTTCTAGATAGATCCAGTCGGCTTGGGCCATGTCGTCGGGCAGGATGTCGTCCGGTTTGAGGAACTCGGTCACCCCAAGATATGTGTTCATTGAACGCTCCCCGTCTGGGGTGACGATCACGATACAGCGGCCTGTTTCATCCACAGCGTCTTTGGGTGCCATAGCAGTGGTGTAATCTGCACCTTGGGCTTGTAGATCATGGGCAAAGATTGCGCCCAATTGATCGTCCTTTACTTTCCCTACATAAGCGGTGCGGCCGCCCAATTTGGCGATGCCAGCGATGGTGTTTGCGGCTGATCCCCCGCTGATTTCTTGGGCTGGCCCAACACGGGAATAGAGATCAACCGCGCGGTCCATATCGATCAGCTGCATGATGCCTTTTTCGACCCCTGCGGTGGTGAGAAAGCTGTCGTCCTCTTGGGCTAACACATCGACCATTGCGTTTCCGATGCCGATCACTTGGTACTTTTTAGTCATAGTTTTTGTCCTCGAATTGGCAAAGATCCCGCACGAGGCAGGTGCCACATAGGGGTTTGCGGGCTTTGCAGACATAGCGCCCGTGTAGGATCATCCAGTGATGGGCGTGCAGTTGAAAATCAGCTGGGATGTGGTCTTCGATAGCGCGCTCAACCGCGACCACATCTTTGCCCGGGGCCACACCAGATCGGTTGCCGAAGCGAAAGATATGGGTGTCCACGGCTTGGGTCGGCTGCCCCCACCACATGTTCAGCACGACATTGGCGGTTTTGCGGCCAACCCCTGGCAGGCTTTCCAAAGCCGCGCGGGAATTGGGAACCTCGCCGCCGTAGTCATCGACCAACATCTGGCTCATCTTGATGACGTTTTTGGCCTTGTTGCGATAAAGACCAATGGTTTTGATTTTCTCTGTGACGCCGTCGAGGCCAAGCTCCAGCATCTTTTGCGGGGTATCAGCAATGGGGAACAGATGGCGCGTGGCTTTGTTAACCCCTGCATCAGTGGCCTGCGCCGATAGGGCTACGGCCACCACCAGAGTGTAGGCGTTGGTGTGCTCTAACTCGCCTTTGGGTTCGGCCTCGGCCGCTTCAAAGCGCGTGAACATTTCGCGGATGGTTTGGTAATCAAGTTGCTTTGCCATGGCATCGGGTATGCCTTGCGAAAAGGCCTCGCGCAATGCGCAAAATTCGGGTCGCTTGGTGGGGGTTGGCGGCGTATGGTTCGGCTATGGAACAGACATCATATCATTACCAAACCATTCGCCGCGCTATCGAGGTCATCGATGCTGCAGATACCCCCCTGACACTGGACGCGCTGGCACAAGACATGGGAATGTCGGCGCCGCATTTTCAGCGGACCTTTTCGAAATGGGTGGGCGTGTCGCCAAAGCGCTATCAACAATACCTGGCACTTGATCACGCCAAATCTATGCTGTCGCAAAACTTTACAACATTAGAGACAGCCCATTCCATCGGATTGTCCGGGACAGGCAGGCTCTATGATATGTTTCTTAAATGGGAGGCCATGTCGCCTGGCGATTTTGCCCAAGGGGGGGCGGGTCTGACGATCTATTGGGGGTGGTTTGAAACCCAGTTCGGACCTTGCGTGGCTATGGGCACGGACAAAGGTATCTGCGGTATGGGATTTTCCGACGAAATGGGTGCTGAGGTTGCGCTTGAGGATTTGGTTCGACGTTGGCCCAAAGCAGATTTTGTCGAAGATCCGATGCAGTTGCGCCCCATGGTAGAGGCCGTGTTCGAGGGGCAGGACGGCGAAGCAAAATTGCACCTGATCGGGGCACCGTTTCAAATCAAGGTCTGGGAGGCGTTGTTGAAAATCCCCGCTGGCCATGTCACGACCTATTCGGAGATCGCAAATAGCATCGGGTCACCCAAAGCGGTGCGGGCCGTGGGCACAGCCGTTGGACGCAATCCGATCAGTTATCTGATCCCGTGCCACCGTGCGCTGCGTAAATCGGGGGCCTTAGGGGGCTATCATTGGGGCCTTCCAGTGAAACGGGCGATGCTGGCCTATGAGGCCGCACGTCTCGATGCGACTGGGTGATTCAAAGGTGCCCTTGGCCCTAGGAGCGGGTTGAAATGATAGCAAAACATCGGCAATCCCCCGCGCACCAAAGGCTTGATATTGGATAACATGCGTTTTCATGCGATGTTTTCTGCAACACGCCTGCGATTGTGCGGCGCGTGACTTAAAAACGAAAAAAGGCAGTACCATGTTTACGATCAAACCTTCTCTGGCCCTTGGGGGCGTCGCACTTTTCGCGCTGACCGCTTGCACCGAGCCTGCGTATCTTAACAATCCTGACGATCCGAACCGTCAAACCAAAAACGGTGCCATTATTGGTGGTCTTGTTGGCGCCACAGCTGGGATCATTGCCGGCGATGATGGTGGCGAACGGCGCCGTGGCGCTGCAATTGGGGCTATTGTCGGTGCCACTGGTGGCGGTTTGATCGGTGCACGTTTGGACCAGCAAGAAGCTGATTTGCGCGCCTCGATTGGCAACAACAACGTGGGTATCGTCAACACAGGCTCCGAACTTATCGTGACAATGCCGCAGGACATTCTGTTTGCTGTGGACAGTGCCGCGCTGCGGCCTGATCTGGCCCGTGATCTAGGCGCGCTTGCGCAAAACTTGCAAGCCTATCCCGACAGCACAGTTGATATTCTGGGGCACACGGACAACACAGGTGACGCAGGCTATAACCAAGGCCTGTCGCAACGTCGCGCGCAAGCGGTTGCCGATGTCTTGGTCAACAACGGCATTTCATCTATTCGCTTGCGGGCGATTGGACGTGGTGAAGATGCACCCATTGCCTCCAATTTGACGCCTGAAGGACGCGCGCAAAATCGCCGCGTCGAGATTGTGATCCGGCCCAACGCCTAAGTCGAACGAATACCGGTTGTCCCTTTTCAGCATTGGTCATATATTTTTACCAATACTAAGGGGCAACCGATGCCATTCAAAAAGATAGAACCGACAAAACTGTCCAATGCAGTGATCACCCAGATCGAGCTGCTGATCCTACGTGGCATTCTCAAGCCCGGGGATCGTCTGCCGTCCGAGCGTGAACTTTCAGATAAGTTAGGGGTCTCACGCCCGTCTTTGCGTGCAGCCGTAGCGGATCTGCAAAAAAAGGGGCTGTTGGAAAGCCGTGCTGGCGCCGGTATTTTTGTGGCCGATGTTTTGGGGTCGGCGTTTTCACAGGGTCTGATCACGCTCTTTTCCAATCATGACGAAGCCGTCTTTGATTACGTGTCGTTCCGGCGGGACATGGAAGGTTTGGCAGCCGAACGTGCCGCAACCTTTGGATCCGATACGGATCTGCAAGTCATTGCCGAGATTTTTGAGAAAATGCAGGCCGCTCATTCCAAACGCAACGCCACCGAAGAAGCCGCGTTGGATGCGGCCTTCCATTTGGCGATCATCGAGGCTAGTCATAACGTCATCATGTTGCATATGATGCGGTCGATGTATCAGCTGTTGCGCGAAGGTGTGTTTTACAATCGTCAAATGATGTTCAAACAAAAGACCACACGTGGCACGTTACTCAACCAGCACCGCGCCATCAACGATGCCTTGCAAAACCGCGACCCTAAGGGCGCGCGCTTGGCTGTAGAAGAACACTTGACCTACGTCGAAGGCAGCCTTGCCCAACAGCAAAAGTTCGAGCAGCAAGAGGCAATTGCCCAGCAACGCCTGGATCATGAACGGACCCGCTAGGCGCTGATTTGGGCTGTTCCATGCTCATCGCATCAAGTTCTTTATGGCCCATTGGTATTTCAAAGTTGAAGCTGGCCTGACTGTGCTTGCGATTGCTGTTTTTGCATTCAGTCGCCGTAGAAAGCTGAGCAAACAGAGCTAGAGGGCGTTACTTCTTTGCAGGGTGTTGCCAGTGGTACCCAAACACCTTCGGTTGTGCCGCGGTACAACAATCTTTCAACGCATTGAAATCGTGGAAAACAAGACTCTTTGGACGAATCGAAATCGCCGCTAGCCTACTAGATATGGTGGTTGCCTTACTAAGGGCGACAAAATGATCGGTATTTTATAAATTTCGGAGAGTTCAATGTTACCCCGCCCCAGCTTCTCGCGTATTTCCACGGCACTTTTATTCAGCGGCTTATTGAGTACGGCTAGTTTTGGTCAGCAAGCCGCCGACAAGGTGGATTTTTCGGCCATTCTGGATGGGCTGCAGGACACCCCAGCGGCTATAAAGGTCGCTTCGACAGCAACACAGCAATCCGTGGCGCCGACCACAGCGCCCCATGGAGCAATGTCCGGGCCCATGACCGGCAAAAGCCACGGGCATTCCGTAAACGCGATCAATTCAACGATCCCTTGCGTGGCGGAACTGGCGATGGTGGCCAATCGCGCGCGGGTAAATTTCCTGTCGGCTTCAGCGGATTTGACCCGCAATGCGAAAGAGGGGGTATTGGTCTTGGCCTCGATGGCGCAACGCTGTCCACAGGCTGGTATCATCGTCGAAGGCTATGCTGATCCTATCGGCAATGGCGATTATAACTTGGCTCTAAGCTGGCGGCGGGCCAATGCTGTGATCGAAACCATCAAATCTGGTGGCTTTAAGACCGACCGCTTTGAGGTTCATTCGCATTTAACCGAACACAACGATGCGATGTGCCAACACTTTGATGTGGTGGACCGCCGTGTCGAATTTATCGTCGTTGCACGGATCAACGGCTGATCCCGTCCAATCCATTCTCCCTAATGAGATCAGCCAAGAAAGCCCAATCAAACTGGTTGGGCTTTTTTGGCGTCTGGTGTTCCATAGTCGCTGCCATCGGGTGATCGCTGCGCGTCAAAAGAACCCTTTACCAAAGCCGAGACCCCAAAGAAAAAAGCCCGATCGCGGGGACCAGGCTTTCTTGGATGTCTTTAACCGCTTTTCTTAGTGCAGCTTTTTGCCCACCTGAGCAATGGCATCGTCGATCAATGAGTTGCCGTTTGCGGCAGTCATTTGTTTGGCGATGATGTCTTTTGCAGCACCCACTGCGACGGCAATGGCTTGGTCGCGCACTTCCTTAACCGCACCGGCCTCAGCGGAGGTGATTTGGTCTTCGGCTGCTTGCAAACGCCGCGCGATGGAGGCTTGCAGATCGGCCTTGGCCTGTTCAGCAACGGCTGCAGCCTCTTCTTTGGCGGCAACAACAATCCGGTCAGCTTGCTCCTGGACTTCCTTTTGCTTGCGCTCGTAGGAAGCCAACAAGGTTTTCGCTTCTTCGCGCAGAGCGCGTGCTTCGTCCAAGTCGGATTTGATGCCGTCGGCACGCTTGTCCAACATGCCCATCAACAAGGTTGGGACCTTGAAATAGATCACAACGCCGATGAACAAAAGGAAAGCCAGCAGAACAACAAAGTCGGTGTTGCCCAACGAGATGAACGGACCCTTAGCTGCAAACGCGGGCGTCGCAGTGATCAGGGCGAAGGGGAGTACATATTTCATCGTGTTACCCCTTCATCCGTGCAGTCACGGCTGCAGTGACCGATTTTGCGTCGGCCTTGCCACCCATAGCTGCCACAATTTCCTTGGCAGTGTCCTTGGCGACTGTTGTGACGCTGTCCAAAGCGCTCGCTTTAATCTCGCCAATGGCTTTTTCCGATTCTGCGGCTTTCGCAGCAATTTCGGCGTCGGCTTTGGCAATTGCCACGTCAAGCTCGCCTTGCATCTCGGCCTTAGTGGCCGCGACGATGTTTTGGGCTTCGAGACGAGCGTCTGCGAGAGCCTTTTGATAAGCGTTTTCAGCCTCGACAGCTTTCAACTTGAGGTCTTCGGCTGCAGCGATGTCGTTTTGGATTGTGCCGTTGCGTTCCGCCAAAACACCCGCGATGCGCGGCAAAACGATCCGTGACAGGACGAAATACATAATGACCAGTGTCACCACCAGCCAGAACGCTTGGTTCGCCATCCAGTCGCCACACAGCTGTGGCATCCCAACAGCGGACCCGCCGCCGTCGACACAGGCGCTGGCTGCACTTGTAGTTTCTGTTGCCATGTCGTCCTCCTAAGGAACCCTAGTGTGCTTTGAACGCAGGCCAGTGGCCCACGTTCAAAATCTCAGGAAACTTAGTCGGGCTTAAACAGCGAACATCAACAGCAGAGCAACGAGGAACGAGAAGATCCCCAAAGCTTCTGCAAAGGCGATGCCGATGAACATAGTAGCAGTTTGGCCGCCAGCAGCGGATGGGTTGCGCAGGGCGCCGGACAGGAAGTTGCCCACAACGTTGCCCACACCTACAGCTGCGCCACCCATGCCCATGCATGCGAGGCCTGCGCCGATGTATTGACCCATTTCTACGATATTGCCTTCCATGGTGAAGTCTCCTTAAGTTGGATTTGGCATTTCTTGATTAGTCTATCGAACCTTAGTGTGCGGGGTGCAGAGCATCCTTGAGGTACACGCAGGTTAGAATTGTGAACACGTA
This sequence comes from Algirhabdus cladophorae, assembly GCF_044772865.1. GTDB lineage: Bacteria > Pseudomonadota > Alphaproteobacteria > Rhodobacterales > Rhodobacteraceae > Algirhabdus > Algirhabdus cladophorae. Next base: position 334,008 of record NZ_CP173029.1, read on the forward strand.
GGCCTGGATGAAGGACACCAGAACTTCGAGTGCGTACACGGCTGTAATCGCCGCGATTGAGAGGGGTGCGATGGCTGCAATGGCTGCAAACCCCGCGAAAACTTTGATAACAGCGTGGCCCGCCATCATGTTACCGGCCAAACGAATGGAGTGGCTGATAGGGCGTACAAAGTAAGAAATCACTTCGATCAGCGCCAGAATGGGGCGGAGTGCCAGCGGGGCGGATGAAACCCAAAAGAGGCCCAAAAAGCCAACGCCATGTTTGACGAAGCCAAGGATCGTGATTGCAAAGAAAACGGCAAAGGCCATGACTGCGGTTACAACGATGTGGCTGGTAGGAGTGAACGCCATTGGCAGCAGGCCAAGAAAGTTCGAGAAGATAATGAACATGAACAGCGTCATGATGTAGGGGAAATAGACGATAGCATCTTTGCCCGTCACATCCTCGACCATTTTGTAGATAAAACCGTAGGCCAATTCGCCGATAGACTGCGTGCGGGTTGGAACAACCGCCCGTTTGGATGTGCCCAGAACGAACAAAAGCACCATGGCCACAATGGCCAACGCCATCCAAAGTGTCACATTCGTGATTGTAAACATGCCAACCGGATCGCCAGCGTTTCCAAACAACGGTTTGACGATGAACTGATCCATCGGGTGAAACACGAGGCCGCCGTCTGCTTTTTCCGTCGCCATTTGTTGTCGTCCTTTTGTCTGCGCGGGGCGTGCCCCGTTTAGTCTTGTTCGTCTGCGACGCGTGTCGCTTTTTCTTGGGCCTCTTGTGCAGATCGCAACATGGTGCGTACCCCTGCGGCAAAGCCCAGCAATGTAAAGATCACCAGAAAGATCGGGAGGGTCCCGAACAGGCTGTCCAGCCCGTATCCGATGGCAAAACCGATGCCCAATCCGGCCACCAGTTCGATCACCATGCGCCACGCCAGTTGTGCGGCGGAATGATGGTCTTCCACCTTAGAGGTCGGTTTGTCTGCGCCTTTAAGCGCTTGGATCTTGTCCTCTAAGGCCTTCATGCGGTCTTGGTCGGATGGATCGGACATGTGGTTTCCGCCCTCTGCGGTGATTGCGCATGTGCTAAGCCGTGGTGGGGACAGAGTCAACGGCCATTGCGCCGCACCCTTCGATGATTTAACGTACTGAAAAGTATATAAAAAAATTCCACAGACGTGGGTCTTTTGACCGATAGTCCCGTCTAAACCCAGCAACCTGTTGATTTCCTATATTCAACCAAATGGTTGACCATTGCAGGGGCGCCTGCCACACCCAAGGGGCTATGACTGCCTGCTTAGACAACATCTTTGCCGCTTTGGCGGATCCGACCCGTCGCGATATCCTTGCAATGTTGCTTGAGGACGACATGGCAGTGACAGATGTTGCAGCCCCCTTTGAGATGTCTCTGGCGGCTATTTCCAAACATTTGACGATCCTGACCCGTGCGGGTCTGATCAGCCAAGAAAAGCGCGGTCGCGTCAAATGGTGCAAGTTAGAGCCCGACGCGATGAAAGCGGCCAGCATATGGATGCAAGGCTTTGGCCAGTTTGAGGCCGTGAACCTAGATGCGTTCGAGGCGTTTTTAGATGTGGAGCTGGGGCAAGGATCTTAGCTGATGATTTATGTTTTGGCCTATCCCCAGTTCAAATCGAACACGGCGCAGGTCTTGGAGAGGTTTCGTGCCAAACATGAACCTGAGCGCGCGAAAATGGTGCCTCCCCATATCACGCTGGCATTTGCTCTAAGGGATATCGACCTTGATCTGTTTTTCGACCATTGCCAGAAGATTTGCGCGTCCGTGCAGCCGTTTCAAATCACTTTCAATCAGCAGGCTGTGGTTTGGGACCCCTATGAAAACACCCATAAGCTATTTCTGTGGGTGGGCGCAGGTGCAGCCAAGCTGAACAATTTGCACCGTCGGATCTACGACGATCCCAATGTTCCGGCAGCTTGTATGGATGGTACATTCCGCCCCCATATGACGATTGGCACCAATGCAGATCAAAAGGCGTTGGAGGGATTGGATGCGGCGATCCTGAGCCACTTTCCTATACCGGCTCGCCAAAACGGTTTGGATGTTGTGGGACTGTTGGATGGTACTGTGACCCCTCTGCGCCATTATTCGTTTGGGCGAGGGTAGCGCGCGCCGCGCATTTGCTTTGCCACTATAGATCACGGTGTCTTGTTGCGAATGTGATTGGCCTCGCAAGTGGTTTTGGCACAGGGTGCTGGGGTAACCCGCTATCACTAAAAGGCCCTACCCATGTTTTTTGATGCCCGCTGCTTTCGCCCCGTTTTGTTTGCATGTGTGGCAGCCTTTGGGATCGTTGGCCTGTCGCCCTTGGCCCAAGCAGACAGCACGCAAACGCTCCCCGATTATGTGATCGCGGAATTTGGCCAGCCGCCTGCAGTACCCAGTGGTCCCTTACCGCAAGATTTGGAATTTGCTGTGCGCGCAGTGTTTATCGAAAGCCTCGAACAATCGGTGTGGGGCCGGGATCAAATGCTGGCCTTGGAACAGATCGCGCAGTCCAAGGATCCGCGCCTTGCATGGATCGTCAGCGATATGATGCGATTTACATGGCAGTCAGAGTTTGATGACGCTTTGGCGGACGCTGCAACGCGATTGTTACAGGTTGATCTGGAAACGCCCTACCGCTGGGCCGAGATCACCAACCATCTGATTGCATGGGATATTCCGGCCTATCCGGGATACTTGGAGGCCAAGCGATCGATCTTTACCAATTTTGTCCCTGGATGGGAGCGTATTTTCGTTGAGGGTGATATCGATTGGCGCCATGTCTCGTGGGGTGGGGTTTTGATCGATGACCGGCCTTACGACACGACCGATGAGGCCTGCAATTGCATTCCGGCGGCGGACAACCCGCAGGTGAGCACAGCGGCCGAGGCCACATGGCTCCGCGATGAGGATATCGTCTTTGGCATCGAAATAAATGGCGAGGCCCGGGCCTATCCGCGCCAGATCATGGAAGTGCGTGAGATGGTGAATGACACGCTGGGCGGACGCGATCTGGGCATTCCCTATTGCACGTTGTGCGGTGCCGCGCAGGCCTATTTCACGGATGAATTGCCCCAAGGGGTCGCGCGTCCGGTGTTGCGCACGTCAGGCCTTCTGATCCGGTCCAATAAAGTGATGTACGATATCACCACCCATTCGGTGTTTGATACGTTTCTAGGCCATGCAGTGACGGGGCCCTTGGCAGATCGCGGTCTGAAACTGCAACAGGCCACGGTGATCACTACGGATTGGGGGACATGGAAAGAGGATCATCCAGACACAACAGTTCTGATCGAAGACCTCGCAATGGGGCGCAATTTTGACTTTCGCAACGGACGTGATGCCAATGGCCCGATCTTTCCCGTGGGCGATGTGGACCCGCGATTGCCAGTCCAAGAGGATATTATTGGGATTGTCATGGCCGATGGCACGCCAGTGGCCTTTGAACGGGCTGCAGCGATGATCGCGCTGACCAACGGGGTCGATGTAACCTATGGCGATGTGCGGCTAAAGCTGGATGCTGCAGGCATCAAAGTTGTGGATGCCGACGGTCGCGATTTGGGCTCCCACCAAGCGTTTTGGTTTGCTTGGTCGCAGTTTCATCCCAATACCGAACTATGGGCGGGCTAAAGGCCCTCTTGCGGGATCGAGAATAGTACCCAATCGCCAATTTGATCGACCGCCACGCCGCCCTCGGCCCGTCTGTCGGCGATGGCGCCAACCTCATGTTTTGGGCAGCCGATCAGAAGTGCGGTGTGATCCAAATAGTCGATGGTCAGGTCATTTTCCCCGATCACTTGGCAGACATCAGCCTCCGCCGGATAGGGGCGCACGCCGACCAGCCCCGAGGCCTCGGGCGGTGTATAGGCACAGGCCGCTAGCAGAGCGATGGCGGGTGAAAAGCGCAAAATCATGTTGTTTCCTCAAATCGATATTCAGTGACTTGTCCGTAGGTTTCGCCCGCGTTTAATCGCACAGAGGGAAAGTCATCTCGGTTTGGGGCGTTAGGAAACCCTTGGGTCTCGAGCGCGATATGGCTGTAGGGGGTCGGCAATGTGCGTCCGTCGTAGACTTGCAAGCCAGCCTCGGAGGTGGCGATGGTCATGCTGATGCCACAGGGTGCTGTGAGGCGGGCCACGTCGCGGACTTTGTCGGTGCTTTGGAGCAGAACAAGATTGTGATCAATCGTGCCTGTTGAATCGGCGGGCAAGGTCAGATCGCTAGCGAAATTATAGGGGCAAGTTTCGACTTGGGTCGGGATATTGGCGTCATCCACGGCCAGCCAATGCTGCGTGTCGACCCACAGTTTATGGCCTGCGAAAGTCTTGGACCCGTCAAGGTTCCAGTAGCCGTGATGGGTGAGATTGACCCAAGTGTCAGCGTCAGTGGTGGCCAGCATCGTCAGCCAAAGTGAACTGCCAACTATTTCATATCGCAGGGCAAAGGCACGGTTGCCGGGAAAACCACTGTCGCCGTCCGGGGCCGTCAGCGTGAGCAAAACATGGGTGTCTGCGATCTCGGCCATTTGCCAATTGCGAAAACTAAAGCCGTCTTTGCCAGAATGCAGACAGTTGGGGGCCTCGTTTGGATCGAACTGGTGCGTGTTGCCGTCCAAACTGGCTGCTGCATCCTCAATTCGGTTGGCCACAGGACCGATCATGCACCCCGCATAGGTACCGGCGCTGAGGTAGTCCCTCAGCGTATCATAGCCCAGCGTCATGTTGGGGCCATCGCCCATCCGAACAGACTGCACTGTGGCACCATAGCTGAGAATGGCCACTTCCAACTGATCGTTTTTCAGCACGTGGCGGGTAACGACCTCGCCGTTGTCTAGCGTTCCAAAGCTCATAACGCCTCCCAATGAACACCTGCTGCGGGGATGATTTGGTCACCCACAGTCGTGTCCGTTTGATCATAGTTGAACCAGAACCGATGTGTCGAGGTTGTGCGGCATCGCAAGCCTTCGGGCAGGGACATAGTGGCAATGTCTGCCGCTTCGCAAAGATGCCTAAGGATGCGGTCGAACGCCAGTTGGTCGGGCCAACCTGCGAGGTAATAGAGGCCATTGTCACCGGTCAATGCGGGCAGGCCGCTTTGTGTTTTGAACAGCGCCGGGGCGCTTCCTTCGAGATGCTCGAAGAAATGCATCAGGCTTCCGCCGCCGTCCAGCGCCATCAGCGCTGTGGCGGGCATGGTTTCTGTCATTGTTATGGTCGCCTCAAGGCCAGGCAGGTTCGGCCCCATAGGTAGCGGGATCGATAGCTCGTCTGTTTTGGTGTTTGTGCGGGGGCCCAACAAGGCGGTGCCTTGGTAGTCTGGCAATTGGGTGAGGATGAACTGCGGTAGGCTCAACAGGCCGGGGGCCAGCACCAGTTTATAGTCGGCCAATCTAGCGTCAGCGGCATTGACTATATCTACGTTTAGGCCTTTGCGCCGCAAAGCCTTGTAGGTGTCGAAGCATAAGGCAAAGTAGTCGAAACTGGCACCTTGGGGCTGGGCCTTCCATGCCCAATCTGACGGGTAGTCGAACAACAGGGCCACGTCGGAGGGGCCTGCATCGGTGTCGGGCAAGTCCGCGATTTCACGCGCCACTTGCTGGCATTCGGCAAAGGCCGGTGCGGGCGCGCTGTCTGGGCGTAGCAGGCCTGCGTGCATTTGCTCTTGGGCAAAGGGGGCTTGCCGCCAGCGAAAATAGCAGACGGTTTCGGCGCCATGGGCGAATGCCTCCCACGCCCAGAGGCGGGCCATGCCGGGCAACGGGGCTGGGTTGAACGGGGCCCAGTTTACGGGGCCGGGTTGTTGTTCCATGATCCACCAGCGGCCACGCCCCACGGCACGGTAAAGATCGTGGTGGAACGCCTGCATGTCCGGATCGCCTTGCCGCAGAAATTGCGCTTTGTGGGCCTCAGATGCCTCGAGCCGATCTGACAAAAATCCGATAGGGTAGCTATCCCATGAAGCGATATCCAGATCAGCGCCAACATCGAAATGGTCAAAATCCAGCACGCGGCCCATATAGTTGTGAATGAGCGGCGCGTCAGTGTAACGGCGCAGGATGTCCGTCTGAACCCGATTGAAGGCGACCACTTGGTCCGAACTATAGCGTGCAAAGGCCAGTTGGTGCGGGTGATTGGGTTCGGTCACAGTCAGGTTGGGCAAATCCACTTGGTCAAAGCTGTCGTATTCCATGGACCAGAACACATTGCCCCATGCCGCGTTTAAGGCTTGGGTCGATTGGTATTTTTGGGCCAGCCAGTCTTGGAAGCCTTTGCGCGCCGCCTCGGAATAGCTGATCGTGGTGTCGTGGCAGCCGTATTCATTGTCGGTCTGCCATGCGGCGATATGGGGGTGGGCAGCGTAACGTTTTGCCATGGCTTCGACAATGATTGCGCATTGGTCGCGGTAGCCAACGTGGGAAAAGCAATAGTGACGGCGTGAGCCAAATTTGCGAGGGTGACCTTGGGCATCCACGGCTAGCATGTCGGGGTATTTGTCCACGACCCATCGGGGCGGTGTTGCTGTGGGTGTGCCCATGATGATCTTGAGGCCTGCCTTGCCAAGCACGTCGATGGCGCGGTCCAACCACGCCCAATCGAAGGTGCCTTCGGAGGGTTCCAGACGGCTCCATGCAAATTCGCCGATGCGTACCCATGTCAGGCCCGCGTCAATCATTTGGGCGGCATCACGCGCCCAAATATCTTCGGGCCAATGTTCGGGATAATAGCAAGTGCCAAGGGTACGTTTCATGCAGGCTTAGTCCAATAGGATCCGGGGTTCTGGCAAGCCGGTCGAGACGGCGTTGACCACAAAGGTTTGGCCGTGTTCGGGGGTGTTTGCCAAGTCCTGATCACTCAGGTTTTGCGTGGCTGACGTGACGTAGAGATCGGTGAGGTCAGGACCGCCAAAGGCAGGGCAGGACGTGTGCAGGGCAGGTAGGGCAACGGCGTGAATGAACTGGCCCTTGGGGTCGTAAGCAGCCACGCGCCCAGCCCCCCACTGCGCATTCCAAAATGTGCCGTTTGCGTCAGTGACCGCGCCGTCTGGACCGAAATCCTGGTCCGTAAAATTGAGGAACACCTGCCGATCCCCTTGAGGCCAGCCAAGATCATCAAGGGGCTGTCGCCACACGATCTTTGCCCCGCTGTCCGAGAAGTAGGCACAGGATTTGTCGGGGGCAAAGCAGATGGCGTTGGGGATGGTGATATTGGTAAATAGCTGGTTCAACTCGCCTTTGTAAAAGCGGTAAATTGAGCCTGCGTTTGGTTGGGCGGTAAGGCCCATGGTGCTGATCCAGAACCCGCCCCACGGATCGGCGCGCCCGTCGTTGGAGCGGGTGTTGGGGTTGTCGGCTTCGAGGTTTGCGACGTGGGTTTGCGTCCCTTTGGTCAGGTCAAAGCAGAACAAGGCGCGGTCAGAGGCGATAAGCAGCGTGTCGCGGTCAATCCATCCGCAGGCCGAGACCATATGGTCAAACGCCCAAGATTTTGCTTTGGAATGCAGCGTTTTGTTCAAGATATCGAACCAAAAAAACTCACTGCGATCTGGATGCCAGAACGCGCCTTCGCCTAAGGCGCAAACGCGGTCATCGAAAATCACGCGGTGGCCTTGTCGAATGCGGCGACCATAGCGGTGGCGAGGGTCTTGACCTCGGACGCCGCACGCCCGGGTTTATAAAGCGCCGATCCAATGCCAAAGCCATCTGCGCTGGCCGCCATCCATTCGCCGAAATTATCCGCGGACGCGCCACCAACTGCGAAGACTTGTGTGCCGGGGGGCAGAACCGCGCGGAGTGCTTTCATGCCTGTAGGGCCCATCAATTCTGCTGGAAATATTTTCAGCCCATCAGCGCCAGCCTTTAGGGCGGCAAAACATTCGGTGGGGGTGTAGACGCCGGGCCAGCTTTGCAGCCCGAGCTCCTTGCTGCGCTTGATCACGTCCAGATCGCAATTGGGCGAGACGATCAACTTGCCGCCAACATCGGCCACTTGCTCGACGACATCGGTGTTAAGGACCGTGCCTGCGCCGATCAGGGCCTGAGCGCCAAAGGCCTTTGCCATTATCCCGATGCTGTCCAATGCGTCGGGTGAATTCATCGGGACTTCGATCCGGTCGATGCCCGCCTCGATCAGAACGGCGCAGACATCATGGGCCTCAGGCGGGGTGATGCCGCGCAGGATGGCGATCAAAGGGCGGCTCATACGGTTTCCTTTACATGGGCGTGGGCAGCGGTCAGGCCTGCAAGGGTCATGCGCGTTCCATCGGTTTGGGTCACCGGCACGGCTTGGGCTTGCAACGCGTCGGTGTAGATTTTCGACAGGCCGTCTGCACCCAAGACGCAAACATTCTGGCCCAACCAATAGGGTTTCGAGGCAGCCAGTTCCGCGCCGATCAGCAGGCCCGACAACTTGGCGCGGGCTTGGTGCGGGGTTTGATCGGTCAGCAAGTCAGCCGCACGAATGGAAAAGAGGTTCGCCGCCAGTGTTTCGGGCCGCGACATGGCGAGTTCCAACCCTTCCGCAAACGCCAGATCATCCCACCCCGCGCCGCCTACGGAATGCTTTAGAACGGAGTTTTGGGACAGCAGATTGAACATCTCGCCAGTCATAAAGGTGCGGAAGCTGATAATCTCGTTTGCGCTGATATGGACCCATTTGGTGTGTGTGCCCGGCAAACAGACAACGCCGTCCCAATCCTTGTTCAAAGACAAAAAGCCTGCGATCTGGGTTTCTTCGCCGCGCATTACATCGTGGTTTGGTTTGATCTGTTGCACGCCGGAGATCACGCGGACCTTGAGGCGCGGATCATCACAGGGCGGCATGACCACTTGATCAGGCAGAACCGGGCATGGGGCTGTGGAGTAGGGCGCCTCAACCCACCCTTGGCGCGAACCGACCATGCCACAAGCGATCACATCAGTGGGGCCTGCCAACCACGGGCCAATAAGTTCTAACAAAGCCGGTTCAAAATCTTCGCGTGCCAGTTGGCCCATGCCTTTGGGACTGCTGGCTTGGGCCAAAACGGTGCCCGAGCGCGACATGGCATAGCAGCGCAGGTTTGAGGTGCCCCAATCGACGGCAATCCAGTCTGCTTTGATCCCTGTTTCGCTCATCCTGTCACCACAACGCCGCCATCAATCACCAAGGCCTGGCCTGTCATCATTTTAGAGGTTTTGGAGGCCAAAAACAAAACGCCGTCCACGATGTCTTGGGGGTCAAGCGTATCCTTCAGGCATTGGCGGTCCAGATGCGCGGCTAGGCCTTCTTCGGTCACCCACATATCCTTTTGTTTTTGCGTCAGAACCCAACCGGGGGCCAATGCGTTGACGCGGATTTTGTCGGGTCCGAACTCGCGCGCAAGGCTGCGGGTCATGCCGTTGATGCCGGAATTGGCGGCCGTATAAAGAGGATAGCCTGCATTGCCCATCATATAGCTGATGGAACTGAAGTTGATGATCGAGCCAAAGCCAGCGGATTGCATCTGCGGCAAGACGGCTTGGCAGGCAAAGAAATAGGCCTTGAGGTTGACCGCCATCATCCAATCCCAGAAATCGCTGTCGACTTCCCCAGTCGTGTGGCGTTTGTCATTTGCGGCGTTGTTGACGAGGGTTGTGATTGGGCCGTGGGCGTCGGCGGATGTCTGGATCGCTGCCTGTAGGGCGGTGGTGTCAGTGATGTCGCATTGGATGAATAGAGGGCGGGTGCCGTGCTTGGCCTCCATCTCGTCCGCAAAACCCGTGGCGTCCGAGCGACCGACAAAGGCCACTTTGGCCCCTTGCGCCAGAAACCCGTCAGTGATCGATGCACCGATGCCGGACCCGCCGCCAGTGATGAACACAGAGGCCCCTTTGAGGTCGTGAAAGGTTGCGGTGACGGTCATAGTCGTTCTCCTTCAAGGACCCACATTGTGTCGGGGAAATGCCATGGCAGGACCACGCCGTGGGTCATCAACCAAGCGCCGGACACCTCAATGGGACCGTCTTTGAGCGCAGGGGTGCCGCGGGATAATGTTGCCGGTGCGCCGCTGATGCGGTTGGTGAGGGTAACGCGGTATTTTGCATTGGGCTCTAGCCGCGTCAGGCGCAATGGGCGCGGTGCGATTTGCGCGCTGGTTTCGGCCTTGCCTGCGAAAACGACAAAGCGGGTGCTGTCCTCGGACAGTTGTTGTTCGGCCAACACCGCAGGGTCGGGACTGTCGAGACGCAAGATATCAGCGCGCAGCATCCAGTCACGGTTGTACTTCCACCAGCTTGTGACTTCACGCAGAACGGCTGCTTCTTCATCGGTCAACTCGCGCGGATCCATCTCAAATCCCATGTGACGCTGCGCGGCGACCCATGCGCGGAAACTGATGTCATGGGTGCGGCCAGAGGTATGGCATTTGCGCGGCCCGACATGGCTGCCGGTGACGGTGGCAGGCAGGAACAAGGCAGCGTTGTGCTGGATTTTCAACCGCTCCAACGCGTCGTTGCTGTCGGACAACCAGACCCGCTGCGTGCGGCTCAGGATGCCAAAATCAATCCGCCCGCCGCCAGAGGCACAGCTTTCAATTTCCACTTGCGGGAAGTCGGCGCGCAGACGGTCAATAAGGGCATACGACCCCCGGGTTTGCGCCGCATCGGGGGCGGGCAGGACGCGGTTGTGATCCCATTTGATGTAATCGATTTCGTGATCGCGCAGGATTGCAGCCATGCGGTCATAGATAAAGTCGCGCACCTCGGGCAGGGCCATGTTCATGGCTTTTTGCTGGCGGCCCAGTGTTTGATCCTCGGACCCCAAGGCCCAATCGGGATGGGCGCGGTGAATGTCGCTGTCTGGGTTGATCATCTCGGGCTCGAACCAGATGCCAAAGCTCATGCCCAGCCCATGGATGTGGTCGATCAGGGGGCCAAGCCCATCGGGATATTTGCGCGGGTCCACTTCCCAATCTGAAAGGCTGGTGGTGTCGTCGTCGCGTTGCCCGAACCAACCATCGTCCAAGACAAAGCGTTCGGCACCCAGATCTGCGGCTTGGGCTGCAATATCCTTGAGGATCGGCAGTTTGTGATCGAAATAGACCGCTTCCCAACAGTTGTAATGCACGGGGCGCGGGCGATCGGGATTGGGCATTGTGACGATGCGGTCACGCAGATGCCGCTGGAAGGCCACGGCACACCCGTTCAGCCCGTCGGAAGAAAAGTTCAGGTAGAGTGGTGCTGTTTCAAACCGTGTGGCGGCATCGACTTCCATGCGCGCGGCGTGGCCCCATTGAACCTGTCGACGGCCATCGGGCAGTTCTTCGGCGATCATTTTGTGACCACCGGACCAACCATAATGAAAGCCGTAGACTTGCCCTTGGGTGTTGGTGGCCCCGCGACAGGGGATCAAAAGGCCGGGGAAGTGTTCGTGGCCTGTGCGGCCCGTGCGGTTCTCACGGTAGCGCATGCCTGCAGACCATGCGGTGCGGTTCATCTGAAATTCCCCACACCAGCGACCTGCAAAATCGAGCATCTCATCGCTCAGTTGTGGGGCTGGCAAAACCGGTGCGGCCAACCAATGCAGATGGACAGGGCGGTCAGCCTCTAGGGCAGCTTGGGCTGTGATAATGCGCGTGTGCGGATCGGTTCTGAATGTGGCGATATAAGTCAGCGAAAGTTCGTGATCGCGGCAGGTCAGGGTAAGGCCGTCCGTTTCATCGACCTCTTCCAGACAGAACTTAGGCAGCACCGGTGTGCCGTCACTGTCGCGCAGGATCAGGCCGGGTTGACCGGGAAAGGTACGGCTGGCCTCGGGGCAGATGCTGAGGTCAGGATTTTCATCTAGCATGCCGCCTGTGACGTCGATCATGTGTGCTGCATAAAGGGTCTGTAGATCTTCGTCATCGGGCAAGGGGGCGCCCCAATAGACCACCTCGGGAAGTCGTGCGTTCTTGCACGCCAAAACAAGGGTCTGGCGACCATCATCCAGCCGGAACGTTTGTGTCATTTTACGGCACCCAAAGTGAGGCCTGCGATAAAGTGCTTTTGCATTGCAAAGAACATGATGACGGGGGGCAAGGCGGCCACGATGCTGCCCGCGCTCATCAGGTGATATTGCGCCACAAATTGCGAGTTAAAGCTGGTGATGCCAGCGGTTACTGGTTGTGCGCCGGGGCCTTGGGTCAGCACCACGGCCCAGAAATAATCGTTCCAGATGAAGGTAAAGATCAGAACGGCTAATGCGGCCAGTGCAGGCTTCATTAATGGCATGACGACGAACCAAAAGATGCGCCACTCTGCGATGCCTTCGACACGCGCGGCCTCGACCAGCTCGAAGGGAAGTGCGCGGATAAAGTTGCGCATAAAGAGCGTGCAAAAGCCTGTTTGGAAAGCGATGTGGAACAGGATGAGTCCCAGTTTCGTGTCGTATAGGCCCAGTGTCAGGGTCAGATCGCGCACAGGCACCATAAGGATTTGGAATGGCACGAAGTTTCCTGCAATGAACATGAAGAAGATCAGCAGGTTGCCCCGAAAGCGGTAGATGCCAAGGGCAAAGCCGGTCATGCACGACAAGGCCACAGCGCCGATGACCGTCGGCACGGTGATCAGGACCGAGTTCATCATGTATCTGGGCATATCGCTTTCAAAGAAGACTTTGCCGTAGTTGGTGAAGCCCTCAAAAGTCGAGGGCATGCCCCAATAGTTGCCGTTCGAGAAGTCGGCCAGTGGTTTGATCGAGAACATCGCCACGGCGATCAGGGGGAGCAGCCAGATGATCAGCACGATAGGCAGGAGGGTTTGGTATCCGATTTGGACGCCGCGGGACGATTTTTCTATTGGTTTGGGAAACATCAGCGGCCTCCTTTCTCGTCTTGGTACATCGACCACAGGAAGTAGCAGATGAAACCAAGCATAATGAAGAACAAGACCACGGCGATGGCGGCGCCATAGCCCATGCGGAAGCCGAATTCAGAAAGGGATTCCTCGAACATGTAAAACGACAAGACGCGGGTCGAGCCGAATGGCCCGCCATTGGTCATCACGCTGATCAGGTCGAACGAGCGCAGCGCACCGATGATGGTCACCACAAAGGCGATGAATGTGGCGGGTTTTAACTGTGGCAGGATCACGTGCCACAGCATCCGCGTGCCTTTGGCACCGTCCAGTCGAGCGGCCTCGATTTGTTCTGGGTCCACGGCGTTGAGGCCGGTGAGGTAGAGGATCATACAATAGGCCGTCTGCGGCCAAAGGCCTGCGGCGATGATGCCGTAAGTGGCCAGCGATGGATCCCCAAGGATATTCACAGTGTCCATACCAACAAAGGTCAAAATTGCGTTCAACAGGCCTTCGCGTGGCAGGTAGAACCACGAAAACACAAGGCCCACGACCACTTGGCTGATCACAAAGGGGAAGAAAAACAGCGACTTATACAGCCGGATGCCTGCCACTTTCTGGTTCAAAAATAGTGAGATGAACAAGCCGCCGGGGATTGCCAACAGGTAGAGGACCAGCCATTTGATATTGTTCCAGAACGAAATCCCAAACTTGCGATCATTCGATAAAAGACGCTCGTAGTTGTCCGTGCCGACCCATGTTTTTTCACCCAAACCGTCCCATTCATGGAAGCTGATCCAAAAGCTTTGGCCTATGGGAATAATCACATAAGCGGTGAAAAAGATCAGGGCAGGAATGAGGAAAAGCCACGGGGTGATGGCGATCTCGTTGCGCTTGTACCAACCGCGTGTGGGTTGTGCGTGTGGCGTCATGGATGGCATGGCTGTGCCTTTCGTTACGGTCAACACATTCGAAAACCAATTCAGACGGCTTGCGGATGGGTTGAAAAGGGGCAGACCACAGATGGCCCGCCCCGATCATCAGGTCTTATTTGTAGACGCGGCTACGGACGTCTTCGAGGCGTGCAAGGATGTCATCCAGGTTGTCTGGGAACACCATGAATTCTTGCAAGCCTTCCATGCCGGCGGATGCCATTTCAGCAGGGAAGTCGCGGTCAAAGAACTGTGCAACGCCGCCAGTGGCATTGTTTGACAGCATGTCAAAGCCCTGCTCGAGGAACTCGTCTGCATCAACAGAAGAGGCTGCGTTCACAGGCAATTGCCCCAGTTTGTCGCCACCGTTGATGTCCGACTGGACCTCTGCGGATGTGACGAACTGCAAGAACGCGCGCGCATTGTCTTTGTTCGAGGCGTTCGCAGGGATGTGGAATGTATCTGTCGGGGCGTCTTCACCCATTGGAACATCCGCGATCTTCGGGAACTGGTAGAAATCGATTTGATCATCGGTCAGGCCTGCGTCACGCAAGTGAGGCACCGCAAAGTTACCGATCAAATAGGCAGCGGCGTCGCCGTCTGTCATGAACTTCAACGCTTCCTGCCAGCTGTAGGATTGGTGATCAGGGATATATCCGCCCATGTCGATGATCTTGCGCCAATTGGCGAAAGTTTCACGAACGCGTTCGTCTGTCCAAGCCACTTCACCACGGGCCAACTGCATGTGGAAGTCAAAGCCGTTTGTGCGCATGTTCAGGTAGTCAAACCAACCGCCAGCAGTCCACAGGAACTTGGTGCCGATGGCGTAGCAGGATTTACCGGACGCTACGATTTTTTCGCAGTTTGCCAGCTCTTCGTCGAAAGTCGTTGGCTCAACCAAGCCCAGCTCGTTGAAGATGTCTTCGCGGTAGTAGATGCCCCATTGGTAGTATGTGTATGGTACACCCCACTGTTTGCCGTCCAAAGTCATCGCACCTTTGACAGCGTCCAAACCGGGCAGGTCGCCATTTTCGTACATGTCAGAGATGTCTTCGAACAGACCAGCGGATACGTATGGGCCCATGCGGTTGGCGGCATACCAGTTCACAACGTCTGGGGCGTTGGCGGTCAGCGCGTTGCGGATCTGTGTTTTCCAAGCTTCGCGGTCAACGATGGTCAATTCGATGTTCAGGTCCGGGTGCATTTCACCGAACTGCGCCACAAGGCCTTCCATCACTGCGCGCGGAGCAGGGTTGGACATGTCGGACGAAATTTTCAGATCGCCTGTTAATGGTGTTGCGTGGCTACCGGCAATTGCGCCGCCTGCCAGTACGGCAGTCGTCGCCAACGCCGCGATGGACGTTTTTAGAATGGAATGCATGGTTTCCTCCCTGGATGCTTCCCTAAATATGTCGTATCTGGTTCCAAATAGTGAAACTTGGTTTTAGATATTGAAAACTTAACCGCGACTCGCCTATGGTTGTCAACAGGTCATCGTTGCAGCGCAGGGAGATTCTGCGACGCGGGCCTTGGGAGGAAGACAATGGCGGGACCTACGGGTGACGGCACAGTAGGCAAAGCACTAGAAGTGCTGGATCAGGTGGCAAGCTTTGGCCGCCCTGTCCGGTTTGCTGAATTGCTGGAGGCCTCGCCCTTTCCCAAAGCCACGCTTTATCGGTTCCTGCAAACTCTGACCAATCAAGGCATGCTCAGCTTTGACACAGATCGCAACAGCTATTCACTGGGCGTGCGTTTGGTGCGTCTTGCACATACGGCGTGGCAGACATCTTCGCTGGCCCCCATTGCGCGGCCACATCTTGATGCGCTCAGCGCCTCGGTGGGCGAGACTGTGCATCTGGCCCAGTTGGATCATGCGCAGGTCTTGTACGTAGACAAGCGCAACGCCGCCAATCCGGTCGAAATGTATTCCCAAGCGGGCAAGGTTGGTCCAGCCTATTGCACAGGTGTTGGTAAGGCCATGCTGGCCTTTTTGGACCAAGAGATGCTTGAACCAATCCTGCAACAGCAGTCGTTTCACCGCTTTACACAGACCACTCTGGGCAGCGTGTCTGAGATGCGTGCTGAGTTGGAGGAAATTAAGGAACACGGCTACGGCTTTGACCGCGAAGAGCACGAACCGGGTATCATCTGTGTGGCCTTGCCCATCTTGACCACGCGGGGCCGTGTGTTGGGGGCGCTCTCTGTGACCAGCACAACCACCCGAACCAATTTGGCGGCTTTGGAACAATTGGTTCCGGAAATCCGTCAAGCCGCCACCAAAATTGCAGAAGCTGCCCAGGATTGGCGCTTTCCCGATCAACATCGAACGACCGCTTAGGAGACATCCATGTCAGAAGTCATTTTGAAGAATGCTATCAAACGCTACGGCGACGTGCAGGTGATCCATGGCATTGATCTGGAAATCGCAGAGGGCGAGTTTTGTGTGTTTGTCGGCCCATCAGGTTGTGGCAAGTCCACGCTGTTGCGCATGGTGGCGGGCCTTGAGGAAACCACCGAAGGCAAAATCCATATCGGTCCACGTGATGTGACCGACATGGACCCGTCCGAGCGCGGGGTCGCCATGGTGTTCCAGACCTATGCTTTGTATCCGCACATGACCGTTGAGGAAAACATGGGCTTTGGCTTGAAGATGAACGGTGTGCCCAAGGCCGAGATCGCCAAGAAGGTCAAAGGTGCCAGCGATGTTTTGAAGCTTGATCAGTACCTCAAACGCAAACCCAAGGCCCTGTCCGGTGGTCAGCGTCAGCGTGTGGCCATTGGCCGTGCGATTGTTCGAGGCCCCGAAGTGTTCCTGTTTGACGAGCCTTTGTCGAACTTGGATGCTGAATTGCGGGTCGAGATGCGGGTCGAGATCGCGCGCTTGCACCAAGAACTGGGTGCTACGATGATTTATGTGACCCACGATCAGGTTGAGGCCATGACGCTTGCCGACAAGATCGTAGTGTTGCGCGCTGGTATCATCGAGCAAGTCGGCGCACCGATGCAGCTATATCGTGATCCCGACAACAAGTTTGTGGCGGGTTTCATCGGCTCGCCGGCGATGAATTTCGTTAAGGGGGTCGTTGAGGGCGGTGAAGTGGCTGTTGCCGGTTTGGGCGCGTCCTACCCACTAAAGGTCCAGACACCTGCGGATGGCACGGCAGTCGAGATGGGCGTGCGCCCAGAGCACCTCACGCTGGTGCGGGGCGGTGGTGATCTGACCGTGGATCTGACCGAGGCGCTGGGCGGGGTATCCTATGCGTATCTGTCGACACCCACCGGAGAGCGGATCATTGTGGAAGAACGCGGCGACGATCGTGTCGAAGAGGGCGATAAGGTTAGCCTTTCTTTCGACATCGATCGTGCGATGCTTTTTGACGCCAAGACCGAAATGCGCATTCGTTAGGGCAGGGGGATCTGGTTTGCCTCTGCGATCAGATCCCGACCCATCTGTGCGAATAGATCCCCGTAGTCCAAAGTGACCCAGTTTTCGGCGATGCGCCCGTCGGCGACCCTGTAGAAATCCATCACGCGCAGGGTCAATGGCTGTCCAGTGGCTTTTTGGCCCAGATAATCGCCTTGGAAGGTCATGCTCATAGAGGGCCAACCCGAGACCGCTGCGTAATTGGCGTCTCCGATACGGCAGTAGTGGTTACCGCCTTTGCGATCAGGGAAAGCATGCAAAAACGGGGTTCTGTGGTCTTTGACAAAGCCCTCCCAGCGATAGTTTGACCCGACGCCTGCAGGCCCATACCACAACATATCATCAGCCCATGTGCCGTCTTCGCCAGTCTGGCCGGCGGATCCACCTGTTTTGGGATCATAGACGTGTAAATCCCCCAACATGCGCTGCACCACATCCAAACTTACCGCGCCATCATAGCCTGTGGGGCACAGCCCATCTTGAGTGGCGGGTGCCGGAAAGGCCAGTTCGGTGCCAAGGCTGGGCAGGGGCAAACGGCCTGATTGATACATCAGATCTGGCAGATCCAGAATGATCTTGGCCTCGGTAATCTGTCCGTTTTCGATACGGTAGAATTCACCGGACCGTAGAAATGCCAGTTTGTGTGATGGGTTTAACCCGAACAAAGGGGCATCGAAATTGCCCACATAATGCGTCACGCAGGCGCACCATTGGCCGCCCTGTTCGCGGATGTTGCTGCCGCCGATGAACAAAATATCGCGGCGATGGGCGTGGCTGAGCGCTCTGGCCAAAGGTTCGAGATATTCGGTCAAAACGGCCTCAGACCCCAAAAGCTGGTTCACCGGCCATGAAATATCCCACACCGATTCCTTGGCGATGACGGCCTGAAATTTGCGCGGGTTTGTGAGTAAGTGTGCCAAATCCTCGCGCAAGGTGCTTCGAAAATCGTTCATTTTATTGACCTTTTCCTATTTCTTTCGCCGCATGTCAGAAAATACTTGGCAAATCAGATGGCTCTTCGTAGCCTTTTTGCAAACGTGTGCAAAATAATTTCGCGCACAGGATCCAGGGAGGTTCTGATTTGGCTGAAATACAGCTGCGCAACGTGTCAAAGCGTTGGGGCTCGTTCGTTGGGGTGCAAAACTTTGACCTCACAATTGCAGATCAAGAGTTTCTGGTTTTGTTAGGCCCGTCCGGCTGCGGCAAGACCACGACCATGCGGATGATCGCCGGATTGGAAGACGTCACAGACGGCGAAATTATCGTTGATGGCACAGTGGTCAACGATCTTGAACCCAAAGACCGCGACATCAGCATGGTGTTTCAATCCTACGGTTTGTACCCAAATATGAATGTGTACGACAACATCCGCTTTCCTTTGAAAGTGCGCAAAGTCGATCCTGCGACCCACAACGAACGGGTTATGCGGGCGGCTGAAATGGTTGAGCTGACCGAATTTTTGCACCGCAAACCGGCTGAGTTGTCTGGTGGCCAACGCCAACGTGTGGCATTGGCGCGTGCGATTGTGCGCGAACCCAATGTGTTTTTGATGGATGAACCGCTGTCGAATTTGGACGCCAAATTGCGTGTCAGTACCCGTGCCCAGATCAAGAACCTGAGCCACACTTTGAAGGTGACCACGATTTACGTGACACACGATCAGATCGAAGCGATGACGCTGGCGGACCGGGTTGTGATCATGGAAAAAGGCGTGGTCCAACAGGTCGGAACCCCGGTTGATATCTACGACAAGCCTGCCAACACCTTTGTGGCCAGCTTTATTGGCTCGCCCGCAATGAACCTTATCGATGGTGAGTTGAGCGGCGGAGTGTTTCGTGCCGACAATATCGAGGTGTCTGGACTGAAGGGGCCTGATGGCAAGATCACCCTTGGATACCGTGCCGAAGACGCGCGTGTTGTGCCTGAGGCGGCACAGATTAACGCGCCCGCCTACACCATGGAATTGCTGGGCGATTCCACCATGGTCACCGTTCGGGCAGGAGGGGCTTTGGTCAGTGTAAAAGCCGACAAAGACTACCGTGCCGAAATTGGGGATGCTGTGTGCATCGAGATCCCATCTGAAATTTGCCATTTGTTTGATCCAAGCACAGGCAAACGATTGGAGGGCTAAGCCCCCCAATTTGTCCTCACCTCTATCGGGTGGGGCATCACCGGATGTGGACTTGCAAGACACATCCATAAAAACAAGAAACAGGGAGTCGAAAATGTTTCTGAAGAAAATCTCAACAGCCATGGTGCTGTCGTTGGCCGCAACGGCCTCGTATGCGGGGGGTCATGGCTGCGCCATTGATGCGCGCGTATCTATTGTGGGCAATGAATTCCCGGCGATCCAAACTGTGGGTGCTGCGGCACAAGAATGCACAGGTGCCGAGGTCAAAACGAACCTGACAGCCGATCACCAGACAATCAACGTGCCCGGCATGACTGGTACGCCTGCTGAATACACATCAGCGATTGTTGCCAACTCGTCCATCGTTGCCTTGATCAACGAAGATGTTATTCGCCCGCTGGACGATCTGGTCGCCAAACATGGTGAAGGCCTCAAGAAAAATCAGCTGATCACGATTGATGGCAAGGTGATGGCCGTTGCCTTTATGGCCAACGCGCAGCACTTGGTATACCGCGCTGACGTGCTTGAAAAAGCTGGCGTTGAGGCCCCAACAACCTACGAGGAAATGTTGGCAGCCGCTGAAAAGATCCGTTCGATGGGTCTGATGGAAAACCCCGTTGGCGGTGCTTACAAAGCTGGTTGGAACCTCGCGCAGGAATTCAACAACATGTATATCGGTCATGGCGGCGAATTCTTTGAGCCGGGCACAGCTACAGTCAGCATCAACAACGAAGCCGGTGTGGCGACATTGGAAATGATGAAGGCACTGTCTGAGTATATGAACCCGGACTACCTTACACATGATTCCAATGCCACAAACGCTGAATACCGTGCAGGCAACGTTGCATTGATGAACATGTGGGGTAGCCGTGCTGCAACTATGACAGATGCAGATGGTGTCTCTGATGAGGTCAAAGCCGGCTTTGCAATCGCAGGCCCGATGACTGTTGGTGGTGGTTCGACACCTGCGACAACTTTGTGGTGGGACGGCTGGACAGTCGCCAAGAACATCTCTGACGAAGAAGCAGAAGCCACATTCATTGCGTTGACGCATGCTGTTCGTCCAGAAATTCTAAACGAAGAGACATCCACTCAAGCGGTTTGGTTGATCGATGGTTACGAGCCAACACCAGCGGCCACTGGCGTGTTTGCGGCAGCGAACTCGTCCTCGGTGCCATATCCAATGTTGCCGTTCCAAGGTCTATTGCACACAGCTTTGGGTGCTGAATTGTCTGACTTTATGCAAGGCAAGGAAAGCGCCGAGCAAGCCTTGGCAGACGCTGAAGCAGCCTACACTGCTGCAGCCAAAGAAAAAGGCTTCCTGCAGTAATTTGCAGAGCCAAGGCAGGGGCGCAGATGCGTGCCCCTGCCATTCACAATTTTCCTAACCTGATGGGCGACCTGATCCATGAAGCATAAGACTTTTTTCTGGTTCTTCCTGCCAACAGCCCTTGCCATGCTGTTGTTTATCGCACTGCCGATTATTTCGGTGGTGATCCAGTCCATGCACACGCCGCATGATCAGGTTTTGAAAGTTGTCGAAAATTGCGGCCCATTTGGATGTACGCAAGAAACCACAGTTGATAACGAGGCCACGCAAGTTTTGCGTGATGAAAAACCTCTGGGCAAATTTGTCGGTGCGCAGATTTACTTGGATCGCGGGCACTTGGCGGTGACCGAAGTCGCGGCCGCTTGGAAGACCCGCGATAGTATCGGAGACTTTTTCGAGACCCTTCAAAACCTGCCATTCTATCGCGCGATGTTTTTTACGCTGGTTTATACCTTTACGGTGACGCCACTTCTGATCGTGCTGGGCTTTGCCATCGCCGTGGCGGTCAATTCCTTGCACCGGCACCTTAAGGGGTTGGTGATCTTTTTCTCGCTCTTGCCAATGATTGTGACGCCATTGATTGGCTCGCTGATCCTGTTTTGGATGATCGACAGTCGCGGGGTCATCGGCAACAGTTTGCAATGGGTCTTTGACGATCCCAATTTATCTCTCAAGGCATCAACCACGCTGACATGGATCACGCTGATTTTCTATGGGGTCTGGAACTCTGCGCCGTTTGCGTTTGTGGTGTTTTATGCGGGCCTGCAAACCCTGCCGCAGGACACGTTGGAAAGTGCGATGATCGATGGGGCCACACGCTGGCAGCAAATCCGCTACGTCGTTATTCCGCACTTGATGCCCCTTGTGACCTTTGTGGCGCTAATTCAGTTGATGGATAATTTCAGGGTATTTGAGCCCATCGTTGGCTTTAATGCCGAGGCCCATGCAACCTCGTTCAGTTGGATCATCTTTAATGATCTTCAGGGCGAGACGCGGCTTTTGTCATCGGCAGCTACCACTTCGGTGCTGACCATCATCGGGGTTGCGATCCTGCTATCGCCCGTCCTTGTGCGCACATGGCGCGACTTTAATTCGAAGGTGTGATCTGATGGCGTCCAAAGCAACACAACAACCGCTCGGCCTCAAGATTTTCGCGGGCCTGTTCATCGCCTTTTGGCTAACCCTCGCAGCGTTCCCATTCATGTGGACCTTGTGGGGTTCCTTTAAGGTTGAGTTGGATTTCTTTTCCATCGCAGATTGGACCAACAGCCTAACCGGTAAGAACACCGAAGAGGTGTATGGCAGTCCGTTTACCACAACTGGCTATGCAGGCGCATGGATCCAAGAAGGGTTCGGGCGGGCCGTGTTCAACACATTTATCGTGTGTATCTTTGTGGTCTGTACGTCGCTGACCATCGGTACCTTGGGGGGCTATGCCCTGTCGCGGTCGAATTATCGTTATACGTTTTGGCTGTTGATCATTGCGTTGATCTTTCGTGCGATGCCACCAATCACTTTGGTGTCCGGCTATTTGCCACCGTTCTTTCAATGGAACCTCTGGGGGATTTTGCCCACGTCGATCATTGTTCTGGTGGCGATCAATCAGCCGTTTACATTGTGGATGTTGCACAGCTTTTTCCAAAAGATCCCAAAGGAATTGGATGAAAGTGCGCGCGTTGACGGGTGCACCCAGTTCCAAGCCTTCCGCCATGTGATCATCCCGGTCATGTGGCCCGGCGTGATCACCACAGCACTCTTTAGCTTCCTTTTGGCCTACAACGATTTTGCGGTCACAGCGATGCTGTTGAGCAAGGAAAACCAAACCATGGTGCCCAAAATTGCAAGCTTCCTTGGGACGACCCAGACCGAGGGAAACGTGATGTTTGCGGTGGCGGCTGTGGTCTCAGCGACAGCGCCCTTGTTCATCCTTGTGATGTTCTTCCAGCGTCACATCGTCAGTGGTTTGACTGCCGGTGCTGTTAAAGGATGAGCAGCGGTAAGGTCACATCGCTGGATGTGGCCGAAGCTGCTGGCGTTAGTCGATCCGCGGTTAGTCGGGTGTTCACGCCCGGTGCATCTGTTAGCGAAAAGACCGCCCGGAAAGTGCGCGCAGCTGCGGCTGATTTGGGCTACCGTCCGAACGCCCTAGCACGGTCCTTGCTGACGGGTCGGTCGCGGATGATTGGTCTTGTGGTCGCTTATCTGGACAACCATTTCTATCCGCGTGCCTTGGAACAGCTATCTGCGAGTTTAGAAAAGCAAGGCTATCATGTGTTGGTGTTCATGGCCTCCCATACCGAGGGCAATGTCGATCATGTCGTGCGCGAGATTTTGGATTATCAAGTCGACGGACTGGTTTTGATGTCGGTCTCGCTGACCTCGGATTTGGCGCAGCTTTGCCGCCAGAACGATGTGCCAGTGGTCTTGTTTAATCGTCGTCTGGGGGACGCGGGCGAATTGGCCGTTGTCTCGGACAACCAAAGGGGTGGGCAAATGGCAGCCCAGCATTTTGCCGACATTGGTCTTGAACGTGTGGGCTATATTGCCGGTTGGCATGCCGCCAGTACGCAAAATGATCGGGAAGCCGGCTTTCGTGTGGAATGTGCGAAACTGGGTTTGGAACTGGTGGCGGTTGAGGATGGCGAGTTCAATCCGGACCGCGCCCATGCCGCGACTTTGAAAATGTTTGGCCGCCCTGACCGGCCCCAAGGGGTGTTTGTGGCCAATGACTATATGGCGTTCACTGTAATGGATGCGTTGCGTGGCCCGTTGGGGTTGAAAGTGCCAGATGATGTGTGCGTCATCGGTTTTGATGATGTGCCGACGGCGGCATGGCGCAGCTACGATCTGACGACCTTACGGCAAAACTCGCAAGGCATGGTCGATGAAACCGTGGCCTTATTGATGGCGGCGGTGCAGGGGCAGGCTGTGATTGCGCCGGTTCCGCTGAATGTTGAACTGGTCGTACGTGGTAGCAGCAGTCGAATTTGAGTATTTTGGGAAAAAAGAAACCCTAGCCCGTATGCAGTAATATCTGCTTCCACACCGCTGTTTCGTCGATCAGTGTGTATTCGCGGCGTAGGCCCCAAGGGCCAAATTCGGCGTGGGTTATGCCCATGATATAGACCGGCGCGCCAGTTGGCTTTCCAAAATGGCCAAATCCATCGTGAGTGCCGTGCAAAGACCACCGCACTGCGGCTCGTGGTGGCATGATATCGCTGGTCTGGCCTATAACATGATCGACGGTAAAGTTCGCCGTGGGCAAGGCGCTGCGAAGGCCCAGCCAGAACTGATCTGCGGCCTGATGCCCATGGGCTGACGTGTGGCTGGGATAGTGTAGGGCGCAGGCCCGATCATAGGCCTTTGGGATGACACAAAAGCCAGCCTGCATAATTTGACCTAGGATATCGGCCAAGCGTTGACCCGTTTCGTGATCATTGCCCGCCCCAGTGTAGGGGCCTGCCACATTGGTTTGTGCAGTGAGTGGGGGGACGCAAGCCTCTGGTCCCCCTTCGCGGGCGATCAGGTCGCGGGTCCAATCGACGATATCACAGCCCATTTGCAGGACGATTGCGCCTTGATCCCTGACCAGCCATTCGTCTTTGACGGCATTGGTTTGACACCAGCAATCGGCCAAGATCCGGTATTCCAAACGCTTGCCAGTGGCTGCGCCGTACATGCCATCGCCGCTGTGTGTCGCAGTACATAAAAGGCGGTGCGAGCTGAGAAAGCTATCGTCGTGCGTGGGCGTCCAGATGACGTCTTCGCCCAAAAGTTCCCGGTCCGGGAATTCGGCCAAGGTGGACTGTGTTGCGCCGATAATGCCTTTGTTGCCTTTGACCACACAGGCAGGAGAGCGCACGATCAGATCAGGACCGTAGTAGTTGTGCAAGCTGTCGATACGACGCGCTTCCCAGATGTCGTGGGTGATCCCTAGGATATAGTCAGGTGCGTCTTGCCAGCGTTCGTCAAAGCCGGGAAGAAAAGGCATTTATCGCGCGCCGTAGTATAGGCCTACAACGTGTTCGGCTTCTGCAAAGAACAACCAGCGGGCACAGATAACGCCTGCTATATGGCTGAGCACGGCAAAGGCGCCAAAGATATGCGTGAACGGCAACAAAAGCAGGACAACAGGGATCAAGACCATCAACAGTAGCGAGAGGATCCGTAGCTTTTGGGCGTGTTTGCGACCCACCACATGGACCATTTCCTTGAGCAGGTAGTTGGTGCCTGTATGAGGGCTTTCGAACTGTCGCACTTTGCCAATGGGGCCTAAGCCTGTCGCGGTTTCCATTGTGTGGCCTGCGTCCTGAAAGCGACTGTCACCAGTGAACCAGACAAAGGCTTGCAATGCGCCTGCGAGCAGCAGCAAGATCAGTGCGATGGTGACATTGCCAGTCATCAAGCTGCCACCTGCAAGGGACAGGATCAGAAACAGCGCCGGTGTCGTTGGTTGGTTCCAGCGCGGCACTGTTTTGAGTTGGGCATAGATCATAGAGGTGCCGTAGACTGTGCCCAGCGATAGCAACGCGCCAAGCCAACCCAAAGGGGCGATAGTGTTGGACATGAAGACCTGGCTGGCCGCAAACAGGGCCATGGTGATCAGGGTTGCCACAGAGAGAATGCCTTCACGGCTGAGCCAGCTTGTGCGCCATTGGGTGAACGCTTTGAGGAAGCGTTCGGGGTGGCCCAAGTGGAAGGTCGAAGACAACAAACCGCCTACAGCCATGATGTAGGCGATGGCGTAGAAGATAAACGCGGTCCAGCCGCTGACATTCGGCATGCCGAGGCCTAAAAAGACCAGCATGCCAAAACCAATGCCAGAAAAGACTGTGAACAGAATGACGGAAGGTGCTGGATGCATCAGATTTTCTCCAGAGCTTTGTCGAGCCAGCCCAAGAATCCTTTGGGTTCGGCCGCGACAGGTTCAAGGAAGGGGGCGAGGATGTCGACCTCTTCCCATGTATCTTTGGGCCGCGGTGGCAGGTATTGGTTCACGGGTTTTGTGCCTTGTTCTGGCATCAGGTCCATGCCACCGCGTTCCGCCACCAATTGACTGACATCGCTGTCCGGATCGCCCAGATCGCCGAAGTGACGGGCGCCTGCGGGGCATGTGCGCACGCAAGCGGGTTGGCGGTCTTCTTCGGGCAAGTTTTCGTTGTAGATGCGGTCCACGCAGAGGGTGCATTTCTTCATAACACCTTCGGCTTGGTCCATTTCCCGTGCGCCATAGGGGCAGGCCCATGCACACAGGCCGCAGCCGATGCAGTCGGTTTCATTGACCAAAACAATCCCGTCTTCGACCCGTTTGTAGCTGGCGCCTGTGGGGCAGACGGTAACACAGGGCGCGTCTTCGCAATGGAGGCAGGATTTGGGAAAGTGGATGGTTTGGGCAGGGCCTGCCTCGGGTTGGACCTCGTAGGAATGCACACGGTTCAGGAATGTTCCCGACGGGTTCGCGCCATAGGCGTCTTGGTCCGACAAGGGTGCGCCGTAGTTTTCGGTGTTCCATCCTTTGCACGAGACGACACAGGCGTGGCACCCGACGCAAGTGTCCAAGTCGATGACAAGGCCGAGTTTCTTTTCGGTATGGGTGGGGAGTTGGGTCATAGGACGTCTCCTTGTGTTGTGGCAGGGGCGTTGCCCCAAACCCCGGAGTATTGAGGCGAAGAAAAAACGGGGGCTTGGCTGACGGGCTGTTCTTTTTCGCGGTCCCATGTGGCCACGAAATAGATGAAAGAGCCAAAAGTCAGCAGAATAAAGCCACCGATGAGAAGAAGGATGCGGGACGTGCTCACTTGCCTACCTTCCATTCAAGGTTTTCCGGACCGCGACCAACGGGGGATTTGATCGGGTCAAAGCGCGGTTGAGATTCCGTTGGTGCGTCGGCCCGTTCGATTTTCACTTTCAGGTCGAACCACGCGGCTTGGCCTGTGATCGGATCGGAATTGGACCAGCGCAACCCGTCGCCTTTTGGCGGCATCAATTCGTGGATCAGGTGGTTCAGCAAGAAGCCTTTGGTGGCTTCGGGTGCATCTTTGTCCAAGGCCCATGCGCCTTTGCGTTTGCCGATGGCGTTCCATGTCCAGACCGTGTTCTCGTTCAGGGCGGCCATGTGGGCGACTGGCACTGTGATCTCGCCATGGGGGGATGTCACCCGCGCCCAATCGCCGTCGGCGAACCCATTGGCCTGCCAGATTTTGGTGGGCACGTAGAGCGGGTTGTGGCCGTGGATTTGGCGCAACCACGCGTTTTGGCTGCCCCAAGAATGGTACATCGCCATGGGGCGTTGAGTCAGGGCGTTGACAGTGAATTCGTCGTTGTGGCTATCGACTGAATCGTACCAGATCGGCAGCGGATCCATCTTGGTTTTGATCTGTTCGCGCAAGTGATCTGGCGGTTGGCGGTCGCCGTGGCCTTCGGCGGCCAGTTGGAATTTGCGCATCGGTTCGACGTAGAGTTGGAAGATGTAGGGCTGAACGCTGTCGTAGAAGCCTTTTTCTACCGCCCAGTCCTGATAGGCCATGTTCCACGGTTTGTAGTAGCGGGCATTGTCGGGCACGTCTTCGTGCCAGAAGCCCCCATTGGCGATGTAGCTGTCCAGTTGGCCTTCGTTGGCCTCGCCACGTCCGCCTTGCAACCCCTTTTCGCCCATACGCCAACCGGCCAATGGACCTACACCGGGTCGGCGGATGTGGTTGGTGATATAATCAGCGTAATCGTCGTATTTCTGGCTGCCGTCCTCATTAACAAAACCGGGCAGACCAAGGCGCGCGCCCAAATCACAGAGCACAGATTGGAAGCCTTTGACGTTGCGATCAGGTTCGATCACGGGCCAGCGAATGGCATCTGCCACGCCGTCAGCCTCGCAGATCGGACGATCCAGAAGGCTGATGCAGTCGTGGCGTTCCAGATAGGTGGCGTCCGGCAGGATCAAGTCGGCATAGGCCACCATTTCGGAAGAATAGGCATCGGAATAGATGATGCGCGGGATCACATATTCGCCGTCCTCGGTTTTATCCGTCAGCATCTCCATCACGCCGCGCGTGTTCATGCTGCTGTTCCACGACATGTTCGCCATATACATAAACAGCGTATCGATTTTGTAAGGGTCACCGGCATAGGCGTTGGAGATCACCATATGCATCAAGCCATGGCTGGACATGGGGTTTTCCCAAGTGAAGGCCTTGTCGATGCGGGCAGGGGTCCCGTCATCCTTAAGGGCCAGATCGTCAGGACCGTGCACGAACCCAAGATGTGGGCCATCCAATGCGCCGCCCGGTGTCACTTTGCAGTGCGGTTTGGGGTGGGCCGTTGGGGGCTTGGGATAAGGGGGTTTAAAGCGGAAACCACCGGGAACTTCGACGCTACCGAGGATGATTTGCAACACGTGCAGCGCGCGGCAGGTCTGAAATCCGTTGGCGTGGGCGGAAATTCCGCGCATGGAGTGGAAGCTGACTGGACGCCCGATCATCTTGGGGTGTTTTACGCCCCGAAAATCGGTCCATTCCTGATCAATCTCGATGGCTTCGTCAAAGGCCACGCGGGCGATTTCAGCGGCGATGTGTTTGATCTTTTCCGCTTTGATCCCAGTAGCATCCGCCACATTCTCGGGGGCATATTGTTCGTCCAGATAGCGTTCCGCCATCAAATGAAACACAGGCACATGGGTGAACCCGCCGTGGCGATAGGTGGCGCTGAGGTCAGGCTCGACCCCTTTGCCGTCAAAGGCTGCAGGTTTGCCTGTGCGGCGGTCAATGACCAGTGGTTTACCATCGCTGTCCTTCAGGAAAAGGCCAAATTCAGCACTGTCGGGGTCTTGATTGACCAGGACGGGCGCGTTGGTGAGGCGGGCCAGATAGTCCAGATCAATCTTGCCTGCTTTCATCAGTTCATGGATCAAAGCAAGGATCAGCAAACCGTCTGTGCCCGGCGTAATGCCCAGCCATTCGTCAGCAACCGCGTTGTAGCCCGAACGGATTGGGTTCACACCGATGACTTTGGCGCCGCGTTTTTTCAGCTTGCCCAGACCCATCTTAATCGGGTTGCTGTCGTGATCTTCGGCGACACCAAACAGCATGAATAGCTTGGTGTTGTCCCAATCCGGCTGGCCAAATTCCCAGAACGCGCCGCCCATCGTGTAGATACCAGCGGCGGCCATGTTGACGGAACAAAACCCGCCATGAGCTGCATAGTTGGGTGTGCCGAACCCCTGTGCCCAGAAGGAGGTGAACGACTGCGACTGATCGCGGCCGGTAAAGAAGGCCAGCTTTTCAGGGTTGTCGCGGCGAATTGGGGTCAGCCATTTTTCGGCGATGTCATAGGCTTCATCCCAAGAAATCTCTTCAAACTCGCCCGAACCACGCTCGCCCACACGTTTCATCGGGGCGCGCAGACGCGATGGCGCGTTGACCTGCATGATGCCTGCGCTGCCCTTGGCACACAGAACCCCTTTGTTCACCGGGTGGTCTTTGTTGCCTTCGATATAGGCCACTTTCCCATCTTTCATATGGACGTTGATCCCGCAGCGGCAGGCGCACATGTAGCATGTCGTCTTGCGGATCTCGTCGCTGACTTTGGGTGAGGTGTCGACAAAAGGTTGGTCTTTGGGCATCAGATCATGTCCTTTGGAATAGTGGCGGGCATCAGCGCGATACCCCCATGCGTATCAAACCTGCGGCTGCCAGACCAATCAAAAGCGTCAGGCAAAAGGGCTTGTAATAGGGTTCATATTTTGGAGTGAAAAAGGTCTTGCCGATCCAGACACCGGCCAATGTTGGCACAGCCAAAGCCAGCCCACGTATAATCGCATCGCGGTCCATAATTCCCGATAGGGAATAGCTGACCAAAGAGGTCACTGCACCAAGGAACAAAAACAGCACGAGATTGGCGCGCATTTCGCGAGCTTGGGTGTTTTGTGCCAAGACAAAAAGGGCAATAACCATGCCGCCAATGCTGGCAAGGCCTGTCACAATCCCTGCACAAAGCCCCGCTGTGGCCGTCCCAGATTTTGTTGCCAAAAAGGGCAGTCTTATTTTGGCCAGTTGCGTTGCCGCCAAAACAGCCACAAGGACCAATGCGATGGTTTTTGACGCTTCCAGTGAAATCGACATCGTGGCCCAAAGTCCCAGTGGCACCCCAATGGCCGAGGCCCCGGCAAGCAAAAAGACCACGGGTTTGTTTGCGTCTTTAAACCCGCCGCGCAGCATCAATACCGAGGCCGCCATTTCAAGCCACCAACAAATTGGGATCAGGGCAACCGGTGGTAGGATGATCGTGCCAGCCGCCATCACCAGTGCCGATAAGGCAAAGCCTGAGAACCCGCGAACAACCCCTGCTGCAAAGCAAATCGCGATCAACAACGCCATGTCCTGCGGAGGAAGGTTGAGCGCGTCCCACATTTATGTGGATGCCTGCACGGCAGTGACGGCGATCATAGCGAGGACATCCTCGGCCACACAGCCGCGCGACAGATCATTGGCGGGTTTTGCGAGGCCTTGCAGGACGGGTCCGATGGCCGTTGCCCCACCAAAGCGCTGGGCCATTTTGTAGCCGATGTTGCCGGCGTCCAGATTGGGGAAGATCAACACATTGGCTTCGCCTGCAACGTCGCTGTCTGGTGCTTTGGCCGCGGCAACAGATGGAACCAAGGCCGCATCCAGTTGCAATTCGCCATCAACGGCCAGATCTGGCGCGGCAGCCTGAACCAGCGCCAAGGCTTGGGTGACTTTGTCGACATTTGGATGACGCGCGCTGCCTTTTGTCGAGAAGGACAGCATGCCAACGCGGGGCGTGTCGCCCATCAGGCTTGCAAAACTAGCCGCGGCTTGTTGGGTGATCGCGGCCAGTTCATTGGCATCGGGATCAATGACCATTCCGCAATCGGAAAAGACCATAGCCGGTTCCCCCAAGGGATGATCCGCGGGCAGGCACATCAGGAAAAAGCTGGACACAATGGCGGCGTCCGGGGCCTTGCCGATCACATGTAAGGCGGCGCGTACGGTGTCCGATGTCGTCGCCACAGCACCGCCAACTGTGCCGTCCGCATGGCCTAGACGTACCAATAGGGCGGCGAAGATCAGCGGATCACGCACCAATTTCGCAGCGGTTTCCAGCGTCACACCTTTTTTAGCGCGCAGTTCCGCATATGTCGCGGCGCAAGTTTCGTGGAGATCGGTGTTGTCGGGGTCGTGGATCGTGATGCCGCAGAGGTCGCCGCCTTGAGTGGCGATTTCGGCCTCAACGGCGGATGTATCTCCGACCAGAATGATCTGTGCGAGACCCATTTTGCGGGCCTCCAAAGCGGCAGAAACGACCCGTGGGTCGCTTCCTTCGCTCAACGCGACGGTCTTGGGTGTTGCCGCCGCACGATCCATCAAGGATGCAAGCGGCGGCAACATGATTTCAGAACCTATGGGCATACAGGCTTATTCAGCCGCCATGTCTGTGGCCGTTACGCCAGCAACTTTGACTGGCTTTTTCATCGCGTCGCGACGGAACGGCTCGCCCAGTTCTTTGTTCAACAGCACTTCGATGAAGGTTGTTTTGTTTTCTTCCATTTGGCCTTTGACAGCTGTGTTCAGCGCATCTGTCAGCTCGTCCATTGAGGCAACTTGCACACCGATCAAACCGCACGCATCGGCGATTTTCGCATAGGACACGTTTGTGTCCAACTCAGTGCCAACAAAGTTGTCATCGAACCACAATGTTGTGTTCCGCTTTTCAGCGCCCCACTGGTAGTTGCGGAAAATGATCATTGTCATCGGGGGCCAATCGCCGCGACCAACGGACACCATTTCGTTCATGGAAATCCCGAAAGCACCGTCGCCAGCAAAGCCAACCACTGGAACGTCTGGGCAGCCGATTTTCGCACCAGCAATCGCCGGGAAGCCGTAGCCACAAGGACCAAACAGGCCCGGCGCCAGATATTTGCGGCTTTCCTCAAAGGATGGATAGGCGTTGCCGATGGCGCAGTTGTTGCCGATGTCGGACGAGATGATTGCGTTCTTGGGCAAAGCAGACTGGATCGCACGCCATGCCATGCGCGGCGACATTTTGTTTGGCTCGGCAGCACGGGCACGCTCGTTCCATGTGGTGCCTGGATCGTCTTCTTCGTGGTCCAGCGATGTCAGTTCCTGGGCCCATGCGGATTTCGTTTGGGCGATCATGGCTTTACGGTCTGCGCGGCCTGCGTCGCCTGCCGAACTGGACAACTGAGCCATAATGCCTTCGGCCACTTTTTTGGCGTCTCCAACGATACCCACAGTGACCTTTTTGGTCAGGCCAATACGGTCTGGGTTGATGTCGACTTGAATGATTTTCGCGTCTGTTGGCCAATAATCAATGCCGTACCCGGGCAGGGTCGAGAACGGGTTCAAACGTGTGCCCAAGGCCAAAACAACATCGGCTTTGGAAATCAATTCCATGCCTGCCTTGGAGCCGTTGTAGCCCAGCGGGCCTGCAAACAATGGGTGGTTGCCCGGGAAGGCGTCGTTGTGCTGGTAGCCCACACAAACCGGTGCGTCCAACGTTTCGGCCAGCTTAGCAGAGGCTTCGATACCACCTGCCAAAACAACACCGGCGCCGTTCAGGATCACTGGGAACTTTGCGGAGGACAGCAATTCAGCCGCTGTTTTGACAGCTTCTTCGCCACCGGCAGGGCGCTCGAATTCGACTTTTACAGGCAGTTCGATGTCGACGACTTGTGTCCAGAAGTCACGCGGGATGTTGATCTGGGCCGGGGCCGAGGCGCGGTAGGCCTGCATGATCACACGGTTCAATGTCTCGGCGATGCGGGACGGGTCGCGCACTTCTTCTTGATAGGCCACACAGTCAGCAAACAGGTTCATCTGCTCCATCTCTTGGAAGCCACCTTGGCCGATGGTTTTGTTTGCAGCCTGAGGCGTGACCAACAACAATGGTGTGTGATTCCAGTAGGCAGTTTTAACGGACGTTACAAAGTTGGTAATGCCCGGACCGTTTTGTGCAATCATCATCGACATTTCGCCAGTGGCGCGTGTGTAGCCGTCAGCCATCATGCCAGCGGTCATTTCATGGGCGCAATCCCAGAACTTGATGCCAGCAGCAGGGAAAATGTCAGAGATCGGCATCATGGCCGAACCGATGATCCCAAAGGCGTGTTTGATCCCGTGCATTTGCAGGGTTTTTACGAAGGCTTCTTCTGTAGTCATTTTCATGGGGTCAGTCCTCGGGGTTGGCAAGATTGGCAGGCCACGCAATTGCAGCCCAAATGTCTGTGTGTGTCATACGAAAATTCAAGAGGTCCAGCTAGGGCCAGATTATGGCCAAAATAGCCTTCCCCATAGGTCCAGTAAATATAAAAATGAGAAAAAAAGTCTCAATAATTGATAAAAAGGCAAAACGAAAAAAGAATTTTCCCGTTTTTAGGAATTTAGAATGGCGAATTAAGGGTTTTTGCCAACAGATTCACACCGGCTTCAATCTTTGATGCAGGAATCGAAGAATAGGCGAGGCGGTAATAGTTTTTCGGCGGGGTCTCGGCACCGAAAAACGGGGCGCCCGGTTCGATCAGAACGCCTTTGGATCGCAACCGCTCGGCAAGGGTCTGAGTGTCGACATCTGGGGCAGTGCGCATCCAGAAACTTGAGCCGCCATAAACGCCTTGGCCGGCGATATCCAATCCATGCTGGTTTAACGCGGCTTCCATGACTTGGCGCCGTTCGAAATAGGCTTTGCCCATGCGCCGGATCAACGCATCGTAGTGACCGAGCGACAGAAAATAGGCCGCTGTGCGTTGGATATGGCCCGGTGGGTGGCGCAGGACGGAACTGCGCAGGGCGCGCGCCTCGTCGATAAAGGGTTTCGGCCCGACCAAATAGCCAAGACGCAATCCCGGAAAGAGAGATTTTGAGAAGCTACCGATATAGATCACACGGCCATCTTGATCCAATGATTTCAGGGCAGGGGACGGGGATTTGAGGAACGACATTTCGAATTCGTAGTCATCTTCGACGATCAGAAAGTCGTCCTCCCGTGCCCGTGCCAGCAAAGCCTGCCGTCGGCTGAGCGGCATAGTTGCTGTTGTCGGGCATTGGTGCGAAGGGGTCGTGAACACAACATCGGTGTCAGGTGGTAATTCCTCGGACGGCAGCCCGTCGCGGTCTACGGGGATCGGGGCCAAATGGCAGCGCGATTGGGTCAGGATATCGCGCAGCGATGGATAACAAGGGTCCTCGATCGCTGCGGTGCGCCTTTGGGTCAGCAGAATTTGCGCTGCCATCCATAGCGCGTTCTGCGCGCCCATCGTAACAAGGATTTCGTCGGGTTGGGCGATGATGCCGCGGCGTGGCAGGGTATGACGCGCAATAAATTCGATTAGCTTGGGATCGTCTTCGTCATAGTAGTCGGTGGTTAGGGACGAAAAATCCTTCTTTCCAAGGGCTTGTAGGGCACACAGCCGCCAATTCGCACTATCGAAAAGTGTCTCATCAGCCTGTCCGTATATGAATGGATAGGTGTAATCACGCCAGTCTTTGGGTTTGATAAACGGCGTCCCGCCAGAAAACCTTTGACCCAAGGCCCGTGACCAATCGACTGTGTCTGCTGCGGTTCTGGTGGCTTTGAAATTTGGGGGCTGTGGGGCGTCGTCCGAGACGTAATAGCCCGAGCGACCCTTTGAGGCGATGTAGTCGTCGGCCAGCAATTCCGTATAGGCCAGAGTGATTGTGATCCGACTGACGCCAAGATGGCTGGCCAATTTCCGCGAAGAGGGGAGTTTTTCGCCCACACGAAACCGCCCCGACAAGATGCCTTCCGCAATCATTTGACGGATTTGAGCCTGCAATGTGCCTTGGGCGGTTGGATCCCAAAAGAAACTGTCTGCCGAGATAGCCATATCAAACTGGACCTAAGTTGCAATCAGTTTGGACTTAAATAGCGGGGGCCACAACCCCCGCCAGTGGATGGGCTAGCCGACCACCCGTGTCAAAGCTTGGTCAACTGCATCTGCCAAGTGATCGAGGTTGTCTTTGTTTGCGATCAAAGCAGGTGAGAAACACAACGTGTTGTTGAGACCCGGCAGGGACCGGTTGGTGGCGCCAATGATCACACCTTGGGCCATACAATCGCCTACCACCGCTTGGACCATCTTTTCGTCCAAGGCTTCGCGGGTGTCACGGTCTTTGACCAATTCAGCACCCAAAAACAGACCTTTGCCACGGACATCGCCGATGCAGGTGTGTTTGTCTGCCAGTTCTTCCAGCTTGCCAAAGAAGTAGGCGCCCATGTCTACGGTATTTTGCAGCAGGCCTTCCTCTTCGATGATGGCCATGTTTTCCAATGCGGCCGCAGGGCCGGCTGTGCATCCACCAAAGGTCGAAATATCGCGGAAATACCCCATTGGGTCCGAGGCATCGTCTTTGAACATGTCGAAAACGGCTTCTGTGGTCACGCAGCACGAGATCGCCGCATAACCCGAGGCCACGCCTTTGGCCATGGTCACGATGTCGGGTTTGATGTCGTAGTTTTGGTAGCCGAACCACGTGCCTGTGCGGCCAACGCCGCATACTACTTCGTCGATGTGCAGCAGGATGTCATATTTTTTGCAAATCTCTTGGACGGTTTCCCAATATCCTTCGGGCGGCGTGATCACGCCACCACCTGCTGTGATCGGCTCGAGGCAGAGCGCGCCTACAGTGTCAGGGCCTTCGCGCAGGATGACCTCTTCAATCGCGCGGGCGGCACGGATGCCATAGCTTTCGCCGTCAGGCAGGTTTTGGTCGGCACCGCGATATTCAAGGCAATGCGGCACAGGGACAAAACCGGGTGTGAACGGACCATATTGGGCGTTGCGTTCTTCTTGGCCGCCCGCGGACAATGTGGCGATTGTGGTGCCGTGGTAGTCGCGTTCGCGGTAGAGGATCTTGTGCTTTTTGCCGCCGTAGCGTTTGTGCGCAATCTGGCGCACCATCTTAAAGCCTTTTTCGTTGGCTTCAGAGCCGGAGTTGGCGAAATAGACGCGGCTCATTCCCGGCATTTTTTCGATCAGCTTTTCCGAGAATTGCGCGCCGGGGATCGAGCCTGCGGAGCCTGCAAAATAGTTTAGTTTGACCAGTTGATCGCGTACGGCATCGGCGATGCGTTCGCGACCATAGCCCACGTTTACAGTCCATACGCCGCCAGATACCCCATCAAGATGCTCTTTGCCCTTGATGTCCCAGACGTGAATGCCCTTGCCTTCGACAATAATGCGGGGATCAATCGTCTCGAAGGGCTTATGTTGAATCAGGTGATGCCAGACGTGGGCGCGATCTGCTTCGACGATCTTCTCGGGATTGTTTGGTAAGAATGGAACATTCATTTCAGGATCTCCAAAACTGGCTGTGTTTTGCACGAATCTATTACATCACTGTGCTGTCAAATTTATATTTGGCCAATAGTTTCATCATCAAATAGGGCCAGATCAGGTGGCCCTGTAAGTCCAAAAGGTGAATTAATGACCATTCGGTGAATTTGTGATCGTTTGGTACTGGTCACATGCTGACCCCTGTGCTTTTCTTCGGCGCAGTGGCGAAACGTCACGTGCGGCACGAATGACCGCATGCATTTTCGGGCTTTTTAAAGAGCTCTAAGAATTGGGAGAATATGAATGACACTTAAATCCAAACTTATGGGTGCTGTCGCTGGTGTTGCTATGTTGACTGGCGCACAGACAGTCATGGCTGCAGGCCACGGCGAAATCACCGTTGCGTATTTCTTGGAATGGCCAATGCCGTTTCAGTTCGCAAAAGTGAACGGCACATACGAAGAAGCACTGGGTACAAAAATCAACTGGGTTTCCTTTGACACAGGGACAGCAATGTCCGCTGCAATGGCGTCCGGCGATGTACAGATTTCCGTATCCCAAGGTGTTCCACCTTTCGTAGTTGCAGCCTCTGCTGGTCAAGACATCCAAATCGTTGACGTTGCGGTGTCTTATTCTGAGAACGACAACTGCGTTGTGGCTTCCGGTCTCGAAATCGACAAAATGTCTGCTGGCGAACTGGCTGGCAAAAAAGTCGCCGTGCCATTGGGTACAGCTGCGCACTACGGATTCTTGTCGCAGATGAACCACTTCGGTGTTGAACTTGCGTCTTTGGAAGTTGTTGACATGGCCCCTGCTGAAGGTGCTGCTGCATTGGCACAGGGTTCCATCGACATGGCCTGTGGCTGGGGTGGCGCGCTGCGTCGCATGAAAGAGCATGGCAATGTGTTGCTGACAGGCGCTGAAAAAGAAGAGCTGGGCATTCTGGTGTTTGACGCAACAACTGCGCCAACATCGTTCATCTCTGAAAACAGCGACATGCTGGCGGCTTTCTTGAAAGTCACTGCAGACGCAAACGCAATGTGGGCTGATGAAGCCAACCAAGCGAAAATGCTGCCAGTGATCGCAAAAGACGCAGGTATGTCCGAAGAAGACACCGCCTCGACACTGTCGACATTCAAGTTCCCAACAGTGGACGAGCAGTTGTCAGACGCATGGTTGGGTGGCACAGCTGCGACCTTTATGAAGGGCGTTGCTGAAGTGTTCGTGGGCGCGGGTTCCATCCCGTCCGCTTTGGACAGCTACGAAGGCACAGTAAACACATCGGGCCTCAAAGGCGCGATGATGGCTAACTAAGCCAAAATTACGGGGGCGGTGCGCAGATATAGCGCGCCGCCCTTTTCATTTTATTTTCCCCATCATGATCGGAGAGGCACCATGAGCGGCCTTGAGATAGACAACATTTCCATGCGTTTTGAATTGCCCAATGGTGGAGCAGTTCAGGCATTGAAAGACGTCTCCCTGAACCTGAAAAAAGGTGAGTTGTTAAGTGTTCTTGGCCCATCGGGCTGCGGTAAAACCACATTGTTGAATATCGTCGCCGGCTTTTTGGCGCCCACAGCCGGAGAAATTCGGTTGAACGGGGATGCGGTGCATGGACCTGATGCCAACCGTGGCATGGTGTTCCAGCAAGGCGCGCTCTTTGAATGGATGTCCGTGCGCGACAACGTCCGTTTTGGCCCCGATATGAAAGGCATGCCAAAGGCCGAGAGTGCCAAGATCGTGGATCACTTGCTGGACGTTGTGGGCCTGCAGGACTTCAAAGAAAAGATGGTCTATGAACTGTCTGGCGGGATGCAGCAACGTGTGGCTCTGGCACGTTGTCTGGCGAACGAGCCTGATGTGATCTTGATGGATGAACCACTGGGCGCGCTGGACGCGCTGACCCGCGAAAAGATGCAGTCGCTTGTGCTCAAGCTGTGGAAAGAGACTGGTAAGACGATCATTTTGATCACCCACTCGGTTGAAGAGGCTTTGCTGCTGGGCGAGCGTCTATTGGTGATGGCGCCGCGTCCGGGCCGGATCCACCGCGAATACAACCTGCCTTTTGCGGATCTTGGCGTGAATGCTGATCTGCGAGAGGTCAAAAAGCATCCAGATTACGCTAAAACCCGCGAAGAGATCCTGACCATGATCTGGGATATGGAAGAAGAGATTATGGGTCGCACCGAGGAGAACGCATAATGGGACAGATTTTTGCAGATCTCGGCGGCGAACTTTGGACGCTGTTTTTGTCGATCGTCGCGGTGCTGCCTGCTTTGGTTGGATACGTGGCAATCATTCTTTTGGCGATGTTTGCTTGGCGATTTATCCGCAAACAGATGACACCCAAATCCGATTACACGTCGTTGAAAACAGTGACCTTTGGGGATGAAAGTGCGGTTATTTCGGACAAAGCTGCCTCGGTTATTTCGGTTGTTTTGATCTTTGTCATTTGGGGTGCCTTTACAGGAACCAATTGGTTGCCGGGCTTTTTGCATGCGCCGGGGCCATTTGTCGGCGACGACGCGTTTACTTACACCGTTGAGGACGCCAATGGCGCAACGGCGGATGCTACGGTATCTGTACGTGTTCATGAAAAGGGTGCTCAAGTTGATGCGCCTGAGATTGTTCTGGGCGACGGCACAGCCAAGAATGATACGATTGTTGTTCAGGCCTATCGGTCTAAGCTGCTGATTTGGGATGGCAACGACGAGATTACCCGCAAAGATGGCGCAAATATCGTTGCCATCGATGGGCGTGCCATCAGCAAAGGCAATGCCGTCGATGTGGGCTTTGGCCGTGTCGCCTTGACAGACAAAGGCACATTGAACTTTGAGCCGGGCAAAGGCTGGCAGATGGAAAACATCTGGCTGCCCGCGCCCGACAGTGTTTGGTCGCGCCTGCTTTCGGTGGCGTCGGAAGGCTATCAAAACGTGACTTTGGCCGAACACCTGTCGTTTTCGCTGTTTCGTGTGATTGTCGGTTTCGTCCTCGGGGCTGCAGTCGGGATCCCACTGGGCTATGCCATGGGTCTCAGCAATTGGTTCCGTGGTTGGTTTGATCCAATCGTTGAATTTATGCGCCCCGTGCCTCCTTTGGCGCTGATCCCTCTGGTGATCATCTGGGCAGGCATCGGCGAGCAGGGCAAGATCATCCTGCTGTTCCTTGCGGCCCTTTGGATTATGGCCATTGGTGCGCGGTCCGGCGTGTCAGGCGTCAACATCACCAAGGTACACGCAGCCTATTCATTGGGCGCATCCAAAGTGCAAATCCTGCGCCATGTGATTATCCCGAACTCCTTGCCTGAGATATTCACGGCGGCCCGTGTGGCTATGGGCGTGTGTTGGGGCACAGTGGTTGCGGCTGAATTGGTGGCTGCGGAAAAAGGTGTCGGTAAAATGATCGTCGCTGCGTCGAAATTCCAAGACACAGATATTGTTTTGATGGGGATCATTTTGATCGGCATCATTGGGTTCGGGATCGACGTGCTGATGCGTTTGGCCGAGAAATGGCTTGTCCCGTGGAAGGGCAAGGCCTGATCCGAGCCGCATAACAATAAGGACAGGGCGGCCTTTGGGTCGCCCTTTTTTGATTTAGGGGAAATACGCTATGCATCTGAAAAACACGTTTACCACTCTTGATGGATTGGACAGCATCCCATTGATCAGTGTCGATGTGGCAGCGCCTTTGGCCTTGCTTGAGGCCTGTCCGGCTCACGCTGAAACCCCGCTGACATCCGTGCCGGATTTGGCGGCGCAATGGGGTGTGGGTCACCTAGATATCAAAGACGAACGTGGTCGTATGAATATCGGCAGCTTCAAGGCGCTCGGGGCTGCCTATGTGATCGCCCATGAGGCCAGCCAAGCCGGTTTTGCTGATGATCCGACCGTTATGCAGGGCCGGACATTCGTGTCCTCCACTGCTGGCAATCATGGTGTGTCCATCGCCGCCGGGGCCAAAGTTTTCGGTGCCAAGGCCGTGATTTATATCTCCAAAAACGTTCCAACCAGTTTTGCAGATCGGCTACGGGGCATGGGCGCAGAGGTTGTGGTACATGGCGACAATTATGAGGCCAGCATGGATGCCGCGATGCAAGCGGCAAAAGACAATGACTGGACCTTGTTGTCGGACACATCTTGGGATGCCTACACCGCCTTACCGCACCGTTTGATGGAAGGCTATTTGGTCCTTGCAGCCGAAGCCGTAGCCCAAATGCCAGAGCCGCCCACCCATATTATGCTGCAAGCTGGCGTTGGCGGATTGGCTTCAGCGGCCGCTGCCTATTTTCGTCACGCCTGGGGCGACGGCCCGCGCATCACCGTGGTTGAACCGGAATTTGCACCGGCCCTGATTAACTCGGTTAAGGCAGGCAAACCTGTCGTAAGCAGCGGGCCGGTTTCGGATATGGGGCGGCTTGATTGTAAGGACCCCTCACATATCGCCCTAAAGGCCCTCAACCGCGACGCCAGTGATTTTGTGACGATCACGGAGGATGAAGGTTTTGCCGTTTTGCCGATATTAGCGGCGTATGATCTGGCCACGTCAACCTCTGGCGGGGCAGGGGTCGCGGCGATCCCTGTGTATGGCCAAGCCCTTGGCATGGACACCACATCACGGGTTTTGTGTATATTGTCCGAAGGCCCTGCGTAATGGTGGCGGTGTTTGAACCGTCTGAATATCAGGCCCGCACCAGCCGCGCCCAAGAGCTGATGGGCCAGCACGGGTTGGTGGCGATGCTACTGACCTGCGAGGCCGATGTGCGCTATTACACAGGCTACCTGACACGGTTTTGGGAAAGCCCATCACGGCCATGGTTTTTGGTTGTGCCCGCAATCGGCAAGCCAGTGGCTGTGATCCCGTCCATTGGGGCAGCCTTGATGGGGCAAACTTGGATAGATGATATCCGCACATGGGCTGCACCCCAGCCCGGCGACGATGGGGTCAGCCTGTTGGCAGACACATTGCGCGACTTGGCCCCGTCTGGAAACATTGGCCTGCCATATCAATTGGAAAGCCATCTGCGGATGCCTTTAGGCGACTACGCAGCGCTACAGGCGGCGCTGCCGGATCATTCCTTTGGCACCGACCATGGCATCACAGCCGATCTGCGGCAGGTCAAATCCGAAGCCGAAATTGCCAAAATTGCAACGGCCTGTACCATCGCTGGCAAAGCTTTTGCGGATGTACCGACAATTGCCACTATCGGCACGCCGTTGTCCGACGTGTTTCGGAATTTCCAGCGGCTTTGTCTGCAGCACGGTGCCGATTGGGTGCCTTATCTGGCGGGTGGGGCCGATCAGGCCGGGTATTGCGATGTGATCTCGCCTGCGTCTGATGCGCCTTTGCAAGAAGGCGATGTCCTTATGTTAGACACAGGATTAATCCATGATGGTTACTTTTGCGACTATGATCGCAATTTCGCCGTGGGTCGCGCCAGCGCGGTTGTGCAGCAGGCCCAGCATCAGTTGATGGAGGCCTGCGCGGCTGGGCTGGAGGCAGCCCAACCCGGTGCGACGGCTGCAGATGTGTATCATGCGATGCACGCGATTGTTGGCGGCAGTGATGCAGGCCGCCTTGGGCACGGGCTGGGTATGCAACTGACCGAAGGCTTGTCGCTGATCGCTGAAGATCACACGGTGCTTAAGGCCGGGATGGTGATCACCCTCGAGCCGAGTGTCGCGACGCAAAATGGGCGACTGATCGTCCATGAGGAAAACATCGTCATTCGTGAGGGTGGCGCGCAAATCCTCAGTCCGTGGTCAAAACCAGAATTGGAAGTGATCTAAAATGACAGATTTAAGCTATACATCAACGGACCGGATTGGCGTTCATGGCACCTTTGGTTTGGTGGTCTTGCAAACGGACGAGACGATTGAACACGATCTGCACCGGATGTTGCCTAGTGATGGCGTTGCGCTCTATGCCAGCCGCATTGCAAACGACGAAGAAGTCACAGGCGATACACTGGCTGCCATGGCCGAGCGGTTGCCACGCTCGACAGGGATGTTTCCCAATTCACTGGCATTTGACGTTGTGGGCTACGGCTGCACGTCGGGGACGTCAGTGATCGGGCCACAAAACGTTGCAAAATTGGTGCGCGAAGGCTGCACTGCGACCCATGTGACCGAACCTGTTAGCGCGCTTATTGCGGCCTGTGCTGCCCTTGGCGTTGGCTCTTTGGGGTTTGTGTCGCCCTATATCGAAGAGGTGAACACACGCTTGCGCGACGTTCTGGCCAGCCAGGACATCCAAAGCCCGGTGTTTGGATCCTTTAACGAGGGGATCGACGCCAAAGTCGCCCGTATCGATGGGCCTTCCATTGTGGCAGGGGCGTTGAGCGTCGGATCAGCACAAGTGGATGCGGTCTTTCTTAGCTGTACGAATTTGCGAACACTTGATGTCATTGAGCAGATTGAAGCGGAACTGGATAAGCCTGTATTGGCCTCGAACCAAGTATTGGCATGGCATATGGCCAAGCTGGCAGGGCTGCCGATCAAAGGCATGGGCCCCGGCAGGTTGTTCGCAACCTAAGGCGTTAACGACCTGCTTCACGATCTGCCTATGGTGGGGAAATCCGGACTGGACGGTTTTGGGGGAATCTGGGTAAAATTAGTTTATTAGATCCTAACATGTGTTCAAATTCGTAAAAAATCCCCTTTAGGTGTCAAAACATGCTCTATTTTGATCGTGATGCAATGGCCTATCCAGACTTTCTGGACAGCAGTATGGTCGAAAAAGGCCGTGGGATCATTGCGACCTACATCGAAAACATGATGTCCAAGGGCGGCCAACGGCGTGCGCCAAACCTGCAAAAACTGCTATCAGAACCCGCTTTGGTCGAGGCGCTTTATGGCGGATTTCAGGGTGTTTGCGCGTTTTGTGAAACGCCGTCTGAAAAGCCTGATGCGGCATGGGTTGGGCATTTCCGACCAATGCAACTGGCCGAGGATATCAGCGGATCTACCTCGTTGCTGTATTACATCTGGTTGGCTTTGGAGTGGGAGAACCTGCTTCATATCTGCCCAGATTGCGCACGCGCCAAAGCCAACAAATTCTACACCCAAGAAC
Source organism: Algirhabdus cladophorae (assembly GCF_044772865.1). Lineage (GTDB taxonomy): Bacteria > Pseudomonadota > Alphaproteobacteria > Rhodobacterales > Rhodobacteraceae > Algirhabdus > Algirhabdus cladophorae. Next base: position 377,030 of record NZ_CP173029.1, read on the forward strand.
CGCGCGGAAATTATCAAGACAGCGTCGCGCAACTGCGCCAAACCGAACAAGAATTGCTGATCGATCCCACTTGGCCCGATCTCAGCGGTCGGATCCAATTCTTTGCGACCGGTGTGGTGAATGGGGCTGATTACAAGGGGCGCACCACGATTGAGCTGTTGGATCTGAACCGTCCAAAGCTTATCTCGGCCCGCAAAGCGGCGATCAAAGACGGTGTTGCGATGCTGATGGAGGGTCATCTGGAGGCCGCCCCGGGCAGAAACGGTGCCGAGCCGCATTTGTTGCGCCCTCGAACCCCCTCCAGTCCGGCACTTCCTTACCAAGGGGTCGTCAGCAATGTTTTGGTAAACTGGGCGCTGAATAACACGCAGACCGAAGGGCTAGAGGATTTTGTCCAGCTTGTGTCCGAACTGGACGCAGATACCAAGCAAGAGATGTCCGACGAGATCCTTCTGCCACCTTTGTCAGAGCCGCAGATCGAATCCTCGGTCGGGATGGGTTTTGAAGCCGCAAAGCCTGAAACAAAACCGCCGGGCAGACCGCGCAAACCCTCGCGTAACCTGCGTTTGGACACCATGCCACTGGCCGATGCACAGATCCAAAGCGTACACATCGAAAACTTCAAAGCCCTGCGCGAAATCTCGTTCACTTTGCCCGACAGCGTGCCCCCGCCTAAAAACAGTTCGGTCACGCAGCAGGCGCCGTGCATGTTGGTGCTGGGGGAAAATGCGACTGGGAAATCCTCGGTTCTTGAGGCGTTGACCCTTTGCCTTTTGGGCACGTCCGAGATGACGGAACTCAATGATCTGCTCAAGGATGAGGATCTGTCACCGGAAAAGATGATCCACAGACCCGATACGACGGATTGGGACAGGCTGTCGGAGGAGCCTTTGCGGGTCGAGATTGGCTACCTCGACCGGACCGAAGGGTCCAGCCTGTCTGGCCTTGCGGCTGCGCCGACGTTTTTCGGTTCGCCCAAGACCTCGAAAATTCTGATGTCTTACGGACCGCGTCGCTATTTTAGACCAGGCAAGTCATATCGGCGCCGCGCCCCGGCCTACCGGGTGCAATCGCAGTTTGATCCTTTGACCACAATCGCTGATCCAGCCGCGTGGCTGCTGGATTGTAAACCTGCGCAATTTGATGCAGCCGCGCGCGCTTTACGGGTCGTGCTGATGTTGACCGAAGACCAATATTTCGAACGCGAGCCAACCCCGGATGGCAAGGGGCGGATTGTGATCGACACGCCCGGTGGCCGCACACCTCTATCGGAAATGTCCGTGGGCTATAAATCTATTGTGGCTATGGCGACGGATATTATTCGCGAGCTGTTTTACTACTACGATAACACCGAATTTGCCCATGCTGTTGTTTTGATTGACGAAATTGAAACCCATCTTCACCCGCGTTGGAAAATGCAGATCGTGGCCTTGTTGCGCGAGGCGTTTCCGATGGTTCAGTTTATCATCACCACCCATGATCCATTGTGTTTGCGCGGCATGAACAATGGCGAGGTGTTTGTGTTGCAACGCTCGCCCGAGGATGCGCGGGTTGAGACGCTGACTGATCTACCTAATGTCGAGGGTATGCGGGCAGAGCAATTGCTGACATCCGAATTTTTTGGCCTGTCCACCACAGATCCCGAGGGCGATTTGGCGGTTGAGGATTTCCATCGCTTGTCCCTGAAAGAGGACCGCACCCCGGAAGAAGATGGTCGTCTGAACGAGGTCAACGATTTCCTCAAGAAACGGTTGGGCGTTGGGGACACGGCGAACGAACAATTGGCCGCAATGGCAGCGCGCAATCATCCGGTCCAGATCGAGCCCGTGCTGCAACGACTGCCCGAGGGTGATGTGCGTAATGAACTGATGCGCATTAGTGATAAATACCGTCAAAGGCGCAGATGATGATCAAAGTTGACCGCAGCCCCTTTCCTATCCCAGATCGCGTAAACGTCAAAAAAGTTGGCACCTCGGCGCATGAAGAATTCTTAAAGGCGCTTGCCGCGTTGGAGGCGGGCACACCCTTTTCCAGCGGCGATTTCAAAGCCTACAGCAACAAAAAAGTGCGCGAAGCGTTGATCGAGTTGTTCAATGGAAAATGCGCCTATTGCGAGTCGCCCCATGCGGCCAGCGGTGACGTGGATATCGAACATTATCGCCCTAAAAGCAAAGTCGCCGAAAACGACGATCACCCAGGCTATTGGTGGCTGGCGGGCGACTGGCACAATCTGGTGATGTCCTGCACCCATTGCAATCAAAACCGCACGCTAGAAGTTATCGCCTTTGTGCCCGATGAAGAAGCCACCGAAGAGGCCGCAGGGCAGGTCACGGTGATCAAGAAAACCGTGGGCAAATTGGACGCATTTCCAACCTTGGATGAGACATGGGTCACCGAACACGGCATTCCAATGTCACAAGAAAAGCCCTTTTTGATTGATCCCACGATTACCGATCCGCAGACTTGTTTGGACTATGTGTTTCATGAAAATGAATTCTGCACCATTTTTGGCATCGATCCAGAGGGTCGCGGGGCACGCAGCATCGAAATCTTGGGCCTCAACCGGCGTTTACTTACCGAAACCCGGTTCTTGCGACAGTTGACCCTGCAATCCCACGCGCAACAAATCTCGAATGCTTTGAACGTCTTGAACGGTTTGGGCGATGCCCCGGATCCGGCCCTCAAGAGCTTTGCGATGCAAACGATAGATACGGCCCTTGATGCGCTTTGGGACGAAGGCAGCGATGATCGTATTTTCGCAGGCATGTGTCGGTCATTTTACCAACAACAATTGGCGCGCGTTGATGACGTTCTAGGGCGCTAGGGTTTTTAGACGCTAGGCTAGGTTAGACCTTCTTGCCCAACCGCAGTGCAGCGCGCAATTTTTGGATATGGTGGGGGGCTGCCTTTTTACCATTTTCATCCAGCGGTGTGCGCAGTTCGGATTGCGCTTTGGCATTCCAATAGTTGTTGTGGGTTACCCAGCCGCGTTTCATCCCGGACGCCGGCTGACCATTGTGGTCCAAATCAGGCAGTACGGGGATGTCTTTGACGCCTTTGATCGGGCCGCCTTCCCCTTGCAGCGCGAATTGATCCGCAACCGGCCCCGACACCAGATCACCCTTAAGGACAAAGCGGTGTTTTGAGAACAGATTGCTCCACCGTGTATAGGCAAACATGGCGGCGTGATGGGGGATGCGCGGATGGCTTTCAAACGCAGGTTTGGTGCCGTCATCGTTGTCCGGCACTTTGATCCCGTCCAATTTACCACGCCGATAGGTAAAGTGGGATTTGTCCGAGCGTTCATCCCATTCTAAAACCGGCGGGCAGGTGGGAAGAATGCGTTTGGCTTGATCGGCGCGCAGCCCGTCTTTGTCATAAGCCATCAGAAATTCAGCGTGGGTCAGTGGTGATCCCATGGTCACAAAATCGCTGATAATCCAGCGATTGCCAGTGGCGTTAAGTTCAGCCCGCGCCGCGTCTTGCAAGGCCTGAAAATCCTCGATATCCAGTATGGTTTGTGCCGGATCATTGTCTGGCAGGCTTGCTGTTTGTATCGCCTTTTCAAGGGCTTCTCGGTGCGGTTGCGCGGGCGTCTTGGCCATTTTTTCAGCGTCATAATCGCGATTGTTGCGGCCGAATGTGTGGGTCAGAATGTCATAGGCCACTATGGTGCCCAGCGAATGGGAGGCTACAATAATTCGGTCGTAAATATAGACCTCATAGGGATTGCCCTTGCGATCTATCTTGGTCTTTTTGGCGTGCATCAGGGTTTCAAGCAGTTCGACCCCATTGCTGCGAATTTTCTGACGGTTGGCGACATTGGGCGGCGAGGCTTTGATGTAGCGGGCCACATCGCCCAGCCTTGGAATGATCAACGTATTCAGAACATAACCGCCTGCAAGGGCTGCAAGCGCCAGCACAAAACTGGTGCGCGGGCCGGGGGCTATATCGTTTGAGACGTTCCAGATGTTGACCACAGCCAGATAGACCAAGATTGCGGTCACCATAGCCATCACACACCATGCAAACCGCACGGCGGCGGGCACCCGTTTGAATGGATTGCGCAGCACCAGACCAGTAAGCCACGGCGCTACATGATCCCATGTGTTTCCCGTGATTAAATGCGCCCAGTAGAATTCGTAGAAATCCGTATAAACGCCTGTCTTGGCTTTTTCGGTGGCGATGCGGCGTAGCTCAAAGCTGCGGTTGCGCTGATCTGGTTTGCCCCAACTGGCGTTTTCAGTTCGTTGTTCGCCGGTGTTCACATCCTTACGGTCCTCGCCCACAAGGCTAAGGTCTGTGGTCCATGTGGCATCCACAAAAGAGGTCAGAGTTTCCATGGGGATTTGCTCGCCCATGCCGTGGATCATAACAACCGCGTGCCGCATGCCGCGTCCTCCTTCTTAAATGTCTAAAACAATCTTAAGAAGTATGAACGCCGAGGCACACGCCTGTAAAGACGGGTATTCCTTACGCCTTTACGCGGGTATTTTCAGGGTCATATGGGCCCATCGGAATGATTTTGGCCGCCACCGGACCGCCAAGGACATCCACCGTGACGGCCTCAGGACAGTCAGGTTTGACAAAGGCATAGGCCAAATTCAACCCGGTACGGTGGCCCCAATCGCCTGATGAAACCGTGCCAACAACTGCCCCGTCATGCCACACTGATGCCCCGCCATGGGCTGGCGCGTGATCTGTATCGATTTGCAAGCAGACCAAGTTGACCCGTGGGCCATTGGTAACCATTGCCTCAAGGGCGGCTTTGCCAACAAAGTCCTTATCCATCTTCACAAACCGATCAAGGCCGGTTTCGAACGGATTGAACTCGGTCAAAAGATCAGATTTCCAGTGTAGGTACCCCTTTTCCATCCGCATTGACTCAATTGAACGGGCACCAAACATTTCCAAACCAAACTCGGCACCTGCCGCGCGGAGGCTAAGGTAGGCTGCATAGAGTTGCGCGTTGGGGATGTGGATTTCATAGGCCAATTCGCCGGAAAAACTGACGGACATTATGGTGGCATGGGCAATGCCGACAAAAGCCTCTTTCACCGAAAGCCATGGGAATGCTTGGGCTGACCAATCGCCACGGCTGACTTTGGACAGCACATCGCGGGCCTTTGGGCCAGCAAGGATCAGAATGGTTTGATCATTTGTCAGGCTGCGCAGTTGCACGTCCTCACCCGTGCCAATGTGCCCGGTCAACCAATCCATATCGTGGGTTTCAGCGGCGGCAGCAGAGCCCAACCAAATCCTGCCATCGGGCAGGTTGGCAATGGTCACTTCGGCTTTGACGTTGCCATGGTGGTTGAGCATATACCCAAGGCCCACACGCCCAGATTTGGCCGTGACACGTCCACAGATCATCCGGTCCAAGAATGCACGTGCATCAGTCCCAGTCACTTCGATCCGGTTGAACCCGTTGACCTCTGCCAGCCCCACATGATCGCGCACCTGTGCCACATCGCGGGCCACCACATCAAAAACCTCGGTAAACCCGTAGCCGTGCGTTTCCTCAAATGTGGGATCAGGGCGCATATAGTCCACGCGCTCCCACCCATTCACCACAGTAAATTCGGCGCCTTCCGCGGCCAGAACGGGAGTCAAAGGTGTGGTCTTTGCGGGACGTCCAGCGGGGCGATGCTCATGGGGGAAATGAAAGCGAAATTCGTTTTGATAGTCTTCGATCGCCTTTAGGGCGCAAAGTTCCACATTGGTGTGGCCGGTAAAGCGGCGTGGATCGATGCACCATGTGTCATAAACCGCTTCGCCATGCACAATTTGCTGGGCCAGCAGCCAGCCGTGCCCGCCGCCTTCGCCAAGGCCTGCCCGCAGGCCGATGATGCAAAAGGCGTTCCGCTTACCCGGGATCGGGCCAACAAGTGGTGCGCCATCGATGGTGTAGGTGATGGGGCCATTGACCACTGTGTGGATACCGGTTTCCATCAAGGCTGGCATGCGGGCAAAAGCCCCCTCCAGCACGTCCGTCACGCGGTCCAGATCATCTGGGCACAGGGCGTTGGTGAACTTGGGGTCGATCCCGTCCATGCCCCATGTTTTGCAATCTTGCTCATAAAATCCCAGCAGCAAACCGTTCTTTTCCTGTCGGCAATAGTAGTCGGAGATCGGGCAACGCAGAAGGGGCATGCGGTGGCCTGCATCGCGGATTGCAGGGATTTCTTCGGTCAGGAAATACTGGTGCTCCATAGACATCACAGGGTGGTGTACCCCCATCATAGCGCCCACTTCGTTCACGCGGTAGCCGCAGGCGTTGATCACCACTTCGCAATCGATATCTCCTTTTTCAGTGTGCACGGTCCATGTGTCATCTGCGTGTTGGGTCAGGCCTGTGACGGGCGTATGGCGGTAGACTTCTGCCCCTGCTTTGCGCGCACGACGGGCCAAGGCCTGACACAGCTGTGCCGGATCAATATCCCCATCCATTGGATCCCAAAGTCCGCCGATCAAATTGTCAGTCGAAATCAGCGGATGGCGACGGGCGCATTCCTCCGCATCAATCACTTCAAAATTGACGTCCATTCCCTTGGCCATGGATTTGAAATGCGCGTATCCATCCATTTGCGCCTGAGTATTGGCCAAACGGATGCCACCGTCGCCGTGGTGATAATTGATCGGGTAATCGGGATCGTTGGCCAGATCCTGATAGAGATTAATCGAATGGGTTTTCAAACCCACCATGGTCTGATTCATCCCGAAATTGGTGACTTGCGCTGCGGAATGCCAAGTGGTTCCGCTGGTTAACTCGTCACGCTCCACCAAAACCACATCTGTCCAGCCCTCTTGAGTGAGGTGATAAAGCGTTGAACAGCCTGCGATTCCGCCGCCAATAACAACTGCGCGTGTGGTTGATTTCATGTGCTTTTCTCCCGTTTAGCCCCATCTGCGGTGGATTTTGAAACCGCGTCAATGTTTTCGTCTGAAATCATTTGCGATGGGATGTCGAATTTCCTTGCAAATGAGCAGTATCGGATACCAAATTTCCGATTATGAGCAGACGTTCCTCAGGCGGTCGCGCCGCCCGCCATGCCCTTCGCGCCGCCCCTCCAGCGGTCAACCCAGCCGCCCCCGGTCAGATTGGTGGGCAGTACAAACCACTATCGAACAGCGATCTGGAGGCGATCTACGACACCGCGCTGAGGCTTCTGGCTGAACTGGGCATGGGCGAAGTGCCAGATAGGCTGACACAGATCTTTTTGGCCAAGGGAGCAACGCAGGACGAAGGTTGCCGGATCTTGTTCCCGCGCGCTTTGATTGAGGATTGCGTCGGCCAAGCGGCCAAAACTTTTCCGCTGCATGGTCGCGACCCAAGCCGCACCATAGAGGTCGGCGGCAGTGCGGTACATTTCGGCACGGGCGGGGCGGCAGTGCAAACACTGGATCTGCAAACGGGGCTTTATCGGCCCTCAACCCTACGCGATTTGCATGATTTTACCCGCTTGCAGGACACATTGACCAACGTCAGCTGGTTCACCCGCTGTTGCGTGGCCACCGATGTGCCTGACACGTTGGATTTGGATGTGAACACGGTCTTTGCCCTGTTGCAAAATACCACCAAACCCACGGCGACATCCTTTACTGTGGCCGAAAACGTCGCACCCATTGTCCATATGCTGGATATTGCAGCAGGAGGTGAAGGCGCGTTTTCCAAACGGCCCTTTATCAAGGCCCACATCAGCCCTGTCATCTCGCCTATGCGCTATGGCGAGGACGCAGTCGATGTGACTTTTGCCTGTATCGAAAATAACATCCCGATTTCGTGCATCACTGCGGCCCAATCCGGGGCTACGGCGCCGGCAACTTTGGCCGGTTTTCTGGCGCAATCCTTGGCCGAAACCCTGGGTAGTCTGATCATGGTCAATTGCATTCAGCCCGGCTATCCAATGGTGTTTTCAAACTGGCCTTTGGTCATTGACTTACGCACGGGTGCTTTCGCTGGCGGCGGCGGCGAGATTGCGGTGCTGAACGCGGCGTCTGCGCAGCTGAGTAACTGGTTGGGCCTGCCATCTGGTGTGGCCAGTTCCATGACCGACGCCAAGGCGATCGATGCCCAATACGGTGTGGAAAAGGGGATGACGGCCTTGGCAGCAGGCCTTGCAGGCGGCAATCTGATCTATGAAAGCAGCGGCATGACTGCATCGCTTTTGGGCGCATCCTTTGAGGCTTTCATTTTGGACGATGAAATGCATTCGGCCATCTACCGCAGCCTGCGCGGCATTGAAGTTACGGAGGAAAATCTGGGTTTTGACGCGATTGTGGATGCAGTGATGGGCGAGGGGCATTTTCTGGGCTCGACCCAAACCATGCAAGCTATGGAGCGCGACTATGTCTACCCTGCTTTGGCCGACCGCGAACAGCCGCGCACATGGGCCGAAGAGGGCGCGCAAACCGCGTGGGACCGCGCCAAAGCCAAGGCACAGTCGGTACTAGAAACGCACAATCCGCAGTACCTCAGCACCGCCCAATTGGACCAAATCCGCGCGCAGTTTAACATCATCCCCGTTTAAGACACCAAAGGGGCGACACTATGCGCCCTCACCGGCGGCAACAGACGCTTGACCCCTTACCCAATTCAAACCATATCAAATCGTATGACCGAGCTTTCGAAAATCCGCAATTTCTCCATCGTGGCGCACATTGACCACGGTAAATCCACGCTGGCTGATCGCCTGATCCAAGAGACGAATACAGTCGCGGATCGGGACATGAAAGAACAGCTGCTGGATAGTATGGATATTGAACGCGAACGCGGGATCACGATCAAGGCCAACACTGTGCGCATCGACTACACAGCCGATGACGGGCAGGACTACGTTTTGAACCTGATCGACACCCCTGGTCACGTGGACTTTGCCTATGAGGTCAGCCGTTCCATGCGCGCCGTTGAAGGCTCGCTCTTGGTCGTGGACAGCACCCAAGGGGTCGAGGCGCAAACGTTGGCCAATGTTTACCAAGCCATCGACGCAGATCACGAAATCGTGCCGGTCCTCAACAAGATCGACTTGCCCGCTACTGATTGTGACCGTGTCGCCGAACAGATCGAGGATGTGATCGGCATCGACGCCTCCGGTGCGATCCGCGTCAGTGCCAAAACCGGCGTTGGGATCCGTGAGACACTTGAGGCTGTGGTCAACGAATTGCCGGCCCCCGAAGGAAACCGCGATGCGCCGCTCAAGGCCATGTTGGTCGACAGTTGGTATGATGCCTATCTGGGCGTGATCGTTCTGGTGCGCATCGTCGATGGCGTCCTGAAAAAGGGCGACAAGATCAAGATGATGTCGAACGGCAGCACGCACCCCGTGGACCGTATCGGTGTCTTCCGCCCCGAAATGGCAGCAATTGACGAGTTGGGTCCGGGCGAGATCGGCTTTCTGACCGCCTCGATCAAGCAAGTGCGCGATACCCGCGTGGGCGACACCATCACCCATGAAAAGCACGGCACCACCGAGGCACTGCCCGGCTTTAAGCCCAGCCAGCCTGTTGTGTTTTGTGGCCTGTTCCCCGTGGACAACGCCGAATTTGAAGACCTGCGCGATGCGATCAGCAAGCTGGCCCTGAACGACGCCTCTTTTAGTTACGAGATGGAAACCTCTGCCGCCCTCGGCTTTGGTTTCCGCTGTGGCTTCCTTGGGTTGTTGCACCTCGAAGTGATCCGCGACCGGATCGAACGGGAATACAACATCGAACTGATCACCACGGCGCCGTCGGTGATCTACCACGTGCACATGCGCGACGGCGAGATGATTCAACTGCACAACCCCGCCGACATGCCCGACTTGACCCTTGTGGACCACCTCGAAGAGCCGCGGATCAAAGCGACGATCCTTGTGCCCGACGACTATCTGGGCGATGTGTTGAAACTGTGCCAAGATCGCCGTGGCATCCAGATGGACCTGACTTATGCAGGCAGCCGTGCCATGGTCGTCTACGATCTGCCGCTCAACGAGGTGGTGTTCGACTTCTACGACCGGTTGAAATCCGTGACCAAGGGCTACGCGTCCTTCGACTACCAGATGACAGGGTATCGCGAGGACCGCTTGGTCAAAATGTCGATCCTTGTGAACGACGAACCTGTGGATGCGCTGAGCACCATGGTGCACCACGACCGCGCCGAACAGCGGGGCCGCGCGATGGTCGAAAAGCTGAAGGATCTGATCCCACGGCACATGTTCAAAATCCCGATCCAAGCCGCGATCGGTGGCCGCATCATCGCGCGTGAAACCTTGGCCGCCATGCGCAAAGACGTGACCGCCAAATGCTACGGCGGCGACGCGACCCGTAAGCGCAAACTGCTGGACAAGCAGAAGGCCGGTAAGAAGAAGATGCGCCAGTTCGGGAAAGTGGATATCCCTCAGGAAGCGTTTATCAACGCTCTCAAAATGGACAACTAAGTTGTCCCTTTTGGCGCGTGAATGAAAGCGGTGCGGGTAAGCAACAAAGTGTAACGTTTGAACTAATTGAGATAAGCTAGAACTTATGGACTATTCCAAAGGTACTGATGCTCGGATAGTAGCTAATTGCGTTCTTGACGCGCGTGATTTCATAAATCTGCCAACAACACAGATAGAATTGCAAAAGCTATTGTACTTTTGTCATGAATCTTTTTTGGTTCAATATCGAAAGAGGTTAGTTTCCGGTTATTTTGAAGCTTGGCAATATGGACCGGTACATCCCGTAGTTTACGATTGTTTTAAGAAATGCAAAGGTGAAGCTATTTTAGAAAGGGCAGCGGCTTATGATCTGTTTAGTGGAGAGAAACATTCACTTCCTAAAATTGAAGATACATTACCGCTGCGACATATTACGGAAACTGTGTCCCGTTTAAGTGTGTACTCTGCAGGACAGCTTATAGACCTATCACACCTCGAAGAAGGCCCGTGGCACTCGGTCGTACAGAGTGCCAAAAATTCGGTTGCCCTTGGGTTAAGAATAACAGATGATGTGATTCTAGAAAACAGAACACACAGCATGTTGATGAGGGAGGGTCGACCGGCTGAGGCTAGAGGAGAGCTGCCTAATGACGAGTCGCCGTTTACCTGAAACTGATATAGCTAATATTTGCACTTTGCCAGAAAACGAACAAAGGTTCCGTTTGTCGGCAAAACGCTCTTTTGTACCCCCCTATTCTTTGGAGCACACCCGCCGTAATCTAAGTTCATTATTTGGCGTGAAGAGCCCTTTATGCCCTGATGTCGAGGTTGACGACAGAAAGACAGTTGAAGCATTGATGCGCTGTTGCAAGAAAGAATCTGAAGCGCTGGCAAATGCCAACCGAGCATCGGCAATCATAGACTTTCGTGATGCAAATGTTGGAAAGTCTGTTGTGGGTGCTATGCGATCCCACCGTGTTACTTTAGACAATTCTATTTGTCTCACTCACTCACTTGCATTGGAAATTGGCGGTAAGGGCTATATTCCTTTTTTGGATCTCCGAAAAACTGGTAACTTGTCGTCTCGTGCTCGTGATTTCGTTTTTTCAATGAACTATCATTTATTAATTGACTCTGACCCAACCTATGAAAATTTTGGGCTGCTTGTTCTTAACTACTGGGAAAAATCGTCGTCTGAAAATGGTCTTACACCGTATTTCTTCGATGGAAATCCGAAGTACTCATATGATGATCTTTCTAATATGATTGCACGAACATATGAAATTTGGCTGGACATTTTAGCAGAACGAAAGCGGCAGGAACCTGGCAAAGATACAATGGGACCTCTTTTTGGTTAACCTCCAAAAGTCCGTTTTGGCAGCGCCCGTGTCCGGCGCTTCGCGCGTTCGACCCTGAAACTGTCCAATGGACAGTTTCCAAGACGGGTCTCACCCGCCCCCACGGGGCGGGCGCTTTGCTTCCCGCCCCTCGGTTCGGGCGCGGCACTCAGACTAAGCCGCACCCGAACAGACAAAAACCTCATACTCTTCCCCGTGAAATGCTCTAGCTTTTACCCCATACTCGACACCAACAAAGGGACGTGGGCATGGTTCAGGGATATTCAAAGCTTCAGATCAGGTTGCATTGGGCCGTCGTGGTCCTTGTGGCCCTGCAACTCATTTTCCATGAGGGCATGTCGAACGCCTATGCGGCTGGGATGAAGGTTGGAAACCTGACATTTTCCACCCCCGTGATCCTGCATTTCATCTTTGGCACCACGATCACGGCCCTGATGCTGTGGCGGTTGATGATGCGTCAGGAACGTGGTGTGCCGCCCGCGCCAGAGGGTGAGCCGAAACAGTTTCAACTGGCTGGCAAGTTGGCCCATGTGGCGTTTTATGTCGTCCTTTTGTTGTTGCCCGTGACCGGTGCTGTAGCGTGGGGTGGGGCCAATCAAGGGGCGGCGAATGTGCATGAGATCCTCAAGTTTATCCTTTTGGCCCTCATCGCGGCCCATATCGGTGCGGCTTTGATCCATCAGTTTGTCTGGAAAACCGACTTGCTGGACCGGATGCGCACGCCGGATCCCGATGCTTAGGCTGATCCTCATCACCGTGTTGCTGACCACGCCTGCGGCGGCCAATTCGCGGCTGGACGATGATCTGATGGATCGCGCCAAGTGGAAAAGCTTTGGTGTCAGCGACTGGGCCAGTTTTGACCCGATGGAACGGGCGCGGGCGGGTCGCACACCCGTTGATGTGAATCGCTGGGCCTTGCCCAAGGGCGGGGATGTGGCGCAGTTGAAAACGCTGATTGCCTTCGCTGAAGCAGGCAAAAAGGGCTATGATGCCGTGCATGTGAGTGCTGCGCGCAAGACGCCCAAGCCGCCCACACAGATGACCATCGCCGAGGTCCAGCGCTGGATCAAACGCACCCCGGGTCAGCCCCATGCCATCGGGCGTTATCAGATTATCCCGTCGACCCTGCGCATGTTGGTGGCGCGCGGCGGGTTCAAGCCATCGACCCGTTTCGACGCAGTCACGCAGGACCGGATGGCGGATATCTTGCTGGCCGATGCAGGGCTTGCCAAGTTTCAAGCAGGGCGGATCAGCCAGCGTCGGTTTATGGACAATCTGGCGCTGGTTTGGGCGGGGCTGCCTAAGGCCAATGGCAAATCGGCCTATCACGGCTATGCAGGCAACCGCGCCACGATCACCCGCAGTTTCTACAAGCAACAAATGGATGCGATTTTTGGCAGCTAGCCGAGGGTGGCGCGGACGGCGGCCTCGAACTCGCGCGGCTTTTCTGCGTGCAGCCAGTGGCCTGCGTCAGGGATCTTTGCGAACTTTGCTTTTGGAAACAGCGGCTTGATGATATCGCGATGCGCGCGTTGGACGTAATCTGAGGCAGCGCCTGACAAGAACACAGTCAGTTTGTCAAAAGACCCGTCGACCTCGGGAAAGCCGATGATTGCGTCCATTTCCGCCCGCAATACGCCCAAGTTCAACCGCCATTCCTTTGCCTTTACATCCAAGGATTGCAGCAAAAATGCGCGCACTGTTGGATCATCAATGCTTGCTTGCAAGGCTTCATCCGCCTCAGACCGTCGGGTAATTGTGCCCAAATCCAGCGCCTGCATCGCGTCGATCAGATGGGACTGGCTGTGGGTGTAGGTGACCGGTGCGATGTCGGCCACGATCAGACGGTTCACAAGGTCGGGTTGCGCCAGCGCCAGTACCATTGATGCTTTGCCGCCCATGGAATGGCCCAGCACATCCATTGGCTCATCTATGACCCCGGCCAGATCCTCTGCCATATCAAAATAGCTTTGGGTGTCGGCCCATGTGCTGGATCCATGGTTGCGCATGTCTACCGTGATAACGCGGCGTGTGTCGCTGAGGCGCTTGGCCAGAACGCCCCAATTGCGCGCTGAACCGAATAGGCCGTGGGCGATCAGCAGGTCGGGCAGGTCCGTGCGGACCCCATGTTCAATCATATGGAGCATAGGTGTTCATAGGACGTGCCGCAGGGGTGGTAAAGGCTTGGTCACGGGAATAAACTGGCAGGTATGACGGCCGAAGAGATTCAGATCAAATGCGACGAGGTCGCCACATTGATGCAGCAAAAACTGCGACTGCGCGGGCGTTCGATTGCCGTCACCGCGCAAAAAGCGCGTCGGGATATGCCGCCCAAACTGCGCAAGAAGGCAGCATTTTTGGTTGATCAGGCGACACTGGCGCAAAGCCCGAAATTGAACCGGATGATGGATGTCAAAGCTATCGAGGACGCGCATCTGGCTCTGGTCGATCATCTCGAAGCGATTGATCCCAAGGATCGCAGACGGGGCGCTGTGCTGGGCTGGCTGGGCAGCGTTTCATTCGGGTTGATCGTTTTGGCCGTGGCTGTTGTCAGCGTTTTGGTCTGGCGCGGGTTCATCTGAAACGCAAAAAAGGCGAGGACTGGCCCCGCCTTTTCTAAAATGTCACAGCGACTTACAGGTTTGGATAGATCGGGAATTTACCGCAAAGATCCAGTACTTTTGCCTTAACAGCGGCTTCGACCTCTGCGTTGCCTTCTTCGCCGTTGGCGACCAAACCGTCCACAACTTCGACGATCAGATCGGCCACTTGACGGAACTCAGGTTCGGCAAAGCCGCGGGTTGTGCCAGCCGGTGTGCCAAGGCGCAAACCAGATGTGACCATCGGCTTTTCCGGATCAAATGGGATGCCGTTCTTGTTGCAGGTAATATGCGCGCGTTCCAGCGCCTTCTCGGTCACGTTGCCCTTGACGCCTTTTGGACGCAAATCGACCAACATCACGTGGCTGTCTGTCCCGCCTGTGACGATGTCCAAACCACCGGCCATCAGACCTTCGGACAGGGCTTGTGCGTTTTTGATCACTTGAGCTTGGTAGGTTTTGAACTCTGGACGCAGCGCCTCGCCAAAGGCTGCCGCCTTGCCTGCGATCACGTGCATCAAGGGGCCGCCTTGGATGCCGGGGAAGATAGCCGAGTTGAATTTTTTGGCCATCGCTTCGTCATTGGTCAGGATCATACCGCCGCGTGGACCGCGCAGTGTTTTGTGCGTGGTGGTTGTCGCCGCATGGGCATGTGGGAAAGGCGAGGGATACAGACCGGCTGCCACAAGACCTGCAAAGTGGGCCATGTCGACCAAAAGGTATGCCCCAACACTGTCAGCGATCTCGCGGAATTTCGCAAAGTCCAATTGACGCGGAATGGCGGAACCACCAGCGATGATCATCTGCGGCTTGTGCTCGGTCGCCAAAGCTTGGATTTCGTCGTAGTCCACACGGCTGTCTTGCTTGCGCACACCGTATTGCACGGCGTTAAACCATTTGCCGGATTGGTTGGGCTTGGCACCGTGGGTCAAGTGACCCCCTGCATCCAAGGACATCCCTAGGATCGTATCGCCGGGCTGCAAAAGCGCCTGAAACACACCTTGGTTCGCTTGTGAACCCGAGTTTGGCTGAACATTGGCAAAGCCGCAGTCAAACAGTTTACACGCCCGCTCAATCGCCAGATTTTCGGCCACGTCCACATACTGACACCCACCATAATAGCGACGGCCCGGATAGCCCTCGGCGTATTTGTTGGTCATCACGCTGCCTTGGGCCTCCATGACGGCGGCAGATACGATATTTTCTGAGGCGATCAGCTCGATCTCTTCGCGCTGACGACCCAATTCAGAAGTGATGGAGCCGAACAACTCTGGGTCCCGAGTGCTAAGGCTTTCAGTGAAAAATCCGTCGTCGCGATGCGGTGCGTTCATGGCTGTTTTCCTAACAATACATTTGCTTTGCGAATTACATAAAGGAAGTTTCCTATCGGAAAACCCCCAAAACGATGCTTTTGCGGTCTATTTCGGCATACCGTCGTTCATATAAGTGGCTTGCGTTTCACATCTGCACAGGCGAACACTTTGGGAAACAAGGAAGAAAACTATGTCGGCTGGGATACGGGTTGCTTTTGTGGCCTCGGAAACAAAGATCGCGCAAAAGGCGCGCCACGATTTGGTGGCCTTGCATGGGGATGTCCCAATCGACGATGCAGATGTGATTGTGGCCTTGGGCGGCGATGGCCTGATGCTGCAGACCCTGCACGGTACCCAGCACCTAAAAACCCCCGTCTATGGCATGAACCGGGGCACTATTGGGTTCTTGATGAATGAATTTGAGGCCTACGGCCTAATCGCACGCTTGTCTGCAGCCGAAGAAGAAGTGATTAACCCACTGACTATGACCGCAGTGACCGTTGATGGGCAAATCCACGAGGGCATTGCAATCAACGAAGTCTCGCTTTTGCGCGCGGGGCCACAGGCGGCAAAGCTACAGATCAGTGTGGACGGCAAAGTGCGGTTGGCGGAATTGGTATGTGACGGGGCTTTGTTGGCTACGCCTGCGGGGTCAACCGCCTACAACTATTCGGCCCATGGTCCAATTTTGCCCATTGGATCGGATGTCTTGGCCCTGACGGCCATGTCAGCTTTCCGGCCCAGACGTTGGCGCGGCGCCTTGTTGCCAAAGGTAGCGACTGTGCGGTTTGATGTGCTTGAAGCGGACAAACGGCCCGTGATGGCAGATGCGGACAACCGGTCAGTCAAAAACGTGGCCTCAGTCGAAGTGCGATCAAACCCGGATATCCAGCATCGCATCCTCTTTGATCCCGGCCACGGATTGGAAGAACGCCTGATCAGAGAGCAGTTCGCTTAGGTTAGCGTGATTGGGACGCAGCGGCTGGCTGTTTCGAGCCCGTTCTTCATGATGCTTTACTTACTTCAAATATCCGGTCCCAACAGTATGCACTATCTTTGTGCAAACCCGGCACATAGGCCTTGCAGCTTGCTCGCAAGCATTTGATGATTGGAAGACACGACACCATTTGACCATCGTACGCTATGTCGCGCACGTGTCAGAGACTGTTCAACGGAAATCAGGCTGCCCGTTCTATTTCGCCCAAAGTAACTTGCATCATGGCGCACGAGGTTTGCGGGTAAGGTGCCGATCAGGTCGCTTTTTGCCAAAACAGAAAGCCCG
Organism: Algirhabdus cladophorae; assembly: GCF_044772865.1. GTDB lineage: Bacteria > Pseudomonadota > Alphaproteobacteria > Rhodobacterales > Rhodobacteraceae > Algirhabdus > Algirhabdus cladophorae. The sequence goes on from NZ_CP173029.1 coordinate 393,976, forward strand.
GCCAGAAACAACGGATTGGCAAGGCAGGCCTGCCGCTTCAGCCCTTGCTGTTCAAATGTGGTATCGACAATACCCCGCAATCCATCGCTCGAGACGAGGATACCCCAAGGCTTGCATCGCCTGTTAGGTAGGTAAACCTTCCCAGCCTTCCCAGCCTTCCCAGCCTTCCCAGCCTTCCCAGCCTTCCCAGCCTTCCCAGCCTTCCCAGCCTTCGCCGGCAAAAACGTTATGGCCAAATTGTGCACTCACTTCGGCAAAATCCACGCTGACCTTTTTGTAGGCAATGCGGCCCTCAGGAATGTCCCAAAAGACGATATCGGGAAGACCACACGTTGCGTCGGCGCGATGTCCAAGAAAGGGCCAGTATGTCGGGTTTGGCAGGTGCCATAGCAGACCACCTAGTCGCCATCCCCTATCCGGCGCGTTGTCTTGTAAATACGGTCCCAGAATGCAGTGCGGTAAGGTTTTGGCTTTGCCTCGAAAAACGCTTTCACACCGTGTTTGACACCGCAGCCACGGATCCATTCCTCAAGGAACCAAGGGGTCATATCTGTCTCAGACCGCCCCAGCGTTGCCTCCATATCCTGAATAAAGGCCAGTGACTTCCCCATAGACGGGTCCTTTGCCACTCTTGAAATTTGGCGTTCTAAGGCTTCGAAGGTTGCCCTGCGCCTTAGCCTCTAGCGTATCCCAGACTCTGCAAGGCCGTGCGAATTTCATCCAAAATTGCAGGATCGTCGATAGTTGCGGGCATTTTGAAGTCTTTGCTGTCTGCAATGCTGACCATTGTGCCGCGCAGGATCTTTCCAGATCGGGTTTTGGGCAGGCGGTCGACCACCACGGCCAACTTAAACGCGGCGACTGGACCGATCTTGTCACGCACCGCTTTGATCACTTCGCCGACAATCTCGGCATGGGGGCGGTTCACACCGCTGCTCAGGCACAAGAACCCCATGGGCAACTGGCCCTTTAGTTGATCGGCCACACCGATCACAGCACATTCGGCCACATCCGGGTGGTCTGCCAACACTTCTTCCATCTGACCGGTGCTGAGGCGATGCCCGGCCACATTGATCACATCGTCGGTGCGCGCCATGATGTAGACGTAGCCATCTTCATCGATATAGCCCGCGTCGCCTGTTTCATAGAAACCCGGAAAGGCATTCAGATAGCTTTTATGGAATCGCTCAGGCGCATTCCACAGGCCTGGCAACGTGCCGGGGGGCAGGGGCAGTTTGATCGCAATCGCGCCCAATTCGCCAGCTGGCAAGGGACGACCTGCCTCATCCAGCACCTGCACATCAAAGCCGGGCATTGGAACAGCAGGCGAGCCTAATTTTACAGGCAATAGCTCCATACCAAAGGGATTGCACAGGGCCGGATAGCCTAATTCCGTTTGCCACCAGTGATCGATCACAGGCACCTGTAACTGGTCTTGGGCCCAAAGGATCGTGTCAGGATCGGCCCGCTCGCCTGCCAAAAACAACGCTTTGAGGCCGGAAAGATCATATTTTTTGACGAAATCGCCCTTTGGGTCCTCGCGTTTGATCGCGCGGAAGGCCGTGGGGGCGGTAAAGAAGGTTTTGACTTTGTATTCCTCAATGATCCGCCAGAACGTGCCTGCGTCCGGGGTGCCGATCGGCTTGCCCTCGAAAACGATTGTGGCATTGCCATGGATCAAGGGGGCGTAACAGATATAACTGTGGCCCACGACCCAACCCACATCGGACGCGGCCCAGAACACATCACCCGGGTCCACATTATAGACGTTTTTCATCGTCCAATTCAGGGCCACCAAATGCCCACCCGTGGGGCGCAGAACACCCTTGGGTTGGCCTGTGGTCCCAGAGGTATAAAGGATATAGGCCGGATGGTCGCCGGACACTGGCACACATTCGGCCATGGGGGTGCCGGTCTGGAAGGCCTCCCATTCAAAGTCGCGACCTTTGGTCAGTTCGGCCAGACCCTGTTCGCGCTGCAAGATTACCGTGAAGTCGGGTTTGTGCGTTGCAATGTCGATCGCGCCGTCCAGCAAGGGCTTGTAAGCCACCACGCGGCCCGGTTCGATCCCGCAAGATCCTGCAAGGATGGCCTTGGGTGTTGCGTCGTCGATCCGTGTGGCCAGTTCAGCGGCTGCAAAGCCCCCAAAAACCACCGAATGCACAGCGCCAATACGCGCACAGGCCAGCATGGCAACCAAGGCCTCGGCAACCATGGGCATATAGATGATCACGCGGTCGCCGGGCACCACGCCTTTGGCCTGCAATGCGCCGCCCAAGCGGGCAGTGGCCGCTTGCAACTGGGCAAATGTGGTTTGGGTTTTGGCGCCCGTGATGGGGCTGTCATAGTAGATGGCCACTTGATCGCCGCGCCCTGCGGCCACATGCCGATCCACAGCATTCCAACAGGTGTTCACTTGACCGTCTTTGTACCACTCATAAAGTGGTGCGTTTTCTGCAAAAAGCGCCTTTGACGGTTTTTCAACCCAATCAATGGCCTCGGCCGCATTGGTCCAAAATCCCTCTGGATCAGATTTCCAAGCGTCATAGATTGCAGCATACGTCATGGTGAGTCCCTTCCCTGTTGCCCAAGTGTTAAGGCCGTGGGGGGGCATGGCGCAAGGCAGTATACCTGCGCATACTGTCGCGTTTAGCGCTAACTTAAGTGGCCTTAGCCGTATTTACTAACTGGCGTGCCTGCTAGGGCCGTGATGTTGAGCAGTCCACGGGCAGTAATGGACGGGGTTACGATATGCGCCTTGTTGCCCATACCCATCAAAATTGGCCCAACTTCCAACCCGCCGCCGCGCATTTTGAGGATGTTCCGCACGCCAGAGGCCGCATCAGCATTTGCAAAGACCATGGTATTGGCCACACCTTCCATCCGACCGTCGGGCAAGATGCGCGCGCGGTATTCAGGATCCAACGCGGTCTCGATGTGCATTTCGCCCTCGTACATAAAGTCACGGGGACGGCTGTTGAGAATATCCAAGGCCGCGCGCATCCGGCGACCACTGTCATTGTCGAGGTTGCCAAATTGCGAATGCGAACACAGGGCGATTTTGGGCTCGATACCGAAACGGCGCACGTGACGGGCGGCGGCTACGATGGTGTCGGCAATCTGTTGCGGCGTGGGCTCGTGGTTGATTTGGGTGTCTGCAATAAATAGCGGCCCGTCTTCGAGAATAACCAATGACAAAGCGCCCACAGGCGTGTGGGTTTTGTCGCTCAGGATCTGATCCACATAGTTCAAATGCCACAAAAACTGGCCAAAAGTCCCGCAGATCAGGCTGTCAGCATCCCCGCGGTGCACTGCGACGGCGCCAATAGCAGTTGTGTTGGTACGCATGATCGCACGGGCCAGATCGGGGCTGACGCCTTTGCGGGCCATCAACCTGTGATAGCTTCCCCAATATTCGCGATAACGGTCGTCCTTTTCAGGGTTGATCAGTTCAAAATCGCGGCCAATTTTAATCGTCAAGCCGGTTACATCCAACCGGCGTTCGATCACGTCAGGACGGCCGATGAGGATCGGTTGATCAACGGTTTCTTCCAACATGGCTTGGGCCACGCGCAACACGCGTTCGTCCTCGCCTTCGGCAAAGATAATTTTGCGTTTCGCGCTGCTGGCGGCCTCGAAGACTGGGCGCATGATCAGGGCAGACTTGAACACAGAACGGTCCAGATGGTCTTTGTAGGCTTCCAGATCCTCTAGAGGGCGGGCTGCGACGCCGCTTTCCATGGCGGCTTTGGCAACGGCACTGGCCACAACCCCGATCAGGCGTGGATCAAAGGGTTTTGGGATCAGGTATTCTGCGCCAAAGGTCAGTTGTTCGCCCCGATAGGCCTCGGCGGCCTCGGCACTGGTGGTGGCACGGGCCAGCGCTGCGATGCCTTCGACGCAGCCAATCTTCATGGCGTCATTGATCTCGGAGGCCCCAACATCCAGAGCGCCGCGGAAAATGAAAGGGAAGCACAGAACGTTGTTGACCTGATTGGGAAAATCGCTGCGGCCAGTCGCAATAATAGCGTCAGGGGCCACTTTGCGGGCGTCTTCTGGCATGATTTCGGGGGTTGGATTGGCCAGCGCAAAGATGATGGGCTGACTGGACATTTTGGCTACCATAGCGGGCTTGAGAACGCCGGGCCCAGACAGTCCTAGGAACAAATCAGCGCCGTCAATCACGTCATCAAGAGTACGCAAGTCGCTGTCTTGGGCATATTCGGCTTTTTGCGGGGTCATTTCAGTTGTGCGACCTTTGTAAACCAAACCATCGATGTCGCAGAGCCAGACATTTTCGCGCTTTACACCCAGTTTCAGCAGCATGTTCAGGCAGGCAATCCCGGCCGCACCGCCACCTGTGCTGACAATTTTTATGTCTTCAAAGGCTTTGCCGGCGACTTGCAAGGCATTCAGCACAGCTGCCCCAACCACAATAGCGGTGCCATGTTGGTCGTCGTGGAACACCGGGATGTTCATCCGCTCGCGGCAGATTTTTTCTACAATAAAACAGTCTGGGGCTTTGATGTCTTCTAGGTTGATAGCACCAAAAGTGGGCTCAAGGGCGCAGACGATGTCAGCCAGTTTTTCTGGGTCATCTTCATTTAGTTCAATATCAAAGCAATCTATGTCGGCAAACTTTTTGAATAAGACAGCTTTGCCTTCCATGACAGGTTTTGAGGCCAATCCCCCAATGTTTCCAAGGCCAAGGACAGCTGACCCATTGGTGACAACTGCCACAAGATTGCCGCGGGATGTATAGTCACGGGCAGTGGTAGGGTCTGCTTTGATCTCGAGACAAGCCTCAGCGACCCCGGGTGAGTAGGCGCGGGCAAGGTCGCGGCCGTTTGCTAGCGGCTTGGTCGCACGAATTTCCAATTTTCCGGGTTTAGGGAACTTGTGATAGTCCAGTGCGGCCTGTTTAACCACGTCCTTTTGATTGTCTGACATGCTGGTCTTGTCCTCCCTCAAGCAAGATAGTTTAATATCAAACTACTTTTTATAGGCTGATAAGCTGGAAAGGAGTAGGCCCCAACCTTGCAAATTGCCGCAGGCCCTGTCTTATAGACAAAAAATGGAGTCTCCAATGGCGGAAATTCAGGCCGAGTTCAGGGTCCCCACTACAGATTTAAAAGTCGATTTGCCGTTTTACACCAAAGAACTTGGGTTTCGGTTGGATCAGATTTTCCCGGCGGACGAGCCGCAAGTGGCTGTTTTGTCAGGGCACGGAATGCGGTTGCGCATTGAAACTGGCGCCTCCGAAGCCCCAGGAACGTTGAGATTGCTCACCGATGATCCTGACGCTTTGGCGGCAGGCGAACGGGTTTTGACCGCTCCGAACGGCACCCGCATTGAAATTGCCCGTCTTAATCCGCCGATGGTGATCCCCGACGTGCAACACAGTTTTGCCGTTCGCCGTTTGACGGATGCAGATCCTTGGGTCGTGGGCCGTGCTGGCATGCATTATCGCGATTTGATCCCAGATCGTTTGGGTGGCTCGATCATTGCGTCGCATATTCGGATCCCTGATGGGGGACCAGTGCCGGATATGGTGCATTATCACACGGTCGGGTTTCAGCTGATCTTTTGTTATAAGGGGTGGGTCGATCTGGTCTATGAGGACCAAGGCGAGCCGTTTCGCCTGCACGCTGGAAACTGCGTTATCCAGCCGCCGCAGATCCGCCACCGCGTCCTGTTTGCCAGCGACAATATCGAAGTGATTGAAATAGGCGTGCCTGCGATGCACAACACAACTATCGATCACGAGATGGAATTGCCCAACACCACGTACAATCCTGAACGGTTGTTCAAGGGGCAGAAATTTGTGCATCACACAGCGGATGCTGCGGATTGGGGCGCGTTTCGCCTGCCTGGATTTGAAGCCCGCGACACGACCATATCCGATAATACTCAGGGGCTGGCCGGCGTACATGTGGTGCGCAAAGGCAAAGGAAAGCGCGTGTGGTCTTTCCATGATAGCGAGATCCACTTTAGCTTTGTTCTGTCGGGCCGCATGATTTTGGAAGGGGAAGGTGTTGAGCCGTGTTTCCTGTCTGCAGGCGATGCCTTTGTGATCCCGCCGGGAATGCGCACCCGGTATTCGGATCCTTCCGATGATCTGGAGCTGCTCGAGGTGTCGCTGCCCGGGGTGTTTGAAACGACGCTGAAATGAAGCGGGATGCAGGCTTGCATCCAGTCTTTGACGGGCACAGACTTGGGGTATGAAAAGGACGCTGCGATGACTTTGCTTCAGGCTGCCACAGACGTGCGGGAAAACGCGCACGCACCTTATTCCAAGTTCAAGGTTGGGGCGGCAATTCGGGCGGCTGACGGTAAGGTCTATGTGGGCTGCAACGTGGAAAACGTAGCATATCCCGAAGGCACCTGTGCAGAGGCAGGTGCAATTGCTGCGATGGTTGCAGCGGGTCAGACACAAATTACCGAAGTTTTGGTAATTGCCGACAGTCCTAAACCTGTTCCGCCATGTGGGGGGTGTCGGCAGAAACTGGCAGAATTTGCCCAAGCAGACGTTCGCGTCACGATGGCAAACACCCAAGGCACACAGGTTGAAACGACCGTGGGCGCGTTGTTGCCCGGTGCCTTTACCCCCGATCATATGGACGGCTGATCTATGTCCGTGCGCGCGATCCTTGACCAGATGCGGGCAGGTTTGCCGGTGGATTTGGAGGATCTTGATCTTATCGCGCAGGGCTTGGCCAATGGTGCGGTCTCTGATGCACAGGCTGGCAGTTTTGCCATGGCCGTGTGCCGCAACGGGCTTGGGCCGGATGGTCGTGTGGCCCTGACCTTGGCAATGCGCGACAGCGGCAAGGTGCTGGATTGGAACTTGGACGCGCCAGTGATCGACAAGCATTCCACAGGCGGGATTGGCGATTGCATCTCTTTGTTGCTGGCGCCAGCTTTGGCGGCTTGCGGGGCCTATGTGCCAATGATTTCGGGTCGCGGCTTGGGCCATACGGGCGGGACATTGGACAAATTGGAGAGCATTCCGGGGCTGCGCACATCTTTGGATGAGGCAAGTTTCCGAAAAGTTGTGGGCGAGGTGGGCTGTGCCATCGTCGGGGCTACCGGCGACATCGCCCCTGCGGACAAACGCCTTTATGCCGTGCGCGACAACACGGGCACTGTGGCCAACACAGATTTGATCACGGCCTCGATTTTGTCGAAAAAATTGGCGGCTGGATTGGACGCACTGGTTTTGGACATCAAATTGGGCAGCGGCGCGTTTATGCAAACTATGGAAGAGGCCGAAACACTGGCCCACGCTTTGGTTGACACGGCGGCAGGGGCCGGCTGCCCGACACGCGCCTTGATCACCGACATGAGCCAACCTTTGGCGAAATCCATGGGCAACACACTGGAGGTCATGGAAGCGTTGCAAGCCCTTACGGGCGATGAGGTAGATCAGGATTTACCGGATTTGGCGGCCTCATTGGGCGGCGAGTTGCTAGAAGCTGCGGGGCTAGCAGACACGGTCGAAGACGGTGCAAACCAGATCATGGACAGCTTTTACGATGGAACGGCTGCCGAAACTTTTCAGCGTATGGTGGCCGCTATGGGCGGCCCCAAGGATTTTGTCAGCCGTTGGCATGACCGCCTGCCAGCAGCACCCGTTGTACGCGAGGTCATGGCGGATCGCAGTGGCTTTGTCACCGCGATGCAGGGCCAAATGATGGGTGATATCGTTGTGGCTCTTGGTGGGGGGCGGCGGCAGATGAGTGACCGTATTGATCCTTCCGTTGGAATGACGGAATTGGCGTCTTTGGGGGATTATGTGGACAATGCCGTGCCGCTCGCGTTGATCCATGCGGCCTCGGAAACTGACGCGGATATGGCCGAAGATGCTGTACGTCGGGCGATGACAATAGCGGACGAGGAACCAGTATTGCCACCTACTGTGTACCAAAGGATTACCTAGGATGGCTCGTGCGTTTTTGGTTGTTTTGGACAGTGTTGGGATTGGTGGCGCGCCGGATGCAGAGGCCTTTGGCGATGCAGGGTCCAATACTTTGGCGCATATCGCAGATGCATGTGCGGCTGGGCGTGCTGAGACGGGTCGCAGCGGTCCCTTGCGGATGCCGCATCTGGATGCACTTGGGTTGGGTGCGGCTCTGAGCGTGGCCAGCGGCCGCGAGGTTGATGCATTTGGTGCTCGCCCGCAGGGGATCTGGGGGGCCGCCACAGAAGTGTCCCGCGGCAAGGACACGCCTTCGGGCCATTGGGAACTGGCAGGGGTTCCCGTGCCTTGGGACTGGCATCTGTTTCCAGACACGGATCCCAGTTTCCCGCCCGATGTTATCGCAGCGTTAAAGCGTGCTGCAGGAACTGACGGGATTTTGGGCGGTACTCATGCCTCGGGCACTGAGGTGATTGGCCGATTGGGGGCCGAACACCTAAGAACCGGTTGGCCTATTTGCTACACCTCCGCAGATAGTGTTCTGCAAATTGCCGCCCACGAGGAACACTTCGGTCTTGATCGTTTACTGCAGCTTTGTCGCGATATTGCCCCGATGATGCACGACATGAGGGTGGGGCGTGTCATCGCGCGACCTTTTTTGGGCACCGCTCAAGATGGTTTTTCCCGTACTCTCAATCGCAAAGATCTGGCCATTGATCCCCCCAGTCCGACTCTGTGCGACTGGGTGGCCGATCAAGGGGCCCAATGCCATGCCATTGGCAAAATAGGTGATATTTTTTCGATGAGAGGCATCGCGGACGTCAAAAAAGGGACTGACGCCGATTTGATGGAGCATTTGATAGCGGCTGTGTGTGACACCCCGGATGGTGATTTTGTCTTTGCCAATTTTGTTGAATTTGACGCGCTTTATGGCCATCGCCGCGATGTGGCGGGCTATGCGCGGGCGCTCGAGTGGTTCGATGCCCAAGTCCCGCGTATTTTGGCGCCTATGCGGCAAGGTGATCTAGTGATTTTTACCGCAGACCATGGAAATGACCCAACCTGGCATGGTACAGAGCACACGCGGGAACGTGTACCTGTCGTGGGTGCCGGGATGGGGGTTCGGGAATTGGGGCATGTCGGTTTTGCCGATGTCGGGGCCAGTATCGCCGATCATCTGGGGCTACTGTCGCGCGGTGCAGGAAAGAGTTTTTTATGAGCGATCAACACAGGCCCAAATTGGAACTGCATTTGCACCTAGAAGGGGCTGCCCCCCCGGAATTTGTGCGGCGCTTAGCAGGCGAGCAGGGGCTGTCTTTGGACGGTGTCTTTGATCAAGATGGGGCTTATCAGTATCGTGATTTTGGCGAATTTTTGTCTGTCTACGAGGCCGCGACGGCGGGTTTGACCAGCCCCGAGGCCTACGGGCGTTTGACCCGCGAGGTGATGCATCAACTGGCTGACCACGGCGTCATCTATGCAGAAACTTTCGTGTCGCCGGATTTTTGTGGCGGGCGGGATGTGTCGGCGTGGCGCGATTACCTTGCGGCCATAATCGAAGCTGCGGATCAGGTCGAGGCCGAACGCGGCGTGACCTTGCGCGGGATTGTGACTGCCATTCGCCATTTTGGTCCGGACAAAGCGCGCGAGACCGCCCTTTGTGCGGCGGAAACGGCTGGCAACTGGATTGTGGGATTTGGCATTGCCGGGGATGAGAATGTTTTGGATCCGGTTGATTTTGCCTATAGCTTTGACATGGCGCGCGAGGCCAAGCTGGGGCTAACGGCCCATGCAGGCGAGTGGCGCGGTCCCGATCACATTATGGCAACGGTGCGGGATCTTGGGGTTGACCGAATTGGCCACGGGGTCCGCGCCATCGAAGATCCAGCCTGCGTCGATTTTCTTGCGGAACGAGGCATCGTTTTAGAAGTCTGTCCCGGGTCGAACGTCGCGCTGGGCGTTTATCCCAAATGGGCAGATCACCCCATTGAAAAGCTGCGCGCGGCTGGGGTGCGCGTGACTGTGTCGACAGATGATCCGCCATTTTTCCATACGACCATGACCGCTGAGTATGAAAACCTGCGCCAGCATTTTGGTTGGGACCAGCCGCAGTTTGATCAAATCGATGCCACTGCCTTGGAGGCCGCTTATTGTGATGCGGACACCAAAGCGCGTTTAAAACAGAAATTGGAGGTGTCCTGATGGACCAACATCTGACCATTGTTGATCATCCCTTGGTGCAGCATAAGTTGACGCTGATGCGCGAAAAGGGCACGTCGACAGCTGTGTTTCGCCAATTGCTGCGCGAGATCAGCCAGCTGTTGGCCTATGAGGTCACGCGCAAGCTGCCGATGACCACCAAAAAGATCGACACGCCGCTGGTCGAAATGGACGCGCCGGTGTTGGATGGGCGCAAACTGGCGCTGATTTCGATCCTGCGGGCCGGTAATGGCCTTTTGGATGGCATGCTGGAATTGATTCCTTCGGCCCGCGTTGGTTTTGTCGGTTTGTACCGCGATGAGGAAACTCTGCAGCCGGTTCAATACTACTATAAAGCTCCGGATCATTTGAACGAACGCCTCGTGATCGCTGTGGATCCGATGCTGGCCACGGGCAACTCATCAGCAGCTGCGATTGATTTGCTCAAGCAAGCCGGCGCAAAAAATATCAGATTTCTCTGTCTCTTAGCCGCGCCCGAAGGGGTCGCACGGATGAAAGAGGCCCATCCAGATGTGCCTATTGTCACGGCAGCCCTTGATGAGCGCCTGAATGAGGTGGGATATATTCTGCCCGGCCTAGGGGACGCAGGTGATCGGATGTTTGGCACCAAATAAGGCGACAATCCCTTTACTTTTGGTCAATTGATCCGCAAAGTGCCACAATATATTGTGGGGGCACATATGCGCATTATCAAGACTCTGTCAGCAGCACTAATTCTGGGAATTTCGATGGGATCCGGGGCGTCGGCCCAAACTCTCCGCAGTGTGGGTGAGCCTGCGGAGTTTCCACCGGCCTCTTTCACGCCAAACCAATATGTTGACAGTCGTGGATGCGTCTACATTCGCGCAGGGATCAGTGGCAACACCACGTGGGTGCCGCGCGTCGCGCGCAATCGCACGGCTGTTTGTGGGTTTCAGCCCAGCCTTTCGGCCACTGCGCAAGCCACACCTGAAGTGACTGCGCCAAAAGTGGCACCGGCAGCCCCGGCGGCAAAACCCGCCCCTGCGCCTGCAGCGACCCAAATCGCCACTGCGCCTGTCAAACCAGCGGCCGCACCCAAGCCTGCCCCAGCCAAGGTCGCGGCCCCGAAAGTGGTCAAAAAGCCTGTTGTAAAAGTAGCCCCCAAACCCGTGCGCAAGGTCGCCCAAGCGGCCCCCAAACCAGTTGCCAAACCTGTTGAAGTTGTTGTCGCACCGGTGGCCCGTACCGTGGTGCAATCACCGCCCAAAACCGTTGTGCGGCGTCCGTTTTTTGCAGGCCTCTTTGGTCAGCGTCCTATGGATACCGTGGCCTCGATCAAAGCCGCTCCAACAACCCGGCCTGTTGGCTTAGCCCCGAAAGTTGCCCAACCCCAAGTCAAAAAAGTTGTCCGCACTGCCCCGACACGACCAGCGGTTACGCGCAGTGCCTCGGGATGCACGAACGCAAGTGCATTTAGCCAGCAATATATCAATTCAGGCCAAGTCAGCCCCGTGCGTTGCGGCCCGCAAGAGGGTTTGCCTTACACGCCCGGTCCGGGACGTGCTGTTGTTCAAGCGCCGGTTCAAGCAGCTCCCGCTGTGGCACCTGTAGCCAAGTCGCCAGCGATGACGCGCAAAGTCGCCGCTGCACAAAGCCAGAAAAAGGTTCGCGTTCTGCGCAACCCCCCTGTGCCGGAAGGGTACCGCAAGGCATGGAGTGACGATCGCCTGAGCAACCGTCGCGCCCAAACGACGGCAGAAGGCAACGCGGCGATGAACCTGATCTGGACCCAAGAAGTGCCGCGTCGTTTGATCGACAGCACCACTGGTCGCGATGTGACCCGCTTTTTTCCAAAGCTGCGGTTCCCTTACATCAGCATGAACGCGCAGCAACGTGATCTAGGCACCCGGATTTCGACCAAGACGATCAAACCATCGACACCCAAGGTGGTAAAAAAGCCCAAGAAGGTCGTGGCAAAGGCCGCACCGCGCAAACCTGCGCAGGCTGCCAAAGGGCGCTATGTCCAGATCGGCACTTTCGGTAACGCGGCAAATGTCGACAAAAATGTGCGGCGTCTCAAGGCCTCGGGCCTGCCTGTGCGGGTGGCGAATATCACCAGTAAAGGTCGCAAGTTGCAGGTTGTTCTGGCTGGTCCGTTCCAGTCGCCCAATCGGTTGAACTCGGCTTTGCGTGCATTGCGCGGGGCAGGCTATAAGGATGCCTTCGTTCGGTAGAAGGCTTTCCTAATCTCGACCAAAACCATGCAGACGCTCTAAGGGGCGCAGATGCCTTGAAGGCTGATCCATTCCCCATCGTCCAACAGCGTGGGCGGCTGGCGTCCTGCCATTGGATCGCCTTCGATTAGGGCCAAGGTGGCCTCGCCAGATGGATCTAATGCATAGGCATAGGGGCTGGTTGGGACATCGGCCTTGGTGAACTGTTCCAAGATTTGAGGCGTCTCCAAGGGATCAGCTGGCTTGGTTAATTGAGCCTCGGCGTTGCGGGCCAAAACATCGCTGTCCACTTGCGCCGTGGTGAGCAGTTTAAACGTGGCACGCAGGCCAGCATCCTCCAACAACTCACGCAGTGGGTCGCTGTTTTGGGTTCTCAGGTTTTCGGCCAGAAAATAGCCTGCAGGAACATAAACACTGTCGTGATCTTCCAGCACGCGCGCATTGATCAACGTCAGTCCGCCGGGCAAATGCAGCGTGTCGGGCACACCATCGCGGTAAATCCGATAACTGCCTGTCAGACCCAATCCACGGGTCAGCTGTGCCAGAGCTTTCTCACCTTGAGGGGTAAAGCAGGGCTGGCCTGTGACACGCTCGATCTCTTCCAGCATGTAAGCACCGATTTGTGCGCGTTTTACGTCCGGGACGACTTTCACCGTATGATTGACCAAAGCATCGGGCAGCCAAAACACCGCTAGGGCGGCGACGGCAGCAAAGGACGCGGTCAACATGACCAAGCGAAGCCGCCCGGGTTTGGGCCGGGCGCGTTCCAGTGATTTGCGGACAGTTTCGATGGCGTCCACCATCATGTCCTCTTCGATCTCGACCTGTTCGCCGTGATCTGCATCGGGTGAAAAAATCGCGGGTCGTTTGCCAGAGTTCAACCGCAAGACCGCCGCCAAAGACCAATGCGCCAAAGCGGATCCGTTGGAATCCGAGATGACCAATGTGGCATTGCCAAACGACACAATAACATTGCGACGCTGGGCGTCATGGGACGCGCGCCACACACCTGTGCTTTCCAGCCGTGCGTATTGGTCTAGTGCTGTCATTCGGGCTGCTCTGCCTCTGTTCTGATCAGCAGCCTAGCCTACTTCCGACAGCGCTTCAATTCACAGAGTTTTGGCAAAGCTGCGCAATTCAAATTTCTGGATCTTGCCCGTCGATGTTTTTGGCAATTCTTGGAACACCACTTTTTTGGGGCTTTTGAACCCAGCAAGCCGTTCGCGAACAAAGGCGATAATCTCGGCCTCGTCTGCTTGTGCGCCATCTTTAAGTTCAACAAACGCGCAAGGCACTTCGCCCCATTTGTCGTCGGGCTTGGCCACCACAGCGCAGAGCATCACAGCAGGATGGTGCATCAAAGCGCCTTCGACTTCTACAGAGCTGATGTTTTCGCCGCCTGAAATGATTATATCCTTGGCGCGATCGGCGATTTGGATTTGGCCGTTTGGATGTTGCAAGGCCAAGTCCTCGGAATGAAAATATCCGCCTTCAAAGGCCTTTTTCGTGGCTTCGGGGTTCTTGTAATAGCCTTTCATCACCGAATTGCCGCGCATCACAATCTCGCCTTGGGTGGCGGCATCCATGGCGATTTGGTTGCAGTGTTCGTCGACCACGGTCACCGCTTCCATCATTGGGAAGGCCACGCCTTGGCGCGCCTTGATGCTGGCCTTTTCGGACATGGGCAAGTCGTCCCACGCGGTGTCCCAGATGCATTCGGTGACATGGCCGTAGGTTTCGGTCAGGCCATAGACTTGCGTCACGTTAAAGCCCATGGTTTCGATCTTTTCCAAAATCGCAGGGGCGGGCGGGGCACCAGCGGTGAATACCTCAACCAGATGATCAAACTGGCGTTTGTTGCTGTCGACAGCATTCACAATGAGGTTCAGAACGATAGGTGCACCGCCAAAATGTGTGACACCTTCATCCGCAATCGCATCATAAATCGCTTTGGCCGAGATATCGCGACAGCACACGACCGTTCCACCCAAAAGCGGCATCATCCATGTGTGGTTCCAACCGTTGCAATGGAACAGCGGCACAATTTGCATGAATTTCGGATGCAAAACCATGCGCCAACTCACAACGGTGCCCATCGTCATCATATATGCACCGCGATGGTGATAAACGACACCTTTGGGCCGGCCTGTGGTGCCTGAGGTGTAATTCAGCGCCAGGCTTTCCCATTCATCCTGTGGCATGATCCATTCGAAATCAGGATCGCCGGAGGCGAGGAAATCTTCGTAATCCAGTTGCTCCCATGTATCGTGCACACCGGCTTGATCGTCGGGCACTTCGATAATGGCCGGGGCGGGGCCATCCATCTGATCGATGGCCTCCATGACCACTGGCAGGAATTGGGTGTCGACCAATACAACCCGCGCTTCGCCATGATCAAAGATATAAGCGATAGTGTCCACATCCAGCCGCGTATTGATCGTGTTCAAGACCCCGCCGCAGGCGGGCACGCCAAATGCGGCTTCCACTTGGGCTGGGATGTTGGGCAAAACAGTTGCGACGACGTCACCGGGTTTGACACCTATTTTGGTCAAAGCCGAGGCAAGCCGCGTCACACGTTCATAGTATTCGGCATAGGTCTTGCGAAAAGAGCCATAAACAACGGCCTCTTTATCGGCAAAAACGTGAGCCGCGCGGCGCAAGTGCGATAAGGGGGTCAGCGGCGTATAATTTGCCTGACATTTATCCAAACCTGTTTCATCGGACATCCATCCCATTTTGACACCTCCCTATGTCGTAGTTGGGCTAGACCTAGCGCCAGATTTCAGGCCAATGCAATGATAATTCGAAGGGGTAGCGCTATCACCGTGCAGAACAATCCAAGAGCCGCGATGCTGTGCATGCTGTGCGCGATGTTGATCGTCGGGGTCATCGACAATTACGTGGTCGTTTTGGCGGCCCATGGGGGGCTGTGGCAATTCCATTTTATACGCACGTTGCTGGCCTTGCCTGTCTTCCTTGCTTTGGCGGCTTTGGGTGTGGGGCGTTTGCGACCTATCAATCCGGGCGTGGTGTTGTTGCGCAGTGTTTTGATGGCTTTTGCAATGGTTCTCTATTTTGGGTGTTTGGCGTTTTTGCCACTGGCGCAGGTCTTGGCCGGATTGTTTACCTCACCGATCTTTGTGATGCTGCTTTCTGCGATCTTTTTGGGTCAAACCATCGGCAAATGGCGGATCCTTGCAGTGGCGATTGGGTTTTCCGGCTCTTTGCTGGTGCTACAGCCTGATATTACCAACCTCGGTATCCTCACGGTACTGCCTGTCTTGGCGGGATTCCTTTATGGATGCAGTTCGTTGATCACGCGCACCCTTTGCGCAGGTGAAGATACGCTGACCCTGCTGTTTGGCTTTTTTGTCGTGTTGGGCAGCTTTGGCGCGGTTGGCCTTATTGTGTTGGGTTTATATCCACAAGACGTGCCTCAAGGCCCAGATGGGTTCATCCTGCGCGGCTGGGTGATGCCAAATGCAACGTTTCTGACATGGACGGCGGTGCAGGCCTTTGGGTCTATCGTGGCTATCGGAAGTTTGATCCGTGCGTATCAAATGGCCGATGCCAGTTTTGTCTCGGTGTTTGAGTATTCCGTTATGGTCTTTGGGCCATTGGCGGCCTTTTGGCTGTTTGGGCAAACCTTGAACGGTATTGCGATGATGGGTGTGGCGATGATAATTCTGGCGGGTACTATCATTGCTGTACGTGCACGCTAAAATAACCGGATGATCCTGTCGCGCGGCCGAAATTACCTATTCATCCATATTCCCAAGACTGGTGGCACCTCGCTGGCCCTCGCGTTGGAGGCCCGCGCGATGAAGGATGACATTATGCTGGGCGACACCCCCAAGGCTGTGCGACGGCGTAAACGGGTTAACCACGATCTAGCGGCGGGTCGACTGTGGAAACATAGTAAACTGCAGGATCTTATGGGCCTCATTCAGCCCGAGGAGTTAACCAGCCTGCGGATCGTGACTTTGGTCCGCAATCCGTGGGACCGTATGGTCAGCTACTACCATTGGTTGCAAGATCAGAGCTTTGATCACCCCGCTGTCGCCCGTGCCCAGAGGTTGGATTTTACCGCGTTTCTCACCCATCCCGAGACAGTGCATTCGGTGCGTCAGAACAGTTACAGCAGTTATGTAGACTGCCCCAAGGTCAACTTTGCCCCTGATTTCATTAGGCTAGAGCATTTTGTCGAGGACAGTGCAGGCTTTGCCAAGCATCTTGGATTTGATCTGAAGTTACCCCATGTGAATCGCTCGACATCTGCTGGTCACTACCGCGACCACTATACAGAGGCGACTCAGGCGCTGGTTGCGCAGATTTGCGCGGCCGATATCCAAAAGTTTGGATATCACTACTGAATTCCGCCTGCGATTAACCTTAATCAAGCATCAATCCGCCACTTTTCCTAAAATTAGAGTCAAACCCAAGACAGTGCCCCATTTTAACCTTTTTTTGGACCATGGAGCGCCCAGAGAATCACGCCAAGTCGATCTCAGTTGCCAAAAACAAAATAAACGTCGAAGGGGATGTCGAATGTTTGGACTGTTAAATACAAAAGAGAGCGATAAGACACATCGCACTGCTGAAATTACCGGTGCTTGGGACAGTGGCTTTGTGCCAGCCCAAGCGACCGCCTCATCCGGCTTTGCTGCTGGAACATTGGTTGCCACCCAAAACGGATGGCAGGATGTTGCCCTCGTGCAGGCTGGCGATCAGGTTTTGACCTTTGACGGTGGTTTGCAAACCGTCAAATCGATCCGCAAAGAGCTGGCATGGCAAGACGATTTCTTTTGCCCCGAGCACCTGTGGCCAATGCATATTCCTGCGGGAACATTGGGTAATCGCGAAGCGATGACCTTGATGCCGGATCAAACGATCTTGATCGAGAGCGATATCGCAGAAGAAGTCTTTGGGGATCCGTTCACATTGGTCAAAGCCGAAGCGTTGGAAGGCTATCGCGGCATCAGCCGGGATCGTCCGGCCACGATCTTTGAAGTCTTTACTCTGGTCTTTGAAACCGAACAGTTGGCTTTTGCCCATTCCGGCGCTCTGATGCATTGCCCGGGCGATAAAGAGGCTGAAGAAAGCTACATTGTGTTGGACGGGGAAGAGGCAGAAATGCTGATCGACACATTGGACATGCTTGATCGCCAGAACCAAGGCCACACCAACCCTGCGATGGTTGCCTGAACGAAAAATACGAACTCACGAAACGACTAAAAAAGGGCGCACTGGATATTGGCCAGCGCGCCCTTTTTTGCTGTGGTGGGTTTAGGTTAGGCTGCTGCGTCTTCTTTGCCGAAGCGTCCATAGAACGTTTGGTTCTTGGCTGCCATTTCGCGCAACAGATCAGGGGTCGCAAAGCGTTCGCCAAGTTCTGCTGCCAATTGGTCGCAACGTTCGGCTGCATAGGGTGTGCCGATGATATCCAGCCACGACAGAGGGCCACCGGACCAAGGCGCAAAGCCCCAGCCAAGGATCGCGCCCACATCGCCTTCACGGATGTCTTCCAACACGCCTTCTTCCAGTGCGCGCACGGCTTCCAGAACTTGAGCAAACATCAAGCGATGCTGGACCATGATCAGATCGGGGTCCTCGGCGTCCGTGGTGTATTTGTCCCGCAGACCCTGCCAGATGCCCACGCGCTTGCCCTTTTCATCGTACTCATAGAACCCAGCGGCGGATTTGCGGCCCAAACGGTCCTGATCGAACAGCCAGAACAGGACTTCGTCAGCCTCGTCATTGTCATAAGCATCGCCCATAGCAGCCTTGGTGGCCTTGGCAATTTTGACGCCCAGATCGATGCTGGTTTCATCGTTCAACTGCAACGGTCCCAAAGGCATCCCCAACAGTTTGGCGGCGTTTTCGATCAAGGCAGGCTCGATACCTTCTTTGACCATGCGGATACCTTCGTTGATGTAAGGGATGATGCAGCGGTTGGCGTAGAAGAAACGCGCGTCGTTGACCACGATGGGTGTCTTGCGGATTTGACGGACGAAATCGAGCGACTTGGCCACCGCGCGGTCGCCTGTTTCGGCGCCTTTGATGATTTCGACCAGCATCATCTTGTCGACGGGCGAGAAGAAGTGGATGCCAATGAACTGCTCTGGACGTTTGGACGCTTTGGCCAATTCAGAGATCGGCAACGTCGAGGTATTGGTGGCGAAGATGCAGTCCTCGCCCACGACGGCCTCAACCGCTTTGGTCACAGTGGCTTTGATCGACGGATCCTCGAACACGGCCTCCACAATCAAATCGCAGCCTTTGAGGGCCTCGTAATCCGTGGTTGCGGTGATCTTGGACAGCACGGCTTCTTTTTTCTCTTCTGTCGCCTTTTTGCGGGCAATGCCTTTGTCCATATAGGCGGTTGTGTAGGATTTGCCTTTGTCTGCTGCTTCTTGTTTCTGGTCCAGCAAGACAACTTCGATGCCAGCTAGGGCCGAGACCAGCGCAATGCCAGCCCCCATCATGCCAGCGCCCAAAACGCCGACCTTTTTGACCGATTGGTCTGGCACATCAGTGGGGCGCACAGCACCCTTTTCCAAGGCTTGCTTGTTGATGAACAGGGACCGGATCATAGCGGACGAGGACGGGTTCATCAAGATGGACGTGAACCAACGCGCCTCAATCTTCAGGGCCGTATCGAAAGGCACCATGGCCCCTTCGTACACACACGATAGCAAGGCTTTGGCCGCAGGATAAGCGCCTTGAGTTTTGCCGTTCACCATCGCGGAGGCACCCACAAAGGTCATAAAACCGGCTGGGTGATAGGGCGCGCCACCGGGCATTTTCCAACCCTTCGCGTCCCAAGGTTTGACGATGTCTGCGTCTTTGGCGTTTAGCACCCATTGGCGCGCAGCCTCGACCAGATTGTCGGCCTCCACCACTTCGTCCACCAATTGGGCCATTTTGGCTTTCTTGGGGTCCAACATCTTGCCTTCCAGCAAAACAGGGGAGGCTTGCATCGCTCCGACCATGCGGGAATACCGCATCGTACCGCCGCCACCGGGGAAGATACCCAGCAAAATTTCTGGCAGGCCGATTTTGGCTTTCGGGTTGTCGGTCATAAACCGACGATGACAGGCAAGCGCAATCTCGGTGCCGATCCCAGCACAGGTGCCATTGATCGCACAGGCCACAGGCTTGCCGCCCTTATTGGTCTTGGGGTCCATACCGGCCCGTTCCAATTTGCGCAGGATGCGGTGGCCGTTCATGGTGAAATCAAACAAGGCCTGAGCAGGGGCATCGCCGTTTTCCGCACGGATGTTGGCCAACACGTTCAGGTCCATCCCACCAGCAAAGTCTTTCTTGCCCGAGGTGATCACAACGCCTTTGACGGCATCATCTGCCAAAGCGCGGTCGATATAGTCCTCGACCAATGCAAACGCCTCGCGGGTCAGCACATTCATGGACTTCTCTGGCGCGTTCCATGTGACAATCGCTACGCCGTCTGCGTCAACTTCGTATGTAAAATCAGTCATTTAGTCGTTCCCTTCGATGGGTGTTCCGTCTTTTCTAGTGAAAGCAAAGCCTTTGGCATCATCTTTCACCATCATATCTATGTCGCTGTAATAGCCAGTTTCAGTTGGGGTTCGGGTACCTATGACAAGGAACCGCGCCTCCTCTGGACTGGTGTTCACGATGTGGTGGCCATTGGCGTCGCCTGCGGGCCATGCCACGCAATCGCCAACGCTCAGAGGGGTCTCGCCATGGTCATCGATCAATGTGCAGGTGCCTTGGGTGACCATGGCAAACTCGTCCTGTTCCATATGGTAATGGCGCAGGGACGATTTCGCGCCGGGCGCAAGCATCACCAAGTTGGCCCCAAATTGTGTCAGGCCACCTGCGTCCCCCAGTTTGAGGGAAGACCGCCCCTCCATTTCTGCATTATACGGTTCAGGATAGGTTGATCCTGTCTTAAGCGGCACTGAAGCGATATCAATCTTGGGCATCTTAAACCCGCTCGATGATTGTCGCGGCACCCATGCCAGAAGCGACACACAATGTGGCAAGACCCACCTCTTTGTCACTACGCTCAAGCTCATCCAGCAAGGTGCCGATGATGATCGCACCTGTGGCGCCCAATGGGTGACCCATAGCGATGGAGCCGCCGTTGACGTTGACCTTGTCGTGGTCCACGTCAAAGGCCTGCATGAAACGCAAGACGACGGACGCGAAGGCCTCGTTCACTTCGAACAGATCAATATCGCTGATGGCCATACCGTGATCTTTGAGGATCTTTTCGGTCACCGGCACGGGGCCAGTGAGCATGATGGTCGGGTCCAGACCGATTTTCGATGTGGCACGGATGCGGGCGCGGGGTTTGATCCCCAGCTCTTCGCCTAGCTCTTTGTTGCCGATCAACACGGCGGCTGATCCATCAACGATCCCAGAGGAGTTTCCGGCATGGTGGATGTGGTTGATCCGTTCAAGATGCGGGTATTTCATCAAAGCCACTTTGTCGAAGCCAGGCATTACTTCGCCCATGTCCTTAAAGCTGGCCTTTAGTGCGCCAAGGCTTTGCATATCGGTGCCCGGACGCATGTATTCATCGGTGCTGAGGATTTCCAGACCGTTGATGTCTGTGACAGGCACGACGGATTTTTCAAATCGGTTGTCGGCCCAAGCCGCCGCTGCACGGTTTTGGCTTTCCACGGCCAGCGCATCGGCCTGATCACGGGTAAAGCCGTATTCTGTGGCGATGATATCGGCACTGATGCCTTGAGGCACAAAGTAGCTGTTCATTGCTATGGATGGGTCCACCGCAATCGCGGCCCCATCACTGCCCATGGCCACACGGCCCATCATTTCCACACCACCGGCGATATAGCCGTTGCCTGCGCCACCGCGCACTTGGTTGGCGGCGATGTTCACGGCTTCCATGCCCGAGGCGCAGAAACGGTTGATCGACAGACCGGGGATGCGTTCGTCCAGATCAGAGGCCAGAACAGCCGTACGGGCCAAGCAGCCCCCCTGTTCCATGACTTGGGTCGCATTGCCCCAGATCACATCCTCGACCGCATGACCTTCGATGTTGTTACGTGATTTCAGGGTATTAAGAACGTGAGCGGACAGACGGGCTGCTGTCACCTCGTGAAGGCTGCCGTCTTTGCGACCCTTGCCTCGCGGGGTGCGGATGGCGTCATAGATATAAGCTTCGGTCATTTAAGAAGGCTCCTTTTAAGCGCGGTCGCCGGGGTTGCCGGGCATAAGATCATAGGGGTGTTTCCACCCCGGTGTTTCAGAAATTCGCGTCAGCCAAGCGTCCATATTGGGCCACTCAGTGCGGTCAAAGCCGTAAGGCTCTGGATAGAACAGATAGCTGCAGCAACTGATGTCGGCGTTGGTCATGCTGTCGCCAACGATCCAGTCGCGGCCCTCTAGATGATCGTTCAACACAGTATAAGCGGCCTTCAGGCGGCCTTGCATAAAGCCAATGACTTGTTCGGGACGCTTGTCTGCAGACAGAAAATTCATCAGGAAACGGGTCATGCCAGCTTGGGAGGACAGTTTGTGATTGTCCCACAAAACCCAGCGCAAGACTTCGTATTTGTCGTCGGGTGCGCCGCCGAACTTCCCGGTTTTATCTGTGATGTATTGCTGGATTGCACCGGATTGGGAGAGGGTCATGTCGCCATCAACCAGCACAGGCGCCTCAGCCATAGTGTTCACAGTTTTCCATTCGGGGGTGCGGGCGGCACCTGCAAAGAAATCAACAAAAACCGGTTCCCAATCGAGCCCTGAAAGTTCTAATGCCAAAGCTGCCTTGTAGGCGTTGCCGCTTTCGCCAAAGCAATGCAATTTAATCATGGTATGTGCCTCCCAGCCTAAAGTTTCATGGGGGCTTTGCCCCCAAACCCCCAGAGTAGTTGAAGAAAAAAGAAACCTGACCGCTTCTTTTTTCCATAAATACTCAAATCCACCTTCTATTTTTTGCGCGCGTCCAGTTCGGAATTAAAGAGCCTGAGGCGGTGAGTGAGATTGTCTTCGTCAATGACCGAACCAAAGTTTTCAAACAGGAAGCTGAGCGCTTCGCCCTCATCCAATCCTGCCTCTTTGCTGAATTTTCGCAACCGCCGATACCCATCTTCGGTCATTGCGACGGGAAATCTGCGGGTCAGGCGTAGGCGTTTTGACATAGTTGTCCTTTTTTGGTGTGGCAGACGACATACCCTATGCCGCCTGCCGGTCCGTGAGTGTTCCTCCCCTCGGACTTTAGAAATTTGCAGCCTCCAGTGCCATGACCGTATCAGCACCGGATTCGATGCGCGACAGATGCATGGATGTGGCAGGCAATTGGCGCGCCATGTAGTACTTGCCTGTTGCAATTTTGGTCTCGTAGAACTCGGTATCAGAGGCTCCGTTTGCAAGGGCTTCAAGAGCTGCCTTGCCCATGCGGGCCCACATCAGGCCAAGGCAGACATGACCAAAGAGATGCATAAAGTCATAGGAACCAGACAGAGCGTTGTTGGGGTTCTTCATCCCGTTTTGCATAAAGTACATGCCAGCGGCCTGTAGATCTTTGGAGGCGGCTTTCAGCGGTTCGATGAACTCGGCCATGCCGTCTACATCACTGTTTTCCTTGCAGAATGTCTTGACCATCTCAAAGAAAGCCATCACGTGCTTGCCGCCGTCTTGAGCCAGCTTCCGACCCACAAGATCCAGCGCTTGCACACCATTGGCGCCCTCATAGATCATCGCAATCCGGGCATCGCGGGCAAACTGGGACATGCCCCATTCCTCGATATAGCCATGGCCGCCGTAAACCTGCTGGGCGTTTGTGGCCATTTCAAACCCTTTGTCGGTCAGAAAGCCTTTGATCACCGGGGTCAGCAGCGAGATCATGCCATCTGCATCCGCGTCTTCATTGCGGTGGGCTTTGTCGATCATATGAGCGCCCCAGAAAGTAAACGCGCGTGCGCCTTCTACAAAGGATTTTTGATCCATAAGGTTACGACGAATATCTGGGTGCACGATCAAGGGATCGGCAGATTTTTCTGGGTACTTTGCGCCAGTCACATCACGGCCTTGCAAGCGATCCTTGGCGTATTCCAGTGCGTTTTGATAGGCGACTTCGGCCTGTGCGTAGCCTTGCAGCCCCACACCCAATCGTGCTTCGTTCATCATGGTGAACATGGCACGCATACCTTTGTGTTCGGCGCCCAACAGATAGCCTGTGGCCTCGTCATAGTTCATCACACAAGTCGAGTTGCCGTGGATGCCCATTTTTTCTTCGATCTTGCCTACAGATACGCCGTTGCGTTCGCCCAGACTGCCATCGTCGTTTACAAGGTACTTAGGGACGATGAACAAGGACACGCCTTTGATACCTTCGGGGCCGCCCACGATTTTGCCGAGGACCAAGTGGATCACGTTGTCTGACATGTCGTGATCACCGGCCGAGATAAAGATCTTTTGGCCAGAGATTTTATAGGTGCCATCCTCTTGCGGCGCCGCTTTGGTGCGCATCAGACCCAGATCCGTGCCGCAATGGGGCTCGGTCAGGTTCATCGTGCCTGTCCATTCGCAGCTGACCATCTTTTCAAGATATGTCTCTTTTTGCTGATCGGAGCCGTGGGCATGAATGGCCGAATACGCGCCGTGTGTCAGGCCTGCATACATGTTGAAGGCCATGTTGCCCGCTGACATCATTTCACCTACCGCCGTTGACATCAGGTAGGGCAAGCCTTGACCCCCAAAGTCCGGATCGCAATCCAACGCTGTCCAACCGCCTTCGCGGACCTGATCAAAGGCCGCTTTAAATCCGGTCGGTGTGCGGACCACACCGTTTTCCAAAACGCAGCCTTCCGTGTCACCCACAGGGTTCAATGGGGCCAATACGTCGCTGGCAATTTTGCTGGCTTCTTCCAAAACGGCGTTGGTGAAATCGGCATCCAGTTCATCATAACCAGGAATGCCGGTTTCGGTGATGTTCAACACATCGTGCAGAACGAATTGCATGTCTTTGACGGGTCCAGTGTAGCTGGGCATAGAGGTCTCCGTAGTGTCGTATCAGGCTGATTTCTTGGAGGACGCCAAGGTGTTGGCACCCCATTTCAATTGCTCTTCAAGCTCCAAGATGGTCGCATCCAATTCAGCACGCTGTTGCTTCATGTCGGCGAGACGGTGCTGGGCCAGATCATAGGTTTTGCGCAGTTGGGCATCTTGTTGGCCTTCCATATCGTACATGTCCAGCAACTGGCGAATTTCCTCGAGGGAGAACCCGAACCGCTTGCCGCGCAAAATCAATTTAAGCCGAGCACGATCGCGTTTGGTAAACAGGCGCTTTTGCCCCTCGCGCTGTGGCGCGAGCAACTCTTTGGCCTCGTAGAACCGTAGCGTTCGTGGTGTAACATCGTAGGTGTCACACATTTCCCGAATTGTTTTCATCTCTTCACTCATTGTCACGTCACCTTTTATCCTTGGTTGTGGAC
This sequence comes from Algirhabdus cladophorae, assembly GCF_044772865.1. Taxonomy (GTDB): domain Bacteria; phylum Pseudomonadota; class Alphaproteobacteria; order Rhodobacterales; family Rhodobacteraceae; genus Algirhabdus; species Algirhabdus cladophorae. Next base: position 418,758 of record NZ_CP173029.1, read on the forward strand.
AAAAAATGCGTCTCGTGAACAAAGCTTACAAGAAAGGTTGACGTTAACGTAAATGAAACGCCGCGTCACTTTTCAGGTGACGAAAGGTCAAGAAAGTTTTTCGCTAATTTGCGCAATTTTATTTTCCGCCTGAAATTTGGGCAACCGCAAAAGGTCAGGAATACCTGACCCCTTATTTATTTGATTGAGGCTTGGGTCGCGTCCCGCAGCTTTTGGAGTTCCACGATGGTTTCATCCAATTGCTTTTTCTGTTCCGCAAGTTCGACAAGTTGTTTGTCGGCCAGTTCAACCCAGGTTTTCATCTGGGCTTGTGTTCCTTCGTTTTCGCGGATCATCAACCATTGCCGGATGTCTTCCAATGCAAAGCCGAAACGGCGCCCCCGCAGAATTAATACCATCCGCGCAACCTCGCGAGGGGTATAAAACCGGGACCGGCCTTCTTTTTCAGGGGTCAGCAGTTCGATATATTCATAATACCGCAGGGTGCGCGGCGTTACGTCGAACTTGGCGCACATTTCTTTGAACGTGAGACGGTCTTCGGCCATCATTCTCTCCCCTGATAAACTCAAAATAACGCAGGCCCTGCTTGGGGGCAACCATGAGCGGAAAAACAAATCTATTGCTGGGCAGAATCGGTCTTGAAGGCAGGACTGTAACAAGCCTACCCTGACAAGCAGGTAGGAAACCCAGTAATGCCCATCGATTCACTTAAATTTGCCCAGCAATTCGTCTCGGCCCTGCCACACAGTCAGGCCTTGGGCATGCAGGTTGTGGGTGTAGGCAAGGGGTATGCCGAGATTTCGATGGGGTATGATCCTAAATTGGTCGGCGATCCGCAAACTGGTGTTTTAAGCGGTGGAGCAGTGTCAGCCCTGATGGATACATGCGGCGGGGCGGCTGTGATGGCGCATCCTACCGGGGCTTTGGGGACTGCGACAATTGATCTGCGCATTGATTATATGCGTGCGGCCACGCCGGGGCAGTCCATCGTTGCCCGTGCCGAGTGTTTTCACGTCACCCGGTCCGTTGCTTTTGTGCGCGCCACTGCTATGGACGATGATCGCGATAACCCTGTGGCGACCGCCACGGGCGCATTTACCCTTGAGCGGCCGAAATCAAAATGAAACGTACAGCGCCCGAACCCATGCAAATGGTCAAGAAACGCCGCGATACAGCCCTGCAGGCTTTGGTCGGCGGGGTGCCCTATATTCAATTTATGGGGATCGACTTTGAACGTCGCGGTGATGAGCTGACGGCAACCATGCACTACAATGACCATTTGATCGGCAATCCGATGTTGCCTGCGCTGCACGGTGGGGCCACCGCTGCGTTTCTGGAAACCACTGCCATTATTCAAATGAGTTGGGCGATGCTGTGGGATGATATTGAAAGCGGCGCGATTGATCCTGACGGTCTGACGCCTGAGGCTTTGCCGCGTCTGCCAAAGACAATTGATTTTACCGTTGATTATCTGCGCACAGGTCTGCCGCGTGATGCCTATGCAAGGGCGCGCATCACCCGTTCGGGGCGGCGCTACGCAAGTGTTCAGGTCGAAGGGTGGCAAGACAATCGTAACCGCCCTTATGCGCAGGCCATGGGGCACTTTTTGATGCCCACACGCGAGGCATGAGCCCAGCCCTGACCCACAAACGGGTCCTGCGCATCGCACTGCCCATCGTTTTATCGAATGCAACAGTGCCCATTTTGGGGGCTGTTGATACAGGCGTCGTGGGGCAAATGGGTGAGGCGGCCCCGATTGGCGCCGTGGGGATTGGCGCCATCATCCTAACAGCGCTTTATTGGATCTTTGGGTTCTTGCGCATGGGCACCGTTGGGCTGACAAGCCAAGCGTTGGGGGCTGACGACTCTGACGAAGTGGTGGCCCTTTTGAGCCGGGCATTATTGATCGGATTTAGTGCGGGACTGGTTATGGTCGTGCTGCAGATGCCGCTCTTTTGGGCAGGGTTTCGGATCTCGCCTGCCAGTCCCGAGGTCGAGGCCCTAGCGCGTGATTATATGCAGATCAGGATTTTTTCGGCGCCTGCAGCTATCGGGATTTACGGGGTCACTGGCTGGTTGATCGCCCAAGAACGTACGGGGGCTGTCTTGGTCATCCAGCTGTGGATGAACGGCGTGAATATCTTGTTGGATCTGCTCTTTGTGCTGAGTTTTGGCTGGGGTGTCGAAGGGGTGGCCTGGGCCACGTTTATCGCCGAATGGTCAGGTCTGGTGGTTGGGTTGTGGTTTTGTCGCCATGCGGTTCAAAATCCTGCGTGGCGTGACAGCCAGATTGTGTTTAACGCAGCGCGGCTTTGGCAGATGGCGCGGGTGAATTCCGACATCTTGATCCGTTCTGTGTTGCTAGAAGCAATTTTCGTATCGTTTTTGTTTTTTGGGGCGGGCTTGGGCGATGTGCGGCTGGCGGCCAATCAAATTCTGGTGCAGTTCCTGCATATTACCGCCCACGCCTTGGACGGATTTGCCTTTGCGGCCGAGGCATTGGTGGGGCAAGCGTTCGGGCGACGCGATCGCGTACGTCTGCGCCGGTCGGTGGTTTTGACCAGCGGCTGGGGGGCGATGATTTGTATTGTTTTGGCTGTTGGTTTTGCCTTTGGTGGCGCCCCTTTGATTGACGTGATGACCACCGCCCCTGATGTGCAGGCAGAGGCGAAAAAATACCTGCCCTATATGGTGTTGGCCCCTTTGGTGGGCTGTGCTGCGTGGATGTTTGACGGGATTTTCATTGGCGCCACGCGGACCACCGATATGCGCAATATGATGGCGCTGTCTTGTGCTGTGTATTTTGCAGCCGTTTGGCCCTTGATGGGGGCGTTTGAAAATCATGGGCTTTGGTTGGCCCTATTGCTGAGTTTTGTGGTGCGCGGGCTTACATTGGGCAGTCGTTATCCAGCCCTTGAGCGCGCGGCCTCGGATCGCTGACGCGATCCGACCGGTTGGGGGCTTTGCCCCCAAACCCCCAGAGTATTTCAAGAAAAAAGATAGCTAGAGCCAGTCCGTTTTGTCGCGACCAATGGCTTGACTGATTGATGTATAGCCGTCGGTTTTGAGTTTTGAGATCAAGCCTTGGTTGATCTTTTGAACCAGTGACAGGCCGTGATAGACCATTCCTGTGTAGATCTGCACTGCCGTGGCGCCTGCTTTGATCTTGGCATAGGCCTGTTCGGCCGAACTGATGCCGCCGACGCCAATCAGGGGGATATCTGTTTGGCTGGCCAGTTTTGCCAGGACTTGCGTTGATTTTTCGAACAAGGGGGCCCCGGAAAGACCGCCTTTTTCGCCTTTGTCCGGGCTGGTGAGGCCGTGGCGATCCAGTGTTGTGTTTGTTGTTATGATGGCATCAAGGCCTGTGGCGCGCGCCACATCTGCAATTTCGCTGATCTCGATGTCGGTCAGATCCGGAGCGATTTTGAGGAAGATCGGGATTGGTTTGTGCAGGCTGCGGTTGGCCTGCATAACCCCTTCAAGCAGTGCATTAAGAGCAGCGGCCCCCTGCAGATCGCGCAGTTTTTCGGTGTTAGGCGAGCTGACGTTGACAGTGGCGAAATCCAAGTGTGCACCACAGTGCATTAGGACTTGGGCAAAATCATCGGCTCGGTTTGCACTGTCTTTATTAGCGCCCAGATTAAGGCCCAATATTCCGGATTTGGGACGATTGGCCAAACGGGCTGCGATCGCTTGCATCCCGTCGTTGTTAAAGCCAAAGCGATTGATTGCGGCTTGATCTTGGGTCAGGCGAAACAGGCGCGGTTTAGGATTTCCGGGTTGTGCGCGAGGGGTCGCTGCACCCACTTCGATGAAGCCGAACCCGGCGTTTAGTAGCGGTGCGATAACTTCTGCGTTTTTATCATAGCCTGCAGCCAAGCCTACCGGATTGGCAAAGTGCAGCCCTGCGATCTGACATTTCAGGCAGGGGTGCACCACGGGATCAGGCAAAGGGGCGAGACCGGTTTTCAACGCTTTGATCGACAGGCCATGCGCGGTTTCAGGATCAAGCTGGCGCAAGACGTTCAGGCCTAAACGTTCCAAGGTGCTCATTTCATTGCTGCCGGAAAATTGTGCTGGCCTGCATCAAATGGCAGCGGTTTTGCCCAGATCACTTCGTCGATCACCAAGGGGCGGTAAAGATGCGGAAACAGATCACCGCCGCGCGAAGGTTCCCATTTCAGCGCGTCTCCCATGGCGGTGCTGTCAAAGGCCACCAGCCAAAGCCCTTGCAGTTGGTCAAAATGTTTTGCTGCAGTTTCAGGGGCTTGTGCGGCCGTCGAAAAATGGATGAATTGATCCTCTAGATCAATTGGTGCGCCATAGGTGCGCCCTTGATCCTGAAACGCCTTCCACTCGGGCCCACGAAAAATCTTGTAAATCATCATAGGCGTTGCATGCCTTTTCCAAACTAGAGCGTCAAGGGACTGTTACGTCAGGCTAGAATACTGTGCTAGGGCTTTGACTCTGTCTGCGGTTGCGGCCACCATTGGTTCATAAACACAACTGGGAGAGACCTATGTTTGCTCGATTCTTGATGACTGCTGGCGCCTTGGCGATTACGGCCGGAACGGCTGCCGCTGATTATTCACTGACTATTCTTCACACCAATGATTTCCATGCCCGTTTCGAGCCGATCTCGAAATACGACAGTGGCTGTAGCGCCGAGGACAACACCGAAGGAAAATGCTTTGGTGGCTCGGCTCGCTTGATGACGGCCATAAATGACGCCAAAGCCCGCTCTAACAACTGGGTGTTGCTGGATGGCGGTGACCAGTTCCAAGGCACCATGTTCTTTACATACTACAAAGGCATGCTGGCCGCCGAGATGATGAACCAGATGGGTTATACGGCGATGACGGTGGGCAACCACGAGTTCAACCACGGCCCAGAGGTCCTGCGCGGTTTCATCGATGCCGTTGAGTTCCCGGTCCTGATGTCCAACGCCGATTATACAGGTGAGCCTGCGCTGAAAGATGCGCTGATCAAATCCACTGTGATCGAACAGGGGGGCGACAAGATCGGTATCGTTGGCCTTACTCCCAAAAGCACCGAGGAACTGTCGTCACCCGGTCCAAATGTTATTTTCAGCGATCCCGCCCCAGCAGCACAGGCCGAAGTGGATAAACTGACAGCCGCAGGCATCGACAAGATTATTTTGTTGTCACACTCAGGCTATCAAACCGACCGGTATTTGGCGGATGTAGTAACAGGTATCGACGTGATCGTGGGCGGCCACACCAACACATACCTCAACAGTAATGATGAAAAAGCCGATGGGCCTTACCCCACCATGCAAAACGGTGTGCCGATCGTGCAGGCCTATGCCTACGGTAAATACCTCGGTGAGCTGAACATCACATTCGATGATGCAGGCAACGTCACAGAGGCCGTGGGCGGTCCAATTGTGATGGACGCCAGTGTGACGGAAAACGAAGCCGTCAAAGCGCGCATTGCCGAAGCGGCCAAGCCTTTGGAAGAAATCCGTAACAAAGTCGTGGCTGAAGCTGCGGCCTCGATTGAAGGCAACCGCGATTTCTGTCGCGCCGTGGAATGTCAGATGGGATCGCTTATTGCGGACGCGATGTTGGCACGGGTCAAGGATCAGGGCATTGATATTGCGCTACAAAACGGTGGCGGTATACGTGCCTCGATCGACGCAGGTCCTGTGACCATGGGCGAAGTTCTGACGGTTCTGCCGTTCCAAAACACGCTCAGCACCTTTGAGGTCACGGGTGCCGTGGTCAAAGCCGCTCTTGAAAACGGTGTGAGCCAAATCGAAGAAGGTGCCGGTCGGTTCCCCCAAGTCGCTGGCATGACCTTTAGCTTTGATGCATCCAAGCCTGCGGGTGAACGGATCACATCTGTGATGGTCGGCGGCATGGCCCTAGATATGGACAAGACATACGGTCTGGTGTCCAACAACTACGTGCGTGGTGGTGGGGACGGTTACAAAATGTTCCGTGATGCCCAAAACGTCTATGACTATGGTCCGGACTTGGCCGATGTGGTTGCGGAATACATGGCCTCTGCCGGCCCCGTGACGCCGTATACCGATGGTCGCATTACGCAGGAATAAACCCCTCAAAAACACCGAAAGGCGCGGCTTTCTGGCTGCGCCTTTTTGCATTCCGCTCAAAAAGTCACACCCTATGATATCAAGAACGCCTCGTGCCGAAAAAGACCAAACCGCTGCAGATCTAGAGGCCCATCTCTTGGCCGATTTGGCACAAATCAACGTGCAGTCGCACAACGAAAGCATCGTTTTGGAACGCCGCGATCCGGCCGGCGTCCTGATTGCAGGTCTTACGGCAGACACGTCTTATGGTTGGGTATTGATCAAGATTATCTGGGTCGCGCAACATTATCGGGGCCAGGGTTTGGGGCGCGACTTGATGCGATCGGCAGAGGAGCACGCACGGGCTTTGGGGTGCCATGCGGCATGGCTTGAAACATCCAATCCTGCGGCACCGGCATTCTACCAATCCCTTGGATACAGCGAATTTGGCTTGTTAGAAAATGCACCTGACCAAACCCCAGAAGACCACAAACGCTGGTTCATGCGCAAAACGCTTTAGGTTTCCTTTCTTCCAAAAATACTCTCGCCGAAGGCGTCCGAAACTGGCAAGCTGCACCTATGTGCGGACGTTTCTCGATCACTTTGCCGAATGATGCTATGGCCCAGCTGTTTGAGGCACAGCCAGCGAACGATTTGCCGGATGTTCCCAATTACAATGTGTGCCCAACAAACCAAATCCATGTGATCACCCAAGAAGACGGGCGACGGTTGCGCCCTATGCGCTGGGGGTTTTTGCCGCGTTGGTACAAATCGCCAACTGATGGACCTTTGTTGATCAATGCGCGGGGCGAGACGATTGCGCAAAAACCTGCCTTTCGTAACGCTTGTCGGGAACGTCGGTGTTTGATCCCGGCTACAGGGTTTTACGAATGGACCAAAGATCCTGATCAGAACCGGCTGCCATGGTACATTCAACCTCAGGCGGATCAGCCTTTGGTGTTTGCAGGGGTCTGGCAGGTTTGGGAAAAGGGTGACACGCCGATTACCACTTGCGCCATCGTCACCACAGCGGCCAGTGAGGCAATGACAAACATCCATCACCGGGAACCTGTAACCCTAAGGCCTGCGGATTGGGGCAAATGGCTTGGGGAGGATGGCAAAGGTGCAGCCCTTTTGATGCGGGCCGCACCCAGCGACTTTTTAAAGTTCCACCGCGTAGCGCCAGCGGTAAATTCCAATCGTGCTGCTGGGCCTGATCTGATCACGCCGCTCTAGACCAAAAAAAGGCCGCGCAACGTGCGCGGCCTGTCCAGTCAGGGAGGTAATAGGATCACTAATACACCTTAAGATTGTTTTTTACCATAATATAGTGATCTGCTGTGATTGATAACTATATCTTGTGGGTGCTTGGCAACACTCGCCGTTTTAGCCTAGGGTGAACGGGTCCTTTGTCGCAACGCAGTCAGGAGCATATTCGCATGGAAATGAAAGATACCCGTATCATTAAAGCTGACCCTGAAACGGTGTATCAGGCGCTGCTTTCCGCTGAGGTTTTGCAGGCCTGCGTGCCAGGCTGCAAAGAGCTATCAGGCTCTCCCGAGGCGGGGTTTGAGGCGATAGTTGTCCAAAAGGTTGGGCCTGTGAAAGCGACGTTCAAAGGCCAAGTTGAATTGTCAGATATGGTTCCAAATCAAAGCCTTAGCATTGCAGGCGAGGGAAAAGGCGGTGCTGCTGGCTTTGCCAAGGGCGGCGCAGATGTCACTCTGGCGGCCGTCGAGGAGGGCACGGAATTGTCCTATGTGGTTGAGGCCAAGGTTGGCGGCAAACTGGCACAATTGGGCAGCCGTCTGATTGACGGTTTTGCCAAGAAAATGGCAGATCAGTTTTTCAACAATTTGCAGGACGCCATCGAAGAGCCGGACGAGACGACGAATGACGCCGAAGTTGACGAGGACGCCCCCAAAAAGGGCTGGTTCAAGAAATTAATCAGCTAAATGGCAGGCCACACGCTGGCCCATTAGATCACGCATAGCAGGGCGTTCTTGCGAACAGCGGTCCACTGCGATTGGGCATCGCGGGTGAAAGGCGCAGCCCGTTGGTGGGTTAATGGGATCGGGGATCTCACCTTGAGGCGGTTCCACTTCGCGCCCAAATCCGTCGATTTTGGGTGCGGCGGCCAGCAACATCTGCGTGTAGGGATGTTTGGGCGTCTCAAACAAATGATCCGGTGTGGCTTCTTCGACCAAGCGACCAAGGTAAAGCACACCGATCTTATCTGCGATATGCTGCACCACGGTCAAATCGTGGCTGATAAAGAGATAGGTCAGGCCAAATTCGTCCTTCAGATCACTCATCAAATTCAAAACTTGGGCCTGAACCGAAACATCCAACGCCGATGTGGGTTCGTCACAGACAATCAGTTTAGGTTCCGAGGCCAGCGCGCGGGCAATGCAAATTCGCTGGCGTTGCCCACCGGAAAATTCATGGGGGAACTTGCCAGCGTCTTCGGCAGCGAGGCCCACTTGGACCAGCAATTTCTCTGCAAGACCCTCTGGCGCCGCGCCGCGACTGGCCACAGGCTCTTCGATGATATCGCCAACCTTCCAGCGCGGATTGAGGCTGGCGTAGGGATCTTGGAAGATCATCTGAATGTCAGTGCGCGCGCGGTCAATAACCTCGGCGTCCTCTTCAGTCACAAGGTTCACACCGCCAATTTCCACAGCGCCATCTGAAGGCGGCAACAGACCCACTACCATTTTGCCAATGGTGGATTTGCCTGAACCACTTTCCCCGACCAACGCATAAACCGTGCGTTCGCCTACATTAAAACTTACGTCCGAGACGGCAGTGAGCAGCGCCTTTGGCAAACGTTCGATCACGCGGTTGAGCCAGGGTTTTGAGACATCGAAGACGCGGGTCAGATCTTGGACTTGGACGAGATCGCTCATGATGCAGCCTCCGTTTGGTTCACTGGATACCAACAGGCCGCGCGCGCCATGTCCGCACCAAGCCGGGGTATCGGGGATTGCACGCATTGCGCCTTGGCATAGTCGCATCGAGGGGCAAAGGCACATCCATCTGGAAGGTTGCCCAATCTGGGCATGGACCCGGGGATTTGCCGCAGCCGGTCGAGGCCTTTTGAGGCCAATGGTGTCGATCCCATCAACCCTTGGGTATAGGGGTGTTGGGGCGTGGTTAGCACTTCGCGCACCGGGCCCAGTTCGGCCAAGCGCCCTGCATACATCACGGCCACGCGGTCAGCGGTTTCTGCAATGACACCCATGTCATGGGTGATCAGCATAATGGCGGTGCCCCGCTCGCGGCAGAGCTTTTTGAGCAGGGCGATGATTTGCGCCTGTACCGAGACGTCCAGCGCTGTTGTCGGCTCGTCGGCGATAATGAGCGAGGGTTCGGCGCAAAGGGCCAGTGCAATGACTACGCGTTGCCGCATGCCACCGGAAAATTCATGTGGGTAGCTGTCGACGCGCTGGGCGGCGGCGGGAATGCCCACTTCGTCGAGGGCCGCAATAGCGCGTTTATGGGCGTCGGATTTGCTAAGGCCCAAATGCTCCATCATTGTTTCAGACAGTTGATCCCCGATGCGCAAAAGAGGGTTTAGCGAGGTTAGCGGGTCTTGGAACACCATCCCGATCTCTTTACCCCGCAAGCGGCGCATCTGTTCGCGCGGCAGGTTGTCTATGCGCTGATCCTTGAGCCATATTTCACCGCTTGCAATGTGAGCAGGTCGGTTCAAAAGCCCGATTACAGCGTTGCCCGCCATAGATTTGCCAGCGCCACTTTCGCCCACAACCCCAAGGATTTCGCCAGCTTGAATGTCATAGCTAACGTGGTCCACAGGGCGCAAAACTGCGTGACGGGTAGGGATATCTACGACCAGATCACGGATGGACAAAACAGCGTTGGTCATAGTTTATCCTCGCAAAAGGTGCTATTGTCGGACAAAGGCGGCAAAAAACGCATTGTTTTGGGTTTGTTTATCAATTTTGCTCTAAATTGACTGGCGCAAAACTTGTGAAATAGAGCCCCATCTGCTATATGACTGCTATCGACCCTAAAGGATTGACCCATGTTGAAATTTCCACCTATCGTCATCGTCTAACCTGCCTCGGCGCTATTTGGCGCATTGATATGCTCTAGGGCCTGCAAGTCACTGCGGGCCTTTTGCATGTCTTGGGTCAGGTGCGGCTGTTTGTGTTTCAAGGCATGCGCCAACTCTTCATAAGCATTGATGCCTGCATACAATGCGCGCTGCCCCTCGTTAAAATAGCCCTTTAAGGCGTTTTTTCTCTCTTTCAGGGCCTTGCCTTCAAACTTGGATTCCGTAAACGCGATAATCAGTTGCGAGACATATTCGTCCGCTTGATAATACCGGATCACTTTGCCGATAACGGCATCGGGTAAATCCATAATTTCACTCTTCATCCGGTCAAAGACGTCATTTTCCTTTGGTACCACGCCCACAGGCATGCTGTGGGTTTGCCCTGTTTTACGACTGACATTGGCGAGCATAATGGGCTCGATTGTGCTGCGGGCCGCGATTGTGAACTGTTCCATGTGCTGTTCAAGGTGCATCTCTATCTCAGCATGAAGTGCGACCAATAGCCGGCGTTGCCTGTCTTGTTTGCGCTTTGTTTCTTTGGCTTGGTCGTCGCCTTGTTTAAGAAGCCACAATATAAAAGAGCCAAGGACAGACGCGCCCACACCCAATCCACGAATGACATCGCCTTCAAGATCATGAGTTTGAATGTCCGACCAGAAATAGCTGGTTGTCCCCCCAATGGCGGTGATTAACAGAATCAAACATAGGACGCTAAACGGGCTCATCGCAGTTTCGGGTTCAACGCATCGCGCAGCCAATCGCCTAGCAGGTTCACCGCAAGGGCAAGAACCAGAAGGGTCACGGCGGGGAACAGCAAGATCCACCACTCACCCGAAAAGAGGAAGCCTTGGCCAATGCGGATCAAGGTGCCGAGGGAGGGTTGTGTCGGTGGTGCTCCGACGCCCAGAAAGCTGAGGGTCGCCTCTGCGATGATCGCCAAAGCCAGCGAGATTGTTGCAATCACCAGCACGGGTGACAGCACGTTGGGCAGAATATGACGCAACATAATCGCACCGGGTTTGCGGCCAATAAGGCGCGCGGCTTGGACGTATTCTTTGTTCTTTTCGACCAATGTGGCACCCCGCACCACACGGGCAAATTGCACCCAATCGCTGAGGCCAATGGCTATGATCAGCACCCAGATCGCCATTTGATCGCGGTATTCAACAGGGGTCACACCTTTGGCCACGCCAAAGATCAACATGGCCACAAGGATCGCTGGGAAGGTCAGTTGCACGTCTGCCACGCGCATGATGATCGTCTCGGTCCAGCCGCCGACATAGCCTGCAATCAGGCCCAATGTGATGCCCAGCACCATGGCAAAGGCCACCGCCATCAGCCCCACAAACAAGGATATGCGCATGCCATAAAGGATAGTTGAAAACACATCGCGTCCCTGATCATCGGTCCCCAACCAAAAGCTGTCACCAGTGAATTGGTTCGGCGTCATCGGTTTGGAAAACCCGTTCATCAGGTTCAGCGATCCCGGATCAAATGGGTTAAATGGCGCAATGAGGGGGGCAAAGAGCGCGGCCAACATCAACAAAGCTACGACAACAAAGGACACCACAGCCACAGGTGAGCAGCGGAACGTGTAGGCAAAATCTGAAGCCCAAAACCGTGAGAGCATTTCCATCAGTGGGCTCCTCCACGATCTGCCCGCAGGCGCGGATCGATGGCGAAGTAAAGCAGATCAACGATCAAGTTGATACCGACAAACATCACGGAAATGAGCATCAGGTATGCGGCCATTACGGGGATATCAACGAACTGGATCGCGTTGATAAAGAGTAAGCCAACCCCGGGCCATTGAAAGACAGTTTCCGTAATAATTGCAAAGGCGATGATGCTGCCCAATTGCAGACCGGTCACGGTGATCACTGGTACCAGAGTGTTCTTCAAAGCATGGCGGAAATTTACTGTGCGTTCGCGCAAACCACGGGCGCGGGCAAAGCGGATGTAATCGGCCCGTAGGACCTCCAGCATCTCAGATCGGACCAACCGCATGATCAGGGTCATTTGATATAGGCCAAGTGTGATCGAGGGCAGGATCAACGCCTTGAGGCCCGAGGCCGTCAAAAATCCTGTGGACCAACTGCCGATCATAACTGTATCGCCACGACCAAAAGAGGGCAGCCAGCCCAACTCGACCGAGAACAGATAAATCAGCAGTATGCCGATAAGGAATGTCGGCAAGGACACCCCGATGAGGGACGTTGTCATGATGAAATTCGCCGCCCATCCGTCCCTTCGAATAGCAGTAAACACGCCCAATCCGATCCCGATGCTTATGGCCAAAAAGCCGGAAACAGCCGCCAATTCCAGTGTGGCAGGCGCGCGTTCCAGCAAAATATCGGCCACTGGACGGCCCTGTCGGTAGCTGACCCCCAAATTGCCATCAACTGCATTGCCTAGGAATTTATAGTATTGCACCACAAAAGGTTGATCGAGGCCAAGCTGTGTACGCAAACGTTCGATATCGGCCTGCGTGCGTTCCTGTCCTAGCATGTTGTCAATCGGATCCCCGACAAAACGGAACATAGAAAAGGCAACCAAACCAACGACCAAGAGGACAAGGAATGATTGCAACACACGGCGAATGACGAAAGCTAGCATGGGCTCACCGTGCGGCTTGGGCCCAAAAGGGTCAAGAGCGCTAAAGTTGTTTTTTGACCCTTTGGACGAAGATTACCAAAAATTTGAGTGACGCTGCGTGAGGTAAGAGCATAGTATTAACCAATGGCCGTAGTGTTTGGGACACTGGGCGATGGCATTTATATTTTGGGGGATTTTCCATGGTCACTTATACCGACACAACCGACTGGACAGGCGTAGGTTCATTTACTCTTTTTGATGGGTCACCTTTTGCGACCACGCGAAGCTGGGGCTCGTTTGATGGTCTTTCTGTTTTTGCTGGTGTCTCGGGCGACACAATCAACCAGACCATCAATATGAGTGGGCAGTGGGAATTCGAGAGTTTCCTCGTCAACACCAATGCCGATGCGGTAAATATGACGTTTAATGACGTGGACGACGGGCTGTTTCGTAATCTTTCGCTGTTGGAGCTGTCCTTTGGGGGCCACCAAGAGATTAATCTGCTGACAACCCAAATCCGGTTTATCCGCGATGACGGCGCTGCCAGCTCGAACATCGTCTTGGGCGTCGAACGCACCAGCGGGATCGAACTGGGTGATGGAGATCACACAATCACTGTTGGCGAAGGCCGCGTGGGCTATATCGAAGCGGATGATGGCAACAACACGATCAATGGTGGCGTCGGTAGAATTAACGCGATCGATTTGGACAATGGCAACAATACGATCAACATGGGGTCGGGGGATGTGGACTCGATCCAGTTGGGCGAAGGCACCAATATCATCAACGGGTCTTCTGGTGATATCGACTTCTTAAAAACGCGCGGCGATACCACCTACAATGGGGGATCTGGACGGTTAGAAAGCTACGATGGCAGCAGCGCAAATGACACTCTCAATCTATTTGCTGACTCTGATCAAATCAGCCTCAGTGGTGGCACCAATTCGGTCACTGTGACCGATGCGTTTGTTGGCTCAATTCTGTCTTATAGCGGTGATAATACGGTTCAGGTGAACTCTGGGAGCGATATCCGCAGCATCGGTTTCAGTGGTGGTGTGGACCTGCTCTATATCGAAGATGATGCGTCGGTTGATCAGGCTGTCTTGGGCGGTGCAAACGACCGCGTTGAAATTCGGGGCAGTGGCCGGATTAACCAAGTCAACCTTGGGGATGGGGACAACAGTCTTCAGCTTTATTCATCTGATGCGCGGGCGCAGATGGTTTCCAGCTATGATGGTGACGATGTTATTCGGATCAATCGCGGCTATGCGGATGCGGTCGTTGCAGGCAGCGGGAACAACAAAGTCTATGTCACATCCGGTGAAGTGAACATTTTGCAGGCTTATGAAGGCGATGATCTGTTGTCTGTTGGCAGTGGCCGGGTTGGGGCCGTAAATCTGAGCAGCGGTGATAACACGATCACTTTGGGGTCAGGTCGCATCGACACGATCCGGACCAATGAAGGCAACGATACGCTGACAGTTGGCAGTGGACGCATTCAATATGCCAACCTGAGTGAAGGGACCAATGTCATCACAGTGGCTGACGGGCAGATTGATACTTTGGTCACCTATGATGGGGCTGATACTTTGACCATCGGCGATGGCCGCGTTTTTGATATCAACCTTGGGAATGGCTTTAATACGATCACAACCGGCATCAATTTTGTTGAGCGTATTCAATCGTTTCATGATGGATCGGATATTACTGTCGGGACAGGTGGTGCAGGCGCCATTCGCACCGGCTGGGATGTGGACGTGATCACGACGACGGGCGGTTTTGTGGAAACCATCACGACCGACGATGGTGATGATATTGTGACCTTTGGTGAAAATGGCGCGCATTTTGTTCGCTTGGGTCACGGCGATGATACGATCACCACAAGTGCGACGAACTTTATCGAAAACATCGATGCCGGTGACGGCAATGATACGATCAACGTTCTGGCTGGTGGCGCGGGGACGATCCGCTCGGGTCGCGGCGAAGACACCGTCACCACTTCAGCAGGCAGCTATGTCGAATATCTTCGGGGCGGCGATGACAACGATACAATCACAGTGAACGGCGGTGCCGAGTTTGTGTCCGGTGGCAGCGGAGACGACACCATTGTGGTCTTTGAATTTGTTGAGTTCATCAAGGGTGGTGATGGCAACGATGTGGTCGAAATTGTTGGCAACGGTGGCGTAGGTCAAATTCGTCTCAATGATGGCAACGACTATTTGATCATGCGCGAAGGGGCCAGTGTTCAGGTTCAAGCTGGCTTTGGCGCCGACGGCGGATCGGACACCGTCGATTTTAGCAGATATTCGGTTGGTGTTGTTGTCGATCTGGATGGAGCTGGCGTCTATCAAAACGTCGGTGATCCGAATGGCGATATCTCGGCCCCTGCACCTGCGGGCTATTTCTCGGAAACCGGTGTGGACAACCTGATTGGTACAGCGCAACGCGACCGTTTGCTGGGCGACAACAACAGCAACTACCTTAAAGGCAGTGGTGACCGTGACCGTTTGGAAGGCAGTGGTGGGGATGATGTGCTGGATGGTGGCAGCGGCAAGGACACGCTTGTTGGCGGCAGCGGCAATGACGAATTGCAGGCGGGTCTGGGCAACGACAACCTTGTTGGCGGCGGCGGTGATGATTTGATCGTTGGGTCCAAAGGCGACGACACCCTCAAGGGCGGCGGCGACGCAGACACGTTCTTTTTCAAATCTGGCGATGGCTCGGACAAGATAACCGATTTTGCTATTGGCGAAGACTTGTTGGAATTCCAAGGAGCCACATCTCTGGCCAGCTTTGGGTTCTTGCAAGACGGGGACGATGTGATCGTGACCTTCGGCAATGTCACGGTTGAGGTCCGCGATGTGCTGGAAGGCGATCTGGCCGATGCTGCGAACTTCATCTTTTGATCTGGCATGACCGATACCGCAGTCCAACCCGTTGATATTGCGGCCATCCCGATCATAGATATCGCCCCCTTGTTGCAAGGGGGCGATAGCGCCAAAGTGGCCACCCAGATCCACGAGGCTGCCACGGGACCCGGTTTTTTCTATATCTCAGGGCATGGGATTGATCCATGTGATTTGGGCGTGTCGCGTGATGAGAGCCGTTACAAGCCCGTGACAGCTGGTGCCCATATTGCCGGA
Organism: Algirhabdus cladophorae; assembly: GCF_044772865.1. GTDB lineage: Bacteria > Pseudomonadota > Alphaproteobacteria > Rhodobacterales > Rhodobacteraceae > Algirhabdus > Algirhabdus cladophorae. The sequence continues at coordinate 434,638 of NZ_CP173029.1, forward strand.
CGCAACCGCAAAAGTTTCGCCCAGTATGCCAAACGAAAAAGCTGGACGTAAAATGAAAAAGGGGCCGCAAGCGACCCCTTTTACGTGATGTTTTGTTTTGGCTCAGTTCACTGTGGTCCAGCGTAGGATAAAGAAGTTGTCGGGCCGTTGGGTCAGCTCAACATTGTCCCGTGTGCCCCAAACCAGAGGTTGCACATACAACGGCACATAGGCGTGCTGATCTTGCAAGATGGCCGCGGCTTCGTCCAGCATGGCTTGGCGTTTACTGTCGTCGATTTCCGATTGGATCATTGGCAGCATTTCGTCGATGCGCGCATTGGAGAAGCCACCGAAGTTCCAGCTGCCCAGTTTCTTTTCTGAGTTAGGTGTAGAGGCGAGAAAACGCAGCGGGTGTTCTGCATCGAATGTGCCTGGGGACCAGCCTAGCAGGTACATGTCGTAGTTGTCGGCCCGCAGTTCTGGCCAGTAGTTTTGCACGGGCATCGCGTCCAATTCGGCTTTGATTCCGACTTGCGCCAGCATGGATGTGACGGCCTGACAAACCGCTTCGTCGTTCAGATAGCGGTTGTTGGGGCATTTCAGACCAAAGCTGAACCCGTCTGCATAACCTGCTTCGGCCAGCAGGGCCTTGGCACCCTCTACGTCAAATGCAGGTCGTGCGGCGCGTGCCTCGGAGTAGCCGCGCATGGCAGGGCTGACCAATTGGCTGGCGCTTTCGGCATTGCCACGCATGATGGTTTGCAAAATCGCATCCACGTTCACAGCCTTAGCCACGGCTTCGCGGACCCGGACATCTTTGAACGGGTTTGGTTTGCCCGCATCAGCGGAATATTTCAGCGTATCAGCCTCGTGAGGGAACCCCAGCATGATCACGCGGGCCTCGATGCCTTGGATCACTTTCACGCCGTCAGTGCCGTTCAGGCGTACTGCGTCTTGGATGGGCACAGGGTTGATCATGTCCACATCGCCAGACAGCAGGGCAGCCACGGCTGTGGCGGGGTTCTGGATCGGGGTGAATTCAGCGCGGGTGATGTTGTGTTCCACCTCGCCCCACCAATTGCCATTTGGCTCCAACACGGTCTTCAGACCTGGCGCGCGTTCGGTGATCATGAACGCACCTGTGCCGTTTGCATTCAGGGTGGCGTAGTTGCCGTTGTCTTTGTCCGGCACGCCTGCATTGTTCGCCTCGGTCCAGCCTTTGTCCATGATCATCCAGTTGGCGATCGAGCCGGGGAAGATTGGGTTGGGCGCGCTGGTCATAATATCGACAGTGTATTGATCGACGACCTTCACCTCTGAGACAGGCGAGAACCAGCTGCGGGTGTCCGAGGCTTCATCACTGGCGCGTTGGTAGGAAAATAGCACGTCTTCGGCGTCAAACGCCTCGCCGCCTGCGAATGTCACGCCTTGGCGCAAATTAAACCGCCAGCCTTCACCAGCACCGATGGGTTCCCACGACGTAGCCAGTGCAGGCTCGACCGCCATATCTTTGCCGCGGCGCACGAGGCCCTCATAAACGTTGTTGAGAAAACCTAAAACAGGGGCGGAATTCACCGCATGAGGGTCCATGGTTTGCGGATCCGTTGTGCCCGCCCATTTGAATTCTTCTGCCACTGCAGGCAGTGCCAGAAGTGTGGCAAGCGCCGTGGCACAGGTCAGTTTATACATGAATGGTCCCTCCAATGGTGTAATCCGTTCACCATGAGCCTAACATAGACGCGGGTCACATCAACTGGTTGTGAAGAATAGACGTTTTCCAAAGGCTTACTGATAATGAAAAGTACCCCCACATATAGTTCAGTCGGGAGTCGTTGTGCCCAAAGGATTTTGTGATGATAGATCCAAGACTTTCAGTAGGGGATGCTCCATTTGATCTAAGACGCGCCACTGCTGCAGATGGTCCTTTTGTTTTGTGGTTGGAAGAGGTTTCCATGAAAGACTATGCAATTGCTCTATGGGGCAGTTGGCGTCCTTCAGCGACTTTGGAAAATGTTGATCTGTCCAATCATCAAATAGTCAGCTTAGACGGGCAGGCTATCGGCTGCGTTGCTTACAGATTGAGCAACCAATATTTACTTCTGAATAGAATTTTTCTGGCTCCGGCATACCAAAATCGCGGGTTTGGTGCGGTTATTTTAAAAGAGGTAACAGAATTAGCAGACTCTCTCGGACTTGCGACGAAGCTTGACGTTCTGACGACAAATACATCGGCCCTGAAATTTTATCTCCGCGAGGGATTTACTATTTCCAAAGTGACCGCGGAAAAACGCACTCTGATCAAATAAGCAACCTTGCATTGATGACCCGTTGCGAGGTGTCTTACACAAAAAAAGCCCCACCAAACTGGCAGGGCTTTCTAACTCATATCAAAGCGATACTTAGTTCAGCGTGAAGTACTTAAACTTCGCTGTGTCATCCGGTGCCACGATGGTGCCGATGTTGGACTTTACGCCCCAGTTCAGCACTTGGTGGTGGATTGGCAGATACAACACTTCTTCTTGAACGGTGGCCCAGATGTCCGCGATTGTCGCATTGCGTGCTTCTAGGTCTGTATTCGACGCCAGTGAGACGATCTTGGCATCCAGATCCGCATCGCCAAAGCGTGTGCCGTTCCAGCTGCCGTATTTCTCGCCTTTGGTGTGAGCAAGGAAGTTGAAGATATATTCGCTGTCATATGTCGGCACACCCCAGCCCAGCATGTAGAAATCTGTTTCCAGATTGTTGATCAGCGGAAAGTGTTGCGCCTTTGGTTTTGCGTCCAAATTCACAGTCACGCCGATTTGCGCCAGCATACCGACAGAGGCCTGACAGATCGCTTCGTCGTTGATGTAGCGGTCATTCGGGCAATCGAGTTGGATGCTAAATCCGTCACCATAACCAGCTTCAGTCATCAACGCCTTGGCCGCGGCAACATCATAGGCCGGCACGCTATCCAATTCAGCCGTCCAACCGTTCACAAAGGGGGGCATCGCCACACCTGCAGGCTCGGACTGGCCACGCATTACAACCTGTTTGATCGCATCGCGGTTGATGGCAATGTTCATGGCTTGGCGCACGCGCTTGTCGGCCAACGGGTTCTTGCCTTCGACGTTGTCGTTGGCCAGATCATCCGCACCTTGGTTCATGCCAAAGAAGATCACACGGTTCTGTGGTGCTGTGCGCACGTCCAGACCGTCAGCATCGGCCACACGGGCCAAATCCTGAACTGGTACGTCTTGGATGAAATCCACTTCACCAGACAACATGGCAGCCACACGGGTCGCGGCGTTCTGGATCGGGGTGTATTCAATACGTGTGACCTGCATCGGGAATTCATCTTTGCCCCAATAGCCGTCATAGGCTTCCATGACTGTTTTTACGTCAGGCTCGCGGCTGATCAGTTTGTAAGGGCCTGTGCCGTTGGCGTTTTTGGCCGCATAGGTGTCTTCGCCGCCTTCATAGTCCTGCACTTTGACAGCGCCATTTGCTTCGGCCCAGCCTTTGTCCATCATGAACATGTTGGTCAGGTTGTTGGCCATGATCGGGTTTGGACCGTCTGTTTCGATCTCGATCATGTATTTGCCCACAGCGCGCACTTCTTTGACCGAAGCCAGCAATTCTTTGTAGTCGCTGTCCGGTGTCATGGCGCGATTGAGGCTGAAGACCACGTCTTCGCTGTCGAAATCAGCACCATCGTGGAATTTCACGCCTTCGCGCAGTTTGAATGTCCAGACATTGGGATTATCCGCAGACGGGCCCCATTCAGTGGCCAGTGCCGGCACCATGGCGCCGGTCATGTCGCGCATCACAAGCGGTTCCATGATCTGGTGGGCAAGGGCCGATGTGGGGCCTTCGTTTTGGGCATGTGGGTCCAGCGTCAGCGCATCGCCCGCGCGGGCCCATTTGAGTGTTTCAGCGCTTGCACTTAATGCGGTCGTTGCCAGCAGTGCAGCGGATAGAAGGGCGGTCGTCTTTTTCATTGAGGTATCTCCCTAGGTTGATTGGGTGATTATTGACCAACTGTTCAGAAATGCAAGCGCGTTGGGGTGAAAGGGACGTTGGGGAAGTCTTTGCCCATTGGATAGGCAGTTTTCTGGGCGGTAGTCATACGATTGAGGCAAACGTGTCGTCGATGCCCAGAAGGTCCGGAACCGAGCCGAAGGCGTCGGACCAACAGCTGACCGTCCCGTCGGTCTGGTGTTTTGGTGACCGCTCCAAACCGAATTTCTGTGGGATGTATTTGGCCGAGACAAAGCGCTGTCGAATGTGTGTCAGAACACCGGCCCAAGTTCAGGTAACAAAATCAAAGGGCCCAATACAATTGAATTTGGCGGTTAAACTAAGAGCGACCTTAAAGCTTCACGCCATATCCGCTTGCCTTCAACATTTGATCCGCAAGCGTTGTGCCCTCTGATGCTTGGATGATGCGTATAGGCGGTTTTGATGCTGTTTAGATTCATTAGATGAGCAACAGGCCACGCGATCGACTTTCCTGCGACTAATAGACAATCAATGCCTGCGCGCTGTATCGCTTCGTTGTTAAAGATCGCGCCGCGTTGTCTTTCCAACACTGTGTTTCTAAGTCCGTATCCTGGCAAAGCGTTCAGCAAAACGACATCGCTGTATCGAAAATTGAAATGATCCAGTTCATTTCGAATATAACGTGCGGTGCCGTCGGCATTTCGGACCCCAATTTCACCAGACCCCTGCGCACCAGATCCAGCTAGCGGGCCACCGGGGTCTTGAAGCATGATGGCAAGGCGGAATGGGCCGGTGTGATATGGGGCAATTCTAGGCATGTGGTAGCCCCGAGATGTACCGTCGTTATAATACCAATCGTGAAATGCAGTCGCGGTCATGTTGTGTAACTCGCATAATCTGACGCTTCTTCATAGTATGAACTCGACAATTGCTCCGGTCTTGAGAGTTGAATCCCAAAATCAATACAGACGTATCCCGCTCCACCCCAACCCCATGTCCAAAACCCACACAAATCCGTCTGAAATTAGAATTGCTCTGGCCCTCGTTTCAGGCCACACCTCATCCCATGAAACTCCTGATCGACAACCTGCAATATGCTAACTGGTCCGAACCCATCTTTCAACAGATGAACGAAGGCGGCGTGCATGCGGTGCATGTGACCATCGCCTATCACGAAAGCTTCCGCGAGATGGTGCTGAACCTTGAGGCGTTCAATCGTTGGTTCGAACGTCTGCCGCATCTGATCTTCAAAGGCACCACTGCGGCTGACGTTTTGAAGGCGCAGAAGGAAGGTCGCACGGCGATCTTCTTTGGCTTCCAGAACCCCAGCCCGATTGAGGACGACATCGGTCTGGTTGAGATTTGCCATCAGCTTGGCATCCGCTTTATGCAACTGACCTACAACAACCAATCCCTGCTGGCGACGGGCTGTTACGAGGACGACGACACGGGCCTGACCCGTATGGGCAAACAGGTTGTGCATGAGATGAACCGCGTCGGCATGGTCGTGGATATGTCGCATTCTGCGGACCGTTCGACCCTAGAGGCGATTGACCATTCCACTCGCCCCATCGCCATCACTCACGCCAACCCCCATTGGTGGCAAGCGGCCCTGCGCAACAAAAAACATGAGGTCCTCAAAGCCCTCACTGACGCAGGTGGTATGCTGGGATTTTCGGTCTATCCGCATCACCTCAAGGATGGCACGCACTGCACATTGGACAGCTTTTGTCAGATGGTTGCAGAGGCGGCAGATCGCTACGGGGCACAAAACCTTGGGATCGGCACGGACCTCTGTCAGGACCAACCTGACAGTATCGTCGAATGGATGCGTGTGGGGCGTTGGTCCAAAACCATCGACTACGGCGAAGGTTCTGCCAGCGACGCAGGCTTCCCGCCCATGCCGAATTGGTTTCAAGATAACCGTGATTTTGGGAATATTCGCGCAGGCCTGCTCACGGCAGGCTTGTCGGATGGGCAAGTGGACGGCATTATGGGCGAAAATTGGCACCGTTTTTATCAAACATCATTTGAGCCAGCGTAAGGGCAACCATAGCTGTGAAAGACGTCATTGAAACCCCGCCGCAAAAGGCACTGCGCCCAGCATCGCACGTAATGCGATTGGCGCAATTAGGGTCGATGTTTCCCACACGGCTGTCGTTCCTGCGCAGCCTGATGCGGCGCCTGAAGGCTGAAAATGCCCAAGTCTCGCGCCCGGTATGGAACATCTGCGCAAATGGGTTTGGTCACGCGGTCTATAGTGTCGAATTGGGTGGCCATACCTATTCTTTGGTTGCGGTTAGTACCGACATTCCCGCCGATCAAAGATCGGACCGGGTGATTGCTACGGCTTGGGACGCTGCGTTTTGCCTGTTTGACGGGGTGCCAGGGCCTGATGATATTGCCCGTATTTGCAAGAACGCCCCGAAACAAGAAGCCGGTCAATTTTCCGAAAAAGAACTGGTTCTAAGCCGCGCGAATAAATCGGTGCGGTTGTTCAATGCTGTTGTGGCAGCCTTACAAAGCGGCACGGTGCCTGACGAGGCAATGATCCGAGATATCGGCTATTTGATGCGTACAACGGCGGTCTACGGCAACGGCAAATTTGGCATTGCTGACAGGGCCCTTATCCAATCGCGCCCCTGCCTTGGTGGCCCGTTTGCAGCAGAGATGCTGACGGTTTGGCTGATCCGTGGCTTTACCCATGATCTGGTGGAACACGTAGGGCAGGGTACTTTGCCCCGCCATGTCAAAGTGCATCTTGGGATTGGCAACTCAACCGGTTTGGGGATGGCGCCGTTTTTGGTGTCGCATCCGACCTTGCTGAATAATTGGATGATGGCGCGCGAAACCGCGCTGGCCCGTGTCCGCGCAATTGAGACCCTTGATGAGGCGCAGATCGAACGCATCTGGCAGTTGATCCTACGGGCCCAAGATCATATCGCCCAGTGGCGCGTGCCCGATCCGGCCCATCAAAGCCGCATCGAGGAGCTCGACAGTGATTTTGCCGAATTTTGCCTCTTCTATCTGGACCCACGCAAGCTGCGTGAACCGTTCGCATTGGACGCCGTTATGATGGCGGCTCAAACGCACTCTGCTGATCTGGAAGAGTTGGTCGCAGCCCTTTTGATCGAACCGTTTGAAGACCTCGTGGATGGGTTGACGGACTGTATGGTCGACCCGTTTGGCAGCTTTATCGATCCACGCGAAAGCTGCGGACAGTTGTGGGTCAAAATTCGCCGCGATTGGGGCTGGGCCCAAAAGATTGATTTCGACAGCCACTCGGAAACGGCTCAGTTTTGGTATGTGTCCGAGGAAAAACTGGAGCCCAGGTTGGGGTTGCGCCATTCTGAGGACGGTGCAGACTTGGAAAGCCCGCTGGACATTGCCCGTCGTGTGCAGGACTTGGCGCGTGATTTGCCCTTTGATGGGACCAGTTTGGCCGAGTTCCTGCGCGCTCATCCTCAGCACCGTTTTGCTGCGGAACGCATCCAAAACCTTGCCCGCAATCCCTACGCTGAAATCCATGACAACCTGATCGGCGAAGGCTGTCTGCCGATTGATATGCTGCGGTGTAAGTTGTCGTTCTTTGGAGCCTCCAAATTCGATCCCAAGTCGGATCGCTGGACCCGTATCACTTTGTGCCAAGGCGCGCCTTTGTTTAATGATTATGCAGAGGCCGACGATTGGTGGCTGCCTGCGTTTGAGGCATGAACTTGTCGTCAAACCAGATCGTCGCGCTGACAATCAAAGCGGCCCGTGGTGCCGGGTTTCCGTTGGCGCAGGCTGAAATGTTTGCCAGCGCCACGGCGCAACATCTGATCCAAAGCCGCGCGGTTGGTGATCTATCGCAGGCGTTGATCCATACGCCAGACAGTCCGGTTCTGGAATTTCCGTGCATGCTGGATGATCTGTGCCTCAGAAGCAGTCTGAGCCTGTCCAACATTCGCTTGCCCGACTTGTTGCGCAGTTACGCGGAAACCGCAGCATTCGAAGTCAAATGTATCCAAGCCGGCAAGACCCTGCTGTTGAAATACATGTCGGATCGCCCCAGCCTTGCCAGCCCGACGGCTCGGGTGCCGATGGACCCTGTGCTTTGGGCGCATTTGAACAAGTTGGCGGCGAAAACCTATGTCCCGGCAAGTGAGGAAAGCCGTCTCAGCGGTGCTGGTGCCGGGCTGTCCGATAACGACTAGGCTGCGTGGTTAAAGGGATCGTTTTGGTATCCGACGCTCTCCAAATACAGTCCGTGCGGTGGGCAAACTGGCCCGCAGGCGGCGCGGTTTTGCGCCCTTAAGGCTGCCCCAACGTCATCTGGTGTCCATGATCCGGCACCAACCCGTTCCAGCGTTCCAACGAAACTGCGGACTTGGTTGTGCAAAAACGATCGCGCCCGCACAGCAAAGCGAAATTCGGTACCTTGGGCGTAGGCATGTGCTGTGATGTCCAAGGCGTCCAATGTGCGCACCGGCGAATTGGCCTGACAGATCGACGAGCGAAATGTCGTGAAATCATGGCGCCCCAAAAGCTGTGCTGCCCCTGCCTTCATGGCCGCGAGGTCCAGATCGTGCCGCACATGCCAGACCAATCCTGCGTCATGGGTCACAGGCGCGCGGCGCGTCACCAAGCGAAACACATACCGACGCTCAAAGGCCGAAAACCGTGCGTGCCATTCATCCGAGACTTGCGCGCAATCAACAATGGCCACGGGCAATGGTTTCAAATGGTAATTCAAAGCCTCAGACAGACGAAAAGGTTGCCAATCGCGTTGCAAATCCACATGGGCCACTTGCCCCCAGGCATGGACCCCTGCGTCGGTCCGACCCGCAGCCGCAATCGTATGCGTTTCTGGCTCTAGCTTAGCCAAAGCGGCCTCAATCGCACCTTGCACCGATGGCTGGTCCGCTTGCCGCTGCCATCCGGCAAAGGGTGCACCGTTATAATCGACTTTGAAGGCATATCTGGGCATAGGAGGGGCATACCCAAGGGGAGGAGGCTTTGCAAACTCCCCCTTGGCATTTGGCCGTGCAGAACCCATCTTGGGGTAAATTCGTAAGGATAAAACGTTTGGTACTCAGCACTTTGGCCGATGGCCTGACCCGTTCGGTCGAGGCCGTGGGCGACACTTTGACAGCGCCTTTTCAACCAGCCTCGCTGCGGCTGGGCGTGACGGGGCTCAGCCGTGCAGGCAAGACGGTCTTTATTACGTCGCTTGTCGCCAATCTGTTGGATCGTGGGCGTATGCCCGGCCTGCAGGGGGCCGCTAACGGGGCGATCCAAGCGGCCTATTTGCAACCCCAGCCCGATGATACGGTGCCCCGTTTTGACTACGAGGCGCATCTGGGCGCGCTCACCTCTGCTGCGCCGAAATGGCCCGACAGCACGTCTTCGATCAGTCAATTGCGGGTCTCTCTAAAGGTGCAGCCAAGGGGGCTTTTGGGCGGGTTGTCAGGCCCCAAAACGGTGCATTTGGACATTGTGGATTATCCGGGTGAATGGCTGCTGGATCTTGCCTTGCTGGACAAAAGCTATAGCCAGTGGTCGGCCGAAGTGCTGGAGCGGATTGAAAATCGCGCAAGTGCTGAAGCCTTCTTACAGACCGTTCTAAACGCTGATGTCACCGCAAAAATTCAAGAACCTGCGGCACAGGCTTTGGCCCGCGCCTTTACCCAATATTTGCATCAGGCCCGCAAAGACGGGTTTTACGATTGCACGCCGGGCCGCTTTATTCTGCCCGGTGATTTGGCAGGCAGTCCGGCGCTGACCTTTGCGCCTTTGCCAAAAACCGATGCGCCGCGCCGTAGCCTTTATCGCGAGATGGAGCGCCGGTTTGAGGCCTATAAATCCCGCGTGGTCAAACCGTTCTTTCGGGACCACTTTGCCAAGATTGACAGACAAGTCGTGCTGGTTGATGCATTGGGCGCAATCCACAAAGGTCCGCAAGCTGTTGAAGATATGCGCACTGCTTTGGCGGATATCCTTGGGGCGTTTCGGCCGGGTAAAAATGCGTTTCTGAGTCAGATATTTCTGGGCAAACGCGTGGAAAAGATCCTTTTTGCGGCCACCAAAGCAGACCATTTGCATCATACCCAGCACCCGCAGCTTACGGGTATTATGCAGGCGTTGATCCGCGAGGCCCGTGATCGCGCGCAGTTTGCAGGGGCCACGACACAGGCCATGTCCATGGCGGCCTTGCGTGCCACAGTGGAACAAACGTTGGATCATGACGGCAGGTCGTTGAACTGTGTGCGGGGCACCTTGCTGAACACCGGAAAAGAAGCTGCGTTTTACCCTGGGGATCTGCCAGAGGATCCTAATCATTTGCTTGGCCCGGCCCGTGATGGGGCTGCGGCGTGGTTGGATCAGGACTATCAGGTTATGTCTTTTGCGCCCTCGGTTTTGAACCTGCAACCGGGCAATGGCCCGCCGCATATCCGCCTGGACCGGGCTGCGGAATTTCTGATCGGAGACCGCCTGACATGACCAAGCCGCCCAAGGGCCCTGTTCTGATCGATCTTGAAACAGAGCCGCATTTAGACAGCACGCCCGATACGGCACCCCCCGTGCCAGACCTCGCCGTACCCACCCCGTCGGGCCAAGCCATGCAAACAATGGCTGTTTTGGCCGCACGCAAACCGTCATCCTTGGCCAAATGGTTTTGGTCCCTGTTAGGGGCCTTGATCAGTTTCATGGTTTCACTGGCGGCCTATGATTTTGTGATTGGTCTGATCGCGCGCAACCCCATTTTGGGCTACGCGGCGCTTGGGCTAACAGGGCTTTTTGTGTTGGTTTTGCTGATCATCGCATTGCGCGAACTGGCGGCCTTTGGCCGAATCAGACGGCTGGATCATGTACAAGCCGCAGCAATCAAGGCGCAGGCTGACGGTGATTTGAACGCGGCAAAAGCGGTGATTGCCCAATTGCAGAGGCTCTATGCGGGACGCGAGGACACGCGCTGGGGGCGCGAAAAGCTGATAGAAACGCAAGGCGATGTGTTTGAGGCCGATGCGCTATTGCAGCTGGCAGAATTGCATCTTTTGGGGCCACTGGATGCTGCTGCCATGAAAGAGGTTGAAGCCGCCGCACGTCAAGTGGCCACAGTCACTGCAATTGTGCCCTTGGCTTTTGCAGATGTGGTCGCTGCCCTGACGTCGAATGTTCGGATGATCCGCCGCATCGCCGAGATTTACGGCGGTCGCAGTGGCGCGCTGGGCAGTTGGCGTTTGACCCGTACGGTGCTGACCCATTTGGTGGCCACGGGCGCTGTGGCTGTGACAGATGATCTGATCGGCACCCTTGCGGGGGGCGGTGTTTTGGCCAAGGTCAGTCGTCGTTTTGGCGAAGGCTTGGTCAACGGGGCACTGACTGCCCGTGTCGGTGTTGCAGCCTTGGAAGTCTGCCGCCCTCTGCCGTTTACCAGTCAAACCCGGCCTAACATTGCAGGCATCGTCAAACGTGCACTAACCGGGTTATTTGGCTTTTAACTCAGGTCAGTAGACGTCGCGCTGATAGCGACCTGCTTTGCCCAGTCCGGCCACATATTGCTTGGCGGCATCCGCATCCATACCACCAAATTCTGCGACGACCTCGCAAATGGTCTGGTCGACATCAGCGGCCATACGGGTCGCATCACCGCACACATAGATCGCAGCGCCTTTGGACAGCCAGTCGTAAAACACAGCCCCGTCTTTGCGGATCAGATCCTGCACATAGACCTTTTCCGCCCCATCGCGCGACCACGCCAGTGAGGTTTTGGTCAAAACGCCCGAGGAGGCCCAATCTTCTAATTCAGTACGGTACAAAAAGTCTGTTTTTTGATGCTGGTCCCCGAAAAAGAGCCAATTTTCACCCTTTGATTGTTGTGCAGCGCGTTCTTCAAGGAAGGCCCGAAATGGTGCAATACCTGTGCCGGGGCCGATCATGATCACTGGCGTTGCTTCATCTGCGGGTAAATGGAAATGCGCCGACTTTTGAATGTAGACGCCGACCTGACCACCGGGCTGCAAGCGCTGCCCAAGGTAGGTCGAGGCAACACCTTTGCGCGCTGTGCGCAGATCATAGTGGACTTCGCCCACGGTCAGATGCACCTCGCCGGGGTGTGCTTTGGGGCTGGAAGCGATGGAATAGAGACGGGGCTGTAAAGGACGCAGCCCATCGACAAAGGCCTGTGGGTCCAGATTGAGGTCGCCCAATTCGATCAGGTCAATGATCTGACTGTTCTCATCAGGTTTCTCGATATCCCACAATTCAAGTGTGGAGGGCGTGACCGTGGTTAAATCCAATCGGTTCAAAAGCGCTGCGCGCAGCGACGTAGGTGTGTCTTTCAGCATCACGGCCTCGGACCCGTTAAATCCGCCTGCGGCCAGCAATTCGGACACTTCAAGGGGGCAATTGGTGGGCCACAGACCCAAGGCGTCGCCCACTTGATACTCCAGATCTTCACCTCCGCCGGCAAGACTGATTTCAATGTGATTAACCGTTTTGGCGGAACCCTCGCCACTCAGTTTGTCCACCTTCATCAAGGTGCCTGCAAAGGGGCGATTTTTGTCGAACATTGGGCCTGCGGCCTCGGGTTCCGGGGCGCTGCTGGCACCGGCTGCGGCGATAAAGGCCCCTGTCTCGAAAACCCCGGTTTTCCACGCAGCATAGGCGTCTTCATAGGCCACGTCACAGGCCACCATATCCAAAACGCGCGTGGCACCCAATTCCGCCAAGCGTGCATCCAGATCGCGGGCGGCTTGGTTGAATTCGGCGTAGCTGGTGTCGCCCAAACCGCAGACAGCAAAATTCAGGCTGGCGGGTAAGGCAGGTGCATCAGGGCCCATCAAGGCTGCATGAAATTGAACCGCGTTGTCTGCAGGCTCGCCTTCGCCAAAGGTAGCGGCGATTATGGTCATATGTTCGATACCGGCCAATTGCGCCGGATCAAAGTCATCCAAGGCGCTGATTTTTGCGTCAAACCCCTTGGTTTTGGCGTATTTACGCAAGTCTTTGGAAAGGCTTTCGCAGGTGCCGGATTGCGATCCGTACAGAATCGTCATCTCGGTCGCGGGGGCCTCATCAGCGCCGCCAGTGGCGTTGGCGGCGGCAGCCATGGCTTGCAACCCGGACAACAGTCCGTTCAACCAATTGCGCTGGTCGCGATCAAATGGCGCGTCCTCGGCAATCAGACCTTGGGTGCGGGTGGCTTCGGTTCGGCCGATGGCATCGGCAAGGGCAGTGGTGATCTGACGGTCTTGCTTGGTCATGGTGATCTCCGTTTAGGCAGGAAGCTGAATAAGGGACGGCAGCGCATCATCGGGAATGCGCCGGGCAAAAGAGAGAAAGGTTTCGGTGCCTTCGCGATCCGACAGGTACCGCGCCACCAGCGTTTCCAATACCTCGCAAACGTCTCGCGCGGCCACGGGGCCGCACAGCGGGCGGGCGATCCCGCGATCGCTGTCATTCCCGCCGCCCAAAACGATGTGATAGCCTTCGCTGCCATCGGGGGCTGCAGTGCCCATCAGGCCGATGTCGCCAATGTAATGCTGGGCGCAGGAATTGGGGCACCCTGTGAGGTGGATGTTGATCGGACTATCGAGGCTAAACTTGCTTTCCAGATGCCGCACAATCGATGTGGCGTCTTGTTTGGTATAGGCCAGCGCCAGTTTGCAGCCCGCCTTGCCGGTACAGGCCACAGCCCCTGCCGCAAAGGACGTGGCGCTATGGCCCAATCCCACCTCGGCCAAACTGGCCGTGACTGCATCCACATCTGCATCGGCGATGTGAGGGATCAGTGTGTTTTGCCATACGGTAAAGCGTACATCGTTTTGGCCGTAGTGTTGGGCCAGCTCGCCTATGCGGGTCATCTGTTGAACAGATAAATAGCCCACTTCCTGGGCCAAACCGACATAGTTCATCGCCTCGCCTGCCTGAGGGTGGACGCCGATGTGACCCGTGCGATCAATCGGTAAGCGCGGGGCGTCATGGACGTCGCCTTGGTGGATCAGTTCAACATCTGGGGCCAGATCTGCCAGTGCTTCTTTGGTGCGTTCGATAAACCAGTCAAAGCCTTCGCGGTCCAACAGGTATTTCAACCGTGCACGTTTGCGGTTGGTGCGATCCCCGTGTTCGACAAATACCCGCAACATCGCATGACCAATATTCACCGTGTCTTTGGGGTGGCATAGTACACCTGTGTCGCGGGCAAAATCCTTGTGCCCGGTGATGCCGCCCAACAAAATTCGGCAGTAAATGCCGGGGTCCACGCCATCGGTGACTTCTGCGGCCTGAAACGAGATATCGTTGGTGTCGCTGACGCAGGACAATATTCCGCCATTGTCGAACGAAATGTTGAATTTGCGTGGAATTGCCTGCAACTCCCGCGTGGCTTGGATCCGTTGGCCCAGTCGAACAGCGTAGGGAAGAAGGTTGATCAGTTCCTGCCGGTCGAACCCAGCAGTGGGTGAGGCCGTTAGATTGCGCGCGCTGTCCGCACCAGTGCCGTGGCACGAAAGACCCACGTCGCGCAGCGCGAAAAACACGTTCAGCACGTCTTTTGCCGCGATCTCGCGCAGTTGCAGATTGCCGCGCGTTGTCACATGGGCATAGCCGCCCGCATAGGTCTGGGCGATTTGGGCCAAGGCGACCAGTTGATCCCCGCGCATCAAACAGCCGGGCAGGCGCATACGGATCATATAGCCGGGGCTATTTGGTTCAACGTTGAAAAAGCCCAGATGCCGCAGCATGAACTGGTCAAGGCCCGTGGCCATCTCACCTGCGTCGGTCCAGGCTTCAAGCTTGGCCCACATATCCAGCGGATGCAGTTCCAGCTTGGCTATTTCTTCTTTACACAGCTCATCAATCGGCGTGCCATGGACATGGGCCGCCTCAGGTGCTGTATCGCCGCTCGAACCGGCAAAGAGACGTTCGAGACCCAGCTTGCCCAAGGCCTCGACCAGATAGGCCTGTTGTTCAGAAGAAAAACCGGATCCTTGCGACATGTTTATTGTGTCCTTTCGGCAAATGGCGGCGTCTGCCTAAACGGGCAGGGCCCACAACAGGGAGGAAGTGTTTGTGTGTCGCCATCGTTGCCGAAAACACGAAAGGTCATTGTAGCCACGTTGCCATCAATGCAGCGGTGCAGGTTGCCCGACACGCTTGCACTCCAACAGGCCAATCCGAGGCAAAAGTGTCAAGGTGGATGCTGCTGTGCAGCAAAGTCTGTGCAAGGTAAAACATCGATCTGTGAATTTTTGTGCAAACAGCCCCCGCTTCCCTTTGGGTTTCGGCCAATAATTGGGCGTTTGGCAAACTTGACTGAGAATCGGTCTGCAGCGGGGTAACCCCCAAAAGGCGCATGTCGCGCAGGCTGCCGTGCACCCCCTAGACCACGCCCTTTCAACGCCCTATAAGCAGCCGCATGACGGGTTATTCGGTTCAAATTATTCGAATTATATCCCCGGCGCTCTGCTAATCCAGAGCCGCCGGGCCAATGGCGTTGAGACCCTCGCGCCGCCCATTAACCCTTGCCGAAATTCCAAGTATAGGACGCCACAAAATGAGCGACCAGACACCCGACTACAAAGCCACGCTGAACCTGCCCAAAACCGACTTCCCCATGCGCGCAGGCCTGCCCAAACGTGAACCGGATTGGCTGGCCAAATGGGCCCGCATCGATGTTTATGGCCAGCTGCGCACCAAGGCAAAAAATGAGCCACGTCAAAGCTTTACCCTGCATGACGGCCCGCCCTACGCCAACGGCAACCTACATATCGGCCACGCGTTGAACAAGATTCTCAAGGATATGGTCGTGCGCAGCCAGCAGATGATGGGCAAAGACGCCCGCTACATCCCCGGATGGGATTGCCACGGCCTGCCAATCGAATGGAAGATCGAAGAAAAATACCGCCAAAAAGGCCAAGACAAAGACGCCATCGATGTGGTCGAATTCCGCAACGAATGTCGCGAGTTTGCGCAAAAGTGGGTTCATATCCAGCGCGATGAATTCAAACGTCTGGGCATCACTGGCAATTGGGACGAGCCCTATCTGACGATGAACTTCCACGCCGAACGCGTCATCGCCGAAGAATTCCAAAAATTCCTGATGACAGGCACTTTGTACCAAGGGTCCAAGCCAGTGATGTGGTCGCCCGTGGAAAAGACTGCTCTGGCCGAGGCCGAGATCGAATACCACGATCACAAGTCCCACACGATCTGGGTGCCGTTCAAATTTCGCACAGCCCCCGACGCGATCAAGGACGCCCGTGTTGTGATCTGGACCACGACCCCTTGGACGATCCCGTCGAACAAGGCTGTGGCCTATAACCCCAAAATCTCCTACGGGCTCTACCGTGTTGAGACGACCGAGGATGAAAGCTGGACCGCCGCCGGTGATCTTTACATCTTGGCCGACACGCTGGCTGAAGAAACGCTGACCAAAGCCCGCGCCACGTCCTTCACGCGCGTGGAAGATGTGACCGCAGATATGATGGCTGACGCAGTGTGCGAACACCCCTTGGCGCAGATGGATGATTTTTGGTCCTACGATGTGCCGATGATCGATGGGGATCATGTCACGGATGATGCAGGCACGGGTTTTGTCCACACCGCTCCGTCCCACGGCGCCGACGACTACGATTGCTTCGTCAAACGCAACTGGATTGACCGGATGACCTACAACGTGGGCGAGGCCTCGGAATTCCTCGATCACGTCCCGTTCTTTGCAGGGCTGCAAGTGTTTGATCGCAAAGGTAAAGAAGGCAAAGCCAACAGCGCCGTGATCGCCAAATTGGTCGAGGCAGGCGGCATCATAGCCCGTGGCCAAGTCAAGCACAGTTACCCCCATTCGTGGCGCTCCAAAGCGCCGGTGATCTTCCGCAACACACCACAATGGTTTGCAGCCATCGACAAGGCCGTAGGCGACGGGCAGGACACTTATGGGACCACGATCCGCGAACGGGCGCTGCGCAGCATCGATGAGTTGGTCACTTGGACACCGCAGACGGGGCGCAACCGCCTCTATTCCATGATCGAAGCGCGGCCTGACTGGGTGCTGTCACGTCAACGGGCATGGGGCGTTCCATTGACCTGTTTCACCAAAGTTGGCGCACAACATGACGATGCTGATTTCTTGCTACGCAATGAAGAGGTGAACGCCCGTATTCTGGAGGCTTTCGAGGCCGAAGGGGCCGATGCGTGGTACAAAGACGGGGCCAAAGAACGGTTCTTGGGCGGTATTGTGAACCCTGATGACTATGAGCAAGTTATGGATATCTTGGATGTGTGGTTCGACAGCGGATCAACCCACGCGTTCACTCTGCGCGACCGCGAAGATGGCAGCGACGATGGGTTGGCTGATTTGTATCTAGAAGGCACCGACCAACACCGCGGTTGGTTCCATTCGTCGATGTTGCAGGCCTGTGGAACCAAAGGGCACGCGCCCTATCGCGGGGTTCTGACCCATGGGTTTACGCTGGATGAAAAGGGCATGAAGATGTCCAAATCCATCGGCAACACCATCGCGCCGGATCAAGTGATCAAGCAATACGGTGCGGATATTCTGCGCCTTTGGGTGGCCCAATCGGACTACACGGCTGACCTGCGGATCGGACAGGAGATCCTCAAAGGTGTGGCTGATAGCTACCGCCGTTTGCGCAACACGATGCGCTTTATGTTGGGCTCCTTGGCTGATTTCACCGAAAGCGACCGGATGGATCCCGCCGACATGCCCGAACTGGAACGCTGGGTGCTGCACCGTCTGGCCGAATTGGATGTAACTGTCCGAGAAGGCTACACAAAATACGATTTCCAAGGTGTCTTCCAAGCGGTCTTTAACTTCGCCACCATCGATCTATCCGCCTTCTATTTCGACATTCGCAAGGACGCTTTATATTGCGATGGCGATACCGAACGCCGCCGCGCGGCACGCACAGTTCTGGACATCCTTTACACCCGTCTGACCACGTGGTTGGCCCCTGTTTTGGTCTTCACGATGGAAGAGGTTTGGCTGGAACGAAACGCGGGCGAGGCAAGCTCGGTCCACCTCACTGACATCCCCGAAACGCCCTCTGCGTGGCTGGATGAAGACTTGGCCGCAAAATGGGCCAAAGTGCGCGATGTGCGCCGCGTCGTGACTGGCGCGTTGGAGGTCGAGCGCCGGGAAAAAACCATTGGCGCATCACTGGAAGCGGCACCAATGGTGCATGTGGATCAAGCGACCGCAGATGTTTTGGCAACTGTGCCATTCGACGATATCTGCATTACATCCGACATCAAAGTGTCCACGCAAGAGGCCCCTGCGGATGCGTTCACTCTTGATGGATCAGACGCCGCGAAAGTGGTCTTTGCCAAAGCGGACGGCGAAAAATGCCAACGCTGTTGGAAGGTTCTGCCTGATGTGGGAACTCATAGCCACGACGGTGTTTGTGGTCGCTGTAACAGCGCCTTGGGTTAAGCCATTGATGCGAGGGGGCTTTGCCTTGCCTCCTCGCCTCACACCCCTATAGTCGCCCCGATGACTACGGGGGACAGCTATGTTTTTGGGATGTATTGGGGACGATTTCACAGGCTCCAGCGATTTGGCAAACACATTGGCCAAAGGTGGGATGCGCGTGGTGCAATATTCCGGCGTGCCCTCGACGGATGCTGATGCCAGCGTGGAAGCGGGGGTTGTGGCTCTCAAATCCCGTTCCATAGATCCGGCCGATGCTGTGGCGCAATCATTGGCGGCCTTAGAGTGGTTGCAGGCCCAGGGGTGCACGCAGTTTTTCTTCAAATACTGCTCGACATTCGACAGCACCGCTGAGGGCAATATCGGCCCCGTGGCCGAAGCGCTGGCGCAGCGTTTGGGCTCAAAAAAGGTCATCGTATGCCCTGCGTTTCCCGGTACGGGGCGGTCGATTTATATGGGCCATTTGTTTGTGAATGATGTGCTGCTCAGCGAAAGTGGAATGCAAAATCATCCGCTGACACCCATGGTTGATGCAGATATCCGGCGCTGGCTGCGCCCGCAGACCAAGCTGGGGGTCGGTCACGTGGCAGCGCAAGAGGTTTTGCAGGGATCGGGCGCCATCAAAGCGGGCTTGGCCCGCGAGGACGCCGCAGGAAACAGCTTGATTGTTGTAGATGCTATGGCCGATCCGGATCTGCTGGAGATTGGCAAAGCCGTGGCAGATTTGCCTTTGATTACAGGAGGATCTGGGGTTGCCCTTGGCCTGCCGGCGAACTTTGCAGCCTCGGGCGCGATCAGTGGCGAGGGTGCCACATGGCGCGGGCAGGCAGGCAAATGTGTCGCGATGTCAGGCTCGTGTTCTGTGGCAACACGGGGGCAAGTAGCCCTGCATGCAAAGACGAACCCCGTTTTTGAGATCGTCGCAGAGGAGGTCATCGAAGGCCGCTTGACCGCGCAAATGGTATGCGATTGGGCGATGGCGCAGGATGGCATTCCCTTGGCCTACAGTTCCGCCGATCCAGAGGTGGTCAAGGACGTGCAGGCCAAATTTGGATTGGAAAACGCAGCAGGTGCAATCGAGGGATTTTTTGCCGATCTGACTGGCGCCTTGGTGGCTGCGGGGGTTGAAAGATTACTCCCTGCAGGGGGGGAAACATCGGGCGCTGTGGTCGAGGCGCTTGGCCTTACGCAATTGGAAATAGGACCGGAGATTGATCCCGGCGTCCCCGCCCTGAGGGCGGGTTCAGATCTGGTCTTGGCTTTGAAATCGGGTAACTTTGGTGCACCGGATTACTTTGCAAAGGCTGCTGAAATCTTGGGGCAGAACCCATGACGGAGACGGCGCTGAGAGAACAGATTTGCCTGCTGGCAAAATCGATGTTCGACCGCGGCCTCACCGGTGGCAGCACTGGAAATATCAGCGCCCGAACCGAGGATGGTGGTTTATTGGTCTCACCCACTGGGACCAGTTTCGGGCGGCTTGATCCAGCGCGTTTGTCGCGTTTTGATGCCAAAGGTAGGCTGATAGGCGGGGACAAACCGACGAAAGAAATGCCTCTACATGCGGCGTTTTATGACACACGCAGCACGGCTGGCGCCGTGGTGCATTTGCACAGCTGTCATTCTGTCGCGTGGTCGATGATGCCCGACGCGGATGAGGATAACTTTTTGCCGCCGATGACGCCCTATGCGATCATGAAGCTGGGCAAAGTTAAATTGCTGCCGTTCTTTTTGCCCGGTGATCCGGCCATGGGCGAGGCGGTGCGCGGTCTGGCTGGCAAACGCAGCGCTGTGATGTTGGCCAATCATGGCCCGGTGGTGGCAGGCAAAGACGTTGAGGCCGCCTGCAACGCCATCGAGGAATTGGAAGACACAGCGCGGCTTGCTATGATGATGCGTGGCGTTGATGCACGAATGCTCACGGCCGAGCACATCAACGGGCTTGTGTCTAAATTTGATGTAGAATGGGATAATTGATGCGATTTTCTGCCAATTTAGGATTTTTGTGGACAGATCGCACCTTACCAGAAGCGGTCCACGCTGCGCATGCTGCAGGCTTTGATGCGGTTGAATGTCATTGGCCCTATGCCACGCCAGCGCGTTTGGTCAAGGCCGCTTTGACTGAAACTGGTTTACCGATGCTCGGTTTGAATACGGATCGCGGCGATGTGGCGGGCGGCGAAAACGGGTTGTCTGCGTTGGTTGGGCGCGAAGCTGAGGCGCGCGCGGCAATAGACCAAGCGGTTGAATATGCCGTGGCTTTAGGAACCCGAAACATCCATGTTATGGCGGGGTTTGCCTCGGGTCAGTCGGCCCATGATACGTTTGTAGAAAACCTGCGCTACGCGACAACCGAGGCAGAGCTACACGGCATCACCATTTTGATCGAGCCGCTTAATCACTACGATGCACCGGGGTATTTCCTGCAAACGACCACGCAGGCCCGCGCGATCATCCACGAAGTGGGCGTGGGCAATCTCAAGCTGATGTTTGATTGTTATCATGTGCAATTGATGGAAGGCGATCTGAGCCACCGATTAACAGATCTACAGCCGCTCATTGGACATATTCAATTCGCCAGTGTACCTGACCGCGCTGCCCCGGATCACGGGGAAGTGGCGTATGGGCATATTTTCCAGCACATCCATGACATGGGTTATGACGCACCGCTTGGGGCGGAATACAAACCTGTTGGTGATACTAACGACAGCCTCGGTTGGATGAACACTCTAGGCTGAGCTGCGATCAAAAAGCACTGGAAACCAGTCATGGCGCAGCTTTTGCCCTTCGGTCATGTTGTGATCGGGAAAGGGTGGCGATGTAGGGCCGGGGCGCCGGGTATAGCGTGCGTCATCCCCCACCAAACGTAGCGAAAACGCCCGTCTGCGTTGGGTCGTTTCATTGCCACGTGCACCATGCAAGATGTTGTAATTAAACGCGACTGCATCGCCTGGCCGCATGGGCCATTCACGAATATCCATGCCTTCGGCATCGGGATCCGGCACAGGCATATAGCTGTCTTGATCTGGGTAAAAATCTGTCTCTGATAACCAGCGGGTCGGCAAAACCGGCTTGGGCCAGTTGTGGGAACCAGCCACACAACGCAGGGAAGCCTCCGTGACTGGATCGACAGGCACCCAAAAGCTGACGGTTTGCTGGCCTTTAACGAAATAATAAGGTCCGTCGGAATGCCACGGGGTGGGTTTACTGGTGCCCGGCTCTTTGACCAACACATGGTCGTGGAACAGTTGCGTGGTCTGGGATCTCATCAGATCGGCGGCAACTTCTGCGGCAGGGCTAGTGCGAATAACCGTCTCAAATTCCGAAATGCGGTTCCAGTTGCAATAATCGTCAAAGAACCTGCCAGTCTCGTGTTTATGCAGGTTTTCAGCGGCATAAGGACCGGGATTGCTGATGTTTGCTTCAATGCCCGCCCGCAAAGCCGCCACATGATCCGCAAACAAACCTTTGATCAAGACAACGCCGTCTGTTTGGAAGGCTTTGATTTGCTCTGTGGTCACAAGCGGATGCAGCATGGACTTGGCCTTTCAAAGAGTGTCTTAGCTGTCGGAGGGGGTTGTTTCGTCGTCGATATAGCTGCCCGTGGCCTGTCCGCGATACTTTTGCGTCCATTCCAATGGCACTTCAGAGCCATCATACATAAACGGCAACACCCCGCGTTTTAGGGATTTGCCGCGGGTTGTTTCGATATCGCTGTTTGATTTGGTGATGCGTTGTGAACATCGCAGGGCCCATTCGTGCAAATAGTCGTAGAGACGCTGAATTTCCGCCGCGTGGTCATCGCCTTTGGCGAGGTCATGAAATTCCTCAGGATCTGTGTGCAGATCAAATAGCATGGGGCGAAAGCCGCCTTCGGCATGCATCAGCTTATAGCGACCGTCAAAAACCATAAACAGACGACAATCCTTGGGATGCAGGCCCAGTTTGGTAGCCTGCGGGTTGGACGAGTAATCAAATTCCGAGATCGCATAGGATCGCCAGTCGGGTGTTTGACCGTGTAGCCACGGGATCAAAGATCGCCCTTCTAGGATATGATCGGGAACCTCACCACCAGCGGCTTCGACAAATGTCGGGGCCAGATCGATGGATTCCACCAAAGCATCACAGGTTGTACCCCGGGCGACATCGGCTTGGGGACGGGGATCATAAATGATCATCGGAACTTTAACAGATTGGGCGTGGAACAGATCCTTTTCACCCAACCAATGATCCCCCAAATAATCGCCGTGATCCGAGGTCAGAACGATCATGGTGTTTTGCATTTGATCGGTCTGTTCCAAGTGATCCAGCAAAACGCCCAACTGATCATCGCACTGTTTGATCAGCCCCATATAGGCGGGAATAACTTTTTGCCGCACTTCGTCGCGTTGAAAGGCGTGGGCAATTTTGTTGCCCATGTAGGCCTCGTAAACCGGGTGGGGGTTTGCCTGCTCTGCCTCGTGACGCGTTGCGGCAGGAACGTGATTGGTGCTGTACATATTGTGATAGGGCGCAGGCACAATATAGGGCCAATGCGGTTTGATAAAGCTGACATGGGCGCACCACGGATTGGTCGCTTGGTCGATGAATTCGATGGTTTTACGGGTCAGCCAAGGCGTTTCGCTGTCGCGTTCTTTGATGTTGGCAGGTTTATCGGCATTGGCAAACATCCAGCCCGAGGCGATATCCATGTCCTCTTCGACCCCAGCATTTGCGAAGGTAGCCCATGGGTTTTCGGCCTCATAGCCTTGGGATTTTAGGTATTCGTTATAGGGCGAGCGTTTTTCGTCGTAGAATCCGTCGGGCCCTTGCGCCCATAGGCCATCATCGCGGATCCAGGCGTCAAAACCACATTCGGCCTGCCGCGCGCCAATGGTGTTATCGGGCGTCAGCCCCAAGCGTTCCATGCCAGCCACATCGGCCTTCATGTGGGTTTTTCCGATCAGCCAACACTCCATTCCGCAATTGCGCAGATGATCGCCCATTGTGTGTTCGCCAACGCGCAGCGGGAAGTTGTTCCACGCAGCCCCGTGCGACGAAACATAGCGCCCTGTATAAAAGCTCATCCGGCTGGCACCACAGATCGGCGCTTGCACATAGGCCTCGGTAAAGCGGACCCCCATTTCAGCCACACGGTCAAAATTGGGCGTGTGCAAATGGGGATGCCCTGCACAGCTGAGATAATCAAAGCGCAGCTGATCATACATGATGAAAAGGATGTTCATCCTGCGGGTCCCCCTTGGTTTTTGGCAGCGGTTGGTGCGGCTGGCCTTAGTCCTGCGGTGCCAACACTAGGTCAAAGCGAACTGATTCAAAAGGCTCATCAACCTTGCCAGACAGAACCATTCCATCTGGAAAATCAGAGGCCGGACGTGGGGCGTAGGACATCACCAAATCGTCGCGCACGCCAAACACAGTGTCTTGGTCCAGATAGGGGTCGTCGTCGGGAAATACTTCGGTGACCAAGGATTTGTGACCCTCAGCCGAACAAATGTAATGCAGGTGCGATGGGCGCCATGGGTGACGGCCTGCTGCATCCAACAATTCGCCCACAGGGCCATCCGTGGGCACTGTGTAGCTGACCGGTTTGACTGTGGTGAATGCAAAGTCGCCATTGTCATCCGTGGTCATCAAGGCATGGAACGAATGGATGTCCTGATCCGGGTCTTGGCTGGAATAGAGCCCGTTTGGCGCAGTCTGCCAAATGTCCAATTGTGCACCTGCCAGCGGCGTGCCATCGGTGCTGCGCACCTGTCCTTCGACCAGCAAAACAATGCCTTCAAAGTCGTGCTTCATATCGCCACCAATGGCCAAAGGGGGCGGGTTGGACACATGGAACGGCCCCAACACCGATGAACTGGTCGCCTCGGGCACGCTGTGCATCATATCGACCAAAGACGACAGGCCCAGCACGTCCGAAAACAGAACAAATTCGTTGCGTTCGGGCGATGTGATGCGGCCTGCGTGCTCCAGCATGGACAGGCCTTTGCGCCATTCATCATGGGTCAGGTTCACTTCGCGGGCAAAGTCGTGGATGTGACGGGCCATTGCGACCAGCACTTCGCGGGTGCGCGGATCGGTATCCTTGCCAAAATAGTCGGCAAAAACGTCTGTGATGTTTTCAGTGGTGACGTTGCGCATGGCTAGCGATCTCCTAGTTCAAAAGGGCAAGGCTGAGGCCCGGGAACCGGATCAGCACAATCAGGACCAACAGCATAACAAAGGCAAAGGGCAGGGCGCCCATAAACACGTCCTTGAGGCTGATCCGGTCATCATTCAGAGTAGATTTTATCACAAAACACGAAATCCCAAGAGGCGGGGTCAGCAATCCAATCTCGGCCCCGACAACGGTGATGATGCCAAACCAGATCAGGGACAGATCCATAGCCTCGACCAAGGGCAGGAACAGGGGCACAACGATCAAGATGATCGATGCGGTGTCCAGCAAGGTGCCCAAAAATAGCATCATCAAGACATAGATCACCATGATCATCAGGAAGGACGATTGATTACCTGCCAGCAAATCCTGCAATTGGTTGGGGAGACCGGCAAGTCCCAACATCCGGCTATAGATCGATGCAGCCGTGATCAAAAATAGGATCGCAGCAGTGATATGGCCGGTTTCTAGCAGGGCCTCCCAGAATGCCTTTGGCGACATGGACCGACGAAGCAAAGCGATCCCAAGGGCCACTAAGGCGCCTGTGGCCCCTGCCTCAACGGCCGTAAGCCAGCCTGTGTATATCCCGCCTAAAACGATGATGATCAGGAAAACTGTGGGCAAGGTTTTTGAGGCTATTTCGCGCGCTGTCATCAGCTCGTAATCTTCTGCGGGACGTCCGCCCACAAAGCCCGGCGTGAACCGCCCCATGGCCCAGATCGCACCAATATATGCGATGGCCAGCATGATGCCAGGAATGACACCAGCAAGGAACATGTCGCCTACGGATTGTTCGGCCACAAAAGAATAGATGATCAACATCGCCGAGGGCGGGATGATCATGCCCAGCACCGAACTGCCAGCGACCACGCCCACAGCAAAGCGCGGTTTGTAATCCTGCGCGATCATTTGCGGCACAGATACTTTGGTGAAAACAGATGCGGAGGCGATGGAGGATCCGGTGACAGCGGCGAACACTGCGTTTGCACCCACGGTCGCCATGCCAATCCCGCCTTTGACCTTGCGAAAGCGCATGGTCATGACCTCGTAGATATCCCTCCCTAACCCCGCTTTTGATACGATCAGTCCCATGAAGGTAAAAAGTGGGATAGTGGCAAAGGAATATTCCATTGCACTGTCGCCCACGGCAATCTTGAGCAGGTTCAACGCCAAGGTGAAATTGTCGCGCATCAACCAGATCGACACAAACGACACCATGCCCAAAGCGATAGGGATGTAGACGCCGGAATAGATCAGGAAAACAATCGCAATGACCGAGATCAGGCCAATCTCAATAGGGGTCATTTGGCGGGTCCATCGTGTTCAGGGACGCGCACCAATTGCGGCCGGTCTTGGGCCGTAATGACCTTGAGGACGAAAATAACACAGCACAAAGCAGTGCTGGCGGTGATGGCCAGTTTGATTGGCCACCACGGGGCGGTAAAGATGCCGGGCACGCCAAAGTAGTCTTTGGAATGCCACATCTCGATAAATTCGGGGTACATAATGTAGGCCACTAGCCCCATGAAAATCGCCGAGATCGCGTTGATGATCCGGCGCAGGTTCGAGGTCAGCACAGGGCGACGATGGTGCAGAAGGTTCAAAAACCCGTCTGAACGTGTAAGCCGGTCAACCCGAACCACATCCGGCAATTGTAAAAAGACGATCAACACGACCGAAAACTGGACCACCTCGTAGGTGCCGCGAAAGGGTGCGTTGAAAAAGCCACGGGCGATGACGTCAAAGTTGACGATCAAGACCAAGCCTAACACCACCAAAGTTCCGGCGGCATTGGCACCCATGGCCAATGTATTGGCAAGTTTGGAGAGGCCAGCTAAAGCGGATTTCATCATTTAACTGGCCTCCACCGGTTTCTTTACTCTTGGGTCCAGTCGCGCACACCGATGTATCCGGCGGCTTCGAGCTTACCCAAGTAGGCAGCCAGCATGTCTGTGCCTGCCTCGCCCTTGTCGTTTAGGGTGTTGGCCCATTCTTGTGCGATGTTTGGCATTGCTGCGGCCCATGCGGCACGGTCTTCGGCTGAGACTTCGACGATTGTACCACCACCGTCAGTGTAGGCAGTTTCAGACGCTGCTGCGCGGTCCATTGCCAAACCAGCAAGGTGATCGCGGTAGGCGATGGCCACGTCTTGCAACACGCCTTTGACCTCGTCCGGCAATTTCGCCCAGTAGTCGGCATTCACAGTCACAGTTTTTGAATTAACGGCGCCTAAGTCTGCTTTCAGCATGTAGGGGGCCACTTCTGCGATTTTGAAGGTCTTGGCGGCTTCTGGCCACAGCATTCCTGCATCAACCAGACCGGTTTGTAGCATGTTGTAGAAGTCGGTCAGACCACCACGCACACCTGCGGCACCATCGATACCTTCGAGGTAGCGCAGGTTCATACCGGCACCAGCCACTTTTTTGCCCTCAAGATCAGAAACGCTGTTGACCTCGGATGTCGAGAACACCTGATAGGTGTCCAAGACAACACCAGTTGCCAGATAGACTTGGTTCTGGGCTGCAAATTCGTTCTGCATCGCGGGGAATTCGCGAGCGATCTCGTCTACCGCTTTGGCAACGGCGCGGGCATCGGTTGCCACAAATGGTGTGACCGAGGCCAGACCTTGGCTTGGCAATTTAGACGAGTGGAAAATCGTTGTGACAATACCGATATCGCCCAAACCCAGTTGAACGCCTTCCAAAACGCCCTTTGGTTTGACGATGGAGCCACCGTAGTTTTCCTGCCAGTCCATAACGTAATTGCCGTTTGCGGCCAGACGTTTGTCGACTTCCGGGATAAAGAAATTTGTGAATTCCTTTACCCAAAGTGCGCGGGCTGGATAGCCGTCGATCACAACTGCGGAAATACGTTCTTGAGCCATTGCTGGCAGGGCCGTGCAGGCCATCAACGCGCTCAGCGCCAATCCCTTTGTCCAATGTTTCATCTTGTTCCTCCCTGAGATGATTTGGTTGGATATGTCGGTGTTACTCGCTGTGCCAGGTCACCGTTAGTTTTGTGCCCGCTGCCACGAATAGTTTGGACAGGGGACAGTATTTATCCGTTTCAGCCGCCACTTGATCAAGCTGGGCTTGGGTGGCGGATCCGTCTGATACGACTTTTAACGCGATCGCATGAAACGGGACGTTGATCTCCTCAGTCAACGTCACGCCGCGCCGGTCAAAGTCGCACACCGCATCGATGGTTAGATGGCCTATGTCGATGCCCAGTGTTTTTGCGCATTTATGACCGATCACATTGGTGCACCCAATCAAGGCTGCCAGTGCCGTATCTGTCGGCGTGGGGCCTGCGTTGGTGCCACCGCGTTCGGTCGGCTCATCAATAGCAAAAGTAAGGTCACGCACAGCCACATCTGCCCTCGAATGGGACGGGCATTCGCCCTTGGCCCGCAGTTTGACAGTGGTTTTCATTTTGACTTCAGCCATGGCTCAAACCCTTATGCAAATGCGCAAACCTGATCGAAGGCAAAGCGTGGCAGTTTTTGAAACAAAGCCGTTTCATCCGCATAGCCAATATTGCACAAGAAATTCGACCGCAGGCTGGTGCCCGCAAAAAACTCATCATCCACCGCTTGGTTGGAAAATCCGGACATCGCGCCCACATCCAGCCCCAATGCGCGGGCTGCAATCATGAAATAGGCCCCTTGCAGGGTCCCGTTGCGAAACGCGGTGTCAGCGCAATGCTGGGTTTTGCCCTCAAAGAAATGACGCCGATCTTCATGCGGGAACAAAAAGGGAAGTTCCGTCCAGAAATCCAGATCATGGGCAATGATTGCGGTCACAGGCGCACCCATCATTTTGCCCACATTGGCTGGCTTTAGAGATTTGGCCAAACGGTCCTTGCCCTCGGGCGTTTTGACGAAAACAAACCGCGCAGGGCAGGTGTTCATACTGGTGGGGCCGCTGGCCGTTATTTCATAGAGCGCGTGCAAGACTGAATCGCTGATCGGCTTGTCCGTCCAAGCATAATGCGAGCGGGCATCTGCGAGAACAAGGTCGATGGCGTCATCACTGAGTTGATCAATGCGGTCGCGCAGGTCACGCACATCTTGCTGGGCCTTCGCGCGGATTGCGGTCAGGTCGTTTTGGTCCGGCGCGCTCATTGGGCGGCCACCGCTGCGGCAAAGTCTTTTTCGTCCACAATGGGGCTGGCGCAAATACCGATCCCTTCGACCTCCGCCTCGACAGTTTCACCGGGGCGCAGCCAACGTGGCGGCGTTTTGGCGTGGCCCACACCGGGCGGGGTGCCCATTGCGATCAAATCACCGGGTTCCAACGTGGTATAAACCGAGATCAGCGAGATCGTTTTAGCCACGGACCACATCATATCGTCTGTGTTGGCGCTTTGCAGGATTTCATCGCCCACGCGGCTTTCAATTTTGAGGCCAACAGCGCCTTCAGGCAATTCGTCCGGGGTCACGGCAATTGGGCCAACAGCACCAGTGTTGTCAAAGTTTTTACCGGGGGTCCATTGGTGCGTTTTGCGCTGATAATCACGCACAGATCCGTCGTTTAAAACGGTGTAGGCAAAGACGTGGTTTAGGGCGTCGGCCTCGGCGATGTGGCGGCCGCCTTTGCCAACAATCACCATCAGTTCCACTTCGTAATCCAATTTTTCGGATACGGTTGGACGCACCATCGGTTTGCCGGCTGCCATGATCGAATTTTTGCCGCGCATAAACAAAGCGGGGTATTCGGGGATGTCATATCCCCCTTCTTTGATGTGGTCGACGTAGTTCAGACCAAGGCAAATGATGGTGCCGGGCTTGGCCACTGGCAGGGCAGGTGTGATGTCTTTGGTGGCCACACTGGGCGCTGCGGCGATATCAGCGGCAAGAGAGTCGACAAGGCTGGGATCGGCGATCAAGCCCATCAAATCTGGGCCGACTTTGTCTGATAACGCACTGAGATTTACAGCATTTTCACCATTCAGGGCAAACACAGCGGTCCCCCCTGCAACATCCCCAACCATATATTTCATACGTGTCATCCTTGCCAGTTTGTTCGATTTCTGCCTACATCTAAGCTGGAAGTCAATTAATATCGATTTTTTAGAGGGCGCGGAAATATGGTTGCTTGGAACGACTACAAGGCGGATGCAAAGTCACGCGGGGCCTTGGCCTTGGAGCTTTATGTGGCGCACAGCACTCCCGACAAAGCCCCGGAAGATGTCAAAGCAGCCTTGGGCAATCACCTTGCCTATCAGGCGCAGTTGGAGGCAAAGGGTCAGTTGGCTTTTGCGGGTCCCATGTCCGATGAGACCGGCGATCATATGCAAGGGATGGGACTGATCATTTACCGTGCGGCCAGTTTAGAAGAGGCGCGCGCCTTGGCCGAGGCAGATCCGATGCATTCCAGCGGGGCACGTCGTTTTACCCTGCGGCGGTGGATGATTAACGAAGGATCGCTGACGCTAAATGTTGGTTTGTCGACGAAAACAGTTGGGCTGAGCTAGCGCAGGGGTATTTTGATGAGTGCGATTGACGAGACTGGCAGTAAAGAAACCTCCGCCACACGTGGGGCCTATCTGACCCTGCGGCGCATGATCCTGACCGGTGCTTTGCCTGCGGGTGAAAAGCTAAAGATCGAGCGGCTTCGGGTGATGTTGGATACGGGCAGTTCGCCAGTGCGTGAGGCGCTCAGCCTGCTGACCTCAGATATGTTGGTCGAGCGGATTGATCAGCGTGGATTTCGCGCAGCCCCTGTGAACAAAGCCAATTTCGAAGAAATTTTGATGCTGCGCGAGACGCTAGAAAGTATTGCCCTACGCGGATCTATTGCCAATGCCACGTCCCAATGGGAGGATCGTTTGGTGCTGACCCATCACCGGATGAAGAAGGCAGCCCAGCAAAAATCCACCTCTTTTGAGGAGGTGCACAAGGCGTTCCACATGGCGTTGCTGGAAAATGCAGAAACGCCGATGTTGATGAAATATTGCAGCCAGCTTTATGATCTTAACATCCGCTATCGGTATTTGGCGGCAAAGTCGGATCTGTATCAAAGCCGCGATGTCGAGACCGAGCATACCGAAATTTTGGATGCTGCTGTTGCGCGGGATGCAGATGCAGCAATTGCTGCATTGATGCAGCACTATCGCCGCACCGGTGAATATTTGACGACGTTGATGGATGACCTTGCGGTCTAGGCCTGCCTATAAGGTATGCCTGTTTAAACGGACACTTTGGACAATAATTCAGCCCGCTCGGTGTCAGCGCGCGTTGCGTCGTGGGTCACTTGCCCACGGGTGAGCGTGACGAAATGATCGCCCAGCTCGTATGCAAAATCAAAGAACTGTTCGACCAACAAAATGGCCATGCCGCCTTGGTCGCGCAGATACGAGATCACCCGCCCGATCTGTTGAATGATATTAGGCTGGATGCCTTCGGTCGGCTCGTCCAGCAACAACAAACGCGGTTTGGTTACCAGCGCGCGCCCGATAGCCAGTTGCTGTTGTTGCCCACCGGATAAATCCCCACCACGGCGCGATTTCATTTCCTTCAGAACCGGGAACAGTTCGAAAATCTCGTCTGGAACAAAGCGCTCGGATCGGTCGAGACAGGCAAAACCGGTTTCCAGATTTTCCTGCACAGTCATCAGGGGAAATACATCGCGCCCTTGGGGCACATAGCCCACGCCCAGTTGCGCCATTTTAAACGCCGATGCGTTTAGCGGCACCTCTGTACCATCCAATTTTAACCCGCCAGCGGATCGCGCATGGGTGCCCGATATCGCCTTGAGCAGACTGGTTTTACCAACACCGTTCGTGCCCATAAGACAGGTTACAGCGCCGGTTTGCGCCCCAAAGCTGATATCGCTCAGGATCTGGCTGCGGCCATAATGAAGGTTCAGGTTTTTAACTTCTAGCATGGCTCAGCGTCCCAGATAGACATCAATAACTTCGGGGTTTTGGGTGACATGATCGAGGCTGCCCTCGGCCAGCACGGACCCTTCATTCAACACGGTGACCTTACAGTTCAGACGTCGCACAAATTCCATATCATGCTCGACCACCACTACAGATCGGGTTTTGGCCGCTTCCACCAAGATATCTGTAGTCTTTTCCCGCTCGGCCGGGGTCATGCCTGCAGCGGGTTCATCGACCAGCAACAAACGGGGGTCTTGGGCCAGCAACATACCGATCTCGAGCCACTGTTTTTGTCCATGGCTGAGCTCGCCCGCAGGGCGGGTCAGCTGATCGGACAGGCCAACCTGAGAGGCAATATCTTCGATGCGTTCTGCGCCTGATTTGGTCTTGCGATAGAACAGCACATCAAACGGGCCCCGCGGGTTTTTCAACGCCATGGCCAAGTTTTCGCGCACGCTTTGCGCCTCGAACACTGTGGGTTTTTGAAACTTGCGTCCGATGCCTGCCCGCGAGATTTGACTTTCAGACATCCCGATCAACGACACGCTTTTTTCGCCAAAAATCACACTGCCTTCGTCAGGTTTTGTTTTGCCCGTCACGATGTCCATAAACGTGGTTTTGCCCGCGCCATTTGGGCCGATGACGGCGCGCAGTTCGGGTTCTGCGATTTGAAAGGACAGGTTGTTGATGGCTTTGAACCCGTCAAATGAGACAGACACGCCAGACATTTCCAACAAAGTGCTCATGATGATTTCCTGACCAATTTGTCAAAGAGGCTGCCAATACCGCCGGGGAAAAAGAGGGTCACAGCCACAAAGGAAAGGCCCAACAACACCAGCCACCAATCGGTCCATTGGATCACATAGAACCCAAGGTTGATGTTGGGTGCGCCGCCGCCCGTGAACCAGCTGGACAGGAGTGAGACAAACACGGCGCCGATGACCGCGCCATAAAGCCTGCCACGCCCGCCAATCGCTACCCAAACCGCCAAATAGATTGAAGCAATCGGGGCAATCTCGGCGGGATTGATGATGCCCGCCTGCGGATAATAGAGCGCGCCAGCGATGCCTGCGACCATGGCCGTGAGAGTGAATATGAACAGCTTGTAGCTTTCGACGTGGTAGCCCAAGAACCGAACGCGGGCCTCGTCATCGCGGATCGCTTTGATCACGCTGCCCATTTTGCCATCCAGCACCCAAGCAAACAGGATATACCCGGCAGCCAGCGCCACGGCAGAGGCCCAAAAGAACCCGATGCTGACCTGTGCTTGGCTCAGATGGGTCAGGCCGGGGATGTTTTGCAGGCCGGACAATCCGTTGTTGCCGCGCAGGCCGCTGTCGTTTTGAAAGAGGTACAGCGCCAGTGCCAGCGTCATGGCTTGGGTCAGGATCGACAGGTACACGCCTGTCACACGGCTGCGAAAGGCCAACCAGCCAAAGATCAGCGCCAAAAGGCCCGGCACCAGAACGACCATCAACAGTTGCAGGAACAGGCTGTCGGAAAAGGCCCAAATCGCAGGGAATTCCGAGCTGCCCACAACACCAAAGATTTGCGTGCCGATGGCTTCGTTGATCTCGGAGGGGGTTGGGGGGATCGTCGCAGCCTCAAGGTTGGTGACCACGATTTCTTTGGTCCGTTCAAACATCAGCCACATGCCAATGGCATAGCCGCCGATCCCAAAGAAGGCGAAATGGCCAAGGGACAGGATCCCGCAATACCCCCAGACCACGTCCATAGCGATTGCCACCAGACAGAGGGTCAGGGTCTTGCCTAAGGTCTTTACAAACGAGGTCGAGATCACACCCATTCCTGTGGATTCCGCTAAAAGCGTTACCCCAAAGGTGAACAGGCCGAGGACCAAAAGGAACCAAAGGATCGAAGGGTTGCGCGCAAAAAAGCTGTTTTGCATTGGATCAATCCCCCGCCGCGCGGCCTTTGAGGGCGACAATGCCCTTTGGCCGGAATTGAATGAACAGGATGATAAAGAGGATCATATAGGTCTGGGCCGCCAGCGTGTTCGATGGATTGAACCATTCGATGATCTTTTGCAGACCGCCAATCATGCCTGCCCCCGCCAAAGTGCCCCAAACATTTCCCACACCGCCGACAACGACGGTCATAAAGCTTTGCACGATGTAATCAGCGCCCATCTCGGACGTCACTTTGGCATAAAGACCGATAGCCACGCCTGCGATACCTGCGATGCCTGAGCCAAGGCCGAAGGTCATCATATTGATCCGGTCTGGATTGATCCCCATGGATGCTGCCATACGCGGGTTTTGCGTCACGGCGCGCACCTCTAGGCCAAGGCGCGTGCGCTTGAGAATGAACAGGATCAACCCAAGAAAAATCAGCGCAAGGATGAAGATCGCGATGCGGATGTAGGAAATCGCCACAACATCATTAAACACCAGCGCCCCGTCCAGCCAAGCAGGGGATGTCAGGGGGCGGGCTTGGGTGCCAAAAATGTTCTTGGCCAACTGTTGTAAAGCGATTGAAATCCCGAAGGTGGCCAACAGTGTTTCCAGCGGGCGATGGTAGAGCTTGCGGATGACCAACCGTTCCATCACCACACCTGCGGCAAAGGTCACGGCAAAGGCCACGGGCAAGGCAATGATGATCGAGACAGTATAATTTGGCACAAACTGCTGGATCACAAAGCCCGTGTAGGCGCCCATCATGATAAATTCGCCATGGGCCATGTTGATCACGCCCATCACGCCAAAGGTGATCGCCAGACCGATCGCTGCCAGAAAATAGATTGAGGCCAGCGAAAGGCCGTCTAAAAATAGATCGGCGGTTTGGTTCACGGCCACTTTGGTTTGCAGGCTGTCGAGGCTGGCTTGTGCGGCATCGGTTACATCGGAATTGCCTTCGATGAACGTGTCGAAAAACACGTTCGCCTCAAGAGTGCGCTCCACATCGGCGTCGCTCACCAATGGTGCGACTACACCGGATTGGGCAAGGGCTGCATAGGCCTCAGCCCTGGCCTCAAAGCTGTCGAGTTGAGCGACAGACAGACCGCCCACGCGTCCATCCACGATGTTGTCGGTTAATGCGGCTTTAATCTGATCTTGGCTGGTTTGAGGCTGGGCCAGATTTGCTTTGACGAGCATCTCATAGGCGTCAGCCTTGGGGATATCGACACCAGGCGTCAGGATGGCGGCGATGTTTTCGCCCTCGGGTAGGGTCGGCGCAGCAGTGCGTTTGGTGCTGAGGATCTGGTTGAAGACTGCGCGAATATCAACGGACAGATCGCCTGCCATGGCCTCGATTGCGGCAATACGTTGGTCGGGGTCCTTGGCAAAACTTGCGGTCATCATAACGGCAAGACGTTCTTTTGTGGCCTTTAGGGTCGCATCGGTCTCGCCATCGATAGAGGCCTGCAGTGGCTCCAGCTGATCGGGTTTCATATCACGGGCTAAGGCCTCTACCGCGCTTTGGCGGCGGGTGATGTCCGGATCGGAAAGCTGAAACTGCACCAATGCGGTGCCGATAGAACGACGTACACCGCCATTTGGTTTAACCTGCTTGAGATCATCTGGCGCAGGGCCTGCGTCGGCCTCGGTGGTGATATCAATAAGGGTGGCTTCGTCGCTGCTGAGGTAGAAAAACAAACCGTCTGAGCCGCGCACGTAAAGCTCTTTGTTTTGCCAGCGTTCTAGAAAGGTAGCTGCTTGGGGCAGGCCAGAGGCCGCCAGATCGTCCAGCACAACGCCCACTGTTTTGCGGCCCGGTTTGGCGACTTCAGCTTGGTGTGTTTGGAGAATGGATTGCAGATCTTGAGCACTGGCTGATGTGGCCAAAAGAAGACCGAGCAGAGCGGCGAGTATCAAACGGAACATGAAGGGGGGCCTGTCGATCAAAGAAACGGCGCAGTGGGCGATCCACTGCGCCATTCAGGTCGTTTAGTAGTTAGATGTCAACTGAACGCATGTGTTGGTAGCAGTGTTGTACATACCGCAACCCAGTTCTTTCCAGTCGGACTTCAGAACAGCAGAGTCTGGCAGGTAGTCTGTCCATGCATCGCCCGGCACTTCTGTTGTCTGGCTGATGATGTCGAACTGACCCTCGGCTGTGATTTCGCCGATCAACACTGGTTTGGCCAGGTGGTGGTTTGGCAACATCACGGCTGTACCGCCTGTCAAGTTCGGGAACTCCTGGCCGTACATTGCTGTACGAACGGCGTCCACGTCGGTTGTGCCAGCAGCCTCAACCGCGTTCACCCACATGTTAAAGCCGATGTAGTGGGCTTCCATTGGGTCGTTTGTCACACGCTCGGCGCCTGCAAACTCTTTCCATGCTGCGATAAAGTCTGTGTTGGCGTCAGATTCAGCGGATTGGAAGTAGTTCCAAGCGGCCAAGTGACCGACCAAGTTGGATGTGTCCAAACCGGACAGCTCTTCTTCACCTACCGAGAACGCAACAACCGGGATGTCGTCAGCCGAAATGCCTGCAGCCGCCAGTTCTTTATAGAAACCGATGTTTGCGTCACCATTGATGGTCGAGATCACGCCAACCTGCTTGCCGTCTTCGCCCAAGGCAACAACGTCAGCAACGATAGTGGCCCAGTCGGATTGACCAAAGGGCGTGTAGTTCACAAAGATATCGTCAGCGGCGATGCCGTTGTCCTGCAGATAGCTTTCGAGGATATTGTTGGTTGTCCGTGGGTACACATAGTCGGTGCCCAACAGTGCAAATTTCTCAACGCCCAGTTCCTCTAGGAAGTAGTCTACGGCAGGGATCGCCTGTTGGTTGGGGGCAGCACCTGTGTAGAACACGTTTTTGGAGCTTTCTTCGCCTTCATATTGAACAGGGTAGAACATCAGACCGTTCAACTCTTCCAGAACCGGCAGCGCAGATTTGCGCGACACAGATGTCCAAGAGCCAAAGATCACGTCAACTTCGGATACAGTCAGCAATTCACGTGCTTTTTCGGCAAACAGCGGCCAGTCGGAGGCTGGGTCAACAACCACAGCTTCGATTTCGCAGCCCAAAACACCGCCTTTGGCGTTTTGCTGGTCAACCAACATCACCATTGTGTCTTTCAGTGTTGTTTCGGAAATGGCCATTGTGCCCGACAGCGAGTGCAAGACACCAATTTTGACCGGGTCGGCGCACTCAGCCGCCGCAAAGCCAGCCGTAAGGGTCAAGGCAGCAGCGCCTGTCAGTGTTGTTTTGAGGATTGTCATTCTTTTCTCCCTGCGGGGGCAATCGCCCGAGGCAACAACGTTGCACTCGAAGGCCGAAGCACATAGCAATATCCCGCAACTTTAGTTGCAAATCGTGTGGCGGCCTGATCGAGGTCCAATTCGTAAGGTCGTCACACACCCCGGGGTTCGAATGGCGTGAACACACGCAGCACGCCCCCCAGCGACAGCGCTAGTCACGCGGCAGGACCCTGTTAGTTCAAGTTTGGGGTTACGAAAGCTTCTACGATCGGATCAATTGATTATTAATTAGGCAAATTCTGGGCTGTACGATCATTTATTGGGCGATGCCTAGCAGACATCTGGGTCGTTTTTGAAACGCGGAGTGCCTCAATTCTTGTAACGACTCGTGGGGTTATGGATGCCAAACAAGTGCGGCACCCATAGCCATGACAGACGAAATAGACGCTGGATCAGTGTTGATGCGGCTCGTCGTCCAAGGATCCATGGATCGCAAATTGGTCCAGCCCAGCCTCGCGCTGTTCAATGATGCGAAAGCCTTCCTTGACGCCAGCATCGGTCAGTTCGCGTGCCACGGTCAAAACTGTGTTTGGATCTTGGTCTTCGCAAAGCTCGGCCATATGGCGCAGTTCATCCTCGGCCACGCCAAGGGCGGCCTCAATGGACGGGGCCCCGTAGATTTGGACAAAATGCTGGGCTAAGGCCGTTTTTAGTGCCTCAAACTCGGCAGGTTCGACTTGTGTGACGGCCACAAATGTCACGCGCCCAAAGGTTTCGACACCCAGCCAACCATTTGAAAAAGCTTGTTTTGCTTTGCCCGTCAGGTCGCCCTGTCCCCAGTTCGAGAATTCAAATCCACCCGAGATGCACCATTCGCCCGTGCGTGCGGGCGTGTGAAAGACATTCATATCGCTTTCATCAAAATGAATAGCGCGGGCCAATTTGCGGACCTCGGTCATGTGATCATCCTTCCAAAACTTCGGTCAGTGGGATCAAATGTGTGGTTTCGGCCTCGCGCAGCAGCATGCCAAACCGTTCATCGATCCCCAAAAATGTGCCTGTTATCCCGTTGCGGGTGATATCTTCGCCGATGCCGTAGGCCAAGCCGCGCCAGTCACGGTGCAGGTTGCCCGCACCCTCGTCGGTCCATGTGTTGATGCCCACCAACGTGTGTTTCACCCAGGACTCCAGCAAGTCAACGGCGTTCACGTCGGCGCAGCCTTCGGCATAGAGCGTGGTTTCATCCGGTGTTGTTCCCGGATCATCGCTTTGGGGCCATAAGGGCAGGGTCAGGCCAACGACGATCCAATCAGGCTCGGCCTCTGGATCCGCAGTTTGGGCGGCAATGCGTAAACTACCGCAAACCGCCCCGTTGATGCGCAGTCCTCCGTGCCAATCCAGATGCACTGCCACCTCGGGTGGGGCCAGTGCGCCAAGTGCATTTTGAAATCCGACCGCACAAAGTGGCAGCATCATCACCGCATCGCGCAGAGGTACATCGGGGGCAAAGACGATGGCCGCATTCAGGCTGTTGGCCCCCACATTATGCACAACCAGCCCCGCGTCGCAGCCGCGTATGGCATGGCTGCAGGCCTTTTCAAACGGGTCGGCTGGGCCTTCTAAGGCAAGGCCTTCAAAGAGGGGCGGAAAAACCGGTTGGGTCATGCCTGTCCTGCGTCAATCAGTGCCTTGGCTACGGTGCGAAACCCTTGGGCCTGCGCAGATTCAGGTTTTGAGACAACAATCGGTGCGCCACCATCAGCAGCCAGCCGAATGTCCAAATGCAACGGAATCTCTGCCAGCAAAGGCACGCCCAGTTTTTCGGCCTCGTTCGTGACACCGCCATGGCCAAACACATGTTCTTCATGTCCGCACTGAGAACAGATATGGGTGCTCATGTTTTCAATCATCCCAATGATCGGCGTGCCCAACTGGTTGAACATATCGATGCCTTTGCGCGCATCCAAAAGGGCCACATCCTGCGGGGTCGAGACGATCAGCGCACCGTCCAGATGCGCCTTTTGGGCAAGTGTCATCTGCACATCACCGGTCCCCGGTGGCAGGTCGACAATCAGGACATCCAAAGCACCCCATTGCACTTGGCTGAGCATCTGTTGCAGCGCGCCCATCAGCATCGGACCACGCCAGACTACGGCCTGATCTTCGTTGGTCATCAGACCGATTGACATCATGGTCACACCGTAATTGCGCAGGGGCAGGATCAATTTGCCATCGGGGCTTTGTGGGCGGCCCGAGACGCCCAGCATCCGCGGTTGTGAGGGGCCATAAACATCGGCATCCAGCATTCCAACGCGGCGGCCCTCGGCGGCCAATGCGCAGGCAAGGTTTGAGGCCACGGTTGATTTCCCAACGCCGCCTTTGCCCGAAGCTACGGCGATAATGCGATCAATGCCTGGGATTTTTTCCGGGCCCTTTGGCGGTGCTTTCTTGCCCAACCCCAGATCTGGTGGTGGGGCTTGCTGGGCATGTGCTGTCATCACGATAGACACGGATTTTGCGCCTAACGCGGTTAAAGCTGCTTCGGCGTCTGATTTGGTGGTGGCAAAGGCATCCGGGCTGTCGACTTCCATGACAAACCGCACAGCGCCGTCGTCCACATTCAGGGCGCGCACGAGGCCTGCCTCTACCATATCCACGCCCGAGGGCGCTTTGATCTTCCTTAGGCATTCCAGTGCTTGGTCTCGGGTCAGGGTCATTTATGGGCCTTCAATCTTGCCAGTCACCACATGCTTCAGTTCGACCCCGTCGATGGTCAGCACGACCTTGGCATCAAAGGTCTTGCCTTGGGTGTTTTCCGTGGATCTCATAGCCTCTTCAATGGCTTGCTGGGATGTCACGCCCACTTGCTTGAGGAATTTACGCATCGACATATTGAAGTCATCGCTCATGTTTGGGCCCTTCGGTTGAGTGGGAAAGTTGACGGATCCACCCTAGCGGCCCTAGTTTGATATGCAACCAGACCCATCGAACGGGGGGCGCAAGGATGTGGAGATATCTGATTTTTGGACTGCTCGTGGGGGCGGGGCCCTGCATGGCGCAGGACAAAGCTTTTGATCTGCAGGTGCCTGAAGCCCTGAGCGAAACTGGTTTTTTGCGCCACTTGCTGCCCCGGTTTTCGCTTAAGACCGGTATTCGCATCACCGCCACGACCGAGGCGGGTATGGCGGCCTTTGGCCCGCAAGGCGTCCCGGTTTTTGCTCAGGGCGATACGATTTGGCATTTGTCGAAAACCGACGGGCCCTACACGGACCGTTTCGAGGAGTGGTTGTTGTCCGATATCGGTAAGCGAACGATTGAGGCCTTTGCGCCGGATGGAACGCCGATGTTTGATGCCAATGTCACAGCCAAGGTTGCCGAAGAAGATGTGGTTTTTGACGGCGATGTGGCCTTGGGCGAAACGGTCAGCCTGCAGCAATGCGGCCGATGTCACGTGGTCAATGCGAAAAACCGAATGAACGCTATGGGATCGACCCCATCCTTTGCTTTGATGCGCAATTTTGGTGATTGGCAGCAGCGGTTCGAGACGTTTTTCCTGCTCAAACCACATCCAGCCTTCACTCAGGTCGAAGATGTCACCGCACCCTTTGCGGATCATTTGCCCTCGCCAATCGCGCCTATCGAAGTGACATTGGACCAGATCGATGCGATCTTGGCCTATGTGGCGACGATTGCGCCTGCTGATCTTGGGGCGCCAATCCAAGCTCAGTGATCCTTGCGTTTGGAAAAGTAGTCTTCGGAGGTGCGCACCCTAGGCCGTTCGCCGCCTTGAAACGGGTTCTGTTCGGAATGGTACTGTGCCTGAATGCGGCAGTTTTCGCACATCTGGATCATTTTCGCAGCCTCAGAAGTGGCAAACATCGAATGGGATCCCGCCAGTTTCTCAGTGATCTTTTCGATGGTGGATTTCACGCCAAACAGGGACCCACATTCGATGCAGGCAAAGGGTTCTTCCTCGTGCATGACACGTTGGGTCAGGGCCGCATCGGTCAAGTCCAGTTGTGGCTGCAAAGTGATCGCCTTTTCAGGGCAAATGTTTGTGCACAACCCGCATTGCAGACAGGCGTCTTCTTGAAAGCGCAGTTGCGGCAAATCAGGACTGTCGCCCAAGGCCCCCGAGGGGCAAAGCGACACACACGACAGACACAAAGTGCAGGCGTCTGTGTCCACGATCACCGCGCCATAGGGCGCATGTTCGGGCAGGTCGACTGTTGTGGCGTCCGGTTGAAGGGCCTTGGCGGCAAGGCGTGTCACCTGCCTGCGTGTTCCCAAGGGAAGGATCGGTTCAGACGTGACGGGGGCCTGCGGCGGTTGATATAGGATCTCACACAGGGCGTCAGGATCAGCGGGCGACAGCAAGGCCACGCATGGCGCACCTGCAAGGGCTATTGCCAATTCAGCCTGCCCCTCAAGCACGGCGATTTCAGTCTTTGGGGACATCAAAACATCCACATGTTCAAAGCCAGACGCCAACGCGGCCATCATTTCCGCGTGCCCAAAGCCGGATAGGGCGTCCACCTCCAGCGGGATCACATTGGCGGGTAAACCACGGGAGAACCGTGCGGCAAGAGTGATCATCTCGAGGCCAAAACTGGCATCATGGACCAACAATCTGGCAGATTGGCCGCCCGCTGCGCGGTAGGTTGTGGCCAGCTTGGACAGCCGTTGAAAAATCGTGTCAACAGGTGGCGCGTCGTAGGTGATGGCCCCTGACGGGCACACCGCCGAGCAGGATCCGCATCCAGCGCAAATCATCGGATCAATGGCCACATGCTCGCCCGCTGATGTGATAGCACCCGTTGGGCAGACGTTCAGGCAATTGGAACAGGCCGGTTTTTCAGCGCGGCTATGGGCGCAAATGCTGTCTTCTAGCCGCAGGTAAAGCGGTTTTTCAAAGGTGCCAATCATCTGGGCCGCATCAAAAACAGCGCGGGCCACTGATGGGGCG
This sequence comes from Algirhabdus cladophorae, assembly GCF_044772865.1. GTDB lineage: Bacteria > Pseudomonadota > Alphaproteobacteria > Rhodobacterales > Rhodobacteraceae > Algirhabdus > Algirhabdus cladophorae. Next base: position 476,208 of record NZ_CP173029.1, read on the forward strand.
TGTGTGGGGTCTGCACGCAGATACCCTTCGCGTTTTTCAGGGGCAGGGACCATGGCGGTTTGACTGGACAGATCCAGAACAATGTCGCAATGGGACCGCGCGCCGGTTTGTACTGGGGTCAGGTCAAAAGAACCGCGTCCGCCGGGGATGATCTGTTGCAGGGTTTTGAATGTCGTGGAAAATCCGCCCAATGCCCCGCTGAGCGATCCAATGCTGCCCACGACACAATCAAACCGCCGGTCTGTGACGACATGATCTGCAGTCGGCACCAACACAGTCACGGCCAAAATTTCGCATAGATCCGCTGCGGCTGTGAGGGCGGCGTCGGTGCCAATAATCAAACAGGTGCCTTCTGAAACCACATCGACGGTTTTGCCAATAGGCAAGGACAGTGCTGCTTCTGCGGCCAGTGCTGCCATTTTCGGGCCACTGTCGCCTTCGCCCCAGCCAGCGCGGTCGCGGATGTCCACAAAACCGGGGGCTGCTGCGTCGATTTCTTGGGCAAGTTCTGTGAAAAATGCGCGCTCTTGTTGGCAGGCAATGATGGCGTCGCCTGCAGCTATTTCTTGGGCGGCACGCTCGGATTGATCGTGGCACAGGCTGGTATAGCAGGTCGAGCATTCCAGCCCGCTGGCTTTAGACAGCGCCTCGGCATCAATTGTTTGGCTGCCCAAGCAATCACAAATAATCAGTCGTTTTGCCATGTTATCCCCCCCGGTGCGGCTCGCCGTTTGGGCGACCTGCGGCGTTCACGCTAAACGTGATTCCCTGATTGGGCAAACCAGAATGTCAGGGGGGCTGCGGTGGCCAGAAAATGCTGCATTGCCACATGAAAAACTGAGAATGAAACCAACCAAAAGACTAAGGTTTCCCTTAGGGCACTGTCAGTGTTGAAAGTTTTTCCATCGACCAAAAACGCCGCGCTGCAGCAACGACCGGAATAGGTTCAGTGAAAATCCAATGAAGGCTTTGACAAATATCGAATCCCAAAAAAACTCTATGAAATTGGGCATAACTGCGGCTAACCTTGAAATTAGCCAAACTTCAACCGGGATCAGGACGATCGATTTTAGCGATACCTCAGTTTCAATTCCTCTTGGCGTGGTGATCCGGCGTGTGCCGGGTGTGACCCGTTGGGCGCGGCATGTCTGGAAGGCAACTGATGTTTTGCCAGGTGCTGGGCCAGCGGATTGGAAAGAGTTGCGTCGCGATGGCGACACAGTCGAGTTTCATGCAGCCACCCTCCCGCTTGAGTTGTTTCGGACAGATACCGAGGCGTATTTGCACGGCCTGTCTGCCAAGGACCCTGCGATCTATGTGGTCATGCGAGAGGGCAGCAATGAGGCCCCATTGGACATGGTTTTGGTGACGGCCTCTCCCTATGAGGCGCAGGATTACGCAGACACGGGCGAGGAACTGGTTGAGAAGGTTTTAATGCCGGAAGGTTTGGTCGCTTGGATCCGAGAGTATGTCGAAGCCCATCACGAGGATGAGGTGTTCATCAAGCGTCGCCGCGACAAAAAGCGTGTCGATCTGAAGGAAGACGGGATTGGTGATGCGCGGATCCGTCAGACAGCGGATGTCTACCGCGCCCCCCTTCGCAAGGAGACGGTGCATTGAGCGAACGCCAAGATTTCTGGTCGCGCCGCAAGGCGCGCGTTGCCGCTGAGGCCGAAGAACAGGCCGCCGCGGTTGAGGCACAGACCCTCGCGGATGAACGCGCGGCCTTGGAAGAAAAAACAGACGCCGAGATTTTGGCCGAGTTGGATCTGCCTGACCCTGATGCGATGCAACAGGGTGATGATTTCTCGGTCTTTATGTCAAAAGCCGTCCCTGATCGGTTGCGCAGACGCGCGCTGCGGACCTTGTGGCGGTCCAATCCAGTCTTGGCCAATGTCGATATGCTGGTGGATTATGGTGAGGATTTCACCGACAGCGCCACAGTGATCGAAAACCTCCAGACCGCCTATCAGGTGGGCAAGGGCATGCTGACCCACGTGCAAGAAATGGCGCGCAAAGCTGAAGAACTTGCAGATGTCACTGGTGAAGCGGATGGCGACGAGGTTCAGCTTGCTGACGCACCCCAAGCGGCGAGTTCCCACGTTGATGAGCCCGAGGTGGAAACGGCAACAGTTAGTGTTGAGGCAGATACCGAAACGGAGGCCCCCGCGCCCCGTCGGATGAAATTTTATGTCAAGGAGAGCGCCGCGTGAGTGCAGCAGAAGACATCAAAGTAACCCAAGAAGACCGCTTGCGCGCGGATCTCTACAACTTCTTGGGGCTTATGTTCTCGGGTCCTCCGGATCAGATGCTGCTGGATCAATGCGCTGGGCTTTCCGGAGATGACAGTGAGCTTGGCAAAGCTATCGCGGGCCTGTCGCGCGTGGCCAAAGCGACCAAACCTAAGGCTGTAGAAAGCGAATTTAACGCCTTGTTCATTGGATTAGGCCGCGGTGAACTACTGCCCTACGCAAGCTACTATCTGACTGGGTTTTTGAACGAAAAACCCTTGGCCGCGCTGCGGACGGATATGGCGGTACGGGGCATGACCCGTGCAGCCAATGTCTATGAACCAGAGGACAACATTGCCTCGCTGATGGAAATGATGGGCGGCATGATTGTGGGGCGCTTTGGCGTGGCTGCGCCGCTGAACGACCAAAAGCAGTTTTTCAACAAACATATCGCCCCGTGGGCCGGTCACTTTTATGCCGACCTAGAAGGGGCCAAGAATTCGATACTTTACGCGTCGCTGGGGAGTGTTGGCCGCGCGTTTATGGAGATTGAGCGCGAAGCGTTCAGAATGACAACGGCCTAGGAGAGGGTCGTTTCGCATCGGTAGGGAGGCCTGCCACAACAAGGGAGGGGAGACATCCTATGACCCAAGGTACCAAACCTAAGACGTCCCAAGGCGCAAGCCGGCGTGACTTTCTAAAAATGGCAGGCACGTCAGCGCCTGCAGCTGCCGTGGCTTTGGCCGCTGGCACAACTCAGGTCGCAGCAGAACCTGCTGATTTGACCTCTGAAAAGATGCAAGACACGGCACATACCCGTGCCTATCTCGACAGCACTCGGTTCTAAATAGACCGAAGGCTTCTGAACGACTTCCTGACGACTGGTTGCGTGACGCCCGACTGTCAGGACCAAGGGAGGACTAGAAAATGCTAAAGAAAAAAACCAATGGGGTTGCGCGACGCTCCCAACGGACTGGAATCTTGTCTGATGTGGCAGAGAAATCTGTCGACCGTCGGGCGTTTTTGCGTGGATCAGGTTTGGCCATTGGTGGCCTTGCTGCGATCTCGGCCACGGGGGGCTCGGTCACTCAGGCTACAGCGCAAACGGCAGCAAATGGTGCTGTTGAAACCATCAAATCGGTGTGTACGCACTGTTCTGTAGGCTGCACGGTTGTGGCAGAGGTCAGCAATGGCGTTTGGACGGGGCAAGAACCCGGTTGGGACAGCCCGTTCAACCTAGGCGCCCACTGTGCCAAAGGGGCCGCTGTGCGCGAGCACGCCCATGGCGAACGCCGCCTCAAGTACCCGATGAAGAAAGAGGGTGGTGAATGGAAGCGCATCAGCTGGGAACAAGCTATCGACGAGATTGGCGATGGCATGATGAATATCCGCGAGGAAAGCGGGCCAGATTCCGTTTACTGGTTGGGGTCTGCCAAGCATAACAACGAACAGGCCTATCTGTTCCGTAAGTTCGCGGCCTATTGGGGGACGAACAACGTCGACCACCAAGCGCGGATTTGTCACTCGACCACTGTGGCCGGTGTGGCCAACACATGGGGCTACGGCGCCATGACCAACAGCTACAACGATATCCATAACTCCAAGGCGATCTTTATTATCGGCGGCAACCCCGCTGAGGCGCATCCGGTGTCTTTGTTGCATCTTCTGAAAGCCAAAGAGCAGAACAATGCGCCTGTGATCGTGTGTGATCCACGCTTTACCCGCACGGCGGCCCATGCTGATGAGTATGTGCGCTTCCGGCCCGGGACTGACGTGGCTTTGGTCTGGGGCATCTTGTGGCACATCTTTGACAATGGCTGGGAAGACAAAGAGTTCATTCGCACCCGTGTCTGGGGCATGGATCAGATCCAAGATGAAGTGCGCAAATGGAACCCAGAGGAAGTCGAACGCGTCACGGGCGCTCCGCCCTCGCAGCTAAAACGTGTGGCACGCACAATGGCCAACAACCGCCCCGGCACCGTGATTTGGTGCATGGGTGGCACGCAGCATACCAACGGTAACAACAACACGCGCGCTTATTGTGTGTTGCAGCTTGCGCTGGGCAACATGGGCACATCGGGCGGTGGCACGAACATCTTCCGTGGCCACGACAACGTGCAAGGTGCTACCGATCTGGGCGTTCTGTCGCACACATTGCCGGGCTATTATGGCCTGTCTGCTGGCGCTTGGGCCCACTGGGCGCGGGTTTGGGAAGAAGACGCGGATTGGCTGAAGGGCCAGTTTGCCTCGACCAAAGGGGCCGATGGCAAGGACAAGTCGTTGCAAAACCTCACGGGTATCCCTGTATCGCGCTGGATTGATGGCGTGTTGGAAGACCCCGACAACATGGACAACCCCAACAAGGTGCGCGCCATGGTTCTATGGGGGCACGCACCAAACTCGCAAACCCGTCAAAAGGAAATGAAAACGGCGATGGAACAGCTGGATATGTTGGTCGTTGTCGATCCATATCCAACCGTGTCTGCGGTTTTGCATGACCGGACCGATGGCGTTTATCTGCTGCCGGCCTGTACCCAGTTTGAAACACGCGGCTCGGTCACAGCCTCGAACCGGTCGTTCCAATGGCGCGACAAGGTGGTGGACCCGCTGTTTGAATCGTTGCCGGACGAGGTCATCATGGCCAAGTTCGTCAACAAGTTCGGCTGGGGGGACCGGTTCTTCCGCAATATCGAGATGGAAGATGCGGAAACGCCCGTGGTGGAAAGTGTCACACGCGAGTTTAACCGCGGCATGTGGACCATTGGCTACACGGGTCAAAGCCCCGAACGCATCAAGCTGCACATGGCCAACCAGCACACCTTTGACCGCACCACGTTGCGCGCCAATGGTGGGCCAGCCGATGGCGATTACTACGGTCTGCCATGGCCATCATGGGGCACTGCCGAGATGAACCACCCCGGCACGCCGAACCTTTATGACATGTCTAAACGTGTCTCTGAGGGGGGCCTGACCTTCCGCGCCCGCTTTGGTGTGGAACGCGATGGGGACAACTTGCTGGCCGAAGGAGTCTATAGCTTGGATTCGGATATTCAGGATGGATACCCTGAATTTACGATGCAAATGCTGATGGATCTTGGCTGGGACAGCGAGCTGACCGCCGAGGAACGCGCCGTTATTGACGGGATCGCAGGGCCAAAAACCAACTGGAAAACCGACCTTTCGGGCGGGATCCAGCGGGTAGCCATTGCCCATGAATGTGCGCCCTTTGGCAACGCAAAAGCCCGCGCTGTGGTCTGGACGTTCCCGGATCCGGTGCCTGTGCACCGTGAGCCGCTTTATACCAACCGCCGTGATTTGGTTGCGGATTATCCAACATATGAGGATCGCAAATTCTATCGCCTTCCGACCATGTATGCCTCGATCCAGAAGCAGGATTTCAGCAAGGATTATCCAATTGTCCTAACGTCGGGTCGTTTGGTGGAATATGAAGGCGGCGGGGATGAGACGCGGTCGAACCCATGGCTGGCTGAACTTCAGCAAGACATGTTCGTCGAGATCAACACCCGTGACGCCAACAACCTTGGTGTGCGTGATGGTGCGCAGGTCTGGGTAGAAGGCCCCGAAGGTGGCAAGGTCAAAGTGATGGCCATGGTTACCGAACGGGTCGGCGAAGGCGTGGCCTTCATGCCGTTCCACTTTGGCGGTCACATGGAGGGCGAGGACCTGCGGGGCAAATATCCTGATGGGGCCGATCCATATGTGTTGGGTGAAAGTACCAACACCGCGCAAACCTATGGCTATGATTCAGTTACCCAGATGCAAGAGACGAAAGCCACTCTTTGCAAAATCTGGACAGCATAAGGGAGTATGAGAGATGGCAAGAGCTAAGTTTCTCGTAGATGCTGAACGATGCATCGAATGTAATGCCTGCGTCACGGCGTGTAAGAACGAACACGAAGTGCCTTGGGGGATCAACCGCCGGAAAGTCGTCACGATCAATGACGGCAGCCCCGGCGAGCGGTCAATCTCGGTGGCCTGTATGCATTGTTCAGACGCACCCTGCATGGCCGTGTGCCCTGTAGATTGCTTCTACCAAAACGAAGAAGGGGTGGTTCTGCACTCAAAGGATCTGTGCATCGGCTGCGGCTATTGCTTTTATGCATGCCCGTTTGGCGCGCCGCAGTTCCCGCAGGCTGGCAACTTTGGATCCCGCGGCAAGATGGACAAATGTACCTTCTGTGCCGGTGGCCCAGAGGAAAACCATTCCACAGCCGAGTTTGCCAAATATGGCCGCAACCGGATCGCCGAGGGCAAGCTGCCGATCTGCGCCGAGATGTGTGCAACCAAGGCCCTGTTGGCCGGTGACGGCGACATCGTCTCGGGCATCTACCGCGAACGCGTTGTGGCCCGCGGGTTTGGGTCGGGCGCTTGGGGTTGGGGATCAGCCTACGGTCAACGCGACGGCTGATCTGCCCCTCTGCGAGGAAATGAACGCAAAAAGGGGCGGTCCTACAGGGTCGCCCTTTTGTCCCTCAGCTGTACTAAGGAAATCACATGCTGCGCGCTTTGCTTGTTTTGATGCTTACCCTGTCTTGGATCACCACAGCCAAGGCGCAAGAGACGCCTGCGCCTGATCGCAGTGCCACGGGCGGGGCGCAGACCCTTGCCGATATCATGGCACGCCAACGTGGCGAAGTGGTCGATGAAGGCTTTCGCCGTGATAACGTCGGCGATCCGGCGGGCGGGACCGGGCTTGGCAGTCAGCTTGGCACACTGGGCGGTGCGTCTGATCCAGAACTATGGCGGGCCTTGCGCTACGGCAGTGCAGATATCACCGCATCCAATTCTGGGCCTGCGGCGACCACGCTGGTGCAAGACGGCGGCATGGCATGGCTGATGTTCCGGCAAGGCCCATTGATCAAATACGGTGGATATCTATTGCTGGGCACGCTTGCCCTGCTGGCTGTGTTCTTTTTGATCCGTGGGAGGATCCGCATCGATGGCGAAAAGACAGGCCGCAAAATCACGCGCTTTAAAGCCGTGGAACGGTTTGGTCATTGGCTGTTGGCAGGTTCTTTCGTGCTGCTGGGCATTACCGGGTTGATCAGTCTCATGGGGCGAAAATTCCTGATCCCCGCCTTTGGTCACGAGGCCTTTGCCTTTATAGCTGTCGCCTCAAAGTGGGTGCACAACAACATCTCTTGGGCGTTTATGCTGGGTCTGGTGATGATCTTTGTGATGTGGGTCGTGCATAATTTACCCGACCGCACCGATATCAATTGGCTGCTCAAAGGGGGCGGCATATTCTCTAAGGGTCATCCGCCCGCCAAGAAGTTTAACGCAGGTCAAAAACTGATCTTCTGGTCAGTGATTGTGTTGGGCACCTCTATTTCAGTGTCTGGTTTGTCATTGCTGTTTCCTTTTGAGATCAACATGTTCGCCGCCACATTTGCCAAGATGAATGCCTATGGCATCTCCGGCGCACTGGGCCTTGGCGAGTTGCGCACAACCCTCGCGCCCCATGAGGAAATGCAATATGCGCAGCTGTGGCATTCCATAGTCAGTTTTGTGCTGATGGCGATAATTTTTGCCCATATCTACATCGGTACTTTGGGGATGGAAGGCGCGGGTGATGCGATGACGTCTGGTGAGGTCGAGGAACAATGGGCCCGCGAACACCATTCGATTTGGGCCGAAGAAGTCCTGTCCGAAACTGCCAACGCGGCGTCCAAGCCTTCTGAGGCCGCGACCCCCGCTGAATAGATGTGGCGCGCGCTTGCCATAGCGCTTTGTGCGGCAACGCCTCTGGCGGCCCAAGAGTTTTTCACGCTCAAAGGTCATGGTGGGCCGATCATGGATGTTGCCGTGGCCCCCTCTGGCCAGATCGCGACCGCCAGTTTTGATAACTCGGTCGGGCTGTGGCAAGACACAGTGCCTTTGTGGCTAGAAGGGCACGCAGCTGCGGTCATATCGCTGGCGTTTTGGTCGAACGACATTTTGGTATCCGGCGGTGATGATTTTGCGGTCCACCTATGGGGGCGGGGTGGCGAGGGGCGCGCGCTGGGCAAACACAAAGGCAAGGTGACAGCCCTCGCCACGTGCCAGGGCAATACAGGACTGATCGCCAGTGCCAGTTGGGATGGCTCTATCGGGATTTGGGATGTGGGCACCTCTGTTAAGGCGTTGTTGGGAAACCATCCTGCTGTGATCCCCAGTTTCCTGACGGGTCATTCTAGTGGTGTGAACGACGTGGCCTTTTCGCCCGATTGTGGCACACTCTATTCTGCGTCCTCAGATGGAACCATTCGGATTTGGGATGTGGCCCAAGGCAGTCAAAAGCGCCAGTTGGTCAAGCACGGCTTTGGCGTAAACAAGCTGGTTTTGAACACCTCTGAAGGGTGGTTGGCCTATGGGGCGGTTGACGGTGGCACCCGGATTGTAAACCTAGAGACAGGTCGCGAGATTGCGGATTTCACTCTGGATCGCCGCCCGATCCTGTCGATGGATTTTGATGCAGCACACAACCGTTTGGCCGTGGGGGATGGCGAGGGCTTTATCATGCTTATCGACACGGCCGCGATGAAAATCGCGCAGGATTTTCGCGCAACCCAGCGGGGGCCGATCTGGGCTTTGGCTTTCTCGGAGGATGGGCAAAATATTCATGCTGGCGGGATCGAAGACACGATGTATTCATGGCCGGTCGCAACCATCCGCGGGCATGGGCAGATGTCTGGCACACAGCGCAGCTTTCTGGAAGATCCGAACACCTTGTCCAATGGTGAACGACAATTCAAACGCAAATGTTCAATATGTCATGCCCTTACCCCCAGCAGCGCCCGCAAAGCGGGGCCGACCCTGTATCAACTTTTTGGGCGCAAAGCGGGGGCCGTGACGGATTATGCCTATTCCAATATCCTCACAGGCTCTGATATCATCTGGTCAGCGCAAACGATCAATGGTTTGTTCGATCTGGGGCCGGATCACTATATTCCGGGGACCAAAATGCCGATGCAGCGGATTGTGAAGCAGGCAGATCGGGATGATTTGATCGACTATTTACGCCGTGCAACGGCGCCGGGGGGAGAACCAGAATGAAAGCCATGATGTTAGCTTTTGCCGCTATTGCCGTGATCGCAGTGGGATCCAATGTGATCCTTGGACAGGCTGGGTTCTCTAGTCAAGATAGGGCCACGGGGCCGGCTGTGCGTCTTGATAACTAGCACGAACCTAATGTTCGGGATCCGCACGCAATGAATGAGATTTGGGCCGGTCTGCGGGCCGCACTGCATTTGATCGTGACGCTGGATGCGGACTTGGTCGAAATCACGCTGCGGTCGCTTCAAGTCAGCCTGACGGCTTTGGTCATTGCCTGTGCGATTGCGCTGCCGTTTGGAACGTGGCTGGCCATTCGCAGGTTCCGGTTTCGTCGCGCCACAATTGCTACCTTGAATGCGCTTATGGGGCTGCCGCCTGTTGTGGTTGGGCTGATCGTCTATCTGTTGTTGTCGCGTTCAGGTCCGTTTGGCGTGTTGGGTCTGTTGTTTACCCCAACGGCTATGATTATCGCCCAGGTGATCATCATCACGCCGTTGATTGCATCGATCACCCACCAAGCCATGCGCGAGTTATGGTCCGACTACCATGATTTGTTGATCTCGCTGAACACCACACGCAGCCAACGTATCTGGGCCTTGATCCGGGACGGCAGGCGGGCGCTTTTGACGGCGGCTTTGGCGGGCTTTGGCCGGGCCATCGGCGAAGTAGGCGCCATCATGATCGTGGGCGGAAACATCGATCATGCCACGCGCGTTTTGACCACAGCGATTGCTCTTGAAACTGGTAAGGGCGATTTTGCTTTGGCGCTTGGATTGGGCTTTGTGTTGATCATTTTGGCCTTGGTGGCCAACTTTGCCATCCATGTTCTTTCCCGTACAGAACGCGAGGGCACATGGTGATGCAGCCGTTAAAGGTTCAGCTAAAAGACGTCTGTGTCAGACGCCGAGGCAAGACGATTTTGGGACCCGTATCCGTAGATCTGGGGGCCGCCGGCATGACCATGGTTATCGGTCCAAATGGGGCGGGGAAAACCACTTTGCTCAAGGTGCTGCACGGGGTCGAACGGGTTTCTGGTGGGCAGGTGATCTGGTCGCAAAACGATACAGACGTGCGACAGGCGCAAGCCTTCATTTTCCAAAGCCCGATCATGCTGCGCCGGTCGGTGCGCCAAAATCTTGCCTATCCGCTACAATTGCTGAAACGACCGCGCCGCCAGATCGACGAGGAGGTCGTTGAATGGTCCAAACGGATCGATCTTTTTGAGGCATTGGACCAACCCGCGCCTCGCCTGTCTGGGGGCGAGCGGCAAAAACTGGCGCTGGGACGCGCTCTTATTCGCAATCCAAAAGTGCTGTTTTTAGACGAGCCCTGTGCCAATCTTGACGGTGGATCCACGCGAGAGATCGAGGGTTTGCTGCGGCAGGCCGCCGCTGCCGGAACGCGAATCATTATGACCACGCATAACATGGGGCAGGCGCAACGCCTTGCGGATGATGTGGTATTCATGGTGAATGGGTCAATCGAAGAACACCGTCCCGCCGCTGCATTTTTCAAAGGCTCCGTGTCCCCTACGGCCACAGCTTTCCTGAAAGGAGAAATCATCGAATGAAGCGTCTTTTGGTTTGTTTGGTTGGCTTTTGGGGCCTTTTCACGCAACTGGCCCACGGAAATGAGATGAAACTGGCGGTCACCACCAGTTTTCATAATTCCGGCCTGTCGGATGTCTTGTTGCCAGTGATCAAAGCGGACACAGGCATTGAGGTACAGCTTTTGGTGGTTGGAACCGGCCAAGCTCTTCGATTGGGTCAAGCCGGTGATGTGGATGCTATCTTGGTACATTCCAAGGCGGCAGAGGAGGCATTTGTGGCCCAAGGCTACGGGACCCACCGCCGTGAAATTATGTACAACGACTTTGTTATTTTGGGGCCTGCCGCTGATCCAGCTGGGGCAAAGGCCGCGCAGTCTGCGACGGATACGGTGACCCGCATAGCCCAATCCCAGTGGGATTTCATCAGCCGGGGCGACAACAGTGGCACCCATAAAAAGGAGCTGCAGCTGTGGTCATCTGCGGATCTGGATCCCAGCGAATTTGCAGCTTGGTACAAAGAGGTTGGTGCAGGCATGGGGGCCAGTCTGAACACGGCCTCCAGCCTGAATGCCTACATTATGTCTGACCGCGCCAGTTGGTTGAATTTTGGCAACAAGGGCCAGCTGCAGATTTTGTTCGCGGGCGATCCAGTGCTGGCCAATCAATACGCGTACCTGCCCGTAAACCCCGCGCGCCACGGTCACGTTCAGTCGAAATTGACGGCGGAATTGGAGGCATGGTTGACCTCTGACACGGCCAAGGAGTTGATCAATGGCTACAAAATTGCGGGCGAAGGGTTGTTTACGTTTAACGCTGGTCCGTAGCGGCGCGGGACCCTGCGTCGTCTTATGGCAAGACGCCCATCAATAGATCCAAGAACAGATCAGGTTTCTCTAGATGAACCGCATGGGCGCATTGCGGCACCACGGCGAGGTTTGATCGCGGAATTGCAAGAAGCTACGCAAAACGGGCGCTCGCGTGTCGGCGAGGGTGTTGAGGACGAAGGCGCGCGAGCATGGTCCGTATTATTCAATTGGCTGCGCGATGATGGTATCGGCCCAAAAGCTCGAAACGAGGGAAAGTCAAATTGCCCATTCGCCCGATCCGAAAACGACGAAAGGGCAGCGGATGCGCCGGATTTTCGGGTCCTCCGCCATCACGCTTTTCAGTGCATGCTTGACATGTATGACCAGAACCGTTCGACATCACTTCGGCTGCGTTCCATGGAGCGGTAAAGATGGATTGAAATCGGATTCTCACTACTGCTATCGCTGATTTTTACCAAGCGGCCTTCATTCAGCTCTCGTTCGGCAGCTACCAACGGTAGCCATGCCACGCCCATGCCTTCAAGGGTCGCTGCCTTGAGGGCTTCGCAGACCGAGTTCTCATATTGAAAGACGCAATTCTGTCTAAGGCCCGTTCGTTCAAGAATGAGATTTGTCATTTTTCCCAAGAAACTGTCGCGGGTATATGACAGCAGTGGAAATGCCGCTTCACTGTCCAATCTGAACCGCGCAGTGCCGTCAGGTTCAGCGACGCTGACGGCCACCATGCGATCCTCGGCAATTTTCATTGAAGGATATCTGGCGTCGTCCGTGATCATTGGAACGGTTGGGTGATGGTAACACAGCATGAAGTCACTGGACCCGGACAGGATCGCCTCAACACAACCAGAGAAGTTTTCGGCAACTACTCGAGATTTTATTGGGCCCAAAGTTTTGCCAATACTTGTGATCCATCCAGGAAAATAGGAGATCGCCAAAGTATGGAGTGCCACAAAATCGAGCACTTCGCCCTCTCGACGCACCAATCCTTTTGCCTCGGCACGTGCAGTTGATAGGGTGTTGATCATTTCATGGGCTACAGGCCGAAACGCTTGCCCGGCCTTTGTCAGCACGACGGGATGCACACTACGATCAAAAAGAGGCGTGCCGATCCAATATTCTAAGTTTTTGATTCGGCGCGTAAAAGCCGACTGACTTATGTTTCTCGCATCTGCCGCTTTTGCAAAAATTCCTGCAGCGCTGAGCGCAAGAAAATCTTCGAGCCAATCGATTTCCATCATGTCACCTACGTTCGTTAATTGCGCCGAACCTAACCCGGTTTGCGTGAAAAGCATGTTGCAAATTTTGCAATGGTGTTGCGCGTAATGTCATGGAGTTGCAGAGCGCGCCCGCCCAACATGACATCAGATCACGGACCAATCGGATTAAACCCGTGGCACCCACGTCGGCACCGCGTTTGCCGCCTTCAACATGGAGAGTATCAATGAAGAAATTTTTGGGCGGCATTGCTCTTGCCGCGACCCTGATGACCACGACGGCTGCGGTCGCACAGGAACAATCCAACGAAACCTGGAACAAGATCATGGAGCGCGGCGTCATCGTCGTCGGCGTTAAGGCAGATACTCGCCCTTGGGGTTTTCGCGATGAGAACGGCAATATCATCGGAATGGAGGCCGACATGGCCCAGCAAGTTGCAGACACCCTAGGTGTTGAGCTGGAACTGGTTGCGGTTGAATCCTCTAACCGGATGCAGTTTTTGGAAGGCGGTCGAATTGATCTGATGATTGCGACCATGTCCGACCGGGCCGATCGCCGCGAGATCGTCGGCATTGTTGGTCCGAACTACTATTCCTCTGGTACGAACGTTATGACGCCCAAAGCGCTTGGCGTGACCGCTTGGTCTGATCTTGCTGACCGACCTGTCTGCGGCAAACAGGGGGCATTCTACAATCAAATCGTCGAGGAACGCCACAGTGCGAATGTCATCGCATTTGGCAGCAACGCCGAGGCGCTGCAGGCCTTGCGCAATCAAAGGTGTGTGGCTTGGGTCTATGATGATAGTTCCATTGCGGCCGATCTGGCCTCGGGCCAATATGATGACTTCGAAATGCCGCTGGTTTCTGAAGACAATAACCCTTGGGCGCTTGCCGTCCCAATAGCCGAACGTGACGGCATCTTTGGCCGCTTCATGTCGGGTATGCAGTACAACTGGCATGAATCCGGCGAATTGATTGCGCTAGAAGAGAAATGGGGCATTCAGTCCACTGACTACCTACAAGAGCAAAATAAACGTTTTGCTGACTGGCTCGCCGAGTAAACCCTAACCCCGCACCTCGCGCCATTTTCTTCCGTGGCGTGAGGTGATTGTATGCAGGTGGCTTTGATGCTTGACGCTTTTACAGAATTCTTCCGCCAGCTCGCGGCGGATTATCCGCGTTGGAATTTTATCTTCTTTTATCAGGACGTGCAGGCAGGAAAGATCTGGCTTGGAATCAAATACACCATCTTCCTATCAATCGCCTGCCTGATCTTCAGCGTTATTATCGGTGTTGTGGGTGCATGGCTGCAGGGGTCAAAGCTTCGGGTGCTGCGTGCGGTTGTGCAAGGCTATATCCAATTGTTTCGCAATACGCCGCCCTTCGTACAATTGCTTTTCTTCTACTTCGCACTTGGGCAGTTGACCCCAACCTATTCGCCCGATGGGTGGCTTGAAGTCCCGATCATCTCGAACGTGGGCTGGGCGATCATTTCGCTGTCTTTCTTTGCCGGGGCCTTCAACGTCGAGATCTTTCGGTCAGGCATCGAAGCCGTGCCAGACTCGACCATCGAAGCGGCGGATTCACTCGGCATGTCGCGGTTGCAAATCTATCGGTACGTGGTCTTGCCGCTTGCATTCCGCGTCAGCCTGCCTGCCCTGAACAACAATCTGGTCAACCTGATCAAGACCACAACGCAGGCCTTCGCCATCGCTGTGCCAGAGTTGCTGTATCAGGCTGTCACCATCTGGAATGACTACCCGTCGGCCCAATACCCCGCAATGTTGCTGCTGTTTGTCGTCTACGTCGGCCTTGTTGGCATCATGGTCTTTGGGATGAACCGTTGGGAACGCAAGCTGCGCATCCCCGGATACGGCAACTAAGGATAACCAAGATGACACAATCCAATGCATTCGCCGTTCTTAAACCGGTGACAAATCGCGATCAGCTACAATACGATATGATGACACCAGTCCGGTGTCTGGCTACGCTGCCCGCTTGGGTGCCCTTTGCAGTCTTTACGCTGATCCTGATCTGGCCAACGATCACCGCAGCCCAATCGGGCGAGGCCGTGCAGCCCTTTAACGCCTTGTGGCGATGGGCTCCGTTCCTGATCACTAAGGGCTTTTTCTTCAACATCCTGATCTCATTCCTTTGCCTTTTGATCGGCACCTTCGTTGGTGTCCTGCTGGGGCTGGGGCAAATCTCGTTGTTTCGTCCGATCCGCGCGCTGAGCTGGTTCATCACACAGCTGTTTCGCAACTCGCCTTGGCTGGTGATCCTCTTCATTGTAATGCTGGCCGTACCATTCGAAGTTACGATTTTTGGCACACCCTACTTTATTCCCGGTTGGATTAAGGCTGTGGTGGGGTTGTCCCTGCCGATCATGGCGAACATTTCTGAAATCGTGCGCGGCGCTGTTGGGTCTGTGCCAAATACCCAGTGGGAAGCAGCCGAGTCGCTTGCCTTTACCCGCACCCAGACCCTGTGGCGGATCATCTTGCCTCAGTGTTTCAAGCGGATGATCCCGCCTTGGATGAACTGGTATGCTATCCTGACCATGGCCACACCGCTGGTGTCGATCCTTGGGGTGGAAGAGGTTGTCAACCTGACCCGTCAGGCCATCGTCGCCGAAAACAATCGCCCGGAACTTCTGATGCCCTTCTACGGCTTCGTTCTGATCCTATTCTTTGCCTATTGCTATCCGATTGCGCGGCTGACGCTGCGGTTGGAACGCAAATTCGCCGTCAAGCTGTGAGGACATCCAAATGACCGCAACCGACACATGGACCCCCGAACAACCGATCGTTTCCATCCGCAATGTCCGCAAATCCTTTGGCGCGCTGGAGGTTCTGAAGGGCATCGACATGGACATTATGAAGGGTGAAGTGATCTGCATCATCGGTCCTTCGGGATCTGGCAAATCCACACTGATCCGCTGTATCAACGCGTTGAATGATATTCAGGAAGGGTCGATCAAGGTCGAAGGCATAGAAGTGCACCGCCCCGACTTGGACAAGCTTGAACTGCGCAAGAAGATTGGGATGGTCTTTCAGCAATACAATCTGTTCCCCCACAAAACCGCGCTGGAAAACATCATGATGGCGCCGGTACTTGTTATGAAAGAGAACAAGACCGAGGTTGAACAGCGCGCCCGTGCCCTTCTGAAAAAGGTGCGATTGGAGGGCAAGGAAAACGCTTACCCCGGCGAATTGTCCGGCGGTCAACAACAGCGCGTCGCCATCGCACGCTCGCTCGCCATGCAGCCGGACGTAATGCTTTTTGATGAGGTGACGGCGGCCCTTGATCCTGAAACGGTCAAAGAAGTGTTGCTGACTATCAAGGAACTCGCGGCGGATGGGATGACCTGTATCCTTGTGACCCACGAAATGGGCTTTGCCCGCGAAGTCGCTGACCACATCTATTTCACCGATCGCGGTGTGATCGTGGAACATGGAACACCTGATACTTTCTTTGACAATGCTCAGGACGAACGGACCAAGCTTTTCCTTAGCCAAATCTTATAGAGGCCTTCAATGACCACAATGGCAGACCAGCCCCGTACCGAGACCGATAGTCTTGGTACGGTCCAAATCCCTGCTGGCGCAGCCTGGGGCAGCCAAACGCAACGCGCCATCGAAAACTTTCCCATAACAGGGGTTGCGATCAGCCATTATCCAGAGGTCGTCGTCGCCCTTGCGCAGGTCAAGGCGGCCTGCGCGCGCACCAATGCTGAGCTAGGTGTTCTGCCTGCTGAAAAGGCGCAGGTGATTTCTGGGGTTTGTGACGAGATTATCGCAGGCAAGCACCATGAATACTTTGCAGTCGATCTGATGCAAGGCGGTGCAGGAACCTCTACCAATATGAACGCCAACGAAGTCGTTGCCAATATTTCTTTGGCCCGCATGGGGCGGCGTTTTGGTGACTATGCGGCACTGCATCCAAATGATGACGTTAATCGCTCGCAATCCACAAATGACGTCTACCCCACCGCGATCAGGTTGGCGACGCTCGCAAAAACTGATCCGCTCATTACGGCAATGACAGGATTGGTGAACGCCTTTCGGGCCAAGGCGGAGGAATTTAATGATGTGAACAAAGTTGGTCGAACCCAATTGCAGGATGCGGTTCCTATGACGCTTGGGGACGAATTTCGTGGCTTTGCCACGACCATCGCCGAAGACATCGACCGGATTGTGGAATTGGCAAAACTGCTGACAGAGGTCAATCTTGGTGGCACGGCGATCGGAACCCGGATCAACACGCCGCAGGGCTACTCAGAGCGTGCAGTTGCGCATTTGAGCGCGATTTCGGGGCGAAACTTAACCCCCGCATCGGACTTGATCGAGGCGTCTTCTGACCTCGGGGCATTCGTGATGTTTTCCAGTGCGCTCAAGCGTGTTGCGATCAAACTGTCCAAAATCAGCAACGATCTGCGCCTTCTCAGCAGTGGTCCGCGCGCCGGAATTGGAGAGATCATTCTGCCCGCTGTGCAGGCTGGGTCGTCGATCATGCCAGGCAAGGTCAATCCGGTGATCCCCGAAGTCGTCAATCAGATTTGCTTTCAAGCGATTGGTAATGATCTGGTGGTCACCATGGCTGCTGAAGCAGGACAGTTACAGCTTAATGCCATGGAGCCGGTGATTTTTTACAAAATTATGGAAACTATGACGACCCTGACCAACGGAATGGATATTTTCACTGAACGATGTGTCATCGGAATTGAGGCGGACCGGATCCGCTGCGCCGAACTTTTGAATAGCAGTCTGGTTCTGGCGACCACACTCGTACCTCTTATGGGATATGAAGCTGCTACACAGCTGGCCAAGTATGCTCAGGCCGAGGGGTTGACCTTGCGCGACGCGGGCGCGGCGCAGGGCGTGCCAAACTCCCTTTTTGATGAGATCGCGTGATGGCACGACCCGGTTTGAAACTGGGCATCGTTGGTGGTCTGGGCGCACGCGCAGGTGCTGATATTCTAAACCAGCTGGTGCGCCTGACCCCAGTGAAATCCGAAGGCGACCACCGGGAAATTTCATTTGAACAAAAGCCACTCGTTGAAGCCCTATCGGTGGCCAGCCCCGATTACGCGCCCGTGCACCGCAAATTCTATGTTTTTGACGCACTCAGTCGCATGGAAAAATCCGGCTGCGACGCGGCCATGTTGCCCTGTTTCATAACCCATACCTTTTTGGAAGAATTACGCGCTGAACTGAGCCTCAAGCTCATTTCCATGACCGACGCGATCCGGAATCACCTTGATCGGCACCACTCTGACGCAGGGAAGGTCGGCATTCTAACAACGCCTTTTGTACGCAAGGACCGGTTGTTTGACCGCCTACTTGGGCCAAACAGAGCGGCCGTTTTCCCCGCGCCAACCACCGAGGATGCCATGATCAACGCGATCTATGGCCCGGCAGGGTTCAAGGCAGGTGGACCTGTTGGCGCAATCGTTGCTGCGATCCGTTCCGCCATTGGAAGTTTGGAGGATCAGGGCGCCGAAGTGATCGTGCCCGGGATGACAGAGATCCCTCTGATACTGTCGGATCTTCCGAAGGGTCACACACCCAAGATCCTGCCCACCAACGAAATTTACGCGCGCTTCGCGCTTGAGGAAACGGGTCAGGCCACACAGAAACCATTCAAGATCGGTGTGTTGGGCGGTGTTGGCCCTGCGGCGACCGCCGACTTTATGTCCAAGATCGTCAACACCACGCAGGCTGAAAAGGATCAGGACCATATCAAGGTAATCGTAGAACAAAACCCCCAGATCCCAGACCGCACAGCAAACCTGCTCGCGGACGGCCCTGACCCGACACTTGCGCTTTATGCAACGGCTAAAAAGCTGGAACGCGGTGGCGCAGATATCATCGCAATCCCCTGCAACACGGCCCATGCCTATGTCGACCGATTGCAGCGACATTTGGATATTCCAATCGTGAACATGCTCACGGAAACGGTTGATCATATTGCGAAAATCTCCCCAGCGGTGCAGAGGGTTGGTGTTCTGGCGACATCGGGTACCATTGCCAGCAGACTTTATCAGGATGCGCTCCGGTCCGCGGGGATTTTGGCTGTCATCCCCAACAAGAGCGAACAGGATCGCGTGATGGACGCAATTTATGGCCCGTTGGGGGTCAAGGCTGGCCATACCTCTGGCCAAAGTGCAGAACACATCACTGCTGTGGTGCGATCCCTCAAGGCGCATTCCGCCGAAGCGATCATTCTTGGATGCACCGAACTCCCATTGATCAAACTCAGCGAAGACTTGACCCGTTCAACGCGGCTCATTGACCCGACGCAAGTTCTTGCAAGCAAATGCATCAACACGTCCATGGCAATGCTGGGCGCACGCTGACTATAGAACGATAGCTGCCGGTGAGCCAATCAACTGGTTTTCGCAGCAGTTTGTATGAACGGCTGCTTCCTTTAACGAATTGGCTGGCCGCTTGGTCTTGACGTCTTCGTCGTTCGTCATTCCGGCCGGGTCATTCTGCTGGCTGGAGGTCTTGTCTTGTCCAAAATGGCGCTCGCCAGCGGGGCGGTGCTCGAACATCCACCAAAAAGTCAGATAGCAGGTACCGCAGGACAATATCCGCGATAAAGCGCAACTTTCCTTGCGTGCAAACGGCACCTGCTGGGGTCGACGGTGATTTGATCTTCGGCCTATGCAATATTTTGTCGCCCGAGAATTGTTGGGCAATTGCTCTCTTCAGCTTGGGGATGCCGGTCCCTGGTGCTTATCGTGTCTCACCTCGGTCCATAGCAGCCTTTGCGGCAACGCGGATGTGATCGGGCGTATCAAAATCAGCTTTGCCAGCAGCTAAAGCGATGATGTCTTTCCATTTTGCCCGCAGATCGCGGGCAAGGTCCGACATAGCAACGGTCGCTGACGGTTGGATCGTGGAAAGAGTGGATGACAGCATGCCCATGAACTTTCAAATCGAGAATTTGTCGATACCTTATTCGATGATTTAAATCGTAATGTATTGATACCTATTATGTTTTTTTCCCAATTTGTCCCAAGCATTCAGCCGTTTGCCGCGTTAGTTACCGAACCAAATCGATCAAAGCGGTTATCCGCTTTGCGTCTCGGCGGTCGAAAAAAATGCCACCCTCGAAACTTGCGAGGGTGGCGGAGGTTACCGCTGAATGGTCAGGAAAAGCCGTGCAGCGGTCGGGAGTAAATCAAAGGATTGTCGCTTGTGTCGCGTTCCTTAACGCGGTTTCGGTAACGTCGTCGGCCAATTCAACAAGAGCGAGGCCATCCTCGACAACATCCAAGACACCAAGATTTGTAATGATCCGATCGACCACGGCCTTTCCGGTCAAAGGCAACGTGCATCGCTTTAGAATTTTGCTCTGTCCATTTTTGTTGGTGTGATCCATCACAACAACGACGCGACCAACACCAGCGACGAGATCCATCGCGCCGCCCATGCCTTTGACCAGTTTGCCAGGAATCATCCAATTCGCGAGGTCACCATTTTCGGCCACTTCCATTGCGCCAAGGATCGCCGCTGCAATCTTGCCACCTCGGATCATGCCAAAAGACGTCGCACTATCGAAGTAGGCTGTGCGGCCCAGTTCTGTGATCGTCTGCTTACCCGCGTTGATGAGGTCCGGATCTACGTTGCCTTCAAGAGGGAAGGGGCCCATGCCCAACATGCCGTTTTCAGATTGGAGGGTGATATCCCTGCCACCCACATAGTTGGCAACAAGCGTTGGAATCCCGATGCCGAGGTTCACATACATCCCGTCTTCCAACTCCTGTGCGGCGCGGGCTGCCATCTGATTACGATCCCAGGGCATTATGCGTCCCCCCGCTTGCGCGTGGTGCGCTGTTCAATGCGCTTTTCATGCGCTCCCTGTACGATACGGTGCACGTAGATGCCTGGCAGATGGATATTGTCGGGGTCAAGGCTGCCGGTTGGCACGATCTCTTCCACTTCAACAACGCAGGTCTTTCCGCACATCGCCGCAGGCGGGTTGAAATTGCGGGCGGTCTTGCGGAAGATGAGGTTGCCGGTCTCATCAGCCTTCCATGCCTTGACGATGGACAGGTCGGCGAAAATGCCTTCTTCCATGATAAATGTCTCGCCGTTGAACTCTTTATGTTCCTTGCCTTCGGCAATCACGGTACCGACACCAGTTTTGGTATAAAAGCCGGGGATGCCGCAGCCGCCAGCGCGCATGCGCTCGGCCAACGTGCCTTGAGGGTTGAACTCCAGCTCAAGCTCGCCTGACAGATACTGGCGCATAAATTCCGCGTTTTCGCCCACATAGGACGAGATCATTTTGCGCACTTGCTTGGTTTGCAGCAGAATACCGATCCCGAAATCGTCAACCCCGGCATTGTTAGAGGCGAAGGTCAGGTCTTTGGTGCCTGCCTCTTTGATAGCGCCAATCAAGAGCTCGGGAATGCCACACAGACCAAAGCCTCCTGCTGCAATCAGGGCCCCGTCAAAGAGCAAACCATCAAGTGCGTCTTGTGCAGTCAAAAATATCTTGTTCATTCGTCTTTCCTTGGCGCGTTAGTGGTTGAAGGCACGGACGGTGCTGACACCGCCGTCAACGGCAACGATTTGCCCATTTACGAAGCTTGCATCCTCTGATGTAAGCATTGCGGCAACGCCCGCGACTTCTTTGAGATAGGCCACACGCTTGCTTGGTGTCGCGCTGACCCATCCTTCACGTGATCTGGGATCAACCAACATACCGCCATCGACGGCCCCGGGAGCGAGGACGTTCACACGAATGCGACGTTCTGCCAGTTCAGCTGCCATAACCCGCGCCAGCGAAGCGATCCCGCCCTTTGCTGCAGCATAAGCGCCGCGTCCGGGCACACCAATCTGCCCATGAATAGACGTGACAAGCACGATGCGCCCGCCGTGATCAGCCATGTGGCGTGAAGCTTGTTGGGCCACACGAAACGCGCCCAGCAGGTTCACGTCCACGACGTCGAGAAAGTCTTGTTCGTTCAAATCGCAGAACTTCGAGGTTTTGATGATTCCAGCCGAATGCACCAGTGAGTCGATTCCTCCCAAGAATTGGACCGCCTCATCAAGAGCTTCATTGACTGAGGCCCTGTTTGATACATCGACCTCAATAAAGGCCACGTCGTCTTGTTCGGGTCTGCGCATGTCCAAACAGACAACCTCATCGCCGCGGGCTTTCATTGCAGCAATAATTGCGCTGCCGAGTGCTCCGGTCCCTCCAGTAACAATGGATCTTAGTTTTGTATTCGTGCTGCTCAACTGATGCCCTCACTTCGAACAATCCGCGGATTCTCCGCGTTTGGTACGACGTATTAACATCATAATATGATCTGTGGCTACATATTATCACTTGCCTGTATCGTATGATCGTGCTTTATATTTTTCTCGAAACACTTTGGCACCAACAATGGGAGGTTATGATGGTCAAAAACGGTTCCGTTATCGCGACATTGTCAGACCAGCTGCGCAGGGATATTTCGCTTGGCATCCTCCAGCCCGGCGTAAAGCTCAACATTGAAGCCCTAAAGCGTGATTACTCCGTTTCGCACCCATCCGTGCGTGAGGCCCTCTCGCTTTTGGTCGGCGAAGGCTACGTCAGCTTTGAGGAATTGAAAGGCTTCCGCGTCCTGCAGCCGTCCCAAGAGCAGTTGAAAGACAGCAGCAGGGTACGTGCTGAAATGGAAGCGCTGGCGTTCGAGTGGTCAGTCCTGAGAACCAATGTCGATTGGCGCTCCAATGTGATTGCGGCGCATTACGCGCTTTCAGAAGTCGAGGTGCAAATGTCATCTGACCCGCTGAATGCGGCACTTGAATGGGACAATCGCAACAAGAATTTCCACATGGCCATAGTTGGCAATAGTGGATCGCAGAAAATTATCGAGCTTATCTCGGTCGAATACGATCAGAGTCGACGATATCGCCTGATGGCGCATGCCAGCGACCGAAGCGAAAAATCCCGATCACGTTGGGTAGAACGCAGTGCAGAAGAGCACAGCGCGCTGAAAGATGCGGTGTTGGAAGGCAACGTTGAGGCTGGTCAGGCGATTTTGCGCAAACATATTACGAAGGCGACACTTCATGTGATTGAAGACGCCGATCTGCCGATTGGGGGCTTGCAAAAGCTCTCATAACTCGAGGTCTCAGTATCACTACGATGTAAAGAAGACCGCAACCACTTAGGGAGGATCACATGATCTCTAAACTTAAATCCGCTGCGCTCGGCGCGGCAATGGCGCTCGGTCTTGCCGGGGGCGCTGTCGCACAAGACATTCAATTCTTTTCAATCGGAACGGGTGGCACGTCCTTCACTTACTACCCGGTCGGCGGCGTCATTGCCAATGCGATCTCCAAACCTCCAGGGTCACGGGAATGCGGCAAAGGCGGCTCTTGCGGCGTCGATGGTCTTATTGCGTCTGCCGTATCATCGCGCGGCTCAGTGGATAATATTAATGCGATCATCTCGGGTCTGCGGAACTCTGGTTTCGCTCAGTCTGATGTGGCTTACTGGGCCTTTACCGGCACGGGGACACGTGAAGGCGAAGAGCCTGCGACAGAACTGCGCACGATTGCGGCCCTGTTCGAGGAGCATATTCACCTCGTCACGCTTGCCGATAGCGGTATCAATTCCGTTGCTGACCTTGCTGGCAAAACAGTTTCCTTGGATGAGCCGGGTTCAGGGACCTTCGTTGACGCGAACCTGATCCTCGAAGCTTACGGCCTAAGCATCGACGATGTGTCGGCTGAAGCCCTCAAAGGTAATGCGGCTTCTGAGGCCCTACGGAATGGCAAAATTGACGCGTTCTTCGTGGTCGCTGGTTATCCAACCGGTGGCATTGTCGAACTGGCATCTGCTGCTGACATCGCGCTGGTGCCAATCTCTGGCGAAGGTGCAGAAGCGTTGACAAGCGAGTTTGGCTTTTTTGCTCAGTCCGACATTCCGGCGGGCACCTATGAAGGCATCGACGCTGTATCGACTGTATCCGTTGGTGCTCAGTGGTTTACATCCGCGAACGAAGATGAAGAGCTGATCTATAACATCACGCAGGCGCTCTGGAACGAAGAGAGCCGTCGTTTGCTGGACGTAGGCCATGCCAAAGGTGCTTCGATCACACCAGATACAGCTCTGGCAGGTGTCGGTGTTCCATTGCATCCTGGTGCCGAACGCTTCTACCGCGAAGCGGGCTTTCTGGAATAAGCCAGTTTCAAACAAAATCTGGGGGCCCGCGCTCATTTGGCCGGGCCCCCATTTTTATGATGACCACACGCTTTGCAACGAAGGAGCGGCTGATGAGCGAACAAGAACTGAGCAAAGAAGATCTCGCAGCCATTGAACGGAAGTACGATTCCGAGTCGGCATTTCAGCCGACGGGCCAAAAGATCGGATATGTGATCACCACTGCGTTGGTGGCCATGACACTCTACCACATCTATCAGTCAGGGTTCGGAACGACCAACGAACTGATGCGCTTCGGCGTTCACCTCTCATTCGTGCTGGGACTGACGTTCCTGCTGTTTTCATGGCGCAGAAGCCCAACAATGGAGATGCCAGCCAACACTTGGTATCGCATTGATGGCGTCAACATCATCGACATCATTCTCGCTGTTTTGGCGGTTGCTGCTGCGATGTATCTGCCACTTTTGCCGCTTGATGTTGCCGCTGCACGGGCTGGGAATCCGAACGCGATGGATACCTTTATGGGGTCGGTCGTGCTATTGTTCACGCTAGAAGCTGCGCGTCGTTCAATCGGACCAACGCTGCCATTCATTGCGCTGATCTTTATCCTCTATGCTATTTTGGGCCGTTACGCGCCCGGCCCGCTCATACATGCGGGCGTGTCGTGGCAAGGGTTTGTCGACGGGATCTACGGCTCACAAGGCATTTATGGCATCGCTATTGGTGCGATGGCGAAGTACGTCTTCCTGTTTGTTGTATTTGGTGTGTTAGCGACCCGTATCGGACTTGGGGCTTTGTTCATTGATCTCGCGACTGCGCTTGCCGGACGCTATTCTGGCGGACCTGCAAAGGTAGCGATCTGCGCTTCAGCTTTTATGGGCTCGATCTCCGGATCGTCCATCGCCAACACGGTGACCACAGGCTCACTGACTATTCCCGCGATGAAAAAAGTTGGCTATCCGCCCCATTTCGCTGGCGCGGTGGAAGCAACGGCATCGACAGGAGGGCAAATCACGCCCCCGGTTATGGGCGCTGCCGCATTCATCATGGTGGACTATCTGAACATCCCGCTGCGAGACATCTTGGCCGCGGCGTTGTTCCCTGCTTTGCTACACTATTTTGGCATCTTCGTCATGGTGCACCTTGAGGCTAAAAAGCTCGGCCTGCGCGGCCTGAGCGTCGAAGAAATGCCAAAGGCGCTGTTGGTTCTAAAAGAGCATTGGATGGCAATTATTCCGCTCTTTGTGTTGATCTATTCGATCTTCTCGGGGCGGACGCCGGATTATGCTGGGGTCTATGCAATCATCGCCTGCATCGTGGTTGGCTTTCTGAAACCTAAAGACCGTCTTACCTTGCCCGGGCTTTGGGACGCATTGGCTGTTGGCGCGCGCAATACCATTGCCATCGGTACGGCTGCGGCCTGTGTCGGGATCATTGTTGGTGTCATCACTCTTTCGGGGTCGGGCTTCCGAATTGGCGCGATCGTCATCACCACAGCGAATGACTTTGCGGTCTTCTTCTCGTCCCTGCCAGTATTCAATTATTTCGATCTGCAGCAATGGGCATTGTTCTTCTCCCTTGTGCTTGTTGCGATGGCATGTGTTGTCATGGGGGCAGGTGTGCCGACCACGGCGACCTATATCATTCTGGTCTCTGTGACGGCGGGTGCGTTCCAGATCCTCGGCGTTGAGCCGTTGGTGGCGCATTTCTTTGTGTTTTACTACGGCGTGCTTGCTGACATCACGCCACCTGTTGCCCTTGCGGCCTACGCGGCGGCAGGCATTGCTGGGTCGAATCCATTTAAAACCGGCAACACTGCTTTCCGTCTCGGCATTGCAAAGGCGTTGGTGCCGTTTGTGTTTGTTTACTCGCCCGCACTATTACTTGTTGCCGATGGCTTCACATGGGCGGCCTTTACTATCACGTTGGCGGGCGCAATGATGGCCATCGGAACCTTGGGTGTTGCCTTCTCTGGGTATTTCATTGCGCCGATGAGCAAACCTGAACGCTATTGGATCGCTCTGGTCTCGCTGTTGTTTATCGCGCCGGGGCTGATTACCTTTGCAATCGGATTTGTTCTGCTCGTTCCGGTCATCTTGTTACAGATAAGGGCCAGCCGATACGCAGCTGTTGGCTGACACCAACTACTTCGCCCTAGGCGCAGACTCTGCGCCTGGGCAAACATTTGCGAATACAAAATGGGCCAACATGCTGCGCGTTATCGCAAAGGTTTGCACAGGTCTGCAAAGGTACCATTCTGACATCGACCCCATCGCCCATTTCAGCGGCAAATGCGTCAGCATTGGGAATCCCGGTTCACGAACTTGGGCCTTTTCAGGACCGCGCCATAACGGTGGTATGTCGGTCTTGTTTGGCAACTAATTTTAGTGCGCTGAGCCAAACAGCTAGGCCATATTTCTAAGTCAATGGAAGGGCGGTTTCGTCCTTCAGCTGGTCCATCACAATCTGACTATGAACGCGACCGATAGCGGGGTGGGGCAGAAGCTCTTTTTGGACAAGATCGTTCAGACGCGACAAGTCACGACAATATACGCGGAAAATGTAGTCTGCCTCACCCGTCAAGGTCCATGCGGCAACTATCTCCGGGTGCTTACCGATGAGTTCCGCGATTGATCCGTGAGTTTCAGCAGTTTGCGAGTCCGTTTGGATTTGAATGAAGGCCTGAACATTAAGGCCGAGGAGGGCTGCGTTCAGCCGGGCGGGTGTTGATTGAATAAAGCCTTCCGCCTCCAACCGCTGCCGTCTTCGGCCAATTTGTGAAGCGGACATACCAAGTGTTTCTGCGATCTCAAGAGCGGAGGACTGCGCGTTCTTTTGCAGAATCGTCAAAAGCGAAATGTCTTTGGAGTCTAAGTGATTCATGCTGTCATATAGCGCGTTAATACCTGTTTATGCAATCTACTCGCGCGAAACATGTAAAATTGCGCCACCTTCGGGCACCAATTGCATCAGGTCTGAAGTATCCTGCCCTCAAAGCAAAAAGGAGTACACCATGGGACCTTTCCCCCACGACGCCCCCAAAGCCACTATTTCGGAGGATAACCCCGCAGGTACGGACGGTTTCGAGTTTGTCGAATTTGCGCATCCAGAGCCTCAGGAGCTGCGCGATCTGTTCGCAAAGATGGGCTACGTTCATACCGCCAATCACAAAACCAAAGCCATTGAACTTTGGCAGCAGGGCGACATCACCTATGTCATCAACAACGAGCCCGGCAGTCACGCGACCGAGTTCGTCGCAGAGCACGGTCCTTGCGCGCCATCCATGGCTTGGCGGGTCGTCGATGCGCAGCACGCTTTCGATCATGCTGTCAACAAAGGGGCCACGCCCTATGAGGGCGACGGCAAAACAATGAATGTGCCCGCCATCGTGGGGATCGGCGGATCGCTCATCTATTTCATCGAAGATTATTACGACGCAAATCCGTACAACGTCGAGTTCGATTGGGTTTCCAAGACCCACCCGGCTGGCGTGGGTTTCCACTACCTTGATCACCTCACGCACAATGTCCACATGGGCAACATGGACGTGTGGTTCAAATTTTACGGCGATCTGTTTAACTTCAAAGAAATCCGCTTCTTTGATATTGAGGGCAAATACACAGGTCTTCTGAGCCGGGCGCTGACCTCACCTTGTGGACGTATCCGTATCCCGATCAACGAAGATCGCGGCGAGACCGGCCAGATTGTCGAATACCTGAAGCGCTACAATGGCGAGGGGATCCAGCATATCGCTGTCGGGGCCAAAGACATCTACCACTCCGTCGACGAGATTGCCGCACGCGGCATTAAGTTCATGAAGGGCCCACCCGAGACCTACTATACTCTCAGCAAAGATCGCGTGGTGGGTCACGAAGAACCCCTCGACCGGATGATGAAACACGGCATCATGATCGACGGCGAAGGCGTTATTGGGGGTGGTGAGACCCGGATTCTGTTGCAGATCTTTTCGAAAACAGTGATCGGTCCGATCTTCTTCGAATTCATCCAGCGCAAGGGCGATGACGGCTTTGGTGAAGGCAACTTCAAGGCTCTGTTCGAAAGCATCGAAGCCGACCAGATCGAGCGCGGCGTTCTCGAGGCAACTTAAATGACAACGTCAGTTAGCCGTCGTCCACCACGTTCCCGATGTCGTGGGCGGCTGCACTCATTCAAAGGGAGGGTCAAATGAACCAGCAGCCTTCACCGCAGGATATGCAAACCGCCGCATCATCGCTTGCCCAATCTGCCCGTTATATGCCGGGTTTTGGCAATGATTTTGAGACGGAAGCTCTTCCAGGCGCTTTGCCACAAGGTATGAACAGCCCGCAAAAGTGCAATTATGGCCTTTATGGCGAACAGCTCTCCGGTACGGCATTTACAGCCCCAAGCCATCAGAATGAACGGACTTGGTGCTATCGCATTAGACCTTCGGTGAAACACACGCACCGCTTCTCCCGCATTGATCTTCCGTATTGGAAATCCGCGCCACACGTTATGGAAGGCGTCACATCTCTGGGGCAGTATCGTTGGGATCCGGTTCCTCATTCCGAAGAGCTCACCACTTGGCTGAGCGGTATGCGGACCATGACAACGGCAGGGAATGTAAACACCCAAGTCGGCATGGCCAGCCATATCTATCTCGTCACTGAAAGCATGGTTGACGCCTACTTCTTCTCGGCAGACAGCGAATTGCTGGTTGTCCCTCAAGAAGGAAAACTTCGGTTCTGCACAGAGCTGGGGGTCATCGATGTTGAACCGCAAGAGATTGCCATCATTCCGCGGGGCTTGGTCTATCGCGTTGAGGTTCTTGAAGGTCCAGCGCGCGGTTTTGTTTGCGAAAACTACGGCCAGAAGTTTGAACTGCCAGCGAGGGGGCCCATCGGCGCAAACTGCATGGCAAACCCGCGGGATTTCAAAACGCCCGTTGCAACCTATGAAGACAAGGAAACCCCATCAACGGTCACAATCAAGTGGTGCGGGCAGTTTCACGAAACACACATTGGCCATTCTCCGCTGGACGTGGTGGCATGGCACGGCAATTACGCGCCCTGCAAATATGATCTCAGAACGTATTGCCCAGTCGGTGCGATCCTCTTTGATCATCCGGACCCCTCGATTTTCACTGTACTGACCGCGCCCTCCGGGCAACCGGGCACAGCCAATATCGACTTTGTTCTGTTCCGCGAACGTTGGATGGTGGCTGAGGATACCTTCCGCCCACCTTGGTACCATAAGAACGTCATGTCGGAACTGATGGGCAACATTTATGGTCAGTATGATGCAAAACCCAAAGGCTTCAGTCCTGGTGGGATGTCATTGCACAACATGATGCTTCCTCATGGACCGGATAAGAACGCTTTTGAGGGGGCCTCAAACGCTGACCTCAAGGCGGAGAAGCTAGACAACACAATGTCGTTCATGTTTGAGACGCGGTTTCCTCAGCACCTCACATTGTTCGCCGGCCAAGAGGCGTCGCTTCAGGATGATTACATCGATTGTTGGACGAGTCTGGAGAAGAAGTTCGACGGTACGCCGGGCAAGAAATGAAACTCTACTCCTACTGGCGATCGACGACCTCCTACCGCGTTAGAATAGCGCTGAACCTCAAGGGCCTTTCTTATGAGACGGTTCCGGTTAATCTTGTTAAAGAAGAGCAATCATCTGAACCCTACGCAGCGCTCAATCCGATCCGAGGCGTGCCGACACTGGTATCAGATGATGGCAGAGCGATCACCCAGTCGATAGCGATCTTGGATTATCTTGATCAGGTCGCGCCAGAGCCTGCATTGCTGCCGACAGGTGATGCTTTTCGACGCGCGCACATACTGGCCGCAGCGATGGTCTTTGCAACAGATGTGCATCCGGTCAACAATTTGAAAGTCGTTAAACGCGTGCGTTCGATGTCGGATGAAGAGACGACTGCTGCGTGGATGCGCCATTGGATGGCCGAGGGTTTTCGCGCCTATGACCAGTTGATCGATAAAACCTGTCAATTCAGCTTTGGCTGCTCACCAAGCCTCGCAGACATTTGTCTGGTCGCTCAGGCTTACAACGCACATCGCTGGGGTGTTGATCTTCAGCCATATCCCCGCATCACAGAAATTGAACAACGATGCCTGGCGCTACCGGCTTTCGATGCCGCACGCCCGGAAAACCAGAAAGACGCGACATGAGCCTAATAAGATCCTGGGTCGAAAGTGCGAACAGCCCAACCCACCCATTCCCGCTGAATAATCTGCCCTACGGCGTCTTCTCGACCGCCGATACCAAAAAACGGTGCGGTGTTGCCATTGGTGATTACATTCTCGATGTCCAAGCTCTCCAAGCTAACGGCTTCATCGTATTTGGTAGCGTCTTTAACGACCCAAGCTGGAACGCCTTTATGGAACAGGGCAGGGACCACTGGCGCCAATTGAGGGAACGCCTGACCGCGCTGTTGGCCGAAGGGGCGGATGAGCAAGAACAACTGGCTGCATTCTTGACCCCAATAGAAGATGCAAAGTTGCACTTGCCAATTGTTGTGACCGAGTTCACCGATTTTTATGCAAGTAAATATCATGCGATGAATGTCGGCACGATGTTCCGCGGTCCTGAAAACGCACTTCCGCCAAATTGGCTTCATATTCCGATCGGATACAACGGCCGTGCGTCAACGGTTGTGGTCAGTGGCACAAAGATTGTCCGGCCCTGTGGACAAACAAAAGCACTGGATGCAGATATGCCAAGCTTTGGCCCATGTAACCGGCTCGATATTGAGCTTGAAATGGGTGCGATTGTCGGTCGCCCGTCGGAGATGGGAACATCAGTTAGCGTCGACCAAGCCGATGAGATGATTTTTGGCTATGTGCTGCTAAATGACTGGTCCGCACGCGACATTCAGGCTTGGGAATATCAGCCGCTTGGCCCTTTTCAGGCAAAGGCATTTGCCACATCAATCAGTCCGTGGATTGTGACGACCGATGCGCTTGAGCAGTTTCGGGCGACAACGCCCGAACGAGAGCGGGATCTTCTTCCCTATCTGCGCGAGTCGAAACCGATGCTCTTCGACATTGATCTGGAAGTTGGGCTGGCACCGGAAGGAATGGCGGAGACCGTGATCGCCCGGACAAACTACAACCAGATGTACTATTCAGCCGCACAGCAACTTGCCCATCATGCGTCTTCGGGCTGCGCAATGCGGGTTGGAGATTTGCTCGGCTCCGGAACGATCTCGGGACCGGGAAAATCAGAGCGGGGCTCTCTGTTGGAACTGTCTTGGGGTGGGAAAGAGCCAATCAAACTGAAGGATGGTGGCACGCGCTCGTTTATTGAGGACGGGGATACCCTAACGCTCAGGGGCGCCGCACATGGGGATGGTTTTCAGGTTGGATTTGGTGAATGTGTCGGTGTGATCATACCAGTAAAAGAATGATAACTTGTTGTTTAGATAGCACAATGTGAATGAAGGCGTTGTCTCTCCTTTGTTCTCAACAACGATTCCACTTTCCCTGAAAAATGAACGAAATATCCAAATCCTTATGGATAACCTAAACGCTTGAGACTTTTTGTTCCAAACCGCTCCAGTGCTTCAATGTAAATCGGCAACCCGCACACTAGGTCGAGATCCGGCTCGCTGATCGTATGATTGTGCCGGTATGTTTGTCTGGCAAATGCCCGCTCATTTCGGCCGATAACGTCAGCCCATCTGTACTGAAGATTGGCCGTCAAGACGAACCACCCACATGATGATCTTTATTCCGTCTGGCGAACATAGTGTTCACCTCAGCAGGTATCTCAAGCTTGAGCCCAAGAGGTTCGAATTCGTTTACTATTATAGGTTATCCAATTGCTTTTAAATGGAGGCGAGTACCGGAATCGAACCGGTGTACACGGATTTGCAATCCAGAAAGACAGGCAGCGAAAACAACGGCTTATGGGTGCAAAACACCCCCTGACAAAAAGTGAACAAAAAGCGAAAGTTTCAACGCCAAATTCGCCGGTTCAAAACGAAAAAGGCCCCGTCACAGCGGCAACTGTGAACCGGGGCCAAATAGAAAAAGCCTGGCAGCTTTCGAAGTATATTAGCACAGGCCAGCGCCACACCGCAAACGCTCAGTCCGCTTTTTCGTGGCTTCTGACCGGTGAGCTGGTCCAATGAGCTGGCGCATCGCAAACGAATGCGCTGAGCGTCGCTTTGGTAGCGCCGCACGCAAACAGATCATTATGTTCCTGGCCGACAAGGCGAGCGATAACGGCTCGGGCATCTGGTGCTCCAAGGGCACGATCCAGCGCCACACAGAGCTCAGCGAGAGCACAGTGAAGCGCACCATCATCGACTTTCTGCGGGAAGGCATTCTGATCGAGACGGGGCAGCGGCAGTGCAAGAACGGCTACACCGTCATTTACCGCATCGTTCTGGAGCGCGTGGCCGCGCTCGAACCCACGGCTGAGCCCGATATTGAGACGGGGGTCACTGTGAACCCCGTCCAGCCTGAACCCGGTACGGGGTCCACGGTGAACGGGGTACGGGGTTCACGGTGGACTCCAAACCATCCTAAAACCATCCATAAACCACCTACGCGCAGGCGCGAAGCGGCGGAGGAGGTTGAAGATATTGAAGCTGAGAAGATCTTGGCGGCCTATCCCGAAGACAGGGTCCGAGACCGGCGAACCAGTCTGCGTCTAATCGCTTCGGCCCTGAAAGCCGGGGTAGAGCCCGATGATCTGAAGCAGGTTGTTAAAGCCTACGCGAAGGAAAGCGAGGGCTACACGCGCAGCAAGGTCAGTTTCTCCGACAATTGGTTCAAGATGCGCCGGTGGGAGGAGGGACTGGCGCAGATCCAGGCCGACCGCGATAAGGCGCGAGAGGCCGAAGCCAAAGGCCGCGCCAGCCTCGTCGAGTGGATCCACGAGCGCCATCCCCTGTGCCGCCATATCACCAACCGGCAGATTGAGGATTTGATTGCGTCCACGATGGTGACGCCTGAGCAAGTTCGAGCTGCGGGGCTGCCGGCGTGAGTGCGATCTAATTGCTACGCTATGGCGTAAAAAGTAGACATTTACGTTGCGGCGTAATTTGTTTTAATTTACGGTGCGCCGTAAAAGGAGCCACGTCATGGATCTCACAGCACGAACGGCCGAGCAGATCGGCGAGGCACTTCGCCGGACGCGCAAAGCGCGCGGCTGGACCCAAAGCGATATCAGCGCGCGCACGAATTTGCGCGTCGCGACGATTTCGTCGCTCGAGAATGGCGACGCGGGAACCAAACTCGCCACAGTGTTCGCTGTTATGGCGGCACTTGGGCTTGAGTTCCGATTGGTGGAACGCGGTGGCTCGCTTGAGATTGAGGATATCTTCTGATGGCCAAACACGGGCGTAGCGGCACGATGCAAGTGCTTCTGAACGGACGGTTGGTGGGGGCTGTGCGTCTCGCTGGTTCAGGCGCGATCAGCTTTATCTATGATCCGGAATGGTTGGCATGGGAACACGCCATGCCCATCTCTCTGTCCCTGCCTTTGCGCGAAGAGGCGCACCAGGGCGGACCTGTCATTGCCTACCTGGAAAATCTGCTGCCGGACAATCAGGCGATACGAGAGCGCGTAGCCGCACGGGTGCGTGCGGGCGGTACGGACGCCTGGCACATGCTGGAGAAAATCGGGCGCGATTGTGTGGGGGCCTTGCAGTTCGTTTCGGGTGAGATCCCCGAGATTGGCGCACTCGCGGGAGAGCCCGTTTCCGAGGCACAGATTGCGGATATCTTACGCAACCTCGCAAGTGCCCCCCTTGGCTTAGACGAGGAAGACGACTTCCGCATTTCTATCGCAGGGGCGCAGGAGAAAACGGCGCTGCTACGCCACGAGGGCGCGTGGATCCGTCCATCGGGGCTCACCCCAACAACCCATATCCTCAAGACGCAGCTTGGCGTTCTGCCCGCAGGGATCGATTTGTCTGACAGTGTTGAGAACGAATTTTTCTGCATGAACCTCTGTCGGGCCATGGGCATGGATGTGGCTGAAGTCGAGATTGCCGACTTCGAGGACGTGCGGAGCCTTGTTGTGACCCGGTTCGATCGGCGCTGGACCAAAGATGGCCGGTTGATCCGCCTCCCGCAGGAAGACTTTTGCCAAGCGCTCTCAGTCCCGCCCAGCCAGAAATACCAAATGGATGGCGGGCCGGGGATCACTGAAGGGATCGGGATGTTGACTGGTAGTGATGACCCTGAAGCAGATCAGCGTGCCTTCTTCCGCGCGCAGATACTGTTTTGGCTGTTGGGGGCGATAGACGGGCACGCCAAGAATTTCAGCATCGCATTGCGCCCCGGAGGTTTCCGCATGGCCCCGCTTTATGATGTGCTGAGCGCACAAAAAGCCGTGGATGACGGTCAAATTCGCCAAAACCGGATGCGTCTCGCGATGGCGGTCGACGGGCACTATCGGATCAATGAGGTGGTGCCGCGTCATTTCCCGCAGGCTGCAAAGGCTGCAGGCTTTGGTGTGGCGCTGGCTGAAGAAGTCTTGTCGGACATCGCGACAGAGCTTGAACCCGCCCTGGACAAAACACTAGCCGACCTGCCGGATGAGTTTCCACAACCATTGACGGAAGCCATTGTTGCTGGCGTGCGACGTCGGGCGGCTGCCTTTCATGCCGTATGATCCGCAGATCATATTTACGCTTTATGAAAGGTAGATCATATTGAGCGGCAGGCGTGCCTTCGTGAAGTAACAAGTATGTAGGGCCGGTTTACGCCGCGATTGTGAGATCGCAGGGGCCCTATTCTACTTGATGCATCGGGTTTTCCATATTTGTGGGCGCCAAAGCGGACCTTTAGGTCGATTACAGAGAATGCCGGGAAAGAGCCCACATTACCAGTTTTCTGCGGAGCGGCGGATGGCCGCTCTGCAAGTCTGGTCCTAAAAATTCGTCAGACGTGTCTGTTTAGCTCGTGTGACGCTATGATAATTGTTTGATGCTCATCTCATCTAGAACCGCGTCAAATTTCTGAAGATCAAAACCCTCAGAAAGCGCGCGCGTAAAAAGCGCTTGTTGTGTTTCGGGAGCAAGGCCGCCCTTTGGAGGATCTCGATCTAAATTGGTCGGGAATGAATATCCTTCTGCCGACGCAGAGATTGCAGCCCTCAGGTTTGAAACGCCTAACGTGCTGTTGTTGTGTGCGGCCAACGCATGGGGATACAACAGTTTGCACATCTTTGCCCGATCTACCGTTTCCATGGCGCGCCCGAATGCAGATGACACTTGCAGCAAATTGGCCATCCGGTGAATGTCACGGCTCGAATTTGCGCCAGCCGCATGAAACAGCGCTGGGTTGAAGAAAAGAGCATCCCCCTTTGCGAGTGGCAATTGGATGTATCGCTCTTCAAACAGCGCCCTGAAATCATCTCGTCTCCACGCGGCATAGCCCGCGCGGTAGAGCTGTGAGAATGGCAAGAGTTTTGTCGGACCACTTTCAACGGGCATATCACAATGCGCGATGGCTCCTTGTAGCGTCAAAGCAGGCGAAAGATCATGAACATGTGCGGGATATTCCGCACTGATTTCAGCCGTCTGAAAGCCGAGATGATAGTCTCGATGAGCTTGTTGAGCTGCACCGCCGGGATGAACCAGATTAATCTGCGCAGTCATTTGATAGTTTGGACCAAGCCATGCTTCGCAGGCTGCAGCGATGGTTGTATTGGCGAAGTACCGCAAAAACACGTCTGGGGCTTCTTCGCAGAGTTTCTGCAGGGAGTTCCATATCCTGTCATTGGATCCCGATGCTGCGAAGTGGTCACCGCCGCCACCGCTTGCCAGTTTTTCGGCGCCAATGATCTGTTCATAGATCTCAGTGGCCTCGTCCAGAACGGCAGTGTCCTCATAGGCTTTGCGCAGAACGAGAGCACCTGCGCCCGCCCTAAGAACATGCGCCCATTCGGCCATGATCCCGCGCCGTTGCTCTATATCCTCAAGCGACGGACGCAGCCCGGACATATCATAGATTGGGACATTATTTTGAATGTCTTCGGCGTGCGGAACGGTTGATGGGTTGGCCGTTTGATCGATAAGCGCAGTAAATGCGTTGAGATCACATGCGGCGCTATCAAAATACCCGACTTCAGTTTCGATGTGGTTGGTCATAGAGCAATCTCCCTTTGTTTCCCTGAGTGTGCAGCATCGAAACCTTGATTAATCCAGAAAAACACATCAGAAACACATCAAATGACACATCGATTTCCTATCAAAGAAGTTGCCAGACAGTCGGGGCTCAGCACTGCGACAGTCGATCGCGTGATCAACAATCGCGCCAATGTCAGTCCGCAAACCAAGGCACGTGTTGCTGCAGCCATTTCAGAACTTGAAGGCCAAGAGGCGCAACTAGCCGCCCGTGGGCGACGTCTGTTTTTCGATTTTGTAATCGAAGCGCCAACGCGCTTTAGTCGAGAAGTCCAGCAAGCTGCGGAACAGGTTCTGCCATCTATTGGAAGCGCCGTGTGCCGCCCAAGGTTCCAAGCCCAAGAGATCATGACCGAAGATGATGTCACCGCCGCTTTGTCGCGCATCGCCAAACGGGGCAGCCATGGCATATGCATCAAAGCCCGTGATTTGCCAGCCATCCGAGCAGCTGTGGATCAATTGATCGCATCCGGCATTCCGGTCGTCACTTTGGTCACTGACCTGAAAACGCCAAAGCGCCTTGCTTACGTGGGCCTCGATAATCAAAGCGCAGGTCGCACGGCAGCCTACCTGATTGCGAAGTCAATCGGCAACGGTGGCGGAGCTGTCCTGACCTCGAAAAGCAATGATCGATTTTTGGGAGAGGAAGAGCGCGAAGTGGCGTTCAAGGAGACTCTGGCCCGGCTGTGCCCAAAGCTGCGCATCATAGATGCAAGTGGGGGCAGCGGCGTACACGGTGAAACATCGCGCATCATGCAAAGTGTTATTGCAGGCCTGGATGAAGTACGTGCCGTATATTCGATGGGAGGTGGCAACACGGCGATTTTGCACGCTCTCGACCAGAACTGGTCACTGCCTGACATATATGTCGCTCACGATCTGGATAACCAAAATAGACGGCTTATCGAAGATGGGCGACTTAGCTTTGTACTGCACCACGATCTACGCGTGGATTTATTAAACGTGTTCCAAGCTTTCTTGCATCATCACAAGCTCATGGTCATGCCACTTCAAACAACCATGTCTCATATTCAGGTTGTCACGCCCGAGAATATTCCACCTTTCAATAAGCGTTTCCAAAAGCGGACATCCTCAAATACGCACTGAGCGACAGCTTCGTCCGCATCAGAGAGATCTATGCTATGAAATGTTTAACTGGTGGAGTGTTTTGTCAGATGTCGGCTAAGCGCCCAAAAAACCATGCGAACCAGCAGGGTTCTACTGTGCCGCCGCTAACACGATCTATCAATTATCCTGAAGAACGGTTGACGCGCTGTCGTTGACCTCGATCTTGGCCAAACAACAACGCGTCCTTAGTTTAGGATGCATTCCGTGAGCTTAGGTATTCGAACACGTCCCCACTTGGTTGACGGTCACTCATCACGGCTCCAGTCACTCGTACTCTTACCATCGCAAAAAAGGCGGCGCTCACTCATTAACAATGCAACAATCATCGGAGCGCTCCTGTTGTATTTGATGAATTCTACCGTGAAATATATAAGTAACTTCGCCTATACGTTAGGTCACTTTGCCTGCCATATCTGCAATGCAGCCGTTCGGGCGGCGGGCGGCGAAAGGGGTGTAAGAGCCCTAAGTGCGGTATTTCAGCAATGCAGCTAATGTCGGCTTTCAGATTATTGCCGACTATTCATCAGTGGTTGAATAACTGGTGAGCAAGGCGGCGTCACCTTCGCCGTGGAATGCTCTTCAATCATCGCCGAAACTTTGATGTATCAACTGGCCATCCGTTCTTCGTGGGCGAAGGGGCTGAGGCCAAGCCATTTCTGCATGCAAGTTGCGATCTCGGGGGTGCCCGTCAGGACCATCCGCCCGCCTTCCACCGCTTTCTCGACAGTATCGACGCCCATCCATATTGCAGTCATGGTTCGCAGGTGGCTTTCCGCGTAGAGGTCAACTTCGTGACCTGGATCAGAATAGCAAGCTTCAACGCCTGTATTTGGATCTACCAGAAGCCAGCTATTTTGCTTTGCGGTCGCAAGATCATTGAAGACGAACTGAAGGCACACGCGTTTCTTGGGCAACGGGTCAATGTTTAGGCCACGGTGCATGTCCCAAATCAGCAGTTCTGGGTCGAGATTGTCGAGCGAAAGCCCCCCTTCGACCCATCGTTGCCCCCACACACCGATCCCCATGATGAGGGGCCTCAATTCTTCGCCAGCCGCTGTCAGACGATATTCTTTGACGCCTTTGTCTGTCTTCCCGGACTTGATCACACCTGCCACTTCCAATTCACCCAAACGCTTTGACAGAAGCGAAGGTGACATGCGCGGTAGGCCACGCCTGAGATCATTGAACCGCGTGCTGCCGCACAGGCATTCCCGCAGCAAAAGAGGCGTCCAACGCGTGCACAAAACCTCCGCCGCCATCGCAATCGGGCAAAACTGACCGTAACCGCTCATGATATCACTCCTTTTTGACTGCCAAAGCGTCTTCTTAAGCGTAGTCGGGTTGGGCGAATATCGCCAGTACAGTTTCTGGACTATCGCCGCGATGGCACTTCCGTGATCCTGAGATTGCATTTTGATGGAATGGAGAATTCGCTATGAACAAATTGATTGATCGCGCTAAAATCGCTGCCAACCTGAATGAGACTGCCAAAACTCTGGCAAAAACATTTGCTGCACGGGCGGCTGACCATGATGACAATGACAGGTTTATTGACGCGAATTACACGGACCTGAAAAGCGCCGGGCTGATGTCGGCAGGTGTTCCTGTTGAGCTTGGCGGCGGTGGGGCCGACGTGCGCGCACTCTGTGACATGCTGCGCATTATCGCAGGGGCCTGCGGGTCAACCGGCCTTGCCCTATCAATGCATACCCACCAAGTCGCAATCCCCGCTTGGCGTTGGCATCATCAGGACCCCGCGCGTCCTATGGTCGAACCGCTCCTGCGACGCGTCGCCAATGAAAAAATCGTGCTGTTGAGTTCGGGCGGATCAGATTGGATTGGTGGCTCCGGCACGGCCGAAAAAGTAGACGGCGGGTATCGAATTACCGCCCGAAAGGTGTTCTCCTCCGGCGCGCCTGAGGGTGATCTGCTCATGACTGGTGCAATTAGTAACGAAGACGGAAAAAAGACGGTTCTGCATTTTGGCGTACCACTTTCTGCGCCAGAGGTCACTGTGCTGGATACCTGGCGCACCATGGGCATGCGCGGCACCGGATCGCATGACGTTACAATCGACGGGTTGTTCATCGCTGACGACAAAATCCCCCTCAAACGCGCAGCGGGCGAGTGGCACCCGGCGTTTCAAATAATCGCAAACATCGCATTTCCGCTAATCTATTCGGTTTACCTGGGCATTGCCGAAAGCGCGCGAGAAATTGCGGTCGACATTGCCGGAAGGAAACCGGTCTGCAGCCGCACCCAGTCTATTGCCGGACGTATGGATACGGCTTTGGCCGCAGCACGCATGGCGCAAACCTTTATGATCGAAGCTGTCGAGCGCAACGCACCCTCGGCAGAGACCATCAATGACGTGATGATTGGCCGACGTCTGGTCGAAGAAAACGCGATCCGAACAGTGGAACTGGCAATGGAGTTGGCAGGCGGCGCGAGCTTCTATCGCAAGACTGAGCTTGAGCGGCGTTTCCGCGACATTCAGGCAGCGCGGTATCATCCACTGCAAAAAGAGGTGCAGGCCGAATATGCCGGAGCAATGGCGCTGGGACAGCCAATCGACCAAATATTTTAGCGCCGTACTTGCTCATTTTGGAGAGAACTTAGCCGTCGGGGCTTAGCACAACAAAAAGGAAATCGTCATGAAAGTCGCAGTTGTCCAAGAACCGCCTGTCTATCTGAACCTCGCGGCCAGTATGGAGCGTGCGATCAACCTTGTCGCGCAGGCCGCAAAAGATGGTGCTAAATTGATGGTCTTTCCCGAAACATGGTTTCCCGGATACCCGACGTTTTGCTGGAGACTGTCGCCGGGCGCGGACATGGGCAAGACGGATGAATTGTTTGCGTTGTCACAAGCCAATTCCATCGACCTCAGCCGCAATGGCATGGCCTCGCTGCAAGAAGCCGCCGCAGAGAACGAGATGGTCATTGTGGTCGGCTATCAGGAAATCGACGGGGATGTATCGGGCTCGACGATTTTCAATTCCTGCGCGATCATTGATGCCGACGGTCAGATCATGAACAACCATCGCAAGCTGATGCCGACCAACCCCGAACGCATGATTTGGGGCTTTGGCGACGGGTCTGGCCTGAACGTGGTCGAAACTGCGGTCGGGCGTATCGGCGCGCTACTGTGTTGGGAAAACTACATGCCCTTGGCGCGCTATGCGCT
Source organism: Algirhabdus cladophorae (assembly GCF_044772865.1). Lineage (GTDB taxonomy): Bacteria > Pseudomonadota > Alphaproteobacteria > Rhodobacterales > Rhodobacteraceae > Algirhabdus > Algirhabdus cladophorae. Next base: position 516,717 of record NZ_CP173029.1, read on the forward strand.
TTATGCACAGAACATCGACATATACGTCGCTCCGACCTGGGACACAGGTGACACGTGGCTTGCCACGATGCAGCACATCGCGCGCGAGGGTGGGTGTTGGGTCATTGGATGCGCAACGGCGCTTGAGGCGTCTGACATTCCCGAAGGTATCCCTCATCGCGACATTCTATTCCCGAACAACGATGAATGGGTCAATCCCGGCGACGCCGTCATCTATAAACCCTTCGGTGGAATCGCAGCCGGTCCGATGCACCGCGAAAAGGGGCTTCTTTGGGCCGATATAGACGTATCCGCTGCCCGTGCTTCACGTAGAAAATTTGATGCAAGCGGCCACTATGCCCGTCCAGATGTCTTCTCGCTCACTGTCGACAGAGGCCGAAAAGTGCCGGTTTCATTTTGCTGACCGACTGTCGCCAATTGCAGCTAAGCATGCATTTTACACGCTCAATTGTCAGGTGAATTTCAACATTGGCTCGGTTCGAACGCGTTGATAGCAGTCATTGGTGCGCGCGCAGCGAAAACTCGGTTTGTCCCGCACCTTATCAGTTCGTACACCGCGCAGCGAACGGCGTTGTTTCCCGAACCGGTCACTCAGGACCAGCGCAGCGAAGGTTTCAAGAGAGCCCAATCTGTGAATTCAATTATTTCGCTGCATGCGCACGCAGCGAAATGAAAGCGGCTCTTTAAGAGCACTCACGCTGTTTCGCGTTGGGTGAAGCGGCCGTTCGTGCAGGCAGCAGCAATATTCGAGCGTCGCATCCACAGGTCGTGGAGAAGGTGCCGCTGACCTTGAACGAGCCTAGTTTGTGTTTCCTCGCTCTAAGTGGATCGATCACCTGAGCCCGAAACCGTATTCCGTGGCCCAAATCTGGTCCATCATGAAATCTATGAAAAGATGTGCAAGGCCATCTTGCGGGCTGTTGGTGGGATAGATCGCGTAAACGTCGATCGGGCGCAGCTTCACCTGCGGTAGAATGTGAACCAAACGTCCGGCGCGGAAGTCATCGGCCACAAGCGGATAGGTTTCGATCATGAACCCCAGCCCTTCATCGACAAACTTTCGGGCCATCGTGAAATTGCTGCAGGTTGTCACGATATGAGGTATGCGTTCCGGGGCGGTCCCATCCGCCAAGGTTGCGAAGGTCGACCATGGTACCGGCGGACTTTGTATCCAGTCCCAATCAGCCAGGTCGTCCATGGACTGCGGCGTGGGCTTGCTGTGCACATAGGACGGGGCCGCAAAGACGCAGAAATGGACGCTACCCAATTTGCGGGCTTTGTAGGTGCTGTCGTCGAGATTGTCGGTCCGGCCCCTAATCGCGACATCGATGTTTGATCCTTCCAGCGGCACCGACCGGTCCTCAAGCTGAATTGACAGATGTACATCTGGATAAGATTGAGCAAATCGCGTGAAGGTTTCGACGTAGGGGCTGTGGGAAAACGGGGTCGAAGCAGCGATCGTCAGCGTGCCCGTTGGCTGCGATGCACGTCGCTGAACCGCTGCAAGCCCATCGATTGCCGCCGCCGTCATACGCTGACTGGCTGCCAAGAGCGCCACGCCGGCGTCGGTCAAGGACATGCGGCGTGTCGAGCGATACAGCAAGGGCGTGCCAAGGTCCTCTTCAAGCTTAGAGATGTGGTGGCTGATCACTGAAGGCGAGAGGTTCAGCTTATTCGCTGCCTGTCGAAACGATCCAAGCTCAGCCACTGTTTGAAAGATCGCCATGGTTCTGAGTCGGTCAATCATTGTTCGATCTCATGAAACTATAAAACGCATAATGCCTATATACCCACAGAAATCGCGGTGTGCCACCCTTCAGGACATCCGGCAATTGGCCGGCAACTTTGATGATCGAAAGGACACATCATGACACTGCTCGTCTCAGTTACCCGCGTTTCTCACATCCCAGTAGGAGAGGGACTCGAGGAATTTCACGCCGCTCACGAACGCGTTTTCGGGGATTGCGCAGGAAGGCTGACATTTCTGCGTGACCCACATGACGCCAACCAGGCGGCTGTCGTGGGCGAGGTCCATGACTTGGAAAAAATGCGTGCGATCAGCCGAACGCCAGAAGGCGACGCAATGATGCGTAAATTCGGTTTCATCGAGCAACTGAGTTATTTCCTAGAGGATGCTTAGGACATGTGGGTCCGATGGGCAAAACGGTGGGCCAGAGAAAACGCCGACTCAGAAGATGCAGGGTCAGCCAATGATCGGTTCAAGCTAAAGCTGCACGAATTCGTCATTGCGCAACAGCACTTTGGCCTATTCCCAGCCTGAAGGTTTGCCGGTACCGCTAAACGCAACAAGCCGCGCGATGCGTCACGCCATACGTATCGCGCGCGCAGGGCGTGGTTTGGCGTCGAAACTGTCGACTATCGCCCCATGCCAATCGTTGCGTTTCGGGGACGTTACGCCAAGCGGCTATCGGGTTTGCAGGCATTGATCAGTTGAACGATACTTTCGTGTCGCACGGCGCTCAGACCCACGCTTTGGGACAGTCTGCAAATGGCACCGTTCAAGAAATCGATTTCTGTTTTACGCCCTGACGCGAGGTCTTGGAACATGGACGAGTGATGACCTACCGCGCGCGGAAAGATGATGGGGCTGAGTACGTCGTCCACATAGTGTTTTCCGTTTTCAGCTGGACGGTAATCATATGCCGCCGCGAACGCGGCCAGCGTTTCATCGGCCAAGCCGATGATGAGGTCCCGGGAATGTGAGGTTTCGAGCAGCTGACCGTAACTTTTCCGGGTTATGGCACCTGAGGGGTTCATGCAGCTGTTAAAGAGAAGCTTGAACAGGATGGTGTCGCGGATGGCATCATCCAGCGCCATCGGGACAAAACCGGCCTCAGCAACCTGAAGAAGCTTCAAGATTGATCCCGTATCATCGCCAAGAAGTGGGCCACAAAAAATTGGGCTAGACTGGGCCGTGACCGCGACATGTGCCGGACCGAGACGTTCCATGCCGATCATCATGGCACTGGAATATATGGGGATATCTGGGCCGAGGATGCGGCGCGCGATGTCTTCTGACCCCATGCCGTTCTGGAGAAGCAGAACAGGCGGGCAGGCTCCCACTGCTGCAAAGGACTTGAGCGCCGTCTCCACATCGTAGGCCTTTGTTGTGAGGATCAGCATGTCGCTGTTTAGCACATCTTCGGTCGGAGCAGCCGCATCACACAGCGTTATCTGGTCTGGTGGAACGACGTAGTCCCCGAGAAGGCCCGTCACCTCGATCGGTGTCTGACGGAGGGATTCAATGGAGCTTTGGCGAACCAAGAGCGAAACACGCGCGCCTGCCGTTGCAAAGCTTGTCGCAAGAGACAGGCCGACGGAACCGCCTCCAAATACCGCAACATGGTAATCTGACATCCGAAAAATTCCTTCTGCTTGATCTCGCTACGCGATGCCTTCAACGCCAACAAGACGCGCTGAACTACAGGCATCTCTGACAGCCTTCAGGCCTTGATAAGTTTCGCCGTTGTAGAAGTCTTCCCAATGCAACAGCGATGGGAATTCCAGCAAGACGATCCGGCGCGGCTCCCAATCGCCTTCATAGACTTTGTGGTCACCGCCCCGCGAGAGGTATTTGGCCCCTGCTTTTTCCAATGCCGGTTTTACGCCAAGCATGAACGCTTGGTATTGATCCTTGTCGTGAATTTCGACGTCGAAAATGACATAGGCTGGCATAGGTTATCCTTTTTGAAAATTTGTGTGGACCTAGAATTGCAATGCGCCGGAAATGCCTTTTCTCCGGTTGCCGCCCGAAGTACCATAATGCAATGGGAGGATTGCGCCAACACTGCCACAATCGCTTAAGAAATTTAGCGATTGGGTCGTGGCAACGAATATATGGACAGATTTCGCTTCGCAGATTTTACACTAGACTGCCGCAAGAGAGCCCTCTTGCGGGGGAACGACCTTGTTCCAATCGGGGCGCGTGCTTTCGATCTGCTGGAGGTGCTGGTGCTCAAACAAAACAGTGTTTTGTCGAGAGACGATCTCATGCAGGCCGTCTGGCCCGATACGGCGGTTGGAGACAACAACCTGAATGTCCAGGTCGCAAATCTGCGTCGAATACTTGGTCCCGAGGCCATCATCACAGTGCCCGGACGTGGACTTCGTTTCGCGCTCGACATCCTGCCGCCGGGCCCCGATCTGGCGCTCCCCGACAGGCCGTCTGTCGTTGTACTGCCGTTCGATACCATGGGCGGCGATCCGGCCTTTGACTGGCTTGCCGACGGGTTTGTCGAGGACATCACGACGGAGTTGTCCCGCTTCCGTGACCTTTTTGTGGTCGCCCGCAACACCGCTTTCGCCTATCGCACCGCACCGCGGGACCTGAGGGCGATCGCCCGCGAGTTGGGCGTGCGTTATGTTGTGGAAGGCAGCGTGCGGGCGCGGGCAGATCGCGTGCGGGTCACGGCGCAGCTGATCGACGCCGCCAATGGCGGGCATGTCTGGGCAGAAAGTTTCGACCGCGAACTGGCAGATCACTTCGATACGCAGTCGCGGGTCGCACGGATGATCGTCACCTGCCTCTCGCCACAAATCGACCGGGCCGAGGCCGACCGCATCCACGTCGTTCCGCCCGAGGATCTGACCATCCATGGTCTCGCGCAACGCGCCTGGTTCGCGATCTCGTCTGGGGAAATGGCCTATGATCCCGGCCCCCGCGAAGCGGCCGCGGAGATGGCACATCAAGCGCTAGATCGCGATCAGAGTTCGGCACTGGCCTGGCGGGTGTTGGCCTGGGTGGCGTGGTGGAATGTCTATCACGGCACAACGGACAACGTCCCCGACACCCTGGGTGAGGGTATCGACGCGGCGACCCAGGCCATAACAATCGACAAGACAGATCATCAGGCACGCAGGCTGCGGGCGCAACTGCATTTTATGAAACAGGATGTCGCGGCGGGTCTGCCCGAATTGCGCCGAGCTCACGAGATGAACCCGAATTGCGCGGTGACCCTGTGCTGGCTGGGGTTCTATGAAGCCATCAATGGCGGTGCAGAAATCGGCGTGCCCTTGGCTGAGGCCGGTCTCAGGCGCTCTCCGCGGGATCCGGCGCTGGGGTCGATGCTCTGTGCCGTGGGATTTGCGCAGTTCGCGGCACGCAATTACGACGCTGCTGCCAAGGCTGCGGAGGCGGCATTGGCCGAGGCCGCGCATAGTGCGACGCCATTGATTCTAGGCACCATCGCGTATGTCGGACAGGACCGGATCGAAAAGGCAGCCGAGACATTTCGTGTCGTCGAGAGCATCTCGCCCAAACTGGTGGAAGCACGTCTTGCGGGCCGCTGGCTCAGCGCGAACCCGGATTACCTGTACCGCGCGCACACGTTTTTTCGTGTTGCCGCCGGTCTCGCTCGCCCCGAGGCAACGCTCGCGCTGTCGTGAGCCGCTGATTTTAGATCTTTTTAGCTGAACAAGTGGACAGGGCGCGATGCGGCGTGAATGGTTAATCGCAGGTAATCCAATGACTTCGTGTCAGGTCGTTCTTGGAAAACACCACTCTACTAAGGGCTCATAGCATGCAAAACCTGCTTTCACGTACTTGGACTTTTTCTCTTTCTGCCGCCATCGGTCTTTGCGCAAGCATCGCCCTTGCCGAAGAGCCCAAAATCGTTATTCACGAAGAAATCTCATGGCGGGCCATGGGCAATTCGGGCATGGAAATGGCCGTTCTGACCGGGGATCCCAGGACAGCGGCGCCCTATTCCTTCATGGTCAAGATGCCGCAGGGGACGCGGATTCCGCCCCATTCGCATCCCGATGTCTGGCGCCACAGCACGATCATCTCGGGTACGCTTCTTTGGGCTTTCGGCGATACCTTCGACGAAGCGGCGATGGTGGCCTTGACCCCTGGCAGCTTCTGGACTGAACCGTCCGGTGCCAACCACTACGGATGGGCGCGCGACGGTGACGTTCTGGCCGTCGGCACGGCCATGGGGCCAAGCGGAATGATGCCCGCTAAAAGTAATTGAGGCCGCCACCAAAGCTAACAGATGGAGACGAAACGATGACTGCCCTCGAAACACCCAAAACAGAGATCCGCGCATTTAGTGGTGAGGCGAATGGCCAGATCTGGGGCGCGCGCGCCGCCGATTGGGCTTCGATACAAGAGGCACAATGCGCGGCTGGTTACCATGCCGTGATAGACAAGGCCTCTGTCGGGTCCACAACACGCCTGCTCGACGCGGGGTGCGGGGCGGGCATGGCGATGCAACTTGCTGCGGAACTGGGCGCCGACGTTGCCGGGATTGATGCATCGGCCGGGCTGCTAGAGGTTGCCTGCGACCGTTTGCCAAATGCGCGTCTGGAAAATGGAGATCTCGAGATACTACCGTTTGAGGATGACAGCTTTGACGTGGTCACCGGCTTTAACGCTTTCCAGTTTGCTGCCGACCCCGTGGCGGCGTTGAAGGAAGCGCGCCGTGTGGCAAAACCCGGCGGCAAGGTGTTTATCATGACCTGGGGCGAACCCGGCAGTATGGAAGTCACGGCGTTTATCGCCGCCTTGAAACCACTGCTGCCGCCGATGCCTGCGAACGCGTCGGGGCCCTTCGCCTTATCCGAACCCGGCAAGCTGGAAGAACTTGCATCAAGCGCGGGTCTCACCCCACTCGAGGTGTTCGACGTGGACAGCCCATGGACCTACCCCGACCTCGCAACTGCGCTAAAGGGTCTTGGGTCGTCAGGTGTTGCCTTCAAGGCTGCCGAGACAAGCGGTCAGGCAGCGCTGGATGCAGCACATGAGGCGGCGATCGCCCCATTTGCCCAGCCTGATGGCGGCTACCGCATCGGCGCAACCTTCCGTGTGCTTATGGCCGAGGCTTGAGTTTAACGTGTTACGGCCTTCACGGTCTTGGAAATTCGTTTGCAACGACCGTGAAGGACGCCGTTTGTGTTTGTATGAAAGTTTACCTTAGGGTAGCCTTTGTAAGTAATTCATCGTCCAATCGATTTGATTTTTGCTTTTGTACTGGAGACAGCAAATGCCCCAGATCCTTCAAATAGCCGCTATTGCGGTCGCAACACTCGGCACTGGCGCGGCAACGATGACTGTGATGAACGAAGATATTCCCGACCTGCAGGTGCCGGAAGGCGCGTGGGAATCGGCTGGCGCGTTGGATGGTCGGACCTTCACAGTACTTGGCACTGATGCTAAAAGTGGTGCGGTTCTTGAGGACGAACTGATATTCCGCGAAGGGACCTTCCAGTCCACCGATTGCGAAGAGTACTGTAATTTCGGTTGGTCCGACTATCAGACGAAAGACGTCGATGGTGTGATCCATTTCACCGCCACAACCCTTTGCCCGGACGCTCCGCACACGGTCGTCTGGTACGGCCAAATTGACGGCGACGCCGTCACGTTCGAGGTGACATGGACCACCCGCCGTTGGTACTGGACAAACCAGATGATGCTCGAAGGGTCAGGCACCGCCTCCGATTTCGACGCCGCGACCGCTGTAACAGGCTGAGATCGACACGATGCGCACGTCAGGCCCCTCGATGGGCGGTATCATCCTGCGCATCGTGATCCTGATCGCGGTGATCGTGCTGGCCACTTGGGGCGCACATGAGGTGCGCGATGCCCTCAACCTGCAGATCAGGCCTGATAACGAGCAACAAGTTCACCGCATGATCATGTTTGGCGCGGTTGCCTATATCGGGCTTCTTGCGCTCCCTTTCGTGCCAGGAGCCGAGATTGGTATTGCCATGCTTGCCGCCTTTGGCCCTGCCATTGCCCCGCTGATCTATGTTTGCACGGTGGCATCCATGATCCTCGCCTACACTGCGGGGCGCTTTTTGCCCGTCGGGGTCTTGCAACGGTTCTTGTCCACCTTGCGGATGCACCGGGCCGCTGATCTGGTCGCCCGTGCTGCGCCGCTGTCGGGCGAGGACCGCGTGGCGATGCTGCTGGATGGACAATCAGCGCGGGCAATGCAGATGGCCGTCCGCTATCGCTATGTTGCGCTGGCTTTGGCCGTGAACACGCCGGGAAACTCGATCATCGGCGGCGGCGGTGGCATTATGCTGATGGCAGGCCTCAGCGGGATATTTTCACCGCTGACGACAATCGCAACCATTGCGCTTGCTGTCTCTCCGGTGCCGCTGGCTGTGGCGTTTTTCGGATTGCGTTTCTGATGGGGGGCTTTGTGATTTTATTTGGCGCCCGCGCAAACTGCCCGGTAAGAACACGAAATCCAAGATAATCTGGTAACGAAGGAAATCCTATGCTGCGTCACATCGTTCTTGTCTCATTCAAGCCCGAAGCCACCGAGCCGCAGCTTGCCGCTTGGCGCGCTGCCGTAACGAACCTATGCGAGACCAGTGAAGAGGTGCTTTCCTTTACCCTTGGCACGAATGTGGGCAGCGGCCCAAACCATCACGACGCAGCCCTCGTTGCCGACTTCGCGGATATGGAGGCGTTCCGACGCTATGTGTCCAGCGATGGCCACAAGGCTTATGTCGAAGACCACGCAAAGCATTTGACGGCCAAACTGTCGGCAATCCAGCATGAGATGTAGGCGCACCACGTAGATGGCCGAACCAAACTGGAGCGATTTTCGCATCATCCTCGCGCTGGCCAAGGGTGGATCGGTGACAGGGGCTGCAAAGCTGCTTGGCGTTGACGCCTCGACAGTCAGTCGCCGCCTTGCCGCAGCCGAAGACGTCTTTGGCGCGACGCTGATCGTCCGGGGCGGCAACACATTCGAATTCACCGCAGAAGGGCGAACCGTCTTGGAGACCGCCGAGGCGATGGATGCCAAGATCAGTGCGACAACGTCGTCTGTCCGGTCGATGCGCCAGAAACCCGAAGGCACGGTGCGCATTGCCTGCGTCCAGACCGCAGTACATGTGCTGCGCCCACTGGCCGAACAGATTTCCCAGACGCATCCGGGGTTGCGGGTTGATCTGATGGCCTCGATCAAAAGCGTGGACCTGACAAAGGGTGAGGCGGACATCGCGGTCAGAACCATCGCACCAAAGGACCCGGGGATGGTGATCGCGCATACGTTTACGTGGGGCAGCTGTCTGTATGCATCGAAAGACTATCTCGCCAAATATGGTCGTCCTGACGCGCCTGAGGGGCTTGCCAAACATCAGCTTGTGCGGACGGGGACGTCGTTGCTCGGCACGCCCGCATTCGGCTGGATTGAGCAATTTGCTGACCCGAATGCGCCTGCCATGCGTGTGGAAAACACCGACTCTGCCCGGATCATCATCGAACAGGGCGGCGGTATTGGCGCGTTGTTTTGTGTCGTGGGTGACAGCTGTGCAACGCTGGAAAGAGTATTCCCAGAGCCCTTTGATCAAATGGAGTCTTGGGTCCTGTATCACGAGTCCGCACGCGGCTCTGCTAAGGTACGGGTGGTATTGGATGCCTTGATCCCGTTCTTGCGCGAACGACAGTCGGCCCTATCGGGGATCTAACCGCCATCATCTGCTGCTAAATCTATTGGCGTGACTGGCTTGTTGAGGTCTGTCCAGAACCGCGGGTCGGTGTCATGCAGCGTGATCACCGGCTTTGAGATTACGCCGCCTGCTTGCATCGCGTTTCGTACGGCAGGATCGTTTGCAAATGCCAAAGCGGCGTCTGCATCGGTCCATTCAAAGATGGCCATGATGGCGACCGGCGCTCCCGGCTTTGTCAGGATTTCAAACTGTAACTCGCCTGCACTTTGTCTCGTGGATAGGCCACTGTCGAACACCTCGCGCCATGGGGAGTAGGCTGCGACGTCATGCTGGACGATCATCCAGACGGTGTCAGGTTGGTCTTGGGCTGCAACAGGCAGGGCGATGGCGCAGCAAAAGGCTGCCGCGAATTGAAAACGTGTCATGTGAAATGGTCCTTTGAGAAATGGGGCGCCGCCAAGGGGTCCGGCGGCGCAGGCTTGGCCGGCAATTAATCAGCCGGCTCTTCTTCGAAATTGTCCCAGAACTCATCTCGGCCGTTGCTGCGTGGAAACGGTGCATCGGGCACTGATACGTTCAGGAAGTCGCAAAGCGGCCCCCAGCCATCGGACGGCGTGAAGACCAGCAAGCGATCGGCTGGCACCAATTCGCGAACAAGGCGGTTGTTGCGCCGGTAGGCATCCAGCGCCATCTCCTTGTCCGGCATCCCTCCAAACGTGTCGTTGATGTAGAATGGCGTGAGCTTCACAAAGATGTCCTGGATATGCTGCGGCATGTTCTGGGTCAGGCATTCGTGGTTGGCCCAGACTTTCAGCACCGTCTTGCTGAAACTGGCCCACCAGTCTTCTTCCGGGCGTTCGGTGTGCAGCACTTTGGCATCAGGGAAGGCATGGATCGTCTGTTGCCACACACGACCACCGGGGAAATCGACTTGGGATGTGTAGCCCTCAAAGACCACGTCCCATTGGGTGGGTTCGCAGCGTGCAACCTCGGCCCATTTTTCGACCTCAGCCGGGTTCGCGAACAATTCCATCATGTGATGGCAAGGTCCGAACCCGAGGGCTTCGAGAGCTGTTTTGGTGGACAAAGTGCCGGTGCGGCTCATACCGGTTCCGATGATCTTCAGGGACATTTGATTTCCTTCCTTTATGCGTTCAGGTGCTGTCAGGAGGCCGCAGGCGATCGGCCGGTGACGGGCCAAAGAACCGTCACCGCGCGTTGCTGTTGGCTTTCCATTTCAGCGATAGGGTGAAGCTACCGGAAGTTGCTCGTTGACGCGCCAGAGAAGATTGCAAAGACCGATTGCAAAAATGCCTGCGGCCCTTGCGCCCGCGCGACCTGCGTTCAGTCCCCCGTCGGCTCCCCACCGAAATGGGCCCAGAATTCATCGCGGGCATGGCTGCGAGGGAAGTCCCCAACGGGCACGTCAACCTCGAGGAAACGGCAGAGCGGGTCCCAGCCGTCCGTTGGCGTGAAGACCAGCAACCTGTCCGCCGGGATCGTGTCGCGGACCTTTTCGTTGTTGCGGCGATAGGCCTTGATCGCGCTCTCCCGGTCGGTCCCGCCGATCAGGTCCTGCACCACAATCTTGTCCATAGTCTCGAAGATCGGGATGAGAGGCGGCGGCAGGTCCAGTCGCGTCCGATGTTGCCAGAATTTGTTGATCGTGCCGGAATAGCCGGCCCACCAATCCTCCTCAGGCCGCTCATTATGCAGCACCTTGGCATCAGGGAAGGCAATGGACAGTTTGTGCCAGACAGTGGCCCCGGGAAAGTCGACCTGCGCGCCGTAACCGGCAAAAGCTTCTGCCCAATCGACCTCTTTACCGTCAGCATATGCCGACCAATAGGCAGGCTGGTTGGGGTTGCCCATGACCTCGGTCATGTGATGGCAGGGGCCAAAACCCAACTGCTCCAACGCAATTTTGGTCGACATGGTGCCGGTGCGGCCAAAGCCCGATCCGATGACTTTCAATGACATGTGGTGTTCCTTTTTGTGAGCAAATCAAAAGACATACCTGTCCCGATCGCAGGGCAGCGCCCTGCGGTCTGTAATCTGAGGTTGATGGAGGGTGCGGTCTTGTCGATCTTTTGTTTGCGGTTTCGATGACAAGAGTATTCACTCAGATCCATCGGAAACCTAACGAAACGATTTCAGCGGTCATGAAGGAAATTCAGCTACACCGGATCGACCTGAATTTGCTGGTCGTTTTCGAGGCGCTTATGCTAGAGGGCAGCGTCGCCGGTGCCGCGTCGCAGCTGAACAAAACGCCGTCGGCGGTCAGTCATGCGCTTGCCCGACTGCGGGAACAGGTCGGCGACCCCCTGATGGTCAAGGTCGGCGGCCGCATGCAAGCCAGCCCATTTGCCTTGCAACTGATCGAAGATATCCGGCCGCTATTGAGTGGGATAAAACGGGTGCTGCAACTGCCAGAACCATTCGACCCCAAAACCAGCGCCCGCACATTTCGCATCGAATGCCCGGTGTCTGCCAATGTCTTGTCGACTGTCGCAAACCGTATTCTGGAAGAGGCACCGCATATCAACATCGACTGGCTGGCGGCGCCCCACAAACTTCAAGACGCCGTGGCCGAACGGCACATCGACCTCGCAAATCTTGGCGGTGACAGTGTCTTGCCTGATGGCGTCGATGAACAAGACATGCCGCCTATGAATTTCACGAGCTTTGTGCGTGCAGGACATCCGGCGATCAAGCAATGGGGGCCGCAAGCTTGGAACCACTATGGCCATATCAAAGTTGCCATCACCAACGCCGCACGCAGTCCGGTTGACGAGGCGTCATCCACGCCAAAGCCCGAACGTCGGATCGCTGCACGAATTTCGGAGTTTTCGGCCGTTGGACCGCTGCTTGCCTCAACGGATCTGATCGCAACTCTTCCACCCGAAATCATGGCCTGGGACATGCAGACTTACGGGCTGGTGCTGCTTCCTGCCATCACCCCTATGCCACCGTTCCGCGTGCGTTTCTTCTGGTCATCGCGCACGGCAAATGATCCGGCTATGGTGTGGGTACGTAATCTTGTGATGGGTGCGTATCGCGAGGCCCAAGTGGAAGCGACAGCGCTTGTGGCTGCGCGCATAGGGCGGGAATTAACACTATGACGCCTCTCCCCCGGCTCGAGCTCAACCTCCTCGTAACCTTCGAGGCGCTAATGGATGAAGGGTCCGTCGCCAAGGCTGCGACCCGCCTGAACAAGACGCCCTCCGCGGTCAGTCACGCGCTAGCGCGCCTACGCGACCAAGTGGACGACCCGCTGATGGTGATGGGGGTAAGATGCAGCCATCGCCTTTCGCAGAAAGCTTGATCGAAGACGTGCGGCCAATCCTGCGCAGCATCCAACGGGTTGTCACACCCCCCAAACCCTTCGACCCAGCGACCAGCACCCGCACCTTCCGGATTGCTGTCCCCGCAATCACCGCTCTGATCGCGGAGGTTTTCGCCTGGATCAACGAGGCAGCCCCCGGCGTTGCTTTAGAGTGGGTCAACCCAGGCCCACATCTTTACGATGCCGTGGCCAATGAGGAGATTGATCTGGCACTACTTGGCGCGGACAAACCCCTGCCAGAAGGATTGATGGAACAGGTCATGCCGACCCTCCAGCGCTTTACTTATATGCGCGCCGGGCACCCGGCGGCGGAGATCTGGAACAAACAAGCTTGGCTTGATTGGCCCCATGTCATGGTGGGCATGTCGAATGCAGCACGCCAAACGGTAGAGGATCGCATTGCGCGCGATGGCATGGAGCGCCGGATCGGGGCGCATTTGCCGGAATTCTCTGGGGTCGCACCGCTTCTCGCGCGTACGAATATGCTCGGCACGACAGTGCCCCTGTTCATGGCCGACGATGTGAAAACATACGGGCTGATCGCAAAACGCCCGCCGGTCGAATTACCGGATATTACCTTTCGATTCTTCTGGAGCGCGCGCCTGTCACAGGACCCTGGAGGCAAATGGCTCCGGTCAACTGTGATTGACGCGTATCAACACATCAATGAAAGGGCGTTAAACACTCTCGGAGCCGCCGCTTCCCAAAGGGGACATCAGTAAACCATGGCAAACCCTAATTGGAGCCATTTCCGTGTCGTCCTTGCCCTGAAGAACGAGGGGTCGATATCCGGCGCCGCACGCCTTCTGGGCGTGGATGGATCGACTGTGAGCCGCCGGTTGGCCAGCGCTGAGCAAGCTTTCGGGACACCTATCATCATACGAGGCGGTGGCGAATTTACCTTCACACCAGAAGGCCTGGTTATCGCTGACGCTGCAAAGCAAATGGATGCGGTCGTCAATGACACCCAGATCAATGTCAGCGCGATGCGCCAGCAGCCGACCGGCACCGTCAAGATCGCTTGCGTCCCCACCGCGGCCCACATCCTGCGGCCTTTGGTTCACCAAATCGCAGAGGCATTTGAGGGACTTTATGTTGACCTTATTAGTTCGATCTCAGCCTTCGACCTCTCAAAAGGCGAAGCGGATATTGCCGTGCGAACGCGCGAACCTCAGGATCCGGCACTGGTCGTCGCCTATTCATTTACTTGGGGACGCGCCTTTTATGGATCAAAAGCCTACTTTGAAAAGCACGGTCGCCCAAGCACCCCCGAGGACTTGCGTGACCACACACTTGTGAGGATCGGAACCGGCAATGCTCCTTCAAAAGCGTCTGCATTGATAGATGGGTTAGACAATCCTGACCGCCCCAGCATCCGTGTGGAAAATACCGACTCTGCCCAGATGATGATTGAGCAAGGCGCGGGCATCGGCTCTCTATTTTGCGCCTTCGCCGATACGAACGCGAACATAGAACGCGTCTTTCCCGACCCATTCGATCAAGTAGACTCCTGGGTCATCTATCACGAGTCGGCCCGCGGCTCCCAGCGGGTGCGGATCGTCTTGGACGCGTTGGTTTCCTTCCTGAAAGACAACCGCGCCATGCTGACGGGTTTGAAGTAACTCGAATCGAACCGTCACTTGCGGTCCCAAATGATGAGTTTGGGTTCACTGAGAACGCCAACCGCAGGGATATAGCCCTGTCTGAAATGACCGCTCTGGCGACATAGGCTGCAATGCAGCGATGATCGCGCTGCCAGAGCGAATGGATGCTGCGTCAGCAATAGCTGCACTTGCACAAGTCCGTTTTGTCCGCACCTTATCAGTTCGTACACCGCGCAGCGAACGGCGTTGTTTCCCGAACCGGTCACTCAGGACCAGCGCAGCGAAGGTTTCAAGAGAGCCCATTGCGGAAGTCTTGAATTTGTGCTGCGCGCGCACGCAGCGAGAAAACTTCTGCACTTGCGTAAAGCGCTTCGCCGCGAAGCAGCAACCTAACCGGTCATCTGTGCAGCGCGCGGCGAAGAACCTGAGGGTAAGGATCAGGTCGTGGGACGGAGTGGACGTTAACTTATTTGTCGAAACAGCTTTTGGAAGGGACATCCGGCGCGCGTGCGCCATGTCCGACAAGGGCTCACAGCCACCGAATGCGCTTGCAGAAATGGTGGGTTTTGGTTTTCTCCGAAAGAGGTCATTCAATCAGATGCTATGCTCCAGGCGTCAGCGCGGTGCTGACGTCTGGGTTTGGGGGGAGGATTGGAGGGCATGTTATGCCAAGAGTCCAACTTCCCGCAGTCACCCCTAGGCGCACAGCCTGGAACAAAGGGCGGATCATCGGACAGAAACCTCCGCTGCTTCCCAAACAGGTGTGGGCGATCCGCGCGAGGCTCGAACTCGCTGGCTATCTTCGCGACTTTGCACTGTTCAACGTGGCGATTGATAGCAAGCTGCGAGGCTGCGATCTGGTCAAACTCGCCGTGACCGATTTAGTCAAAGATGATCGCGTTCGCGAACGGGTTTCGGTGATCCAGAGCAAGACCCAAAAGCCGGTTCAATTTGAATTGACCGAAAACACGCGAGAAACCATTATTGCATGGGTCAGATCACCCGAGATGATCGGTAGCCCTTTCATTTTCCCCAGCCGCTTCCACGACCGCCCACATATCTCAACGCGGCAGTATGGTCGGCTCGTTCGTGAGTGGGTGACCGCGATTGGTTTTGAGGCAAGCAGCTATGGCACTCATTCGCTTCGCCGAACCAAAGCCGCCGAGATATACCGCAAAACGGGCAACCTTCGCGCTGTGCAGCTTTTACTTGGCCACACCAAGGTTGATAGCACGGTGCGTTACCTTGGCGTCGAGTTGGAGGATGCTCTGAGTATTGCTGAACGCATCGACATCTGAGCTATGTTGGCGAACGGTGCCTGCCGTTCGCCGTTTCAGAGGAGACCTAAGATCACACAGCGGCGAAAACGCAATGCAAGCCCAATTTAACCGATGCCGCATATCGTCTAAAGGGCGGTTATGCGCACAATCCAGCCATCTGCTAATGTTTGGCCCTTTGCACACTCGCATCAAGACAGATGCCCATATAAGGCGTTTAGAAGGCTGACAATGATTGCAGATTGTCCCATACTGTGCCTTCAGTTCATGTCGGGTTGTGAGATCATGGCATAAACGCGAAAGCCGGTTGGGACGCGATGGACATCAATCAGATCACTTACTTTTTGCACCTCGCAGATACGCTCAACTTTACCGAAGCCGCGCGGCGCAGTGGCGTGGCGCAACCCAGCCTGACCAAATCCATTCGCAAGCTCGAAGAAGAACTGGGCGGCCCACTCTTGTATCGTGATGGCAAGGATAGCAGGCTGACCGCGCTTGGCCGTGAAATTCAGGTTGAGTTCATGCGCATCGAATCCGGGTTGATGAACGTGCGGGAGCTTGCCGAAAACTCGGTGCGCGGGCGCAAGCGTGTCTTGTCGATCGGCGTTGCCTCAACGATTGCACCCAATGCATTTGCCGGCTTTATCCAACACGTTCTGTCCCAACTCCCCAGTATTGAATTAAACGTGCATACCCTGGCGGCTGAAGAAGGGGCCCCCGAAGTTTTGTCAGGCAAATACGATGCCTGCATCTTGCCAACAGCACCCAAGGAGAACTTCAAGTTGGCCGTTCAGCCGCTGTTTGAAGAGCGCTATCTCTTGGCTTTTGCCAAAGGCCATGCCTTGTCGCGCTTTGACGAGATCCCGGCAGAAGAGATGGCACGCGAGCCGTTCATCGACCGGCTTGCTTGCGAATTCCATAGTGAGATCACCGCGCATTTCATGGACCGCGATATCTTGATGTATCCGCGGTTCAGTTCTGAGCGCGAAGACTGGGTTCAACACATTGTGGCATCGGGTGATGCGGTTTGTATCATGCCAGAGCGGTCTTGCACCGTGGCTGGTCTTGATGCGCGCCCCGTGTCCACGATGGATATCTCACGCGAAGTCGTTTTGGTGGCTGTTTCAGGCAATGGCACGCCAGCCGAATTGCGCCAGATCCTGGGTATGGCCAAAGCGTATCAGTGGTAAGTTAACGCAAGCCGCCCTTGGGCAGGCATAGAAACAATAGTCGCAGGCTATTGGGAATACCGAAACATCATCGCTATCTCTGTTCCATCGCAGAACGGACCGGAGGAGCGGAAAAATGAAATACGCAAAAACCCAAGACGCCTTGGACAAGCTGACACCAGAGCAATTTCGTGTGACGCAAGAAAACGGCACCGAACGCGCGGGAACAGGTCCCCTGACAAGCAACAAGGAACCGGGCATCTACGTCGACATCGTGTCGGGCGAGCCTTTGTTTGCCTCATCTGACAAGTTCGAATCCGGTTGCGGCTGGCCCAGCTTTACCAAGCCTATCGTGTCCGAGCATGTCACTGAGCATAACGATGAAGGCTTTGGCATGTTGCGCACGGAGGTGCGTTCCAAGCACGGCGACAGTCATCTGGGGCATGTGTTTACCGACGGGCCGCATGACAAAGGTGGTCTGCGCTACTGCATCAACTCTGCCAGCCTGCGATTCATTCATCGCGATGCAATGAAAGACGAAGGCTACGGCGAATTTTTGGATCAAGTGGAGGATATATAATGACAGAACGTGCAATACTTGCCGGCGGTTGTTTCTGGGGGATGCAGGATTTGATCCGCAAGCTTCCTGGCGTTGTGTCCACCCGCGTGGGTTATACGGGTGGTGACGTGAAATTCGCCACCTACCGCAACCACGGCACTCATGCGGAAGGCATCGAGATCATCTTTGATCCGGCGAAGACCAGCTATCGCAAACTGCTGGAGTTCTTCTTCCAGATCCACGATCCGACAACGGAACTGCGCCAAGGCAATGATCGTGGCACGTCCTATCGCTCTGCGATCTATTATGTGGATGATGCGCAGCGTGACGAGGCGCTCAACACAATCGCGGATGTTAACGCTTCGGGGCTGTGGCCGGGCAAGGTGGTAACAGAAGTAGAGCCGGCCGGCGATTTCTGGGAGGCCGAGCCAGAGCATCAGGATTACCTGATGCACCGACCAAATGGCTATACCTGCCACTTTGTGCGACCTGACTGGGTTTTGGCAAGACGCGAAGCCGCCGAATAAACCAAACAGAGCTTCCCCCGTTTTTTGCGGGGACAGACCTAACATGGATTCAGGCACAGGCCTGATGAAAGGATATGCTATGCAATTTGGTTCCCTTAATGGCCCAGCTCATGAACTGCGTGTTGGGGCTTGGATTGATGGTGATGGCAACCCAATGGAAAAGCCGCTGCAACTGGCTGATCTGGGGGATGGCTACAAGATCATCTATTGCTTCCAGCATTGGTGCCCCGGCTGCCATTCGCGCGGGTTTCCGACGCTCAAGTATCTGCATGATAATTTGAAAGACAAAGGGTTCAGCTTTGCTGTGATCCAGACCGTCTTTGAAGGATCCGAGGTCAACACCTTCGACAAACTGCGCGTCAATCAGGAGCAATACAGCCTGAAAATCCCCTTCGGGCATGATGTTCCGGCGAAGGGTGAACGGCATCCGTCCTTCATGGAGGACTATGTCAGCGGCGGCACACCGTGGTTTACCGTGATCGATCCACAGGGCGACGTGGTTTACGCGGATTTCCGGATTGATCCGGCGCGGTTCATGAACGCACTTGGCGCGGATGATGTCGCGTTTTCAGACGCATAAAGCAGCCTTGGCAGGGCTTGTCACGGCCCTGCCACTCCCTCTGATATGAGCAGGAAACCCGATGACGAAACATGATCCAACATTCAACTTCGACAACACATATGCCCGTGAGCTCGAAGGCTTTTACGTGCCTTGGCAGGGTGTGAAAGCACCTGCGCCCAAAATCGTTCAGTTCAATGATGATCTGGCCGAAGATCTGGGTTTGAACAGCCTTGCACTGAACAGCAAAGACGGTGCCGCCATTTTTGCTGGCAGTGTAGCTCCGACAGGCGCAAACCCTTTGGCCCAAGCCTATGCGGGGCACCAGTTCGGCGGCTTTTCCGAGCGACTGGGCGATGGTCGCGCATTGTTGTTGGGCGAGGTGCTGGACAAGAATGGCGCACGTTTTGATTTGCACCTGAAAGGGTCCGGCCGCACCCCGTTCTCGCGCGGCGGTGACGGCAAAGCGGTGCTTGGCCCCGTGTTGCGGGAATACCTGATGGGCGAAGCAATGTACGCGCTTGGCGTGCCGACTACGCGCGCCCTCGCGGCTGTGACAACGGGCGAAGAGGTTGCGCGCGATGGGATGAAACCCGGCGCGGTTCTCGCGCGGATCGCGTCCAGCCACTTGCGTGTCGGCACCTTCCAGTTCTTTGCGGCCCGCAAAGAATGGGACAAAGTGCGCAAGCTGGCAGATTACGCCATTGATCGTCATTATCCGGAACTGGCCTCGGCGGAAGACAAATACCTTGGCTTCTTGTCGGCGGTCCTGGAACGGCAGGCCGCCCTCGTGACCCAATGGCTTCATGCGGGCTTCGTGCATGGTGTCATGAACACGGACAACATGACGATCTCGGGCGAGACGATCGACTATGGCCCTTGCGCCTTTGTCGACACCTATGACCCCAAGGCCGTGTTCAGTTCGATCGACCGAGACGGGCGTTATGCCTTTGGCAACCAGCCGGTGATCGCTCAGTGGAACCTCACGCGGTTTGCCGAAACGCTGTTGCCTTTGATCGAAGCTGACGACAGCGAAAAAGCCATCCGGTTGGCGACCAATGTGATCAACGGGTTCGCCACGCGCTACACGGAGATCTGGACCACAGGCATGCGCGCCAAAGTTGGTCTTGCATCCAGTGAAGTTGAAGATGCGGCCCTGATCAACGATCTATTCACCGCGATGGACGGGCAAAACGTGGATTACACGCTGTTCTTCCGCCGCCTCGCCGATGCTGCGCTTGGGCAGGATGACGATGTCGTGTCGCTGTTTGATGACGGTGAAAAGATCCGCGCTTGGCTGAAGCAATGGCAGGACAGGCTCTTGCGCGATCCGCTTGATCCCGCAGAACGTGCGAAAGCCATGAACGGCGTGAACCCGATCTATATTCCGCGCAATCATCGCGTTGAAGAGGCGTTGGTTGCGGCGGAAGCAGGCGATATGGCCCCGCTTGCCAAGTTGCTGGACGTCTTGACCGACCCGTTTACCAAGCGCGACGGTTTGGAAGGCTACGAAGGGCCGGCGCCTGACGATTTTGGCCCCTACAAAACATTCTGTGGCACATAGGAGGAACCGGATCATGACAAAACATTATGACACTGCGATCATCGGGTCCGGCCAAGCCGCCCCTGCCTTGTCGGTTGCCCTTGCCAAGCGCGGCGAAAACGTCGCCTTGATCGAAGGGGCGCAGCTTGGCGGGTCATGCGTCAACGCGGGCTGCACACCAACAAAAACCCTGCGCAAATCAGCGCGGGTGGCGCATATGGCGCGGCGTGCGGCTGATTTTGGTGTGCAAACTGGCGAAGTCACAGTTGATTTCGCGGCCGCAATGGCCCGCATGAGAGACCGCGTTGACACTGCGCGACGTGGCCTCAACGCATGGCTGAAGCGGACCAAGAAGGTTGATATCATCAAAGGCTGGGGCGCATTCGAAGGGCGCGATGGGGACAAGTTTGTCCTTACTGCGGGTGTAACGCGGCTGACCGCAGATAAAGTCTATATCAACACCGGCACGCGGGCTTTCACGCCGCCCGTGCGTGGCTTGGACTCTGTGGCGCATCTCGACAATGTCGGCCTGCTTGGATTGACCGAGTTGCCGCGTCATCTGATCATTGTTGGCGGCAGCTATATCGGGCTGGAGATGGGTCAGATTTTCCGCAGGCTTGGCGCGGATGTCACGATCATCAATAGCGCCCCCCGCGTTGCCATGCGCGAAGATGCAGATGTATCGAGGATCATTCAAGACATCTTCGAGGACGAGGGGGTGACCATCGTGAACGACGCGACAATCGCAAAGGTCGAGCCATCCCGCCATGGTGTGACGTTGATTATGACCGACGGCTTCAGCTTTGAAGGATCGCATCTGTTGTTCGCAACGGGGCGCAGCGCGAATAGTGATGGGCTCAACCTTGGCTCTGTTGGCGTCCAGACGGATGAGCGCGGATTTATTCGCGCCGATGTGCAGCTTGAAACCAATGTGCCCGGCATCTGGGCGCTTGGAGATATCAACGCGCGCGGTGCCTTTACCCATACCAGCTATCACGACCATGAGATCGTTCTGGCCAATGCCGATGAAAACGCGGGCCCGTTGCACCAATGGAAGGATGCCGACCAGCGCCCGACAACCTATGCGATGTTCACCGACCCACCCTTGGGACGCGTGGGCATGTCGCTTGCCGATGCCCAAAAGGCCGCGAATGACGGGCGCAGCATTCTGGTGGCAGAGATGGCGATGGCAGATATCTCACGCGCCAAGGAAGAGGGTGAGACAACTGGCCTGATACGCCTGATCGTGGATGGCGAAACAGAGCAGTTCCTGGGCGCCACCGTGTTCGGCATAGCAGGCGATGAGATCATCGCAGTGCTATCCAACTACATGGCGACAAGCGCGAGCTATCGCTTCATGCAGCAGGCGCTTCCGGTGCATCCAACGGTTGCCGAGCTACTGCCCACACTGCTGAGCAACCTCAAGCCGCTGGCTGCAAAATGAAGGAGGCCATAACCCTGTATGGTGAGCTGCGATGCCACAAAACACGCTACTATCAAGCGGCGATGGAAGAGCGTGGGCTGACCTATGAAATGGCAGAAGTTGACAAGGACGCTGAGGCTGCGAAGCGACTGGTGGCGCTCACAGGGAGTGCTGACAAGTTTCCCACGTTCGAGATCAGGGGGCGCAAGCTGCGCAACCCTATGCTGCCCGAGCTCGACAAGGCTTTGGCACGGGCGGGGCTGTATGATCCGGGGCGGGTGCATGACAAAAAGAGCCAGCGCTTTGTGCGGCACATGGCCCCGTCAGACGCATTTGTCAGCTATACATGGCAAGGCGAGCGTATGGTACTCGGTCATATCGAAACTGCCCCGTCACTGCGTGGATCAGGGCTTGGCGCGCGCTTTGCGGCAGAGGTGTTTGAGCATCTGGAAAGCGCACCGCATGAGGTGCGTTTGACTTGCCCTTTCCTGCGCCGCGTCGGCGCAACGCGGCCGGAATGGCGCGCGAAATTTCAACTGGAGGACACATAATGAGCGAAATCACATTCAAGAACACACGGTTTGACCCTGATCTGGTCGAGTTTCACGGCATTGCCCAACAGATGGCCAAATCAGTTGGCTACACGGCAGATATGGCCGTTGAAAAACAACTGGCACAACTGCTTCGGCTGCGCGTCGCACAGATGAACGCCTGCTCCTACTGCCTGATCCTGCACACGAAAGCGGCCCACGATCAGGGCATTCACCCTGCCAAAGTGGCCCATCTGGCAAGCTGGCAGGAAAGCACGATGTTTGACGCCGCAGAGCAAACCGCCCTTAGCTATTGCGAAGCGTTGACGGCCTATGACTTGGCTGGGTTTGCACCGCTTCATGAGGCGATGACAGAGCATTTTTCCGAAACCGAAATAGCCGAGGTTGCGGCCATTGTGATCAACATGAACCTCTGGACCCGCCTGAAACTGGCGCAGGGTGCAACGCCTGTGTTGGAGAGCTGAAATGGAGGCGATGCACTGGTCAACCGACATAATTTTGCTCGCGATCTTGGCAAGCGTTTTCCTCTATTCGTTGCTCACAAATGCGATCGCAAAGACGGTCATCACCTTGCCGATCATCTTCATGATCGTCGGCTATCTGTGTGCACGCCCGATCGAAGCGCTGGCTGAGCCGGAATCCCTGGACGAGGGCAAACGGCTCTTGGCCGAGATCACGCTTGTGCTCGTGCTGTTTTCAGATGCGAGCCATGTGCGCTTCAAATCGCTGCGCCAGAGTTTCAAAATCCCCTTGCGCATGCTGGTTGTCGGGTTGCCGCTTACCATCGGGTTGGGAATGAGCGTCGCTTACCTGCTCAACCCCGAGAGCGGTCTGGCAATGGCGCTTTTGACGGCGGCTGTCCTGACCCCGACCGATGCAGCACTTGGACAAACTGTTGTTTCAAGCTCTGACGTGCCAGAGCCTCTGCGCCAGACGATCAATGTTGAAAGCGGGCTGAACGACGGGCTCGTGCTGCCCTTCGTCCTCTTCGGTGCCATTCTGGCGTCAGCGGGGATGGGGGATGCAGCGACAGACGGGCTGGCCATGTCGGCTGTGCTGCAAGTTGTCTTGGGGCCAATCGTTGGCATCGCGTTCGGCTGGGGCTTTGCCAAGGCAATGGACGCCGCCCAGAACCGCGATCTGATGGCCGAAGCCGCTGGTGGGGTCGCGTTTCTCGCTGTCGCTTTTGCAGCCTTTATCGGCGCTGAGATCATCGGTGGAAATGGCTTTATTGCGGCCTTTGTTGCGGGCATGGTGTTCGGCAATACCTACAAACACGACATCCATTTTATCGGCGAATTCATGGAAGGCGTCGGGCAACTTCTCACGATGTTCGCGTTCCTTATCTTTGGCGCGCTGCTGTTGCCGGACGGGCTGGAGCATATGACATGGCGCGCTGTGGTGCTTGCGGTTCTATTCCTGACCGTTGTGCGCATGTTGCCGATCTGGCTGTCGCTGCTGGGCACGGGCCTTGCCCTGCGGGAAAAGCTGTTTCTGGGCTGGTTCGGGCCAAGGGGTTTGGCCTCAATCCTCTTTACCCTGATCATGATGGATGAATTCGACTTTCCCGGCGAAGAAGAATTGCTGGCCTGTGTCTCAATGACAGTCTTCTTGTCGATCATTTTGCACGGCATTTCGGCAGCGCCACTGTCCAAATGGATAGGCCGCGCCGCCTGAATTTACTCTAACTCAACAGGAGAAACCCGATGGATAAGTCCCACATAAAAACAACAATGCTCGCGCTGACAGAAGCCGACCTGGCGCAGGCGGAACAAAAATACCAAGTGTTTCTGGCCGCGGCCCGGCTTGAGCGCAACGAGACGATCGACGCCAGCGAACAGTCACAAGCCGAGACCGCCGCTGATCTGGCCGAGGCCTTCGATGACAAAGCCCATGACCACAGCGCAAAGGTCTCAGTGATCAACGACATTGATTTTGGTCCGAAAGATGCGGTTGAACCCGGTGCCGTCGTAAAAATCGGGAACCGCTTTCTGGTCGTCGGCGTCTCTACAGCTGCATTTAGATGTCAGGACCAAGACTTCATCGGCATCTCTACAGCGGCACCGATTTACAGCGCACTTGAAGGTAAGACCGCAGGCGAAACCTGCTCTTTCAATGGCCGCGACCTCGTCGTGAGCGAAGTCCATTGACCCAAGTTAAAGTAGGCTTCGGAGGTGGATGTCACTGGTGCACTGAAGCGGTGTTCCAATCGCTTCGGGGCGTCGGCAACGTGGCGCAAGGGTTCATCAAATCCCTTGCGCCACATGACAGCTTTTCTGAAGCTGTTGTCGTGACGTTTGACCCTGAAGTCATCCCCTTGGATGTCTTGATCGACGTGCATCTGCGCACCCACGCCAGCACGTCGCAGCATAAAATGCGCGGAAAATACCGGAGTGCTGTTTATGTCTATTCCGGTGAACAGGCCGACACAGTCCAACGCCACATCAAAGACGCGCAAAGCGACTTTGACAAGCCGCTTGTCACGATGACGCTCCCATTTGATGGCTTCAAGCCATCGCCGGAACCGTTTCAACGGTATTATGAAACGAACCCGGAAAAACCATTTTGCACCACTTACATTGATCCGAAACTAAGCGTGATAAGGCAACAGTTTGGCCATTATTCGGTTCGGTGTTGACCGATTTGAATGACTGCTTTGGCTACAAATGCTACAGAGCCAAGCGTGCGCCGCTGCACCTGCGAACAAATGCTGCGCCAGCAATAGCTGCATCGGCATATGGCAGCTTCGTCCGCACCTTATCAGTTCGTACACCGCGCAGCGAACGGCGTTGTTTCCCGAACCGGTCACTCAGGACCAGCGCAGCGAAGGTTTCAAGAGAGCCCAGAGTCACCTATGCTGCACGCTGCGCAAATGGTTGCAGTTGGCGGAAACGGCCATTCGTTGCGATAAGTTAATTGACCGGAATAGTGTCTCTTATGACTAATCCTCGATCCCCTAGCAACGTCATACGATTGGCAAATTGTTAAAGCTCAGGTTAGTTTCTTGACCCTCGAGTGTAGCTCTAGGAGACCACCCAATTAGGTCTGTGGTTCCTTTGGCGAATGCAATTTCGCTCTAATCGTCCAGCCGTACGCCTGTTTCAGGGTCAAAGAAATGCAGGTTGGCGGGATCCACGCCGAACTGCATCGCCTCCCCCGTGACAGCGTGATGCACGCCGGCGAGGCTCAGCGTAAAGGCATCGTTGCTGCCCGTAATCCGCCCATGCAACAGGGTATTTGCGCCCAAAGGTTCGCCCATTTGAACGGTTATCGACAGTGGCCCCGCGGGGTCGGTTATGATGTGTTCGGGGCGAATGCCGACTGTCACCTTACCTGATGCGGTTTGGGTCGTGGGTACCGTGACATCGCCAATTTTCAGAACGCCATTTGTGATTACACCGTCCAACACATTCATCGACGGGCTGCCGATGAATTGCGCGGCGAACAAGGTTTGGGGGCGTTCGTATACTTCAAGCGGGGTTCCGATCTGTTCGGCGCGCCCGGAGTTCATCACGATCATCCGATCCGCCATAGTCATCGCTTCGACTTGGTCGTGGGTCACATAGAGGGAGGTGATGCCAAGGCGGTTTTGCAGATCACGGA
The DNA here is from genome assembly GCF_044772865.1 of Algirhabdus cladophorae. Classification (GTDB taxonomy): domain Bacteria; phylum Pseudomonadota; class Alphaproteobacteria; order Rhodobacterales; family Rhodobacteraceae; genus Algirhabdus; species Algirhabdus cladophorae. The sequence goes on from NZ_CP173029.1 coordinate 542,307, forward strand.
TTTCAAGGCGCATCTGCACGCGCAGCTTTGCATCAAGGTTGGACAGTGGTTCGTCAAACAAGAACACCGCAGGTTCGCGCACGATCGCACGGCCCATCGCGACGCGCTGACGCTGCCCGCCGGACAAATCGCGCGGGCGGCGATCAAGGTAGGGTTCAAGTTGCAACAGCTTGGCGGCGGCTTCGACCTTTTTGTCGATCTCGGCCGCAGGGAGTTTGGCGATTTTTAGCCCGTAGCCCATGTTCTGGCGCACGGACATATGCGGATAAAGCGCATAGTTCTGGAACACCATGGCGATGTCGCGGTCCATCGGTTCCAGTTCGTTAACGCGTTTATCGCCGATCTGGATTTCGCCTTCGGACACAGATTCAAGCCCCGCCACCATGCGCAGCAGCGTGGATTTCCCACAGCCCGATGGCCCGACGATGACGATGAATTCACCGTCTTCAATCGCGGCGCTGACGCCGTGGATTACCTGCGTGGGACCGAAGCGTTTCTTGATATCGACGAGCGTGACTGTTGCCATGATTGCCTACTTTTCACTGTCCACGAGGCCGCGGATAAACAGTTTTTGCATTGAGATGACGACGATGATCGGCGGGATCATTGCCAGAATAGATGTTGCCATGATGACCGGCCAGTTCGCAGTGTCATCGCCTGACGGGAACATCTGCTTGATGCCCATCACGATGGTGTTCATCGAGGGGTCCGTGGTGATCAGCAGCGGCCAGAGGTACTGGTTCCAGCCGTAGATGAACAAAATGACAAACAGCGCCGCGATATTGGTGCGGCTCATCGGGAACAGGATGTCCCAGAAGAACCGCATGGGGGACGCACCATCCACGCGCGCGGCCTCGGCCAGCTCATCCGGGACGGTCATATAGAACTGGCGAAACAGGAAGGTCGCCGTCGCCGATGCGATCAGCGGCAAGATCAAGCCGCCATAGCTGTTGAGCATCCCGAAGCCCGCGACGACTTCATACGTGGGGACGATGCGCACCTCGACGGGCAACATCAGGGTCAGGAAGATCAGCCAGAAGAACACCATCTTGCCGGGGAATTTGAAATAGACGATGGCAAAGGCCGATAGCAACGAGATGACGATTTTACCCACAGCAATCCCGATGGCCATGACCAGCGAATTGACCAGCATGGTGGCGACGGGGACGTTGACGCCCGACAGCAACGCCTCGCTGTAGTTGGCGTAGAACTGATCACCAGGCCACAGCGGCATAGGCGGTTGCACGATTTCGGGCTGGGTCACAGTGGACGCCACAAAGGCCAGCCAGATCGGGAAGAACACGACAAGCACGCCGATGATCATGATGACATGGGACAGCCACAGCCCCGCGCCGCGCTTTTCGACCATGCCGGGGGGGGGATCGGTTGGATGGGTCAATAATGCACCCTCCGCTCAATAAACTTGAACTGGAAGATGGTGAGCGCACCGACGACGACCAACAGAATGACAGATTGTGCGGCCGAGGACCCGAGGTCCTGGCCCACGAACCCATCCGAAAAGACCTTGTAGACAAGAATGGTCGTGGATTGTTGCGGGCCACCACTGGTGATGGTGTGGATGACACCAAAGGTTTCAAAGAACGCATAGACGATGTTGACGACCAGCAAAAAGAACGTGGTGGGGGACAGCAGCGGCAGCACGATGGTCCAGAACCGTTTCCAGAACCGCGCGCCATCAATCGCCGCAGCCTCAATCACCGATTTCGGGATCGCTTGTAGGGCAGCAAAGAAGAACAGGAAGTTGTAGCTGATGCGCCCCCAAGCAGAGGCGACGACGACAAGGCCCATGGCTTCTCCGCCATTCAGGACGTGGTTCCAGTCATAGCCAAACTGGCCCAGATACCAAGACACAACGCCCACGCGGGTGTTAAACATGAACAGCCAAAGCACACCGGCAATGGCGGGGGCCACGGCGTAGGGCCAGATCAACATCGTGCGGTAAACGCCTGCACCTTTGATCAGGCGGTCTGCTACAACGGCCAGAAACAGCGCAGGGATCATGGAACACAGCGTCACGAGGGTCGAAAAGATCGCGGTCGTCACAAAGGACGTCCGGTAATACCGGTCGCTCAGCAGATATTCAAAGTTGCCGGTGCCCACGTATTGCATCGACAGACCGAACGGGTCGGGGATGAACAAGGACTGCCAGATCGCTTGCCCTGCAGGGTAGAAAAAGAAAATTGCAGAGACGAGGACTTGCGGCGCGATCAGGCACAGCGGCAAAAGCCAGCCTTTGAACGTGACCCGTTTTTCCATATCGCGCTGCCCCCCGAAAAGATATGCGGGCGGCGGTGATTGGCCGCCCGCATGTGTATTTCTTAATTGGCTGCTTCAAAGCGGCGCAGCAGGGCATTGCCACGCTCAACCGCGCTATCAAGGGCGGTTTGCGCGTCTTTGTCGCCGGACCAGACGGCCTCAAGCTCTTCGTCGATGATGCCACGGATCTGATCGAAGGACCCAAGGCGCAGGCCTTTGGAATTCGATGTCGGATCATTGGCCGTCATCTGTATCACGGACACATCTGTGCCGGGATTTGCTTCGTAGAACCCCGCGGCGCGTGTCGCGTCAGACGCGGCATTGGTGATTGGCAGATAGCCCGTATCCTGGTGCCACTGCGCCTGCACCTCTGTCGAGGACAGATAGGCAAGGAACTGTGCGGCACCTTCGTATTCGGCGTCCTCATGGCCTTCCATCACCCAAAGGGATGCACCACCGATGATGGTGTTTTGTGGGGCATTACCAACACCGTCCCAATAGGGAAGCGGGCGAACGTCAAAGGCAAATTCCGCCTCAGAACTGATGCCTGCATAGCCAGCAGAGCTTTCGGTGAACAACGCGCATTCACCAGCACGGAAGTTCGCACCGCCTTCATTGCGGCGGCCCAGATAGATGAATTTACCGTCAGCGGCCCATTCACCCATGGCTGAAATATGCGCGACCTGCGCGTCGCTGTTAAAGGCAAGTTCTGTGTCTGTGCCTGCAAAACCGTTTTCTTGAGTGGCGAAGGGAACATCGTGGTAGGCGCTGAAGTTTTCAAGGTGAATCCAGCTTTGCCACGCGGTTGTCAGGGGGCACGTGCTGCCGCCGTCTTGCAACTGGCCAAGGACATCGCCCACGTTCTGCCATGTGGACAGATCGGTGTCAGGGTCAACGCCTGCGGCTTCGAACGCGTCGCGGTTCACCCAAAGGACGGGGGTGGATGCGTTGAACGGCAAGGACAGCATTTCACCTTCGGTGGTGGTATAATAGCCGTTGACCGCGCCGATATAGGCATCCGGGTCAAATTCTGCGCCAGAGGCCTGCATCACTTCGGTCACGGACCGCACCGCACCTTCGGCGGACATCATGGTGGCTGTGCCGACCTCGAATACCATGAGGATTTGTGGCTGCTCACCGGCGCGGAATGCTGCAATACCTGCATTCAGCGTTTCGGAATAGTTGCCCTTGTGGGATGCGACGACAGTGAATTCGTCTTGGCTAGCGTTGAAGTCTTCAACTTGGGCCGCAACCAATTCACCAAGGCGACCTGTAAAAGCATGCCAGAATTGGACTTCTGTTTCTGCATAGGCCGCGAACGGCGAAAGCATCGTTGATCCGGCGATCAAAGCGCCAGTTGTCAGGTTTTTCATGTGTTCCTCCCAGGAATCGCGGCGGCCTCCTCGCCCCCGCGGAATTATTACACGTTATCCAAGCGTTCGCATAATTCAAGACTATTCCTTGACCTCAATTTATAACACAGCATTATAAATTCACTAGGTATTGGACCGCATCATGACAACACGACCCAGACTGCGACAGCTCGAGGCCCTTAAATCCGTTGTAGATCACGGGAGCATGACACGGGCGGCGAAAAGCTTAGAAATTTCGCAACCCGCAGTAAGCCGATTGCTGGCAGATCTGTCCTCCGAGCTTGGCTTTGCAGTGCTTGATCGAAAAGATGGACGGTTGGTTCCTACACAAGAGGCCAATTACATCCTGCCTGACATTGCGCGCCTGTTGGGAGTACTGAAGAACATCACCGACACCAGCCAGAACGTGCATGATAAAACGGCCGGTCATCTGAGCGTTGCCTGTCTTCCAGGCTTTGCCACGAGTCACTTGCCCGCCGTTGTCACTAAATTCCTAAAGACGTGGCCTGACGTAACAATCACCCTTGAACCAGATCGCCCGGAACGGATTCTGGAATGGATTGTCGGTGAGCAGTATGATTGTGGCATCACAGACGGATTTGACGGTCATCCCGCGATTGAAAGCACACGGCTGAGTGTCAGGACCGTGTGCATCTTTCCCAAAGGACACAGATTTCAGGACCTCAAACAGGTTGATGCACGACACTTGGACGAGGAGCGTTTTGTTCACACGCGCCGCGACAGCAGCTTCTACCGGTCTCTGCATGATGTGTTCCGAAAAGCTTCAGTAAATCCAACCCAAGTTGTCGAAACCCGTCAATTTACTGCGGCATGCGAACTTGTAGCGCAGGGTGTTGGCGTGTCCGTAGTGAGTGAACTTGACGCGCAAACTTACAAGGATCGGCTCGACTATCGCCCCTTTGTGCCAAGCGTCCCACACGAAATTTGCCTTGTAAGGCCGATCCACAAACGGCCATCCAAAATTACTTTAGATTTCATGGAAGAATTCAAGGCTAGCTTGAGTGAGTTTAAAGTTTGAATTGGATGACTCTTCGGAAATCGGAGCTAAGTGACATTGGTGCAAGTGCAGCGAAGTTGAGTCTAGTTTGAGATAAGCGAGCTCACAATGCCGCTGATTGGGCGGCGATTGTAAACGTCCGCTCTGATCCGTAGAGCGGAACTACGCCTGAATGTGAGGAACGGCCGCCTCGTCCGCATACCTGACATTAGAGTGTCTCTCGCTCAACGGCAGCGATGCTGAGAAACTGCTTAAGAAGTCTGTGTCTTGGTTTCTTGATTGTCCTCTCAAGATAAGGCAGTCGCCTCGATTTTTTCGCCAACGCGCTTGCGTTGAGGATACTAGCCACAGGGGTGGCTCAGCGCTGTTGTTTCAAATATCCGTGTTTGAAATTCGCGTATAGCTTCTGGAATTTGGCTTAGTACCTGAAATTAAATGGAGGCGAGTACCGGAATCGAACCGGTGTACACGGATTTGCAATCCGCATGTGCGGACTGTTTTTCAACGATTTTTCTGTAAACGGACCCCGTTTGTTCACGACGGGAAATCAACGACTTACATGGAAACGGTAAATGGTTTCCGGGTTATTGCAAGCCCCAAGAAAGGAAAAACCGTCGAGGGGGCGGCCACCCACCTCAACGGCTTTGGTCTTCAATCTACATCAATCCTTTACCCGTTCTCGGCCCTCAACGCAATCGCGGGAGGTGCCTATGTCTAAGCTCAATCGCTTCGAATGGCACAAAGCCGTCATGCAAGTCAGAAGCCTGAATGCGAACGCAAAGGTTGTCGCAGGTGCGCTTGCTGTTCAGTTCGCAAACGATGAGACCGGCCAGCTTAATCCCAGTCTGAAGACTTTGATCGAGTTTCTTGGTTTGCCGCTATCAACCCTGAAACGCGGCATCAAAGACTTGATCAATGCGGGTTGGCTGTCTCGTACCGAAGGGCGTGGTGCTGGCAATTGTACGAACTACACGTTCTTGGCACCACGCAAAATCGTTCCATTCCGTGCTTCGAAAAAGGGTTCAAAGGCGAGCCTTTCAGCTCAGAAAAAGGGTTCACAGGTGCCTCAAAAAGGGTCCACTCATGAGCTTTCCTATAATGAACAATCAAAAGAACAAAAGGCGCGGCCTTCGCCGTCGCCGGACTTGCCCCATGAAGGGCAGCCTGGCGAAGAATTGCGCTTCGTACCCGGTGGTGGGGGCTACTTCGAGCGGGAATGGGATGACGCCCTAAGGGCTTATGGCCTGCCTTCCTTGCATCGAGCTTTGCCGCAAGTCGTCCATGAAGGACGGAAGGGGTACGCCCTTCCTGATCTTTGCCCAGCCCGGCGCGAAAGCCCGCTGAGAGACCAGCAAATCAAACTCGTCCGGCGACTGATGGCCACGCATAGCAGCGCGCCAGAACTCGCTGTCGCAGCGTGAAGGAGGGAAGAAGATGATTACCCAAGAAGATGATTTGGCCGCCCGCCGTGCAGGGCTTGAAGTGCAAGCTCAGTTTCGCAAATTCATGCTCAAGTTTGGGGTCATGCCGTTTGCAGGGCTTGCCGGTTTGGGCTTCTTGATGGGGCTAACCGGTGCCAACGATCATAGCGGCTGGCCGGGAGTATTTCTCATAGCGCTTGGCGTTGTGTTCGGCGGGATCGCTGGGCTGATCTGCCTAACAGCGAGCCCCGGCAGACCTGCCATCCAGCGTCGCCACAAGGGCGGAGCGCAGGTGAGCCGTTTGGACGCACCCATGGAAGCCAAAGGGGTTCCGCTTGGCAACGTGCGCCTCCCGGAGCATTTGGAATCGTTGCATATGCTGATCGAAGGGGCGACGGGTACTGGTAAAACCCAGCTACTCAAGAACATGGTGGCTCTCCTCAGAGCACGCGGCGATACCGTCGTTGTGGTCGATACCAACTACGATATGTGGACTTCCTTCAATCAGCCCGATGATGTGATCTTGTCTCCCTTTGATCCAGCGTTTCCTGGTTGGTTGCCGATGAACGAGGTGCGCGCGCCATCGGATTGGTCGGCGCTTGCCCAATCATTCATTGGCGACGGTGTGGGCGAGGCCGCACAGTGGCACCAAATGGCGAAGGCGATGTTCTCTGCGACGGCACGAGGATACCAGCGCATCGTTGAAGAGGCAGGTGACACATTCGACCACACTGAGCTTTTCCATCTTCTGACTGGTGCTGAGGCAGAGGATTTGGCCCCGTTCATTCATGGCACGGCTGCGGCTTCTCTGGGGATCAATGATAAGGCGTTGAACAACGTTCGGATGACATTTTTTGAGACACTGAAGTTTTGGGAGCATCTGCGCCCAGGCGACTTTTCTGTCCGCGAATGGGTCGAGAGAGGCAAGGATCGGCCTTCGATCTTTATCCCCTATCGAAAAAGGGAACTGCCCGAGGCCAAAAACCTGATCTCTTGCTGGTTGGATCAGATCATTACGACCGCCTGCGATTTGGGCGAGGATCGAGACAATCGGGTCTGGATCATCGTCGATGAGTTGTCGGGATTGGGCGAAATTCCTTCGCTGAAAACTGCGGTCACGGAGTTGCGAAAGACGGGCTTTCGCGTCGTTGCCGGCATCCAAAACTTCGAACAAGTAGAGCTGCTTTACGGCCGAAATGGTGCCATCACGATCACCAACAGTCTCTCGAATAAGGTCATTCTGCGCGCAACCGATGCGACCTCTGCGGAGCGGCAATCTAAGCTGATTGGCGATGCGCGCTATCAAGTCATGTCGCTTGGTCAGTCTTCTGGCACCGATGGGAAACGTTCGACAACGCAGTCGGTCAAAGAGGAAGTCGTGCGCGTTGTTTTGGCTTCTGAGATCACCGCACTGCCCACGCTGCAGGGATTTGTCAAACTCGCAGGCGAGGACACGACCTACCTGACACCCATACCGGTCTATCAGCCATGATCGGTTTCGGACTTAGGGTAGCAAGCATAGTTTTTGTAAACAAAAACGCTTGTCGCTGCGCGACGCCAGCCAATTGCAGAGGCTCAGCATGAATGATCTGGGTAAGCCAATCGGTCGCCCGAAGGCCGCGCCGGGGGAAGGTCGCGTCGCGGTGGTCAGCGTTCGGCTGACCACCTTCGAGCGGGCGGGCGTGGAGACCAAGGCGGCGCTGTCTGGGGTATCGCTGTCCGACTATTGCCGCCGCGCGATCCTGGGTCATCGGGTCACGGCATCGACCGAACCGCAGCAGGTCAACGCCGAGGCACTGGTCGAGTTGAACCGCGTCGGCGTGAACCTCAATCAGATCGCCCGTGTCGCCAATCGAGGCGAGCCGCTGCCCCGCTCATTCCCTGAAACTCTCAGCGCTGTTCTTGCGGCTGTGGAACGCCTTGCTGCGGGTCATGATCCATGAATTGCAGCTTTTCGGATCATGCCCCCGGCATGAGCTTCAAGGGGGCGATGGACTATTACCTTCATGACCGGAGAGAGCCGGGCGAAACAGAGCATCGAACAAGCTCGGATCGGGTCGAGTGGACATCCATGCGCAACCTCGCAACGGACAGAACCGATGTTGCGACAGCGATCATGATTTCGACCGCCAAAGATGCCAACCGCCTGAAGCAGGAGGCAGGGGTGAAGGCAACTGGACGCAAGGCCAAGACGCCCGTAAAGACCTTCGCCCTGTCATGGCATCCCGATGAGGCTGCATCGCTCGACCGGGCCGAGATGGAACGGGCGGCCAATGAAGCGCTGCAGGCAATTGGAATGGAGAGGCACCAAGCGATCATCATCTGCCACAATGACACCTGCCATCCCCACGTCCATGTCGTGGTGAACCGGGTGAACCCGGAAAACGGCAAACTGGCAAAGTGTGGCCCGAACGAAAACCGCGCCTTGGATCGTTGGGCGTACGAATATGAGCGTGACCGGGGCAACATCGTAAGCCCGAACCGCGCCGAAAAACACGAGCGTCAAGACCGCAAGAAGAGGCAGTACAGCGCGGACGAGCGGCGCAACCATGTCCGGCGGAAGAAGTCTGAAAGGGTCGGGCCAAGCGCTCGCCAAGACCATCGCAACCGCTCAAAGGAGCTGACCGCGAAGCACAAAAAACAATGGGCTGATCTGAGCATCAGATATCAAGCACGGAAAGGGTGTCTGCGTGACCGATGGAAAGCGCGGATACGCAATGAACGGAAAGTTTACAACGCGGCAAACAAAGGCCTGTGGAAGCAGTATGGCCGAGACAAGTGGCGGCGGAAACGTGAGTTCGACAAGCTCGACAGCACGTTCTACGGGCGGTTGTCGCTGTCGATCCAAGCCGCGCGTTTGCAACGTGCGTCGGGCGATCGTGCGTTTAAGGATATCGGGTTGGCCAAGCTCACCTGGGTGAATCTCCAAAACGCAAGGCTACGAAACGCGACGATCCTTGGTGTTGAGAAGCAACACTTGGCAAATTTCAAGGATTGGTACGACCGTCCCCTGCGTCGAAACCTCGACAGGTTGAGTGCGGCGCGGGCGCAGGACCATCGCGATCTTTATGCCCGGTTCCAAGATGAACGCGCCGACCTCATCACACGGCAGAAAGTGGAGTGCGGAGCGCTTCAATCGCAGTGGCGAAGCACCGAGCGGCGAAATGATCGAGTTGTGCGGCAGGAGACGAGAGCCGCCGGTAACGGCGAACCCCGATCTTTGCAAACGCTTAGAGATGGCATGGAGGGAAGAAAAATGAATAATGACGTGCAAGTCACTGAAAACAAGTCGAAACCAGTTGCTCAAATATCACCGTCACAAGGCCCGTCGGCCAAGATGCGGGCGGAACAGCGGGACAACCAAATAGAGGAAAAGAACGCCAAGTTCCGCGAAGCAAACCGCAAACAAGGCGAGCAGTATAGAAACGCGGCCAAGGCCCAGTTGGAACAAAGAGTGGATGCGCAAGCCAAAGCTCAAAGCCGCGCAGCCCAAGCCACACAAAAGGCGCGAAAGCAAAACGCGAAGGATAAAGCCGCCGCCAAGGACCGTGGCGCAGCCGAGAAGCGTTCGCTTCAGGATAAATCCTTGGCACACTCTAAGGCCAAGGATGCACTTGCTGGACTGCGATCTCCGAGGCCTTCTGTGGCAAAAGGGAAAACACAAGACCGGGAGCGTTGAACGATGGACGACAAAATTTGCGAAACCAAAGGCAAAACCGAGGAAGTTAAACTCAAGGATCGATGGCCAGACCGTCCGGGCTGGGACGTGCTTGCCAATACAATTGAAACTCTGGCCAAGGCATGTGGTGGCCGCGCGCAATGTCACAAGAAATACGAGTACTTGAGCGTCAGTTTAGAAACACGCGGTATGCCTGAGGCGCAAGTCAATGCACTTTGGGCGTTAGCGGAGCTTGTCGAGCAGGTCAGCGATGCCGAAGACCAACGCGATCAGTCCACTGTTCATTGGGTGCGCCGGGCCTTGGCTTCCAGCAGGCGCTGTTAACCGACTTCCCGAATTTGCTGTCATGTTCCACGGATCGCTTACGGCTGAGGCTAAATAATATGCTCGCGCCGGATCGGGCATTCGGACAACACGGAGAAGGCCTTAAATGAGCCCTGATAGGCCGGTGCTGCAAGATCAACGAATGGCGGCTCTGACGAGGGTTGCAAAGATTGTACTAAACATCTCTAGTGTCAAGAATTAATTAGACTGGGAGCATTCAATTGGTACCAATTTTGATCATGGAGCTACGCGGGTTCAGCCAGTCCGCTACAGATTTGGCCAGAGAACTTGAGAGCCTTGAAGTTACGCCAGAACGTGTGCGGGCATCGGGGATCGAAGTTGTTAGCCAGATCATTGAGAAGGCAAAAGAGGTTTCCTCCCCCAGTCAGTCTATGCACCTAGGGGGCGATACTTGGTACTGGAATTTCCAAGAAATGGGCGAGGCCTATCAATTCGCTTTAGCATTGCTGAATGGGTTCAAGAGGAGCGCCTTGGAACAAGGCCTGTACTATTTGAAACCATCGATGGCTATTGGATTTGGAGACCCAAAATTTGACGGGCCGCGGTTTCTGGATGACGCTTCAATAGAAACCTACAAGAAGGCAGATGGCGGCCGTTCGTATACTCTATTTGCAGTCGAGAATGCTATTGCGGAATTGGCCACTATCGGAGTCCCCATGGCGCCCCATCCGAAATTTTCGGATGACCCCAATGTGAGGCACATAGTGTGGACCAAAGAGCCTGATCCGCAATCTGGAGAACCAGCACTGGAAATATCTTTGCCCAAGCTACTCTTGGATAGCGAAGTCATATATTCCGAAACTGCAAGTGGCGCATTGGCCAATATCGTCAGGCAGCAAGAACGCTCGGGTTCGGCTTTGGTATTTGGCGGGCCAGGTTCGCTAGATGATCCAGTATTTCGGTCCTACATCTCTAACACGATTGCGCTTCTAAGGTCGGAAAAAGAAGTAAGTCTGACAGTTATTTCATACCTGCCACTGAACGAAATTCAGTCAAGCTATGCTTGGTTGGAGCTATGCCGCCAAATGCAAATTGAATTTTCTGACTCATTTGCCTTCTCTGCCTTTGCTATACCGAAAGGGCAACTTCGTCCGTTCTCCTACCACATTTATGACCATGAGACTGTACACATTGGCTTGAGAGCTTACTCACCTCAGAAAGGCACACCAACACTCTCATCATCCATAATGTTAAAAAATGCAAAGATTGCTGAACGATTCGAAACTGAGTTCATGGAGCACTATCGTTCTCTTGGCCAACTTTCAGACAAGAAATACGCCGAGCTGCTTGGCGAAATGGAAGGAATTTCCAACTCAGAGAAGAATCGTGTGCTTAAATCTGTCAACGAGATTTTGGGAAGAATATCACACTAGCGAACTGCTCAAATAAGGCACCTCCGGACGTTGGTGGAGTAGCAGCTAAAGTCGGCTTCGTCCCGCATCTTGATCCTTTAGAGGTTTATGATCCAGCGGCAGGTGTACTTATAAGTACAGGAATTTAAGACCTTTCCCCTACGGGGGTTGACCGTGCCGATGAGGTACGCAAGCCTCGTCGCAAGCCTCGTCGCAAGCCTCGTCGCAAGCCTCGTCGCAAGCCTCGTCGCAAGCCTCGTCGCAAGCCTCGTCGCAAGCCTCGTCGCAAGCCTCGTCGCAAGCCTCGTCGCAAGCCTTGTGGGAATCCGCAATTTTCCATAGAAATCTCAAAAGGGAAGATTATGGGAAAGTGCTTCGCATGGCAGATGACATCATGACTGTTGATGAAGTCGCCGATTATCTCAGGATCAACAAGAAAACGGCTTACCGCCTCGCGGCCGACAGCAAGCTTCCCGGCTTCAAGGTTGGTGGCACTTGGCGGTTTCGGCGTGTGGATATCGAGGACTGGATAGAGCGTGAAGCCAGTCCAAAGAAGGAAAATAAGAAATGACCGGCCAGGAACAACGCGCGGTGCTTCAACGGAAAATCTGGGATATCGCGAACGATGTGCGCGGCTCAGTCGATGGCTGGGACTTCAAGCAATATGTCTTGGGCACGCTTTTCTATCGATTCATCAGCGAGAATTTCGCCGTCTATATTGAGGCCGGTGACGAGAGCATCGATTATGCGGCCCTATCCGATGACGTCATAATCGATGATATCAGGGACGACGCCGTCAAGACCAAGGGCTATTTCATCTATCCGAGCCAGTTGTTCGCCAATGTGGCGGGCGACGCCAACACGAATGAAAGCCTGAACACCGATCTGGCGAAGATTTTTGCAGCGATTGAGTCCTCAGCGAATGGCTACCCCTCGGAACAGGACATCAGGGGCCTGTTCGCCGACTTCGACACGACCAGCACACGCCTTGGCAATACAGTGACGGAAAAGAATAGCCGACTTGCAAAAGTGCTGAAGCGGGTTGCGGAACTAGATTTCGGGAACTTTCACGACAACAAGATTGATCTGTTTGGCGATGCCTACGAGTTCCTGATCTCGAACTACGCTGCCAATGCGGGCAAATCCGGTGGAGAGTTCTTCACACCTCAACATGTATCCAAGCTGATCGCCCGGCTTGCCACCCACGGACAGGACACCGTCAACAAAGTCTATGATCCCGCCTGCGGCTCCGGCACTTTGCTGCTTGAAGCTCATAAGGCCGTTCCAGAGCACACAATCCAAGAAGGCTTCTTCGGGCAGGAGATCAATCACACCACCTACAACCTCGCCCGCATGAACATGTTCCTGCACAACATCAATTACGACAAGTTCAACATCCAGCGCGGCGACACGCTTACCCAGCCCCACTTTCAGGATGACAAACCATTCGATGCTATCGTTTCCAACCCACCTTATTCGGTGAAATGGATAGGCTCGGACGATCCGACGCTGATCAATGATGACCGCTTCGCACCTGCTGGCGTGCTTGCCCCAAAATCAAAGGCCGATTTTGCCTTTGTGCTCCATGCGCTCAGCTATTTGTCGGCAAAGGGCCGCGCGGCAATCGTATGTTTCCCGGGGATCTTCTATCGCGATGGCGCGGAGAAGAAGATCCGGCAATATCTGGTCGATAACAACTATGTTGAGACGGTGATCGCGCTTGCCTCCAACCTTTTCTATGGCACGACCATCTCGGTGACGATCCTGGTTCTGGCCAAGAACAAGACCGACACGGCCATTCAGTTCATTGACGCGACTGGCGAAGACTTCTTCAAGAAGGCTACCAACACGAACACAATGACGGATAATGATGACCCGGAAGAGCCGGGCCACATCCAGAAAATCTTGAACATCTTCGACGGTAAAGAGGAAGTCGAACATGTCGCTACCTCGGTGCCGTATCAGACCATCGTTGAACGGGGCTATAACCTCTCGGTTAGCTCCTACGTAGAGCCAAAGGACACGCGCGAGGTTGTGAACATCGACGCGCTGAATGCCGATATCAAAACCACGGTTGCGAAGATCGACCGCCTACGCACTGACATCGACGGGATCATTGCGGAGATTGACGCATGAGTGCGGCGGGTTTTCTTGAGAAGTATCTCGGCGGGGCTATAGTGGAATTAGTGCCGCTGGATAGACTTGTAAAAACTGTTACCCCACCTTCAAAAGCTCAAAAAAACGACTATCGGGAACAGGGTAGAAACCCGATTGTAGATCAAGGCGCAAACTTTATCGCTGGATACGCCGATGAAAGCTTCGAGCCAGTAGCTAGCGATGAATATGTAATCTTCGGAGATCACTCCGAACATATAAAGTATGTTGATTTCGCATTTGTTCAGGGGGCTGATGGACTTAAAATTCTAAAGCCGGAGGGTGGCCACCCGAGATACATTTATCATGCGCTTCTGAATTTCTACCAGAAAACGGGCAACTACAAACGGCATTGGTCGAAAGCTAAAGAAACGCTAATCCCCATCCCGTGCCCGAATGATCCAGAGAAGTCGCTGGCGATACAGAGGGAGATTGTCCGGATATTGGACAGCTTCACCGAGCTTACAGCCGAGCTTACAGCCGAGCTTACAGCCCGCAAAAAGCAATACAACCACTACCGCGACCAACTCCTGACCTTCGATGAGGATCAGGTCGAGTGGAAGACGCTCGGTGATGTAAGTCTGAAGTCCTATTCAGGTGCTACGCCAAAGGCAGGAAGTGTTAAGTACTATGAAGGCGGCACGATCCCTTGGCTTAGAACTCAAGAAGTCGTCTTCTCCGATATTCACGGCACAGAGGTGAAAATCACTCAGGCAGCCTTAGACGAAACTGCGGCCAAGTGGGTACCTGCGAATTGCGTTATTATTGCAATTTCAGGAGCCACTGCAGGTCGTTCAGGCATCAACAAAATTCCACTAACCACCAACCAGCACTGCTGCTGCCTAGAAATCGACCCAGCTCAGGCAGATTATCGCTACGTCTTCCACTGGGTAAGCAGAAACTATGAAAACCTGAAGGACATGGGGCAAGGTGCGCGTGGTGATCTGAATTCCGGTCTCATAAAGGGTTTCAAGATACCCATTCCGCATCCCAACGATCCTAAAAAATCGCTTGCGGAACAGGCCCGAATTGTCGCGATCCTCGACACGTTCGACACGCTAACGACTTCCATCAGCGAAGGCTTGCCCCGCGAAATCGAGCTGCGCGAAAAGCAGTATGCCTATTACCGCGACCTGCTGCTGAGCTTTCCCAAGCCAGATGCGGAGGCTGCGTAAATGGGACAAACGCTTTCCGAAATCGCCGAAACGCTGCAAGGCGCCAACAAAAAGGTTCAGCTGATCTATGCGTTCAACGCCTCCGGTAAAACGCGACTATCCGGTGAATTCAGGGAGCTGATTGATCCAAAGACAGAAGACCGCCCGGACGACCAGCTCTCGAAGTTGCTCTATTATAATGCTTTCACCGAAGATCTCTTTTATTGGGACAACGATTTGGCCGGTGATACGGAGCGGAAGCTGTGCATTCATCCGAATGCTTACACGAAATCCGCCTTTGAAGACCTCGGACTCGATACGAGGATCATCACCGCGTTCCAACGCTATACCCAACCAAACCTGACGCCACGCTTTAACGAGGAATACAATACCGAGGACAAAGACGGCAATGAGATCACCGTCCCAGCATTCTCCGAAGTGACGTTCACTCTGGGACAAGACCCGGAGACCAATCCCGAGCGCCTCAAAATCTCCAAGGGCGAGGAAAGCAACTTCATCTGGAGCGTTTTTTATTGTCTTCTGGATCAGGTCATCAGCACCCGCAACGTCGCCGAAATTGATGAGCGCGAGACGGATCAGTTTAACGATCTCGAATACATCTTCATCGATGACCCGGTTAGCTCACTAGACGAAAACCACCTCATCCAGCTAGCCGTCGATGTCGCCGAGCTGATCACGAGAAGTGACAGTACCAACGGCTTGAAGTTCATCATCACAACCCACAACCCGCTGTTCTTCAATGTGCTACACAATGAATTAGGGGCCAAAACCTGCTACATGCTGAAGCGGCTGGAGGACGGGACGGCTGAGCTGACCGAGAAGAAGGGGGACTCGAGCCAAAGCTTCTCATATCACCTCTACCTCAAAAAGACCCTGGAGGAGGCCGTCGCGGCGGACAAGATTGAACGCTATCATTTCACGCTGCTGCGCAATCTCTATGAAAAGACATCGAACTTTCTGGGCTATCCGCGATGGTCAGAGCTGCTGCCGGACGACCAGCAACTTTACCTAAACCGCATCATTCAGTTTACGAGCCATAGCACGCTGTCCAGCGAGGCAATTGCCGAGCCGTCACCGCAGGAAAAGCAGACGGTGAAGCTCCTGCTGGATCATCTGCGCAACAACTACAGCTACTGGCAGGAGGAGGCCCCGAATGCCTGAGCAGTCGACCCCAATAGCCGAAACCAATCGCTTCATCGTTCTCGATAAGTACGTGCGCGCTTGGGAAGCAGCTGATAGTTATCAGTCCGAGGCCGATTTAGAACGCGAGCTTGTTCATGACCTGCGCAATCAGGGCTACGAGTATCTGGACGATCTGAGATCAACGGACGCTATGCTGGCGAACGTTCGCGTTCAGCTGGAAGCCCTCAACGAAGTTCACTTCACGGATGAGGAATGGACGCGTTTCGTCGAAACCTATTTGGACAAGCCCAGCGACAGTGCCACAGACAAGACCCGCAAGATACATGATGACTACATCTTTGACTTCGTCTTCGATGATGGCCGTATCCAGAACGTGTATCTGGTCGATAAGGCCAATGTCTGCCGCAACAAGGTCCAAGTCATCAAGCAGTTCGAACAGGCGGGCTCTCATGCGAACCGCTATGATGTGACCATCCTGGTGAACGGGCTTCCACTGGTGCAGGTTGAGCTGAAAAAGCGCGGCGTTGCCATTCGGGAAGCGTTCAACCAGATCCACCGATACAGCAAGGAGAGCTTCAACTCAGACCATTCTCTCTTCAAGTACCTTCAGGTTTTCGTAATCTCAAACGGCACGGATACGCGCTACTTCGCGAACACGACCAAGCGCGATAAAAACAGTTTCGACTTTACCATGAATTGGGCACAGGCAGATAACAGCCTGATCCGAGATTTGAAGGATTTCACGGCGACCTTTTTCGAGAAGCGCACGTTGTTGACTGTGTTGCTGGACTATTCCGTCTTCGACGTCAGCGACACGCTACTTGTTATGCGTCCCTATCAGATCGCGGCGACGGAAAGAATCCTCCGAAAGATTAGAAGCTCGTTCGAAGGCAAGACGCTTAGTAAGCCGGAAAGCGGCGGATATATCTGGCACACAACGGGCTCGGGCAAGACACTGACTAGCTTTAAGGCGGCCCGCCTGGCCAGAGACCTCGACTTCATCGACAAGGTCTTTTTCGTGGTCGACCGCAAAGACCTCGATTACCAGACGATGAAAGAATATCAGCGTTTCTCGCCGGATAGCGTGAATGGATCGGACAGCACCGCTGGCTTGAAGCGGAACCTCTCCAAGGACGACAACAAAATCATCGTTACGACCATCCAAAAGCTCAACAATTTGATGAAGAGCGAGGGCGACCTGCCGCTTTATACCCAGCGGGTCGTGTTCATTTTCGACGAGTGCCATCGCAGCCAGTTTGGTGAAGCACAGAAGAACCTCAAGCGGAAGTTCAAGAAATTTAGCCAGTTTGGCTTCACCGGAACGCCAATCTTTCCGGAAAATGCTTCTGGAGCGGAGACGACGGCCAGCGTATTCGGGAGCGAACTTCATTCTTATGTGATCACCGACGCGATCCGCGACGAGAAGGTGCTGAAGTTCAAGGTGGACTACAATGATGTGCGCCCGCAGTTCAAAGCGATCGAAACCGAACAGGACGAAAAGAAGCTGACCGCAGCTGAAAATCGAGAAGCCCTTCAGCACCCTGAACGGATCGCGGAGATTTCCCAGTACATTCTCGAGAACTTTCGGCGCAAGACGCATCGTCTCTATGGAGACAATAAGGGCTTCAACGCCATGTTCGCGGTGAGCAGCGTTCATGCGGCCAAGCTCTATTACGAAAAGCTGAACGCGTTGCAGGTTGGTAGCGACAAGCCTTTGAAGATCGCGACCATCTTTTCTTTCGCGGCCAACGAGGAACAGGATGCTATTGGTGATATTCCTGATGAGAGTTTTGAGGTTTCGGCGCTGAACAGCAGCGCCAAGGAATTCCTGAACGCCGCCATAGCGGACTACAATGCCTTTTTCCGAACGAATTTCAGCGTCGATAGTAAAGGTTTCCAGAATTACTATCGGGACCTTGCAAAGCGAGTGAAGTCCAAAGAAGTCGACCTGCTCATTGTGGTTGGCATGTTCTTGACCGGGTTTGACGCGCCAACCCTAAATACGCTTTTCGTTGACAAGAACTTGCGTTTCCACGGCCTAGTACAAGCCTACTCCCGCACCAACCGAATCTACGATGCAACCAAGTCTTTCGGCAACATCGTTACCTTCCGCGACCTGGAAGAGGCGACCGTCAAGGCGATCACACTCTTTGGCAACGCCAATACCAAGAGCGTCGTTCTGGAGAAGAGCTATTCGGAATACATGGAAGGTTTTACGGACCAGACAACAGGCGAGGCACGGCAAGGCTTTGTCGAAGTCGTCCGAGAGTTGGAAGAGCGTTTCCCAGACCCCACCGCCATCGAAAGAGAAGCGGACAAGAAGGCCTTTGCAAAGCTGTTCGGCGAATATCTCCGTGTTGAGAATATTCTTCAGAACTACGATGAATTCTCAAGCTTAAGGGAGCTCCAAGAGCTTGATGAGAGTGACGTTCAAGCGGTGACAGCGTTCAAGGAGCAGCATCATTTGAGCGATGATGATGTCGAAGAGCTAAAGGGCATCAAGATGCCGGCTGACCGCAAGCTCCAAGACTACCGTTCGACCTACAATGACATCCGGGATTGGCTTCGCCGTGAAAAGGCGAGCACTGAGCGGGTTGAGTCAACGATTGATTGGGATGATGTCGTCTTTGAGGTCGACCTTTTGAAGTCCCAGGAGATCAATCTGGACTACATCCTTGAGTTGATCTTCGAGCACAACAAGAGAACCAAAAGCAAGTCAGAGCTTGTTGGTGAAGTTCGCGGTGTTATTCGCGCCAGCATTGGCAACCGCGCGAAAGAAAGCCTCATCGTCGATTTCATCAATCAGACAAACCTTGATGAATTGGGGGACAAAGCGAGTGTGATTGAGGCATTTTTTGCCTTCGCACAGGCAGAACAACGCCGGGAAGCGGAAGAGCTAATAACCGACGAAAAATTGAACGTGGATGCCGCCAAGCGCTACATCGCTACGTCGGTCAAACGTGAATATGCGAGTGAAAACGGCACAGAGTTGAACTCAATCCTTCCAAAAATGAGTCCGCTCAATCCACAATACCTGACTAAAAAAAGAGATGTTTTCCAACGAATTTCGTTATTTGTCGAAAAGTTCAAGGGTGTTGGCGGGAAGATTTAGGAGTATTGATGCTTGATGTTCGCGAGTTGCGGATCGAGAGGCTAATGGAAAAGCAAAGTTAGTCCGAATAGATACTCACCGATACCGCATACGGTGTTGTCCCAAACGCCTCTTTCGAAGCGGCAAACTTGCGAACCATTCACTTGAGCCGCCACAACAAACGCAAATGCCTGGGCTACGGCCAAGGAGGCTGCAGAGGTCTTTAGGACAGCCGTGCCGATTTCCACTTCCTCGCCGATAGCCTCAAGCGCTCGTTGAGATCGCTTTTCTCTTCGTTTTTTGCTTTGCAAGAACCATGCAACCCACGCTCCGTAGATCGGAATGCCAAAATAGACTTTTGCGAGCAACGAGCTGATAGAGCTGCTGGTCGGAATAAGCAGCACGAGTAACAAGGCCGCAAAGGCCAGCCCGCACAAGATTGCAATGGAACGGCTCTCGCCTTCCGTAAGTTTCAATGCGAGGCGTTTGCGGGCTTGTGCCGCCAAATTCGTCAACTGCTGACCTGGATCAAACTTGCTCATCCCGCCCAAGTCGAAAGGGGGCTTGTTTCTGATCGCTTCAAGGCACGCTTGACCGAGTGGATAGGTCTTTAGATCGGCAAGTGCATCATCTTCAAGAAGCTGAACGGTGCGTGCAGATATCCGGTCCAAGTACTCGGGCGAGCGATAGGGTTCCATGCTCTCATGACCCAAAATAAGTGCTGGGTCGGTTTCGCTACCTGATGCTCGGGCTGTATGCGCTACTGCGTTGTATCTGTACTGCCCGTTTGCGCCTTCCGCCCTATACTTGAGATTTTGGCGTTGCAGAGCTGTTTTCTGTTCCAAAAAGCCCGGAACTTCGCGCATGTACCGATCAAAGGTTGATTGGTCAGGCTCGCATGCGAGTTGAGTATTTTCGTCAATTACTGGCGTGTATGTGAGCTTGAAGCCTTCATCGCCTGCGCCTTGGCATGTCGAGCAGACGTTTTCGCCGGTCCCGGAACAACCACCACATTGGACTTCGCTTCGACCGGCGCAGGAGGGGCAGACGCGACTTCCGTTTTGACAGCCACAATATATGCTGCGCCCTTTTCCGCCGCAGCCCGAGCAAGCTCGTGTTCTGGTTTCTAAGCGGTAGAATGTCTGTCCGCCGACTCCTCTGTAGGGCACGTTTTCACTGTAATCTTGTCGTCCCGTTCCGCCGCAACCTATGCATCTTAGCATACCGGAACCGTCGCAGTTGGTGCAGGCAACATGGCCATTCGAGCAGCTTGTGCATCTTACAACCCTTCGGCCGCCGCAGGAGCGGCACCTTAGCTTGCGGGCTCCATTGCAGCTTTCACAGGTACGGCTGTGGCTGGCGGAGAATGGCTCTTTGAACCGTTCGAATTTTCCGTCTTGGGTGGGGTCGGAGATATATGCCTCTAACCAGTCACCATTTATGCGATCATGGAATGTACGGTCTAGCTTGGCCAGAGCTTCTGTGCGGGTGTCGCGCGAATCTGGCGGCGCAGTATCTTCAACAACCTCTTTTTCAAAAGTGACTGTCGCTTTCACCGAAAACGGGAATGTCGCCGTCTCGATATTAAACTGCCGATCTTCCTCGAAACCCGTATCGATCTGGTCCTGTGCGATGATCTGCTGGAGGCGCGAGCTTAACTTGCGTGCTTGTTCCTGGGTCATGGTGTGTGGCGGGCCTCATGGGATTGGCCTGTGATGTTTGGCTGTACAAGGAGTTCGGAAAATGGCCGTAAGTATCTGTAAGTATGTAAAAATAAATCCGCATTCCGCTTGCTAGCAGTATATCGCCGCCGCAAGCTTTCCCGCAAGCTTTCCCGCAAGCTTTCCCGCAAGCTTTCCCGCAAGCTTTCCCGCAAGCTTTCCCGCAAGCTTTCCCGCAAGCTTTCCCGCAAGCTTTCCCGCAAGCTTTCTGGATCGGGATTCAATGATCAGTCTCCGCCATCCTTTCCCGGATCATGTCCAAAACGCCGTTTGCTTTCATTCTACGGACCTCGGACACGCGGGTAAGAGCTTGGTCAAATTGCTCATCGTCGCCGGTTGCGTAGGATTGCTGCAAGAGCTGGAATTGCTGTTCAACGCTGTCGGCAAGAACCTCGTCGCTATCTCCAGCAAGCATTGGGCTTTGGTAGCTCAGGTTCTTAAGCTCTTTGTCTAGTTCTTCAGCAATTTCCTCATCAGCCAGATCATCCGTCAACCGTTGTGCCACTCTCTTGATCGAATGATCCGTCCTCCGAACGGAGAGTGGCCAGTCGGCGACTTTGAGGGCAACATGGGCTATAACCTTATCGACGGGCGCGGAGCGATAGGCTTTAAGGCAAGCTGCAAATAGGCTGATGGCAAGCTTGGCGTCGTCCAGTCGGCAACGCCTATGTGGCGCTTCCGGCGGCAGTCCAAAAACATCGGATAGCTCGACGTCACCACGTGTGACGATCTTTTCGATTATGTCGCCGGGCACCGGCGTGACGCCAGTCTCATAGTTGTATAGTGAACGGCGAGTGACACCCAATTCATCGGCGAATTCTGTTCGGGATAGACCGCGTTTCTTGCGGTAGTCGGTAATGCCCTTCGCGAGTGAGGCTGGCTTTCGTGTTCGCTTGAGTTCCTTTGTGCGCTTCTCAGCAAGGGTGATTTCATACCGCTTCCGCCACGCAGCGTCGCGATGTTTCTGGTCCCAAGTTTCGAGTCGGCGCAGATCACTACCCCCAAACTCAAATATTCGGCTTTTGGACATTCGCGCCTCCAAAATTCTGAGAAAATATCTTCCCATATGCTCGGAAGGTTTGTCTAGGCCAGGATTGTCTCTGGTAACATGCAGGAACTTGTAGAATCCTGAAATTCAAGACATTTTGGTGAGGCTGCAAGTGCAAAATTTCGACGACATGCTGACCCCGGAAGAGTGGTGTAAGAAGTTGCGAAAGACGGGCGCAATTGTGTCGGCGAGGGCATTGCGGACCAAGGCGCGCGAGCATGGCCAGTACTATTCGATTGGCCGCGCGATGATGTTGTCGGCCCAGCAGCTCGAAACCCTCATGAGGCTTGATGCATCAAATAAGGGCGCAGAATGATGGATTTCAGCGTTAAAGCAATCAGCCTGGTTTCGTCTGATGATCTCGCTGCGGCGCTTGGTTTTGCATCCCCGAACGATGCGTTTCGCGGGTTTTGTCGTAACCTGGGGATCACGCCAGTTCGGAGAAACCCGAACTACTTCGACCCCAAGCTTGTGAGGCTTCGGCTGGACCAAGCCCAAGGGTTGCCAGCAGTGATAGCCGCAGGTGCGAAGGAAGGTGACCTTGTTGAAGCAAGGAGGGCAAGGCGTGCCGCGCAGTAGTTTGCCAAAAGGGGTTCACAGGGTTCGGCGCAAGACTGTCGAAGGCTTTCGGTACCATTTCTATGCATGGCGGGGTGGTCCAAAATTTTGGACTGACACGGTTAGAGAACCACGTGATCCGAAATTTCTGATCGCTTTCGCTGATGCGATCAAGGCCCGACACTCAGCCGACTATATGACACCGCAAATGGTCGATGACTTCTTAGACAGCACGGCGATGCCCAAGGCCGAACGAACACAGGCCGACTACAAGAAGTGGGCTTTGCGATTTGCGGACGAGTTCGTAGACGATCCCGCGAAGCTTTGGGAAAACCCAAAGTCGCGCGGGGAGCTGAACGAGTGGCGGGCCAAGTGGAAAAACTCGCCTAAGCAGCATGACTATGCTGGAACCGTTGCCGTACGCATTCTCAATTGGGCGAGGGATGAAGGGAAGATCGCGGCGCACTACTGTGACCGCCTTCACCGCATCTACTCAGTCGACCGGGCTGAGATAGTTTGGACCGAAGCGGACCAAAAGGCGTTCAAGGACGCTGCACCGTCCTGGGTGAAACGTGTGATGACGCTAGCTTGCGAGACCGGCCTAAGGCCAGCGGACCTTGTGCGTCTGACACGCGGCAACCTGGAGAGCTTCGATGGAATTGACCGGTTCAGGGTGCGAACCCAGAAACGCGGACGCGTGGCGCACATTCCAGTCACGCCTGAATTGCGGCAGTTGATTGATGAAACGCCCGCAGATCAGCTTGTTTTGTTGGTTAATGACCGAAGTAAGCCGCTCCGGCCAACATCGGCTAGCCGAGCTATCACACGATACCGGGATCGCATAGCCGACAAGCTGAGCGATCCGACACTAAGGCTCCAAGATACACGCGGCACGGCGGCCACACGGCTCCTACGAGCGGGCCTAGGCCTCAACCAAATCGCAAATCACATGGGTTGGTCGCTTCGCTACGCCGCCGCTGTGATCGAGCATTACGCCGCCGTTTCGCCTGCTGAAAGCGCGGAAGTCCTCGACTTACTGAAGCGCGAAAAGCAGCGCCGCGAGGACAAAACTGTAAACGCTATTGTAAACGTCCCCGATGGGGCAAAGAGAGGAGAGAGCTAAGTGATTGATTTTATTTGGAGGCGAGTACCGGAATCGAACCGGTGTACACGGATTTGCAATCCGCTGCGTCACCACTCCGCCAACTCGCCGTCCTGTGGTGTGTGCGGCAGGGTTGTTGGCCTGTTACACAGCGCGGGTTATTACGCCTTTCTTGGGGCTTGTCCAGATGTTGTGCGGGGGAAAAAGCGTGCAAAATTCATTTGGCGGGGCTTACACGCGCCACACGCGTTAATCGGCTGCTTGCCAATTGATCGCAAAGCCGTTGCTCCAACGCGCGGCATGTGACACATAAGCGCCCAAAGCCAGCCGAAACCGGGAGTCACCATGAGCGATTTTCAAGCCCGCCGCACCATGATGGTCGATACGCAAGTACGCCCTTCTGATGTCACAAAATTCCCTATTATCGACGCGATGCTCAGTGTACCGCGCGAAGCTTATGTCCCAAGGACGCAAATGGAAGTGGCCTATATCAGTGAAAATGTTGATCTGGGGAACGGACGTTGGCTGTTGGAGCCGCGCACATTTGCCAAAATGTTGGATGCGCTGGCGATTGGGGCCGATGATCTGGTCTTGGATGTGGGCTGCGGCTTTGGCTACTCTTCAGCCGTGCTGGCCCACATGGCGCAGGCGGTTGTGTCCGTAGAAGACGAAGCGTTTGCGGATGAGGCGCAAAACACATTGGCCGAGCACGGAGTGGACAATGCCGTTGTCGTAACCGGAGCTTTGTCGAACGGTGCTGCTAAACATGGGCCCTATGACGCGATTATGGTTCAGGTGGGCGTGCAATCCATGCCCGAAGGCCTGTTGGACCAGCTTAAGGATGGCGGCCGGATTGCGGTTCTCTTTATGGATGGCGCCTTGGGGGCTGTTCGTATTGGTCGCAAAGAGGGCGGCACTGTCACTTGGCGGTTTGCGTTCAATGCAGCCGTCGCAGTTGCGGATGGATTCCAAGCTGCCGAGGAATTTCAGCTTTAGATCCAAGAATGTCGGCCTAAGCCTTTGACAGTTTGTTAGCTAAACTAGATAGTCCACTTGGGAGTACTGCCTCGTGGGTTGCCATCGAGGCGATGCGCCTTTGCGAAATGAACAGACACTCGGGGATGAATATGGCCATACGGATTCGACGCAAATTAACTGGTCTGTTTGTAGGGGCCGCCTTGGCTATGGCGCCTGTTGCCAGTTCTGCTGAAACTCTGGCGGATGCTTTGATTGGCGCATACAAACATTCTGGCCTTTTGGAGCAGCAACGTGCGCTGCTGCGCGCTGCCGACGAAGATGTGGCACAATCCTTGGCCGCGTTGCGCCCTGTTTTATCCTACACAGCACAGGTCCGCGCCTCGCGATCGTCGCAGTCCTTGTTGCGGGACGAATGGGACACGAATGCCTCGGTAGGGATCACGGCCTCGCTGGTGTTGTATGATTTCTACGCCTCTGCCTATGGCACACAGGTGCAAAAGGAATTGGTTTTGGCAACCCGCGAGGCCCTGGTCGCGGCCGAGCAATCGGTCTTGCTGGGTGCGACGCAATCCTACATGGAAGTTCGTCGCCAGTCTGCTTTTGTGGACTTGCGCCGGAGTAACGTGCGGGTGATTGGTGAGGAACTGCGTGCGGCCCAAGATCGATTTGATGTGGGCGAGGTGACCCGAACGGATGTGGCCCTGGCTGAGGCGCGACTGGCCTCGGCACGTAGCCAATTGGCTGGCGCCCAGGGAAATCTTGCGCAGGCCAAAGAACAGTTCTACCGCGCCGTGGGCCGTGCCCCCGGGGCGCTGGCCGCACCGACCAATCCACCTGCTTTGGCCCGGGATGAGGCCGCTGCAAAACGCTACGCCGTAAAATATCACCCCAGTGTCAAAGAAGCACAGCGCAATGTAACGGCTGCTGAATTTCGGATTGCCGAGGCGCGTGCGGGAACAAAGCCAACACTACAGTTGCAGGGCCAGTTGACCCTGAACGACGAATGGGAAACTGACGAATCTGTGACTTTGCAGCTGAGCGGTCCAATTTACAGCGGCGGCCAGATTGCCTCTTTGATCCGGCAGCAGTCTGCGCGCCGGGATGCTCAACGCGCAGCGCTGCATCTGACAACCCATGAAATTCGCGAAAGCGTGGGCAATGCGTATTCCTCGCTGACCACTGCGATTGCCAGTCGCGAGGCGTTTGCACGCCAAGTACGGGCCTCTCGCATTGCCTTTAGAGGGGTGCGCGAAGAGGCCACGTTGGGATCGCGAACAACTTTGGATGTGCTTGATGCCGAGCAGGAATTGCTGGACGCCCAGACGAACCTGATTTCGGCGCAAATCGACGAGATTAACGCGCGCTACAGTATCCTTGCCAGCATGGGTTTGATGACCGCTGAGCATTTAAAGCTGGGGATCCGCACCTACGATCCAACGGCCTACTATGATCTGGTGAAAAACGCGCCTGCCAGCCACTCCAAACAAGGCAAGCAATTGGACCGGGTTCTCAAGGCCATTGGCAAACAATAAAGTTTAACGGAATTTGCTGCTGCCAGACGGTTGAAGGAATCGTCGCCTGCGGATAACCTGTCCCAAAGAGGCCAGAGCAGGTGCCCTATGTCCGATCCGGTAAAAAATGTAGAAATTGAAGACGTGTTGTCGTCTATTCGCAAGTTGGTGTCTGAAAACACCCGCGCGTTTAAGGCTGACCCGGCGCATACTGTCCCGGTAGAAAAACTGGTTCTGACCCCGTCATTGCGGGTTGAAGATATAGAAGATGGCGTTGCCGAGGCTGTGCCTGCAAACTTAAGCGATGCAAACCCACCCGAGGCCGAGGATTCTTGGACCACCGAGGATACAATCGACGCGGTTGCCGCCGAAGCCCAAAGCGATGGCCTTGAATTGGATGAACTGGCGTCAACCTTGCCCCATGAAGATCCTTTGCAGAGTTCAGAGGCCGTTGTTCAAAGCACTGATTTTGAGTTTACCCATGCTCAAGAGGACGGTGACGTGCCTAAAGAGGACGGTGACGGGCCTCAGGAGGTCGAGGACAGTGTTTTGGACGCAGCACCAGTTGCCAGCTTTAACGCCGCTGACGACGAAGCCGCTGCCATAGATGTTTTTGACGCGGATGAGGCTGATCTGGCGCCCAATCCCGAAACCGAAGCGGATGACGCGTTTTTTCTGGAGGCCGAGCCGGAAAATAGCCAAATTGAGACGGTTTTTGAGGCAGAACAGCCCGAGGATGTTTTGCATCTAAGCGCAGATAGTCCTTTGGAACTGGCGCAGGACGATCCCGAGGTCAAAGAGGCGTCCGAGTTGTTTGAACAGCCTGTCGAGGCCGTGACTGATGACTATGACGAAGATGAGCAGGACGATATCCAAGCGCCTCTCTCATTTGGTGACAACAACTTTGATCCAGAGGACAGCCTGCCCAAGGACGATTGGGAAGATGTCCAAGAGGATGCGACACCACCTCGGTTTGCTTCTATCGACAACACTATTCCGTTTGTTGGACAATCCTTCGCTGATCGGGCCGAAGCTCAGGCTGAAGAAGACGACACTGACGAAGAAGATTCCGAAACTGATATGGTTTCCGAAGTGTCGCGGTTCGACGAGTCAATCCTGGATGAGGAGACATTGCGCGATTTGGTTTCGGAACTGGTACGCGAGGAATTGCAGGGTGTTTTGGGCGAGCGTATCACGCGAAATGTGCGCAAACTTGTGCGCCGCGAAATTCATCGCGCCCTCGCTAGCCTTGAGTTGGAATAACTGGCTTTAGTGGCTCAGATCTAGCAGCAGATCGATGTCCAGATGGCGCTCTAAATGTGCGGCCAGCGCATCCAATGTCGCATCAACGTCAGCGGAATAGTCCAAGTTCGACGCAGCCGCGCCCAACTCGGCCAGATATGCCGCACGAAAGGCGTTGCTGCTGAACAACCCATGCATATAGGTGCCACGCACCCGCCCGTTCGCGGATGCAGCACCTTCGGGGCGGCCTTGAATATCCAGCCACGCCTGTTCGCAATCTGGGCCCAATGTCTCGCCGATGTGGATCTCGTATCCCTCGACGGCCTCGCCGGTTTTGATGTATCGCGCGGTCTCGCGACGCAGGGTCTTTTGAGGTCCCATATGCGTCACCACATCCAGCAAGCCCAGCCCGTCAAAGCGCCCTTTTTGGCCTTCGATACCGTCTTCATCGATAATCTCGCGGCCCAGCATTTGATACCCGCCACACAGGCCCAAGACATGACCGCCACGCCGCACATGGGCCTGCAAATCCACGTCCCAACCTTGGGTGCGAAAATGAGCCAGATCAGCGATTGTAGATTTTGAGCCAGGGATCAAAACCAGCTGTGCATCACCGGGCAGGGGGCGTCCGGCCTCGACAATCTCGACCGTGATATTGGGATCACTGGACAAAGGGTCTAAATCGTCAAAATTGGCGATCCGGTTCAGCCGTGGAACAGCCACTTTGAAAGCACCGCCCTGAGTGCTGGCGATGTCCATGATGTCCTCGGCAGGTAGTTTCCACGCATCTGCAAACCATGGAACAACACCCAGCGATGGCCAGCCGGTGCGCTGCACAATTTCTTCCAACCCATCGTCAAAAAGACTGGGGTCGCCGCGGAACTTGTTGATGGCAAAGGCCTTTATCCGATCGCGATCGTGGGGAGGCAATACCGCGTGAGTGCCCACACATTGGGCAATGACCCCGCCACGATCAATATCACCGACCAATACGACGGGAACGTCAGCGGCTTGTGCAAACCCCATATTGGCGATGTCGCCGGCGCGCAGATTAATTTCGGCAGGGGAACCGGCCCCTTCAACCAGCACAATATCTGCGTCTTGCGCTAGCCTGTTAAAGCTGTCCAAGGTTGCCTGAAGCAGGGTTGGTTTTACCTTGGCGTAATCGCGGGCTTTGAGGGTCGCAAACCGCTTTCCATGCACAATAACCTGCGCGCCCACATCGCTTTCTGGTTTTAGCAATACCGGGTTCATATCCACCACAGGATCGGCACAGGCCGCTAAGGCCTGCAATGCCTGAGCACGGCCAATTTCCCCGCCATCCACCGTGACTGCCGCGTTGTTGGACATGTTTTGGGGCTTGAAGGGGCGCACGCGCATGCCGCGCAGGTGCAGGGCCCGTGCTAGACCCGCCACAACCATGGATTTGCCCACGTTTGAACCTGCCCCTTGGATCATGATTGACTTGGCCACTGCGCCCTCTACCCTTGCCGCTGCAATTCCAGTTAGGACAAAGCGGATGAACACGCCAGCCCATTTGATCTTTGGCCTCGCAGCCTTCAGCAAAAAGCATCAAATGGAAACCATCTTTGGCGCGTTGATTGGGGCGATGTTGCCTGACGTTTCGCTTTATCTGATGGCGGGTGTGTCGATCTTTCTGTTGGATATTTCGCCTCAGATCGTGTTCCGCGATCTCTACTTTAGTCCACAATGGCAGCAGGTTTTTGCCGTGGATAACAGTTTTATCCTTTGGGGGATTGGCTTTGCCTTTGCGCTATGGGGTAGGGTGCCGTGGGCTATTGCCTTAACCGGGGCCGCTTTGCTGCATATCGCGCTTGATTTCCCGTTGCATATGGAGGACGCCCGCGCGCATTTTTGGCCGCTGACTGATTGGAAATTTATCAGCCCTGTCAGCTATTGGGACAACAACCATCATGGGGCACTGATCGGTGGGATCGAAATGGCCCTCTGTGCCGCGATGGCGATCATTCTATGGCGGCGGTTTACAGAAATTTGGGTGCGCGCCAGCGTTGCGGTTTTGATGACCCTTGAATTGGCGCCTGTGTTTTTCTGGGCCTTTATGATGACAGATCTTTAGCCAATGGGTCTACAAACGAAAACGACGCCCCAAGGGACGCCGATTTCTAAGTCATAAAGGTGCGGGGGCTGTTTATGCCGCCTCAGCTTGGGCCGCGTTGCGACGTTCGCTTTCCTCACGGGACAGGGCAACGGATGTGCGGATCCCTTTGGAGACAAATTCCATCAGTCCGGCAACAACGCGTTCGTTGGGGTCGATCCCAGCGCAGGACAGCACTTCGCGACCATCGCGCGAGCGGGCCCAACGTGCGATTTGTTCTGGACCGTTTCCGTATTTCTTGTCGTCGGCAATTGCATCATCCAAGGCAGCCAAGACCACAGCAGCGAACAGTTTGCGTGCGCGGTTGCCTTGTTCATTATTGAATGCGGTGCCATCCACGAAATCTCTCATCTCGTATCCTTATTGTTGCTCTTGTCTTTTCGGCGTGGCGTTCTTTATGACGTAACTGTGACGATTCGGATAGCCTCTTATTGCATGGCTGCTATGCATTTTTTGCATACTCATAAATAGCGAGCCCCTGTAAAATCACGTCTCTTGCCAGCTGAACATCATATGGATATAGGGGCCGTTAATCATTCTTCAACCAATTGCGACGGAATTGTGACATGGCAAAGATCAACGGCAATGAAATCCGCCCCGGTAACATTCTGGAGCATAACGATGGCCTCTGGACCGCGGTCAAAGTCGACCACGTCAAGCCCGGCAAGGGCGGTGCCTTTGCACAGGTTGAGCTGCGAAATCTGCGCAATGGCTCGAAACTGAACGAACGCTTCCGCAGCGCCGATAAGGTCGAGAAAGTTCGTTTGGATCAAAAAGACCAGCAGTTCCTTTATGAATCTGACGGAATGTTGGTGTTCATGGACAATGAAACCTACGAACAGATCGAATTGCCCGCTGAAATCCTTGGGGATCGTCGCCCGTTTCTACAGGACGGCATGATTGCCCAGATCGAGTATTTCGATGAGGAAGCGCTCAGCGCGTC
Organism: Algirhabdus cladophorae; assembly: GCF_044772865.1. GTDB lineage: Bacteria > Pseudomonadota > Alphaproteobacteria > Rhodobacterales > Rhodobacteraceae > Algirhabdus > Algirhabdus cladophorae. The sequence goes on from NZ_CP173029.1 coordinate 572,575, forward strand.
CCTGCCGCAAAAGGTCACTTGCGTCGTTGTCGAGACCGAGCCGGTTGTCAAAGGCCAGACCGCTGCCAACAGCTTTAAACCTGCGATCTTGGACAATGGGATCAAGGTCATGGTGCCGCCGTTTGTGGGCCAAGATGAAGCCATCGTGGTCAACACCGAAACCATGGAATACTCGGAACGCGCCTAGCCCTGTGACGCCACGTCAGGCCGGATCGATCCGGTGTACAGTGGCGTCCTGAGCCGTCATTTCGCCTTTGGCACGGTCAAAACGCAGGTAGGCAATGCCTTCGCCCGCCGCTTGGCTGTACAAAACACCTGCTTCCTTGCTGCCTGATAGGATGGGTGTGCCTGTTGGGGCAGCACCGGTTACCTTGACTTTGGTCAAACCTTTGCGCAGCTCGGTTTTGTGTTTCATCCGCGCGGTCACTTCCTGGCCCACGTAACATCCTTTGCGGAAATCAACGCCAGATAACTGTTCGAACCCGGCTTCCAGGATATAGCTGTCTGGGGTCAACTCGATCCCGGTTTGCGGCACACAGTGAGCCACATGAAGCGCGGTCCAATCAATCTCGTGATCTGGCCCTGCATCGGGGGCATAGTACCGCCATCCCAATGCGTCATTGCGTGGATCCGCAATCGCACCGTCCGGGGCCTCGCCAAGCCCGCGTTGTACCTTCATTTCGCTCGGCTCAATCGTCACATCTGCGCGCAGTTTATACATGCTGAGCCGTTGAACGGTTTGATCCGCGATGCTTGCATCAATGTCCAACAAAATGCGCTCATCCGTGCCCAGCAGGAAAAAGTCAGCCAAATATTTACCCTGCGGAGTCAAAAGGGCGGCATAGACCAAACCTTCGCGCACATCATTGGTGACCAGCCCTTGCAAAAAGCTGACCCGGTCTGTGCCTTGAATATCAAAGAGTTTGCGCGTGTTTGTCATGGGGAATTCCTTTTCCTGTGCTCATCATATAGGCAGCTTTGGAACAGACAAAAGGAAGAAAATGCGCGCACCTGTGTCCATTGTGATCCCGACGCTGAACGCAGCCGAGGAATTGGGCCCGACCCTGATGGCCCTGATGGAAGGGATCGAAGCAGGTTTGGTGCGCGAGTTGATCATAAGTGACGGCGGCTCAACGGACGCTACATTGGAATTGGCCGACGAATGGGGTGCCGAGGTATTGACCGGTGCCCAAGGTCGCGGTGCGCAATTGGCATTGGGCTGCGAAGCGGCGCGCGGGCAATGGCTGTTGATGTTGCATGCAGACACCCATTTGCCTGAAGGCTGGACCAATATTGTCTGGAACCACCTTGATCCAGAACGCGCCTATTACGGACGTTTGGCGTTTCGTAGTGGCGGGCTGCGTGGGCGTTTGGTTGCGGGATGGGCCAACATACGCTCTGCGTGGTTTCGCCTGCCTTACGGTGATCAAGGTCTCCTCATTTCCAAAGCGCTTTACCTGTCTGTGCGCGGCTATCCCGAGATCCCTTTGATGGAAGACGTGGCCCTCGCGCAGAAACTCTCCAAACGCCTGCGCCCTTTGCCGCTGACGGTCCACACCAGCGCCGCGCGCTATGAACGGGATGGCTGGTTGCGCCGTGGTACACGCAATCTGATGGTGCTGACGCGCTATTTGGCTGGGGCAAAGCCTGCGGATTTGGTAAAAATCTACACCCGCCGCTAGTCAGTGATACCGCGCTGGGCTTTGAATTTGTTGAACAAAGTCGTTTTGTCGTAGGTTGTGGCCACCCAATCCTCAAAGGACATATCGCTGCCTGCTGTATCGTCCTCGTAGGCGTCCAAGACAAAATCCACAGCGCCAGTCATCGTCGATTTGAGGTGTAAGAACCGCCACGACAATTGCTTGCGTGCTTGGGCCAAAGGCACGCCTTCGACCAAATGCAGATACAGCACGCTGGCCAACCCCGCCCGGTCTGCGCCGGATTTGCAATGCAGTAAAAATGGTTTGGGCGTGTTTTTGAGCGCGTCGATTAAGTCCAGCATTTCGTCACGCGAGGCGGGACGGCGCGCATAGATCGGCACATCGATCAATTGGATGCCCAGCTGTTCCAGACTTTCCTTTTCAAACAGGTAGGGGCTGAATTTATCGGCCCCGCGCAGATTGATGACCGCCTTTAAATCATAGTCTCGCTTGTAGCGTACCCATCGCGCATGGGTCGGCTGATTGGACCGGTACACGCCCGGCGCCAATTGGGCAAAGTTCGTCCAAAACGTGCGCAAGAAAGCGTGATCAAACAGGTGATAGTGCCAAAATGCGTTTCGCCGCGCCTTGGGTGTCGAAATATCGTCCCCAAACGAGGTGCGCACACGACGTTCAAAGTTCTTAAGACGTTTTTTCCAAGTGCTCATTGGGCGGGTCCAAACCAGTTTCGTACCGTGGTGCGCCATCTACGCGCAAAGTGGTGGTGCTACAAGGCAAAGGGCGAATTGACGCCGCGATATATCGGCTCTACCTCTGGGCCAAACCCTTTTCGGAGCACGTGCATCAATGTCCCTGTCAAACGGTCGCCACACTCTCGCCATCCCCGGCCCCTCGGTTATTCCTGAGGCTGTTTTGCAGGCCATGCATCGTCCGGCGCCCAATATTTACACGGGTGCATTGATTGATATGACCCATTCGTTGGTCCCTGATCTAAAGTCCATTGCCCGCACGGGGCATCACGTGGCGATGTATATCGCCAACGGCCACGGCTCGTGGGAGGCGGCATTGTCCAACACCATGTCCCGGGGTGATAAGATTCTGGTGTTGGCCACGGGGCGCTTCTGTTTGGGCTGGGGCGAGATCGCAAACCGCATGGGTGTCGAGACCCAAATCTTGGATTTTGGGCGCGCGTCTGACATCGACACTGATGCGATGGCCGAGGCTTTGAAAGCGGATAAATTCCATGAAATCAAAGCCGTGCTTGCGGTCCAAGTGGACACATCCACCAGCGTCAAGAACGATGTCACGGCCTTGCGCAAGGTGCTGGATGATATAGGTCACCCGGCGCTTTTGATGATCGACAGCATCGCTTGTCTTGGGTGTGATGCGTTTGAAATGGACGCCTGGGGCGTTGATGTGATGGTCACGGGGTGCCAAAAAGGCCTGATGACCCCGCCAGGCATGTCCTTTGTGTTCTTTAACGACAAAGCAGATGCAGTGCGTGAGACAGCCAATTGCGTCAGTCATTACTGGGATTGGCGGCCGCGTATGGCGCCCGAGATGTACTTTCAATACTGGGATGGGACTGCCCCAACGCACCATCTTTACGGCCTGCGCGTCGCGCTTGATATGATCATCGAGGAAGGGTTGGAGGCCGTTTGGGCACGCCATCAAACGTTGGCCCACGGCGTTTGGGCCGCTTGCGATGCGTGGGGGCAAGGCGGCCCGTTGGCGATGAATATCAAGGACCCTAGCAAACGCAGCCACGCGGTCACCTCAATCGGGATTGGTGCGCCCTATGGCACGCAATTGCGCACGTGGTTGACCCAAGAAGCGGGTGTGACCTTAGGTATCGGTCTTGGCATGGGCACGGATGAGGATCCGAACTCGGACGGCTATTTTCGTATTGGCCACATGGGGCACGTGAATGCGCATATGATGTTGGGCACACTGGGGGCGATCGATGCAGGCCTTAAGGCCCTAGAAATTCCGCACGGCCCCAACGCAATAGAAGCTGCATCAACGGTCTACGCAAAGCGCGCTTAGCCCGTTTCTGTTGTGAAAATGGTCTGGGGTTAAGGCAGCTAGTTCCAGCACGCAGAGCCCCTTACCGCGGATCCCGTCTGGCTGATGCAGGGGCTTGCACCTGCGACCGAACACGGGCGCGTTTTGGCCGTGTGATCCATTTGTTCATTGCAACAGCAAAGAGGGCCACACCCACAAAGCCATAGATCGCGTAGATTGTTGTTAACGCCATGAATAGTACAACTCCTGCCATGCAAAGGAACGCCGTGGTGAAATCTGGTGCGTGACCGATTTTACTGTGATCTCTCATATGCGGCCTCCCTGTTAACCCAACGATAAAACGAAAGCCTAGCCTGTCAAGATTGCGCTGAGGTTAATGCGTGCGGTAAGGCGTTTTTGAAGTGGAGCAAATCGGCATCGGTCCCGCAGGAGATCCGAATGCAACGGTCCTGAGGGGCAACGAAGGGCATGCGCACAAATACGCCTTGTTCAATCAAAGACTGCAAAACCCGTTTGGCAAATGCACCGTCTTGCCCGCAATCAATTGCGACAAAATTTGTAGCAGAGGCAAGGGGTTGCAGCCCATTGGCGGTGGCAATTTCTGCGATGCTTTTGCGTGAATTTTCAACGGCTTCCAGTGTTTTTCCAAGATAGTCTTGATCTTGCAACGCGCCCAAAGCCGCGGCCAGTCCGGGTCGCGACATCCCAAAGTGGTTCTTGATTTTAGCAAACTCGCTGACGACCCGAGGCGCGCCAATTGCATAGCCCACACGGGCGCCAGCCAAACCATAGGCTTTGGAAAACGTGCGCATCCGGATCACGTTGGGCGGTGTCTCGCCGATGGCGGGGGCTGTGCCTGCCGGGGCTGTGTCGATATAGGCCTCGTCCAAAACCAACAGGCAGGTTGGGGGCAGATTTTGGGCAAATGCCACTACATCCTGTGCCGGGTGCCATGTGCCCATTGGGTTATCCGGGTTGGACAGATAAACCAGCTTTGCATTTGTTTCCAACACCTTGGCAGTAAGCGCTGCGAGGTCTTCATGATCATCCTTGTAGGGCACTTTGTGTAGAGTGCCACCAAACCCCGCCACGTGGTAATTGAACGTGGGGTAGGCCCCGTCCGAGGTCACGACCGCATCACCGTGGCCCACATAGATCCGCACCAAATAGCCCAGCAAGCCGTCGATGCCTTCGCCAATGACAAACTCGTCTGATCCGATGCCGTGATGGGCGCCAAGCGCTTGTTTTAGCGCGTGATGTTCGGGGTCGGCATACATCCACGCCTCAGATGCTGCGGCCTGCATGGCGGCCACGGCTTTGGGCGAGGGGCCGAACACATTTTCATTGGCGCCAAGGCGGGCGTTAAAGGCGGCACCGCGGGCGCGTTCTTGGGTTTCGGGGCCCACAAACGGGACGGTGGCGGGCAGGCTGGCGACCAGCGGGGTGGGCTTGGGATATGTCATGGGCCGCACTATACCCTTGTAATTGTTGAAAGAATAGCCATTTCACAAGGGTACGAGTGAGGAATAAACGATGAACTTATCCCGACGTGGCTTTATGGCCGCAAGTGGGGCGGCCTTGGCGACGCGCGGCGTCGGCATTGCGGCTAAGACCCCGAAAACAAAAGTTATCCTTAAGCTGGTCTATGACCATTCCAAAGGCATGATGCGTGCCGTTGAAAAGGTCATAAAGCTTTAAGCGATCTCGGCCAGACGGGCGAGGGCTGCGCGGATTTGTACGGCTTCTTCCTCGCGCTCGGCCATGTTTGTGCGGGCCTCTTCGACGACTTCGGGCGGGGCGGAGGCTATGAATTTCGGGTTATTGACCCGACCGGACAAGCCTTTGATTTCCTTGTCTAACTTTGCCATCACCTTTTCCAAACGCGCCTGTTCTTCGGCCACGTCGATCACGTCGGCCAAAGGCAACCCAAACGTCCCGCCAGCCACCGCAATCGTCACCGTGCCTTTGGGCAATTCTGAGACTTCGGTTTTGCTGTCGATGCGCGCAAGCTTCATAATCAAGGCTTCGTTACCTGCCCAAGCGGTGCGGCCAGCTTCGTCCAGATCCAGTTGAACCAATGGGATTTTTGCGCCTGCAGGGACGTGCATTGCGGTACGGGCTGACCGGATGGACTCAATAAGCCCGATCACCCAGTTCATTTCCCGATCTGCATTTTCATCAACCAAATCAGTTGCTTGGTAGGTAGGCCAATCGGCGTGAACCAGCATGCCTTTGGCACCATCAGCGCGAGGTGCGGCTTCGGCCCACAGCTCTTCGGTGATGAATGGCATGATGGGGTGCAACAGGATGAAACACTGGTCCAGAACCCAACCCATGACTTCGCGGGTTTCGCGCAGGGTCGCCTCGTCCTCGGAATAGAACAGCGGTTTGGACAGTTCCACATACCAGTCGCAGACCTTGCCCCAAACAAAGGCATAAAGGGCGAGGGCCGCATCGTTGAAACGGTGCGCTTCGAGGGCGGCGTCAACGGTCTCGCGGGTCTTGGCGACCTCTCCGATGATCCATTTGTTCAGTGTTTGTGTCGCTGCTGGCAAGCCGTTTGTGGGCGCGGCGTGCGCCTGTTCAAACACGCCGTTCATCTCGGCAAATCGGGCGGCGTTCCACAATTTGGTGCCAAAGTTCCGGTAACCGGTGATGCGCTGAGTATCCAGTTTCAGGACCCCGCCAAGGGAGGCCATGGCAGCATTTGTAAAGCGCAACGCATCTGCGCCGAACTCGTCAATGATGTCGAGCGGATCGATGACGTTGCCAACGGACTTCGACATCTTCTTGCCCTTGGCATCGCGCACGAGGCCGTGCAGGTAGACAGTATCGAAGGGGATTTGGTCTACCACAGCCAGTTGCATCATCATCATGCGGGCTACCCAGAAGAACAGGATGTCCTGACCTGTCACAAGGGTGGATGTGGGGAAGTATTTCGCCAGCTCGTCGGTTTGTTCGGGCCAGCCAAGAGTGCCGATGGGCCAGAGACCAGAGGAGAACCAAGTGTCTAGGACATCGGGGTCGCGCCACATGACAACGTCCGGTTCTCCCGGTAGGGAGCGATGTTCAGGAGCAACGGTTTGAGGTTCAATCCGCCCCCCAACTATGCCAAGGCTGGTCCCCAGCTCCTTTGCTTTAACGTTTTGTTCCGAATAATAGGCGTAGACCGCTTCGATAAATTCATCTTCGCTTGTGACGCAAAACGAAACCGGGTTTTCATAATCAAAATCCCAAATCGTAGTGCGAGAGCTTTCGTCCTTGGCAAGACCAAGGGAGGGACGTGGTTCGAAAGTCTTCGGATCATCGAGGAATTTGATCCGTGGCGCATACCAAACCGGTATCTGGTGCCCCCACCAAAGCTGGCGCGAGATGCACCAAGGCTCGATATTTTCCAGCCAGTGATAGTACACTTTCTCGCCCGACTCCGGCATGATTTTAACCGTGCCGTCTTTGACCGCATCCAGTGCGGGGCCGACGATTTTGGAGGTCTCGACGAACCACTGATCGGTCAGCATCGGCTCGATCACGACTTTTGAGCGATCCCCGAACGGCTGCATAATTTTCTTGTTTTCAACGTAAGGGACGGTTTCTGTGACCTCAGTTGTGTTGCCGTCTTCGTCTTTCACCTTGCGCGTCACATCATGCATCACGGCAAGGCCTTCGGCAGTGATGTCAGCCACAACGGCCTCACGGGCGTCTTCGCGGGAGAGGCCGCGGTACGCCTCGGGCACAAGGTTCATGGCGGCGATCATCGCCTCGTCAAACTCTTGTTCGCCATTGGCGATCGCTTGGGCGGTGGTGGCTTCCTCGGCATAGGGTTTTCCATCAGCGCGCATAGCGGCCTTGGTGTCCATGAGGTTGTACATTGGGATGCCGCCGCGCTTGGCAACTTGGTAGTCGTTGAAGTCGTGCGCACCGGTGATTTTCACCGCACCGGACCCGAAGTCCATGTCCGGATATTGGTCGGTGATGATCGGGATCAAACGGCGATGTTCTTTGGGGCCGACGGGAATTTCGCACAGCTTGCCCACGATAGGCGCATAGCGGGTGTCATCCGGATGAACCGCAACAGCCCCGTCGCCCAGCATGGTTTCAGGGCGGGTTGTAGCGATCGAGATATAATCGCGGGTCTCGCGCAGCACTTCGTTCCCGTCTTCGTCTTTTTCGACGTATTCATAGGTCTCGCCACCGGCCAGCGGGTATTTGAAGTGCCACATGTGGCCGTCAACTTCGATGTTTTCTACTTCCAGATCAGAGATGGCGGTTTCGAAACGCGGGTCCCAGTTCACGAGGCGTTTGCCGCGATAGATCAGGCCCTTATTGTACATCTCAACAAAGACTTTGATAACTGCGTCGTGGAAATTGCCCTCTTCGCCGGCGGGCGCATTGGGGGCGCCGGACATAGTAAAGGCGTTGCGCGTCCAATCGCAGGATGCACCGATACGCTTGAGTTGGCTGACAATGCCATTTGCGGTGGCGTCTTTGTATTCCCACGCGTGGGTCATAAACTCGTCACGGGTCAAATCTGTGCGTTTGATGTCCTTTTTGGCCAACTCGTTTTCCACGGCCAGTTGCAAGGCGATGCCTGCGTGGTCCTGGCCGGGTTGCCAGAGCGTGTCAAAGCCGCGCATCCGGTGCCATCGGATCAGTATGTCTTGCAGCGTGTTGTTGAAGGCGTGTCCGATGTGCAAACGGCCATTCACATTGGGCGGCGGGATCATGATGCAATAGGTCGATGCCTCGGGCTTGGCATTGGCGCCGGCCACAAAACATCCGGCCTCTTCCCATTGCTTGTAAAGGCGGCTTTCGGCCTCGGCGGCGTCAAAGTTTTTATCCAGTGCCATGGGGGCGTTCCTTGCGGTCATATATGGTTGGGGATCAGTTAGCGGTTTGGGGCAAAAAGGAAAAGGGGCGGGGTGGATTTTGCACGTGATTGAGGGGATGATTGTCTGACAAGGAGTGCCATGATGATTGATCAACCCGACTGCTTTGGATTTGCCTATGATGCACAGGGGGTGCCACGTGCCTTGGAGGATGTGCAAGGGGCCGTTGCGGGTGTACCGGAGGCGGGGTTTGTCTGGGTCCATGCGCGGATGGGCACGGACGCGGGCGATGCGGTGTTGGCCGCTGGTGGCTTTGACGGGCTGGTGTTGGCGGCTTTGCGCGCGCCTGAGACGCGGCCACGCTGTTCTAGCCATGCAGATGGCAGTTTAATGAACCTGCGCGGCGTGAACCTGAACCCCGGGGCCGAACCTGAAGATATGGTCAGCCTGCGAATGTGGGTGCGTGAAAGGGTATTGGTGACGGTGTTGATGCGGCCCTTGCAGGCCGTGTCGGACTTGCGGGCTGCAGCGGGGCGAGGGGCTGTGGCCTCGGGGCCTGCGGAATTGGTGGCGCGGCTGGCTTTGCGGTTGGCCGACCGGGCCGAGCCTGTGGTAGCAGCCCTCAACGAACGGATCGATGCGCTGGAAGAAACGGATCTGTCGGAACTGGGGGTGGCCCAGCGTAGCGAGCTGGCTGATTTGCGGCGGTCGGCGATTGTGATGCGCCGTTATATGGTGCCGCAACGGGACGCGCTGAGCACTTTTGAAATCGAGGATCACGGCTGGATGGACAGTGTGACCCAAAGCCGGATCCGCGAGGCAACCGAACGTGTGACGCGGTTGGGCGAGGAATTGGATGCGATCCGCGACCGCGCACAGATTGTGCGGGACCATCTGTCCGATGCGCGTGCAGAGCGGATGAATGACCAGATGTTTGTGCTGTCAATCGTGTCTGCGCTGTTTTTGCCTTTGGGCTTTATCACGGGGCTGTTGGGGATAAATGTAGGTGGCGTGCCCGGTGTCGAGAACGCATGGGCCTTTTGGATTGTCTGCGGATTGATGTTGGTGATTGGCGCTGTTCAATGGCTGATTTTCAGACGTATGGGTATGTTTGGTCGGTGAGAACTTTGTGTTCGCAGTGGAATGCATAGGCATCTGACGAAAGTGTTTGGTTTGGCAGGGGTGTCATTGACGTCGATAGCCACGCTTGCGGTGTCATCCTAGGTCAATTTTATACCGCCGCCTGCGACCTTCAGCCGGGTCTGGCATCCCGGTTCTGCGATGGTCGTCGAGACGGCGTGGGTTACACGCAACACGGGCTGCGCGATTATCGAGTGTGGGACTATCACGACAAGATTGGGGTGTTTCATTCTATCGAGCATCCTGTGGGGCAGGATGTCTGCGTACAGCAATAAGTGCCTGCGCGCCGCTCTATCTGGTATGATCCGGCCAATCACGCCCGTGTTGCAATTGCTGAGGACCGCGACCCTGCGAAGACGGCCAGCGTTCAGACTGCAGGGAACGGTTGGAGCCGAAAGCAAAGCGGGAGGTTTGCGGCCCGATGCGCGCGCGCGACCATAGTCGTTTGGTGACGGGCTATGTGGTCGCGGTCAACGCTGTGCGGCGTATTGGCACCTGCTTTGGATTTCAGGAAATCTACCGTGTCCAGTGGTGTGATCTGGAAACCCTTCAAACGCATTGGACCAGATCCCTTACGCAGAGCTATCATACCGGTTATCGGTAGGGCATGGGATCTGCAAGTCCCAATATGGCCCCAGTTCGATCCCTAAGATTTCGCGCAAGTGACGAGGTTTGCACTGTTGATTTGATCCCAAAGTGGAACCTAAAGAGTCAAATTTTAGCTTTATAACGACATTAAGGATCTTTTGAAAAACCTACAGGGCTGAGTTTTTTGAAGGGACCAGTCGCATGGCTATTTCGACCCAAGATGTTATTTATTTAGGCACGTTTGCGGATGCAGATACCGACGAGACTACGGCGAGCGTAGAAAACGCGGGGATCTATTTGCAGACTTTTGGGTCCCCTAGTGATCCATTGATAAATCATGTCGAAGAGATGACTTTTGAAGACGCTGACGATAGCGGGGACATCGGGACCGACAATACTAACACCAGTGATACGACGTCTGGGGAAGGTGGTTTATCCCAAGTAGACTCCCTCGCGGTCGTAAATTTGACAGTTACCTACTCCGATGGGTCGACCATGGATGTCACCAATGCGGTGATGTTCCAGACGACCAACGGTGAGCTTTTCTTGTCGAATTCCAGTTACAGTGGGAATGATCTGCGCGGGCCTGACACCAAAGAAATTCAATCGGTGCAAGTGACGGAGGTCACGAACACCAACTATACTGGTCTTTGGCACAATATGTTCCAAGACTTTGCCTGCTTTGCCAAAGGCACCAAGATATTGACACCGGATGGCTGCGTGGCGATTGAAACCCTGAAAGCTGGGGATTTGGTGGAGACCCAAGATCGTGGCGCGCAACCCATTCGCTGGATCGGGGCAGGCGTCGTGCCCACAGATGCCGCGCTGGCCCCCATTCGCATCACCGCAGGTGCATTAGGACTTAATGTACCTAATAAGGATCTTAGCGTCTCGCCGCAGCACCGGATGCTGGTACGATCCGCGATTATCCAACGGATGACCGATGCCGCGGAGGCGCTTGTCGCGGCCAAAGCATTGCTGCCGCTGGCCGGTGTCTATGTCGATCGCAGTGCCGCAACAGTGCGCTATTACCATATGCTTTTTGACCACCACGAGGTCATCTGGGCCAATGGTGCCGCCTCGGAAAGCCTGCTGCCGGGCAAAATGGCCCTGTCTGCCTTGGGGCCCCAAGCGATGTTGGAAATTTTATCGATCTTTCCGCAATTGGCACCGGGCACGGTTCAACCTCACCCGGCCCGTACAATCCTCGAAGGCAAAAGACGCAAAAAATCTATCGAACGCCACCTCAAAAATGACCATAATATCTGGTCGGATCAGCGGGTTTAGCGGTTTGTCACCAAGGGTTCGCGGGCGCCTGCGCGTAGAACCTTGGGATTGTAGGGATCACGGGCAAAGACCTCGTGGACGCGCGCGCGGAAGTGCTCCAACGGCAGGGTGTCGTAGTCTGGATCAAAACTGCTTTGGTCCCAGCGTTCGCAAAAATCAGCACAATCCTGAAAGTATTTGTGGCCGGCGTAGGCTTGCCGTTTTTCTGGATCCGCGCCCACGTGTTCACCGTAGTAAACCATCTGAAAATCACCGTGTTTTTCTACAACCCATGTGCATTGTTCGCGCACGAAAGGTTTTAAAATGGCCGCGGCATATTCGTCGTGATTGTAAGGCGCAAAGATATCCCCGATGTCATGGAGCAATGCGGACACCACCCAGTCCGTGTCAGCCCCGTCCCGTTCGGCCCGCGTGGCTGATTGCAGTGAATGGCCAAGGCGGGTGACTTGGTAGCCTGACAGGCTTTCGTCCAGGGACACCAAGGCAGTCAGCAAGCGATCTGCAGTGCCTTTGGTGTATTCGACCTCGTGTTCGGTCAGGTAATCGTAGTCTTCTTTGTCGCCATCTTTCATGGCGGTGAATTTGACGTGGTCCATATGCCTTAGGCCTTTTCGTAGAATGCGCCATCTTTTTTGGCGCCCTTCATCATGACGGCGGTGTGCATGACGCGGATGGTTTCGTACAGTGCAAGACTGTCGGCGCTGAACGGTTCGGACGGGCGGTCATACAGGTTGAAGTAGCCGAACTTGTCCTCGCCACGGGCCAGAACGCCGTAATCGCGTTCACCGCCAGTTTTCTTGAGGGCAGGTGTGGCATACCGGATTACGCAACCTATGCGGCGGTCGTCGGATGTATTGGGGCCAGACCCGTGAATGGTCAGCCCGTGATGCAGCGATATTTCCCCCGGTTGCAGGACGACGGCGACTTTGTCTTCGTCGGCAATGTCTACGGCAATTTCCTGACCGCGCGACAGAAGGTTGTCTTTGTCGAACGTATCTTCATGCGGCAGGATCGGATTTTTGTGGCTGGCTTGGACGAAATCCATGCAGCCGCTTTCGGGAGTAGCAGGAGAGAGCGCCAGCCAAGCGGTTGTCAGACCGTCAATTTCCCCCATGCCCCAATAGGTCAGATCCTGATGCATTGTGACGACTTGCTTGGTGTGGGCTTCTTTGGTCAGGAATTCGACGGAATAGAGCAGGATGTCCGGGCCCAGCACACCTTCAACCGCGTCCAGTATGCGTTCGTTGACCCCAATGTCGTAACTGGAGGGCAAGACCACCTGACTGTTGACCCGCTTGTAGGTGTTCAACGGCAGGGGCAGGCCGTTATCCAGCCACTCGGCTTCGATCTGCTCCAACTCGGCGCGCAAGGTTTGAGCATCCTCAGCACTCATCACGCGGATCGGGAACAGATAGCCATCTTCCCAATATTGATCGATCTGTTTTTGGGTCAGTTTCAAGAGGGCCTCCTGTGCTTTGTGGACAGAGTTGAACCGGATGCGCCGCTGGTCTTGTCTGTTTTCGACATGGGGTCGTTTTTTGAACAAAATGGTGACTGGACAGCCCCCCTTTGACCGCTAATCTCCCCATCAAGGCCGCAAAGGAGCTCTCCCATGGAAAAATTCGGTAAATCCCAGCCTGTCACCCGCCGAGAAGACGCTCGTTTTCTAACGGGCATGGGGCAGTATGTGGATGATATTGCGCCTCTGGGGGCGCTGCACGCGGTCTTTTTGCGCTCAACCGTGGCCCACGCGCGCATTACCGAATTGGATACAAGCGACGCACGGGAAATGGACGGGGTGCATTTGGTTGTGACCTTGGCGGATCTGCGCGAGGCGGGTGTTGATGTGGCCATGGATGCCAGTCTGGTGACCAATCGCGATGGCACCAAAGGGGCGGCCCCTGCGCGGTGCATTTTGGCAGATGAGACGGTCCGATATGTGGGCGAAGGCGTGGCGATGATTGTGGCCGAAACCCTCCAACAGGCCCGAGATGCGGCTGAGGCCATCGCGTTTGATTTCGAAACTTTGGATGCGAAAGTCGATCCCGTTTTAGGGGGTATTCAGATCCATAGTGAATCCCCGGACAACCAAGCCTTTGACTGGGGCATGGGCGATCAGGCCGCAACGCAAGCGGCCTTTGAAGACGCGGCGCACACCGTCAGCCTGTCGATTGACGACAACCGGATTATCGCAAATTCGATGGAGCCGCGCGGCTGTTATGCCGAGTTGGACGGCGACCGGTTGCACATGTGTTTCAATGGGCAGGGCGTTTGGGGCACAAAGTCGCGTTTGGCGCGCAAGTTTGGCATGGATGAGGCGGACATCCGTGTGACCAACCCTGATGTAGGCGGCGGTTTTGGGATGAAGGCGATGGATTATCCCGAGACCTTTGCTGTGGCCCATGCGGCCCTGACCCTGCGCCGCCCAGTGCGGTGGATGTCCGAGCGGACAGAAGCCATGCTGAGTGATAACGCGGGCCGTGATTTGGTGACTGTGGCCGAATTGGCCTTTGACGCGGATCACAAAATCACCGCCTATCGTATCAGATCCCTGTGCAACATGGGGGCCTATAATTCGCAATATGCGCAGCCCATTCAAACCGAACTTTTTAGCAAGGTTTTGATGGGCTGTTATGATGTGCAGACCACGTGGATGAACCAGATCGGGGTCTATACCAACACAACGCCGGTGGATGCCTATCGCGGGGCGGGGCGGCCTGAGGCGATTTATGTGTTGGAACGGGTGATCGAACATGCGGCCAAGGTTTTGGGCGTGGACAGTTGGGAGTTGCGGCGCAAAAACTTTATCAAGCCCGCGCAATTTCCTTATCTAACAGCCACCAAGGAAACTTATGATGTAGGGGACTTTCACAAAGTTCTGACGCGGGCCGAGGCCGAATGCGATCGTGCTGGATTTGCGGCCCGCAAGGCCGAGGCAGCAGGGCGGGGCAAGCTGCTGGGACTGGGCCTGTGTTATTATATCGAAAGCATTTTGGGGAACCCGTCGGAAACTGCCAAAGTGGTGTTCTGCGACAATGGAACCGCCGAGATTTACGTAGGCACCCAGTCCAACGGGCAGGGCCACGAGACGGTTTATGCCCAGTTCCTATCCGATCAGACCGGGATACCTGCGGAACTCATCACAGTTATTCAAGGCGACAGTGATCTGATCGCTACCGGTGGCGGGACCGGCGGCTCGCGGTCTGTGACCACGCAAAACAACGCGACTTTGGCCACTGTTGGGGCCATCATCGAAGGTTTCACCGGGTTCTTGGCCGAGGATCAAGGCGTGCCTGCTAAAGAGATTGATTTTGACGATGAGCGTTTTCGGATCCAAGGTTCTAACGTCTCTCCAACGATGTTGGAGGTTGCCAAAATGGCCCGCGATGCGGGACGTGATGATTTGTTGACCGTTGCGCAAAAAGCCACCCTTGACGGCCGCAGTTTCCCGAACGGGGCCCATATGGCCGAAGTTGAAATTGACCCCCAAACTGGCGTGGTGCAAGTGGTCAAATACACGGTCGTTGATGATTTTGGTAATCTTATCAATCCGATGTTGGCCGAGGGTCAAGTGCATGGTGGGGTCGCCCAAGGTATTGGCCAAGCTATCACCGAGCGTGTGGTTTACGATGAAGACGGTCAATTGCTGACCGCGACCTTCATGGATTACGGCATGCCGCGCGCCGATGATATGCCGATGGTTGCGTTTTATTCGGAACCGGTGCCTTCGACCGCTAATGTCATGGGCATGAAGGGCTGTGGCGAGGCCGGAACGGTAGGTGCTTTGGCGGCTGTGGCCAACGCGGTGCAAGACGCGGTGTGGGATCACGGCATCCAGCAAGTTGATATGCCTTTCACGCCGCAGCGTGTTTGGGCGTGGTTGCGTGAGGCCCCGCTTGCCGCAGAATAAGATTTGGCTGAGCCGCCTATTTAGGCGCCTTTTCGGCCGCGATGTACAGCGCAGCGATCCGCAAACCTCTAGCCCGGCACCGCTGGTCCATGTGGTTATTTTGGACGGCACCCTGTCCTCGCTCGAGACGGGATCCGAGACGAATGCGGGGCTGATTTTCAAGCTGCTCGAGGATGTGCCGCAGTCATCAGTCTACTATGAAGAAGGGCTGCAATGGACCAGTTTTCGGTCTGGTTGGGGTGTCATGGTTGGGACGGGAATCAACCGCCAAATCCAGCGGGCCTATCTCTGGCTGGCTCAGCGGTATCGCCCCGGCGACAAGATCATTCTGGTGGGCTATTCGCGTGGGGCCTATGCGGTGCGGTCACTTGCAGGGGCGATTGACCGTGTGGGGCTGTTGCGCGCGGATCATGCCAATGAGGACCTGATGGCGCAGGTTTATGGCTTTTACCGCGAGGCCCCCGACAGCGCCGAGGCCGAAACTTTTGCACAGACCTACTGCCACGCCGAAACCCCGATTGAGGCTGTGGCGGTCTTTGACACGGTCAAGGCGCTGGGCCTGATGTTGCCAGTTTTTGGAAAGTGGTCGCAACGGCGTCATGCGTTTCACAATCACACGCTGGGCGACAGCATCCAACACGGCTTTCATGCGCTGGCCCTGCACGAGACGCGACGGGCCTACGCGCCGGTCCTGTGGAAATGTCCAACCACATGGAACGGCCGGATGGAGCAAGTGTGGTTTCGCGGAAATCATGGCACCGTGGGCGGGCACCTCAAGGGGTTTGATGCCGCGCGCCCTTTGTCAAACATCCCCTTGGTTTGGATGCTGCGCCACCTTGCCAAGTGCGGACTGAGCTTGCCCGCGGATTGGCAAGATCGCTATCCGACGGATCCTTTGGCCCCAGCGACAGGGTATCTGGCCCTGTGGAAGGTTCTATTTTTTGCCCATCGTAAACGCAAAGTAGGTCAGTGCCGGTCTGAATCGATCCATCCGACAGTGGGGCCGACCGGTTGACATTGGCGCAATTACTCTTCCTTTTTTAGTCTATTGGGTAATGGGGGCATTATGCTGGATTTTATTTTAGACGACGATGACAACACGCAGCGTGGGACATTAAATGCTGACCGCATGGTCGGTAACGGCGGTCGGGACGATCTGCGCGGTAGCAATGGCGATGACAACATTTGGGCCGGGGATGCTGCTGGCAACGCCGATTGGGATCGCGATGTTCTATATGGCGGCACGGGCAACGATTTGTTTTTCGGTGTTGATGGAAAAGACAAGGTTGTTGGCGGTGAGGGGTATGATGTTGTCGTCTATGATCTGCGTTTAAGTACCGCGAGTTTCTCAAAGCAATCTGCGGGTCTTACGGATTTACTGGTTCCGCGCATCCATAGCATCGAAGCGCTGGCCGGTCAGTTCACGCGATTTGATGATTTTGTCGGTGCCGGCCACGCCATATATGGGGCTGACGGTGGCGACGGTGTTGATACCTATAATGCAATTTATTGGTACGACTATGTGGTCGCTGCGTCCTTCTTTATTCGGGTGGCCAGTGTCACCACGATTTTTGAAGCAGGCACGATGTCTGTGTTGTTGACCCATGAGAACGACACCAAACGCCGCTTTGAGGTGACTAATTTTGAAAAGTTCCAGTTCACCGGAACCGGTGGAGATGATGTCCTTGAGGGGGGACACCGGGCCGATGTTTTGAATGGTCTCAAGGGCGAGGATTTTTTGCGCGGTGGTGGCGGTGAAGATCATCTTTTTGGCGGGCGCCACAATGATTATCTGGACGGGGGACAAGGCCGCGACGTGGTGTATGGCGGCAGAGGCGATGATACGATCATTGTGCGCGACGGCTTGGACAAAGTGGACGGTGGCAAAGGCTTTGACGAGGTGCGCCTCGATTTTCGGGACTGGCAAACCGGTGCTACGTTTAATTCTATAGAACGGAACCGGGACTTTTCCGAGATTGAGAAGATCTCGGGAACTTTTACAGATTTCAATGATATCGTCACCGTGGGCGCGATGTCAGGTGACCTGTACGGGCAGGCGGGTTTTGACATATTACAGTTGGATTTTAGGGGTATGGACGCCCATGTTGACAGCGATGTGACGGTTACCCGCGCCACGACAGCCACATATCACGACATCACCCGCGAAGAAGAGCCGGGCGTCGTTTATGTGACTGCGACGCTCAGTGACGGCAGCGTGCAACGGTTCGCAGCCAGTGGCTTTGAGCGGCTTATTGTCGAAGGTACGGACAATTCTGATTTTTTGACCCATGGTGATATTGATGTGACATTCTACGGACGTGGCGGGCGCGATATTTTGCAAGGCAGCCGCTTTTCTGACGAATTGTTTGGGGGCAAAGGCCGTGATGATTTGTTTGGTGGCGCTGGAAACGATGTGATGTCGGGCGGTATAGGCGAAGATCATTTCTATTTTGAGGCCAGCACTGAAGGGATCAGTCACGACCGTATTTTAGACTTCGACCCGACCAAGGATACACTGGTTTTTAGCGGCATTTTTTCGGGTGGTACCTATCAGTTTCAGTTTGATGCGTTGGCGCAGGCCAGTACGGTTCAAGGTAATTCCCTGAGGATATCCCTCGAACCAGGCGGCAGTTCCATAGGCACGGGATCGGGTGATTTTGGACAGAACGCGGCCCCTGACGCGACGCTTTTGCTGCGCGGCATTGATGATGTGGGGGATCTGTTTGGCGCAGTGGAATTCACCGCGGACCGCGAGTGATCCGCTAGCCTTTGAGGATGATACAGGTCGTGGATCCTGTGGCGTAAAGTTTGCCGTCCGCAGCACCTCGGATCTCGCCAACGGCCACGCCCGTGGACCGGCCGGAATGTTGTACTGTGCCGGTGGCCAGGACTTCAGTGTCCAGCGGGATCGGGCGGGTGATGTTGATCTTGTATTCGAGGGTTGTGTAGTAGCTGCCCTTGGGCACGCGGGTCATCACTGCGCAGGCCATACAGCTGTCCAGCAGGGTGCCGTACCAGCCGCCATGCACTGTTCCCAAGGGGTTTGTGTGCTGAAATTTCGGCGCACCGCGAAAGACGATTTTGCCGTCCTCGACCACGTCAATCGTGTAGTTCAGCACGTCAGAGATCGGGGGGCGGGCTATTTTGCCTGCACGCATGGCCTGCATAAATTCCAATCCGGACATGGACAGGGTTTGCGCCATTGTTGGCAAATCTTGCGGGGTTTTGGCGGTAAACATGGCTGTGCCTTATGTGATGGATCGCACTGTGGCCCAAACCTGAGCGGCATTTTCCATGGTCAGGATCCAGTGCAGGGGGATGCCCTCTGGGGTTGCGATACCATGCACGGCCCCCATGACACTGCCAAGGATCAAAGCGCGCCCGGCACTGTCGCCGCCTGCGCGGATATTGGTCTCGACTGCTTGGGCATAACTCGTGGAGTGGGTCATAATATGAAAGGCAAGCGGCATACCTTGGGGCAGGTGGCAGGCCCGTTGCGTAGTCTCGCCGTAGATCACTGAATCGGCCTCACTAGACCTAAGCGCCTGTTCTAAAAGCGGGTTTCCGGCGGCGGACTGTGCCAAGGTCTGGGGCAGCGGCGTACCAGCAAGCACATCGGTTAAAAGCCGGGTAAAGCGTTGGCCGTAATCCTGGGCTGCTTGGTTGACGTTTGTCACCCGCATGGCCTCGACCAGATTGCTTTGTTTGGCCGCGATCAGCGCGGGAAAAGTGGCGATGGCCGGGTGTTGATCATCGTCAATGCCGGAGGGATCATTTTGCGATGCGGCAATATTGTTCAAGACCCCCCGCGTGGGCCGATCAATATAACCGGTGTATTTTCCGCCTGCACCAAAATGCGCGGCAAAAGCCTGTTGGTACAGGGCCACATCGAACTGCCCCTGATCCGCAATCACACAGGCGGCCAGATAAGTGACTTCGCCATATTGAGTGAATTGCCCGTCGCGGCGATTGGCATGGGCGTAGTACCCTTTAGCCCCGTCAAAATGCGCAGCGCGGTTGGGGCAAAAGGCAGCTTGCCCGGTTTCATCGATAACACTTGCAATACGCTGGGGATCATAGAGCCAATGCAAGCCCATTGAGGCCGCATCTGCGACCAAGGCACCCAATAGTGCTGCTGCGTGTGTCATGGGCCCCCCCCGTTGATACACGCAGAAAAACATGGGCCCAGCACAGGGTCAAGCGGTGCCCCTAAGCCACCTTTTGCAGTTTTTTCGTCTGAGTGAACCCAAGGGCGTGGCAAATGTCGCGGGTGATATCGGCGCTGTTGAGCGTGTAGAAATGCAAGTGGTCCACCCCTTCGGCCCGCAGGTCATCACAAAGCTCGCTGGCGATTGCTATGGCCAAAAGGCGTTGGGTTTGCGGTGTGTCGGCCTTGGCAAAAGCCTGATGCAAGACGGGGGGAATTGACGTGCCGCAGGTCTGGGCAAAACGTTGGATCCCTTGCCAGTTGTGGATCGGTAAAATGCCGGGAATGAGGGGTGCGGTGATCCCTGCGGCTGTACAACGGTCGCGAAATCGCAAAAACGTCTCGGCTTCAAAAAAGAACTGGGTGATTGCGCCGCTGGCGCCTGCATCTAGCTTGCGCTTGAGCCATGCGATGTCGGCGTGGCCTGAGGCGGCTTCGGGGTGGGTTTCGGGATAGCCGCCCACGTAAATTGTGAAATCTGCTACCGATTTCAGACCTTGGATCAGGTCAGGCGTATTGGCGAACCCGTCGGGGTGGGGCCGAAACGCGGTGCCGTTTGGGGGATCGCCGCGCAGGGCTACGAGGTTGCGCACCCCAGCGGCTGCATAGGTTTTCGCAATGGCCAGTGTTTCTTCTTGCGTGGCGTCAACGCAGGTCAAATGGGCGGCAACCCGGACGTCTTGGGCCGCTTGTAAAGCCTGCACCGTGTCATGTGTCAAAGCGCGGGTTGTGCCGCCCGCGCCGTAGGTGACCGACATAAATTCAGGGGCAAATGCGCCCAGAGTTTGCGCGGCCTCCCAGAGTTTGAACGAGGCGGGCAAGGATTTCGGTGGGAAAAATTCAAAGCTGAGTTTTGTCATGTCAGGGTCCAATTTTGGGGTTGGGCCTTTGTCGTCAATTGTATAACATGAAGCAAATTCATATTTTTCAATTTGATTATGAGGTTCGCATGCATATTGAATTTCGCCACCTGCGCAGTATCCAAGCCATTCACCAAGCAGGCGGTGTGGCGCGGGCGGCTGATCAGTTGAACATCACGCAATCTGCCCTGAGCCATCAGATCAAAGGGTTGGAAGATCAGGCCGGTGTGGATTTGTTTGTGCGCCGTTCGAAACCGTTGAAGCTGTCGGCGGCGGGAATGAAACTGCTGGCTTTGGCCGAGAAAATCCTGCCTGAGGTCGCGGCCCTTGAGGCAGATTTCGCCGGGCTTCAATCGGGCAAAGCGGGGCGTTTGCACATCGCGATTGAATGCCATGCCTGCTTTGAATGGTTGTTCCCGGTTTTGGAGGAGTTTCGCAAAGCCTGGCCCGAGGTTGATGTTGATATCCTGCCGGGCCTTGCGTTTGATGCCTTGCCTGCATTGGAGCGCGAAAAAGTCGATGTGGTTATATCAAGCGATCCAGAGACGTTGCAGGGCATTGATTTTACGCCGCTTTTTGATTACGCGCCCGTTTTTGTGGCCTCCAGCACCCATCCTTTGGCGCAGAAACCTCATGTCGAGGCCGAGGATTTTCGCGGCCAAACCTTGATCACTTATCCTGTGGATCGCGCCCGTTTGGATGTGTTTTCACAATTGCTGAGTCCCGCAAAAGTAGAACCCGCTGCGATCCGGCAAGTGGAATTGACGGCGGTGATTTTACTGTTGGTGGCCTCTGATCGTGGGGTGGCGGTTTTGCCAGACTGGGTCGTGCGCGAGGTGAAATACAATTCCGACTATGTCACGCGCCCCCTGACCAAAGATGGCATAACCCGCAGGCTGTTTGCAGCCACGCGTTCGGACGAGACAACCAAACCCTATATGTCGCATTTGATCCGCCTTGCCCGCACTGAGGCGGTGAAATTGCAACGCGCCTGAGCAGGATCAATAAGGTCGCACCCAGCGGCCCCTTGTGCCAAGGCAGAGAGGCCGCTATAGCCGCGCTTTGACCCCCTTACCAAAGCGCGGCACGAGTAACCGCAACGGAGCATCCCGATGGCCCAAAGTGCAAATATGAACGTGATGATCAAAGCCGCCCGCAAGGCTGGCCGGTCTTTGTTGAAGGATTTTCAAGAAGTTGAGAACCTGCAAGTGGGCACAAAGGGACCGGGCGATTTCGTCTCTAAGGCGGATTTCGCTGCCGAAGAAATTATTCGCGAAGAACTGACGCTGGCGCGGCCGACATATGGTTGGCTGGGCGAGGAAAGCGGTGTGACCGAAGGTGATGATCCGACACGCCGTTGGATCGTGGACCCGTTGGATGGCACGACGAATTTCTTACACGGCATGCCCCATTGGGCCGTATCCATCGCGCTGGAACACAAAGGCGAGATCGTGGCTGGCGTTATTTATGATGCGCCCAAGGACGAGTGTTTCTTTGCTGAAAAAGGCCAAGGTGCGTGGATGAATGAAAGCCGTCTGCGGGTGTCGGGGCGCAACACAATGATCGAGACTGTGTTTGCTACGGGCCTTCCTTTTGCGGGTCGTGGGGATCTGCCGGACACACTCAAGGATTTGGGTCGCATCTTGCCTGTGTGCGCAGGCGTGCGGCGTTGGGGGGCTGCGGCGCTGGATTTGGCCTATGTGGCTGCTGGCCGCTATGACGGATTTTGGGAACGTCGTTTGCATGCTTGGGATATGGCTGCAGGCTTGGTGATTGTGCGCGAAGCAGGCGGACTGGTCGAGCCATTGCGCAAAGACGGTGATATTCTGGCCGATGGCGAAGTGATTTGCGCCGGTGAAGGCATTTTTGATCCGTTTGCCAAGATTATCCGCTCGGCCTGACCATTGCCGCAAACCTGCCCTAGACCTGCCTCTTTTGGGGGGCAGATGGGGTATATGAAAGATTTTACGTCATATTCCGTCCCGCTTGCGCAGTTTTTTCGCGATGAAGATGGGGCCGTCACTGTCGACTATGTTGTCGGCGCAGCTGCTGGTGTTTTGCTCAGCGTAACGATCATGCAGCTGGTTGGCGGTAGCACAAAAACCTTCGCGGATGACACGGGCACGGTTGTTGAAACCCGAGTTGTCGGCGATTTTTAGATCACTGCGCCCTAGCGCGGTGCATCCGACGGGTGGTTGACCCCGTCGACCCAAGGAATCTCGCCCAAATCGCGGGGATTGATTCCGTTTAAGGCCCCCACATTGACCCCGTATTGGTTAGGATTGGACCGTCTTTGGTGGTGGGTATAGACCCCGCAGGTCTTACAAAAGTAGTGTTTCGCGGTCTTGGTGTTGAATTGATAAAGTGTCAGGTTCCCTTCGCCTTTTGTGATGGTGATGCCATCCAAAGGGGCGCTGACTGCAATCGCCCCGCGCCGTCTGCAGAATGAACAATCACAACGCCGTGCAGAATTCAGACCATCGGACAGGTGGATGTTCATTTCTACAGCACCGCAATGGCAGGTGAGGGTCATCTTGGTCATTTGCGACGGACCTTTGGGATAGAGGATCGGCTTAGCTTATAGGTGGCATCGGGATGGGGCGGGTGCATATCTGTGCGCTGCCAAAACCCGGTGCCGCCTTTGATCATCCAAAGTGGCAAGGTTGCGAGCATCCCCACAACAAAGCCACCAGCATGGGCCCAATAGGCCACACCGCCGCCGGTCAAAGGGGCGCTGAAGCCGCCGAACAATTGCAAGGCAAACCATGCGCCCAACATCACCCAAGCAGGAACTGGGATGATCCGGAAAATGATGATGAAGATAAACAGGATATCGACCTTGGCTTTGGGAAACAGAAGAACATAGCCACCCATCACCGCCGCAATTGCACCCGAGGCGCCAACCGTTGGCACCGTACTGGAGGGGTCGGCGGCGTAATGGGTTAACCCGGCCAAGATCCCGCAGCCCAAATAAAACCCCAAAAAGCCGACGTGGCCCCATTCGTCTTCCATATTATCGCCGAAGATCCATAAAAAGAGCATGTTGCCACCCAAGTGCATCAGACCGCCATGCAAAAACATCGACGTGACAAAGCCGTAGTACTGGTTCCCTTGTTGGATCTGTGCAGGCATCAAAGCCCATGTGTAGAAGAAGTTGTTGATCTCCCTTGGGGTGTCGAACATTGGCCAATAGGCAATGAAAATCAGGATATTAGCGGCCATCAACACATAGGTGACGTAGGGCGTGCGTTGGGACGGGTTGTGATCGCGCAAAGGAAACATGGGTGCAGCGTTCCTTAACTGGGCCGAGCGGTCAAGGTGCGACATTGCAAGTTTTCCTTGACCTGCCGTCATTCTGCGCCAGTTTTTTCGCCATGAAATATGCGATTGCCTTTTGGGCCTGCATGGGTCCCTTTGCCGCCGTGCCTGCGTGGGCTGATATGTGCCCGGCAGTGCCTGATACCTCTGCCGCGCAGGCTGAAATCTTGCTGAAAATCCAGTCTGCCCCGTCAGAGCGGGACGCACGTCCTTTGGCGGCTGCCATGTGGGCGATTTGGGCAAAAGCCCCTGATGCGGCCAGCCAAGAACTGCTGGACACGGGGATGGAACGGTTGCGGATCTCGGATTTTGGTGGGGCAATTGTAGCCTTGGATGCCCTCGTGGAATACTGTCCGGCCTATGCAGAGGGCTATAATCAACGGGCGTTTGTGAATTTTTTGCAAAACAAGTTCGAGCCTGCCTTGGTGGATCTGGACAAGGCGATTGCGCGCAACCCGACCCATGTGGCCGCGATTGCAGGCAAGGCGCTGAC
This sequence comes from Algirhabdus cladophorae, assembly GCF_044772865.1. Taxonomy (GTDB): domain Bacteria; phylum Pseudomonadota; class Alphaproteobacteria; order Rhodobacterales; family Rhodobacteraceae; genus Algirhabdus; species Algirhabdus cladophorae. The sequence goes on from NZ_CP173029.1 coordinate 596,890, forward strand.
CCTGATTGGAATGGGCCGAGAGGATGATGCCCAAGAGGTGCTGCGCGAGGCTTTGGATCTGAACCCGTGGCTTTCTGAGCGAAGGCTGCTGAAAGGCACAGACCTATAGGACGCGCTTTTGCGCAGCCATTAATCTAAAAACGCTTGAGGCCGTGGGCCAAACCGCTTAGGCAAACCTTGGTTGTGATCGCAACACGGGTTGCGGGCGTGATGGAATGGTAGACATACCAGACTTAAAATCTGGAGGGCGTATGCCCGTGTGGGTTCGAGTCCCACCGCCCGCACCACTTTCCTTACTGTTTTGAGGTTGTCACGGGGGCTGGCTCCCTTGACAGTTTCTTTTGCAATAGAGCCGCGCAATCCTTTAAGGATGTTTCATTATTAAACATTTTTTTTTCAAGGAGACTCCATTTTGCATTGTTCCAGTCAACCGGTGTTGCTTGAGACTACGATCGCGGCAGTCTTGTTAAAGGCCCCGTAGGAGACTACCGCGGTGGGGCACAAAAAGCAGGCGAATTGGGTCTTGTTGGCCATTGGCCTTGCGGTGACAGCAGTCATGATCGCGGTGTCTGGGATGGATACTGGCGCGGTCAATCGCGCGCGCGATACGGTTTATGACGGGTTTTTGCGTTCTGCGCCAAGGCCTTATGATCCCGCTGTTCCAGTTCATGTTGTTGATATCGACGAGGCCGCTTTGCAGGTTTATGGGCAGTGGCCTTGGCCGCGTCCCTATTTGGCGACACTGACAGACAAGTTGTTTGATCATGGCGCAGTGGTCGTTGGTTACGATGTGCTGTTTGTCGAACCGGATAGAACGGCCAGCATCCTTGGCCCCGTGCCAGATGCCGGAAGCGGTGCCGCCTTGGCAGCCCCGATTGCGCCGCCCGACGGTCATGATGCACGATTTGCCCAAGCGTTACAAAGGGGCCCAACGGTTTTGGGGATTGCGGGCGCGCCGAAAGGTGTGGCGCCGGAGGTGCGGGCGGGTGTGTCCCTTAGTGGGGCATTGTCGCAGGGTGTTTTGACCGGGTATCCCGGCGCATTGCAAAATCTGGATGTGCTGACCCAAGCGGCCAGTGGCATCGGATCTGTCAGCCTTGGGCGGCTGGACGATGGTATTGTGCGCACGGTTCCGGCGATCACGGATATTGGCGGGCAGCTGGTGCCTGCCTTTGCGCTAGAGCTGTTGCGCGTGGCCCAAGACGCAGGTGGCTATGTTCTGAAAACCACAAAAGCCTCGGGCGAAGTGGGGTCCGGCGTGGCACGCCCCGTGGCCCTTCGCGTGGGCGGGGCGGAAATCCCCTTGTCGGCACAGGGTCATATACGGGTCAACTATGCAGGCTCTGCGGTGCGCCCTGTCACTTCGGCTGCGTCGATATTACAAACCCAAGGCATCGATCCGGCCTTGGCGCAGGCGATATCGGGTAAAATCATCCTCGTTGGGTCGTCTGCGCAAGCGCTGTTTGATATCCGCGCCACGCCACTGGAGGAACAAATACCCGGCGTTTTCGTTCACGCCGAAATCATCGAACAAGTGGTCGCAGGGCGCTATATCACAGCACCTGATTGGGCGCGCGGCGCCGAAGTTCTGGCGATTGCCTTGATTGGCTTGCTGGTCACACTGGCCTTGATCCGGGATCGTCCGCTGATCGCCGTGGGTGCGGCAGTTGCCTGTGGTGGAGCGTGCTTTGCCGGGGCCAGTTGGGCCTTTGCGACCCAAGGGCAATTGTTGAACCCTGTGTTCCCGATCTTAACGGCGTTTTTGATCCTCATTCCCGGGGCCAGTCTGGGCATTTTGATGAAGGAACGGGCGCGGGCGGCCGTGCGGGCCAGGTTTTCCTATTTTCTCCCCCCCGGTTTGGTGGATGAGATCGCGGATGATCCCAGTGCGACCCTGACGCCGCAGGGGGCTGTGCGGGATTTGACGATCCTTTTTGCGGATATGCGCCAGTTCACAAACCTGACCGAAAAGATGTCACCGGATGATGTGGTGCGCTATGTGAACGTGTTTTTGGGGACGGTAAGCGACGCATTGGTGGCCTCGGGGGGGACAATTGACAAGTTTATGGGCGACGCGGTTATGGCCTTTTGGAACGCGCCCATTGAAACAGAAAACCACCAAGCCGCAGCATTGGGCGCGATTTCGGCGGTGGAAGACGCCATTGCCCAGATCAATGCCGATTTGCCTGCCCAAGGCCTGCCGCAGATCGACGTGGCGATTGGGGTCAACACAGGGCCTGCGTCAGTTGGATTAATGGGGTCAAAGGATCGGTTGTCGTATACCTGCGTGGGTGACAGCGTGACTTTGGCTGCGCGGTTGGAGGGGCTGACGCGGATCTACGGCGTGTCCAATTGCGTGTCGGGCAGCACCCTTGCGCATTTGCCAGATGCGCTGTTGGGGATCACTTTGGACGTTGTGGCCGTCAAAGGACGCGATGCAGCAGAACCGGTTTTCACTGTGGTTGGAAATACGCCTGACACTCGATCAATAGCGCAGGCCGTCGAGGCAGCGCGCGCTGCCTACCTTGCGCAAAACTGGGATCTGGCGGCCAGTGCGTTTCAAACCCTGAGCGAGATGTCCTTGAATGGGCGCTCCTTGGCCACGCTTGCCGCGCTTTACCTAGAGCGGATTGACGGCTTTCGCGCGGATCCCCCGGCCTCGGATTGGACTGGGACGGCGCAGGCCACAGCCAAACGGTAGCGTCGTTAACTTTCTTGCCTTTGACGGACAGATCGGTAATCCTGTTTCCATTATACGACTAAGGATTTTAAATTTGACCATTCGACCAATCGTTTTTCAACGGGGTATCTGGGCTGTGGCGACGTCACTTGCCTGCTTGGTAATCCCGACGCAAGGGCACGCCCAAGACACGCGCGCCGCTTTGTTTCAACAAATGCTCGCCGCACCTGGAGACACCCAAGCGATGTTGGCTTTTGCCAAGGCAGCCACCGTTGATCGGGATTATGAGGCCGTTGTCTCCACCCTCGAACGCCTCTTGGATATCGAGCCCGACAATGCCGAAGCGCGGTTTGAGTTGGGCGTGGCCTATTATGCGCTGGGCAGTTACGAGCTGGCGCAATTCCATTTCAACGCGGTCCGGGAACAAAATCCAAGCGCAGTGCGCGCCCAGCAAATTGACGGGTATTTGAACCGGATCGACGGCCGCAACGGTCAAAACGGCCTAAGTGGAGAGATCGCTGTGGGTGCGGCCCACAGTGACGATGGCGGCTTGGGTGTCGTACGCGGAAATCTCCGCTGGTCGGTGGATTTGGGGCAATCGGATGATCACACGTGGCAAACGGATCTAAGGGCCAGCGCCTATTCCGGCGACGATGATCTTTCGACATCGCGCTTTAGTCTGCGCACAGGCCCACGTTTTTCTGTAGATGGATTGGCGTTTGGAGTGCGGTTGCGGCCTTATGTCGAGGCTGAACAGATTTCCGATAGTGATGGGAATGACTACACGACCCTCAGTTTCGGTGCCCAGTACTTCAACGCCCATAGCGCCCAATGGAGCAGCTTTGCCGACCTCAAATTTGGGTCAATCGATGGGTCTGATGGGGCAAGTGACGGATCGTTTACGGCCTTGGCTATTGGCACCAGTTACACACCATCGCGGGCCACACGCATCCGGCTGACGGCATTTTATTCGGATTTTGATACCGACACAGATAGCGAATCCTATTCCCGCAAGGGCCTGCGCGCCGACATCAAACATGCGTTTTCAGGTGCTGCGTTTGGGGCCAACCGCCCGTCGATTGGAACAGCCTATATCCAGCATTCGATGGTGGATTATTCATCGATTGATCGTGAGGATGATATCACCAGCGTTGGGGTGTCGTATCGGCAGTTTTTGCGTGGTGATGTGTTTGTGGAATTGGGGGCGCGGTATGTGAACCGCTCGTCGTCGGAGTCAGGGCGCGATACGTCCACGCCAATTGTCAGTCTCATGATCGGGAGTGAATTCTAATGCGGTGGACCTTTCAAAAACTCTCGACTGTTTGCGCCTTAGCGGTATGTTTTAGCGCGACTTTGCCTACGGCGGTGTCAGCGCAGGATATCGGAACGGTGGCCTCGCTCACGCCTCAAATGCAGGGGCAACTTGCAGGTGCTGCGCCCACGCGGTTGCGGGTTGGCAGCACGGTTGTTGCGGATCAAACCATCATCACTGGCTCCCGCGGCCGGGGTCAATTGCTGTTTGTGGATGAGACTACGCTGAGTGTTGCGCCGCAAAGTCGGATCACGTTGGATCGGTTCATTTATGATCCAAATCGAGGTGCGGGCGAGATTGGGCTGTCCTTGGCCCGCGGTGCGCTGCGGTTCATCGGTGGCAAGGCGACAGACCGCCAGCCCGCAGAGATTGTAACGCCCACTGGTACCATCAGTATTCGCGGCAGTTCGGCCTTGGTTGTGATCCAAAACGGTCAGACCTTTGTGGTTTTTGTGGCCGGTGAACGGCTGTGTTTTGCGGTTGCAAACGGCAAACGGTCCTGCACCAACCGGCGGGGTGGCGTGCTCAGCGAAGATGGATATCTGGGTAAGATCTCGCAGCCGACCTTGGCTGGCTTTTTGGCGCGGATTGATGGGGCCACTGTGCCTGCCGGATCAAATCGGCAGGCTGGCAGCGGCATTGATGGGCAAAACCCAAACAACCGAAATCCCCTGTCGACCAACGGTGAAAGTTACGATGAAAACGGGCCTGATGCGCCGTTTGATACTCTGACAGTTGAGGGCATTTTGTCCGCAGATCCGATGGCGCCTGATCCAGTTGCTGATCCTCTTCCTGAACCGGTCGAACAAGAGCCGGTGGAAGAAGAAGAGGAAGAAGAGGAACCCATTGGTCGGGAAATTGGTTTTTGAGCCAGACCGCGTGGGACGCCTATTGATCCGGCGTTTGGTTTGAAAATGGCGCTGATTGCGGCGTGATATCAGGCGTGCTGACGGCTAGTTTTCGAGCGATATCTTTGTTGAACAAGGCACTCAGCGCGTTCGATAATTGGGGCGCGCTGCGCATTTGTGCCTTCAATTTTTGCCTGTTCCATTGGACAAAAGTGGTGCCTTGCGGAACGATCACATCCGCACTGGCAGGACCCTCTATGAGGAATGATATTTCGCCTACAAAATTGCCCTCCGGGATCACACTTTCTAAGCCGTTTCGGCGCAAAATCGCATTACCCGAGGCAATGAGAAAGAGGTGATCGAGGGTGCCACCCTTACGGGAAATCTGGATGGGTTGATCAGCAGTCGTCCAACTTGCACGTTTCATGATTTTACGAAATTGGCCGGGATTCAATGTTGGAAAGTGCTGATACAAGGCGACCATTTGGGGCGACATGCCGTAGGTCGTGCGTTCCATCAAAATGATGCCGATGACAAAAAGATTGGCGGCGCCGATGACCAGACTGGCCCAAATGGCATCCCATAGGGGGGTATCCGACACAAAATAATAGTAGATGATGTAGAAAACGGTGCCGATCAGGACCAACAGACGCAGCATCAACTCGTTACGTGTCAGCAGACCAAGAACGTAACACAAGAGCGCAAGCTGGACAAAAACGCCGGTTGAAAAGAAGTAGCTGAAGTCCATTTTGCCCAATATTAATGCCGTGTTTGCTGCAGGCCTAGAGAAAATCAGAAAATGTGGTGCGAGGCTACATATTCTTTCGTTTGAGCCTTTGGGTGCGGCCTTGGGCTAGGCTGCTTGGTCCGATTGCGCGCGGTTGGCTACGCTGTCGCCCACGTCAAAAAATGAGACAAGTGCCTTCAATTCCTGTGCTTCTTCGGCGAGGTTTTGGACGGCAACTGCGCTTTTGTCTGCAAGGGCAGCATTTTCATGTGTTTCGGCTTCCAACCCTCGCACGGTCACGCCCACATCCTTGACGTCTATGGCCTGGCTTTGGCTGGCAGAAGAGATTTGCGAGATTGCGGCGACGACCTTCTCTACGGACTTGCCAAGATCGGACAGGGTTTCGCTAGTGTCAGAGACAAGTTGATGGCCTTCATTGACGCTTTCTTGTCCCTTTTTGATCATTTGACCAATTTCAGTCGAAGCGTCGCTGGCTTGCATGGCTAGGGAACGCACTTCGCCTGCAACAACTGCAAAACCGCGACCTGCTTCGCCCACGCGCGCGGCTTCTACGCTGGCATTTAATGATAACAGCTGGGTCTGAAAGGCGATGTCGTCAACCGAGCTGGTGATGTGCGAGATTTGTGAAGTGCTGTGCGTGGCCAGTTGCATCGCATCCATGGCGCCTTGGGCAATTTTCGCGCCTTTTGTAGCAACGGTTGAGGATTCCTTTGACAGGCTATCAGCCAAACCTGCGTTTTCGGCATTTTTATCAACAGTTTGCGCCATCTCGTTAAGCGTATTTGATATCACGCTCAGGCTTTTGGCCTGTTCTGATGCCCGTTGGGAGAGGCTATTTGAGTCAGCGCGCATTTGCTCTAACTCACTTTGAATATTGCAACCCGTTTCTTGGATGCGCCCTACCAAAGTGGCCAGTTGCGTGCCCATCGTGTTCCCGTTGCTCTGAAGTTCTGCAAATACGCCCAGAAACTGACCTTCCATGCGGACACTAAGATCGCCACTCGCTAACCCCCCCAGCATTTTGGAGGCCTCGGTGGTGGCAATTTCTACGTCTGCAAACACCTTGTTCAGGCAGGCGGCGATCGCGCGCAAATCATCCTGTTTTGCTGTCTGTGCGACCCGGGCCGATAGGTCGCCTTCTGAGGCGCGTAATGCAGCGGTGCGCAAGGAGGTTTGGAACATGTCCAATTCATTTTCCAGCATGATCGTGGCATCGCGGATCTGGCTGATTTCATTGCGAGGGCTTGTTTTCTGATCGCTCGCGGATCCGGCCATACTGCTCAGTTGAACCGCGATTTTCTTGGCAGAGGTCGCAATGCGGCGCCCGGTCCAAAGGGCAAACCCAAGTGCCACCACAATCAATAAAACAACGCCGCCCAGTGCCTTGTATAGACCATCCTTGAGGGCAAGAGATTCTGCTTGGGTAATGCGCACGGCATCTGCCTGTGCGAGGTCCATAATCGATAGACTCAACCGGTTTAGTTCAGAGCTATTTCGCGCCAAAAGCTCGTGGGTCGGGATTGTTTTGCCGGGGGTAAAGCCCAACGACACTCTTATGTTTTCAATCCACAGTTCTTTGGCATCAATGAGTTCTAGTGTAAGCTGGTCCATTTCAGGTGACAGAGATACCGATTGCAATTGTGTTACCTGTTCGGTGACATTTTCAGCGGTCTCGTCCAACTGGGTGGCTAGGGCTTGCATATCGGTCAGGCGGGTCATCGCCAGAGCGCCTTTGACGGCGGTGTCGGTTTCTTCAAGCAGCGCATCGATTGACCGCGTTAAATTGAGAGCTGCCAGTGATTTGCCGACGATAGCGTCCTTTGTGGTTGCCGCGTTCAAACCCATAAAGCCAATGAATATTGCGCCGATCAGCCCGGCTGCGGCCACGAACAAAACCGCGAAGAATATTTTTAATCGGATTGTCATTTGTGAACGCAATTTGCTGGAAGAATAGGCGTGAGAACGTCTGTTTGTTCCTCGGTCAGAGTATTTAAAAAGACGATCACATCCTGAACGTCCTGATCGGATAACTCGAGGCTGGACATCTGCGGGCTAAGCGAGGGGCGCGGGGCACCGCCGCCTGCATAGTGCAGCACGACCTCTTCCAGTGTGTCCAACTGGCCGGCGTGCATGTAAGGCGCACGTAAGGCGATGTTGCGCAGACCCGGCGTTTTGTAGGCAAATTGCATCATTGGATTATCAGGTTCCAAGGCACCACGCCCCACATCATCCGTCACCAAACCGATGTCATGAAAGGCATTGTCGGTCATATTCCAACCGATATGGCAGCTGGCGCATTCGCCTCGACCTGTAAATACGTCAAACCCACGCTTTGCCTGTTCGCTGATGGCGTTTTCATCCCCGTCGATCCACCGATCAAACGGCGACCAGCCAGACACCACAGTGCGCTCAAAGGTGGCGATTGCATCTAGGATTGTTTCCTGCGTCAGGCCGTCGTTTGGAAAAATGCGATTGAAGGCTGAGACGTATTCTTCGACCTGGTTAAGGCGGGTAAGAACCTGATCAAAGGTTGCGTTCATCTCTACAGCGGCGGTGATCGGCCCGGCGGCCTGTTCTTCCAGAGTTTGGGCGCGACCGTCCCAGAACAACGGTTCGATCCACGCGCTGTTGATCATCGTCGGGGCATGACGGCCTAGTGGGGTGTTTGCCGCACCAACAGCTAGATCAACGGGGGTTTCCCAACGAAAAGACGGATTGTGGCAACTGGCGCAACTCATGTTTTGTGCGCCAGAAAGGCGCGGGTCAAAAAACAGCATTTTGCCCAAAGTTGCCTTTTCCAAACTGTAAGGCGCATTCGGTGGGAAAGGGATTGTGAGAGGGCGTTCAAACGAGGATTTGATTGCATCGGACACAGCGCCGAGGGCTGCGGTTCCAATTCCAAAACAAAGTAGGGCTAAGGCATATAGGCGCATTATAGGCATCCCGAGGCAAATGGTACCCCAAGAAATAACGGACAGATCTTTCGGCTTTCTTAGGCGGATCAAAAATAGGTCAAATCTTTTGCCTAAATTTGTTTGTATTTGCGGAAAAAGACCTTCGGATGCGCATCAAACCTTTGCGCAGAGGATATGGTCAAGCGGCTGAATTCTTCAATTATCCCAGCCAAAAATTCCTGCATAGAGTGATTCGATACTTACAAATACACGCCTAGTTTGTGTCCTTGCGCCTTGGAATATTTCGAAAAATAGCGACCCGATGGACTGGTTTTCCCAAGATATTTCTTTCGGCATGACAATGCTTTAGGTTGAGTTTAGGCGAAATTCTGCAACCCTAGCTTGGCGAAAATGCAAACATCGCGTAGCGTTAACACATATTTAAGACTTACATTTTGACACAGATAAAAGGCGGGCAGTTATTATGGCCGATGGTATTTTGTCTCCTCTTGCGTACAGCGATTTATTGGATCGCCTCACGGATCCTGACAGCGATCTGGACCACTATTTCCAGTATTTGCTTGAGTTCCAGCCCGCAGGTGAACTGGTGCCGGACCTGCACCCCAATCCCCTCTTTGTCACAGATATCCCCCCTCGATTGGAAGGTGGGATTGGCATGGGTTTGGCCAATGCGATTATGCGCAGTCGCCGCCACAAAGCCTACCGCAAACGCATCCGCAAAGGTTGGACGGGCCACCGGATTGTCTCGGAAGGGGACAGTTGGTTTCAGTATCCCACGCAGCTGAAAGACATCATTGATCACTTGATGGTGGATCATGCGATCCTGAGCCTTGGGGCAGCAGGGGACGAGTTGAAAGACATCCAGCGTCAGCGGGAAATTTTGGTCAACTTACAGGCCGAAGATGCATCAGCGCTGTTGTTGTCGGGGGGCGGCAATGACCTGTTTGCCAATGGCCAGTTGGGCCAGTTGGTCGAAGAACCGTTTGAAGGCGCCACAGCCGAGGATCTGGTGGGCGATGCGTGCAATGCGTTCTTGCGCCAGATCTTTGGCCGTTTTTTGGCGGTCTTTACCCGTGTTCATTCCGCGTTACCCCATGTGCATATTTTGGTGCATGGGTATGGTCCTGCCTTTCCAAGTGGCGGCGACTGGATCGAAAAACCACTCACGGACCGCGGCGTCGCGCCAGACATTCAGCATGATGTTGTCAAATTGATCCTAAAACGGTTCAATGCTGGTCTGGCGCGGCTGGCCAAACGATCAGAATTTCACGGAAAGATCGCGCATTTGGATGTCACAGATATCGGCACCAAACGCAGCGATTGGCATGACGAGATCCATTTGAACGGCCCAAATGCCGCCAAGGTTGCCAGCAGGTTTCGCACAGAATTGGCAAAACGATTGGGGGCGCCATCGGTCGAACGTGGTGTCGCTCTGGATGCGACCGACACCGTGGTGCATCAGGCGCAGACCCTGTCGGCATTGGATGATGCGACCCTGCTGCAAGAGCTGGATCTGCGCGTCGCACTCATTGAGATGGATCCGTCTGTGGCCAATGAGGTGCAGCTGGCGCCTCTTGCGTTGGGCCGTGCCGCTCCTGAGATTGGGCTTGCCTCCTTGCGCGATGCGACCCACCGTTTGATCCGCAATGCGCAGATGGATTTGCGCGATGTGATCTGTGGCGGCAGGCCGGAAACAGCGATTGAGCGGGCCATTGTTGAAGCGATCGACAAGGGAAAATTCGGTTTGGCCGGTGTGATTGCAGCGTGGTTGGTGCAAAGGGCCGTGGCGGTGCCTGCGGTTTTGGCCAGTGCATTAGGGGCGTGGCTGGCGGGCAAAGTGATTGCCTTGGGCACGCAGCATCTGTGTTCGATTTGGCAGCCCGACGGGGCCAGCGCCCCAGCGGTAATTGGCGGCGCAATCGAGACATCTGCGGCCACCGTCGGTGAATTGCGCGCCCGGTTTGAAACCCCGGCAGGGCAGGGTGATTTTTCAGCCGATGGGCAAAAGGGGCGTTTGGCCCAATTGGATCATGATTTGGCCAAGGATGTGGTCGAGGCGCCACGCGTTCCTGTGGATGCCTTGGGGGCCAGCCGTTTTCGCAAAAACGCGGCAACGATTTACGCGATGCTGGGCGGTGAAGCGGACGATGTGCCATTGGAACCTGCGCAATTTGGCACGGCCGAAGCGATGGTGATGATAGACGGCAGCCGCTGTGCCCCCTATGTGCGCGACGGTTTTGTGGACCTCAGCGATCCCAAGATTATCGCCAGTGGGTTTTTGGACAAGATCACCCAGCATGAGGCCAGTATTCGCGCCCTCACCGCCGCGTCGGGTCGGATCATTCGGGGGCCGGACAGATCCGCAAACCAAGTGTTTGGGTCGGCGTGGATGCTGCCGGATGGGCGTGTGGCCACGGCCCGGCATGTGTTGGAAGCAATGGCCATCGAGTCTGCCGGAAAATGGTTTTTCAAAGATATCTTTTATGTGGATTTCGCCGTTGAAGCGGATCGTGACATCCAACCTAAGGCTGTGTTTCGCATTGCAGAGGTGGCATGGGCCGGACCGGACGAGATCGCAGGCCAAGTGATCCCCAGTCATTTGGATGCCGCGATCTTGACCTTGGTGCCTGACGATGCGCGCGCCTTTCCAGACCCCGTGCCTGTGACGGCGGCAACCCAAGCCCTGGCGTCTTTGGACGAGGGTTGGTTTATCAATGTGGGCCATCCCGCACAGCCCTTTGGGTCATGGTTGGTCGACACGGACGATGGCAGCGACAAAACGATTTCCAAATCGCTGGTCCATGCTCTGATTGGTGACAAATTTGGCGTAAAACGTCTTTCGCCGGGACGGATCCAATTCAAACCGGGGATGTTCCCGGACGATACGGAAACCAAACATATCTTCACACATGATGCGACGACGTTGGGAGGGTCTTCGGGGTCGGCTTTGATGAGCATGGATCCAAACGCATCTATTCTAGGACTGCATTTTGCAGGCCTCTTTGGGACGCGCAATTATGCTCATTTCGTTACCAAAATCAGCGAAAGCTGGCGTTGACATTCGAATAGGGAAGGGTGTCATCACGCCGCCAATTTTCCGGCGGTTTACTATTGAAAACAGACCTTTAAAGGAGGAATTCCATGTTATTTTCACTTGGACACGGACAGCATATCATTTTGCCAAAGGACGGCGAAACAGAGAGCAATATCATCCCGGATGCCACCAAACGCGTCTCGGCAGTGGCACCGGGGGCGAACCTTTCCGGTGTTGCAAAAAGCGGCGTTGAAGCGGGATTGTCTGGCTCGGATGCGCAAAGCTTTGGCTACATGTTTCCGGATGCAGATGGCACGCCGGGCGACGATCCAGCAACGGTCAACGCGTTAAAGGCGCTGGCCGATGCGATGACCGAAGCGGCAGGTGATCCGGCTGGGGCAAACGGTGACCACGCCCCGATTTTTACCTACTTCGGACAGTTTATCGATCATGATATCACGGCCAACACGGACCGCGATGCACCGCAACCCAACCCGATCTCGGAAATGACTGGTGCGATTGTGCCGCCGCTAGACCGCGCGGACGTGGTGAGCAATATCGTTAATCTGCGCAATGGATCGCTGCGGTTGGACAGCCTTTATGGCAACGGACCAACGGACACGCCCTTTACCATCAAAGTACGTGCGGCCCTGCGCGATCCTGCGGATCAGGCCAAGATGCGTTTGGGCACAGTTGCCCCGTCCCCGGGCGATTTGATCCCGCTGCCAGCTGACGGCATGGCGGATCTGCCGCGCTTGGGGGAGATGATCGATGATCCTGCCTCTGGCCTGTCTGAGGCCGATATCGATGCGCTGCCTGACGGTGAGTTTAAAGAAGGTTTGAAAAAGGACGGCCAAGTCAATCGTGCGCGGGCCATGATTGGCGATGGGCGCAATGACGAGAACCTTTTGGTGGCGCAATTACATCTGGCGTTTTTGCGGTTTCACAATGCGGTCGCCACCTCATTGGAGGGCAGCATTGCCGATGCAGATGACCGGTTTGTTGAGGCCCAGCGGGTCACGACGCTGATCTACCAATGGCTGGTGGTAAATGTGTATTTGCCCAAAATGTGCCAGCCTTCGGTGGTTGATGGGGTCAAGGCGGCAGGTGCGCCCTTGTACAAAGCGTTCCGCGCGCGCGTGGCCAGCAGTGCGGCCGAACTGCCCCTGCCACTGGAATTTTCCGTGTCAGCCTTTCGGTTTGGCCATTCCATGGTACGGGCCGAATATGATCACAACAGCAATTTCGGTCGTCCGGGCACGTTCAAACCGCGCGCCAGCTTCCTTGATCTGTTTTCGTTTACGGGGGGTGATAATCTGGGCATGACCTCCATCGGGCAGAGCTTTGACCGCTTGCCTTCGAACTGGGTGATCGACTGGAGCCGTTTTGCCAAGGATGCCCCGGACGAAGGTGATCATCGCGCGCGCCGGATCGATACCAAACTGGCCCCGCCTTTGACGGATATGTTCAAGGAAAGCAGTGCTGGCGGCGATTTGCAGCGTATTTTGCGGCATTTGGCGGAACGCAACCTGCGGCGTGGCCATCGTTTGAACATCCCAACCGGACAGGGGGCAGTGGCGGCGATCAATGCCTTTGATGCAGGCGAAGGTGCAGCCATTGAAACTGCGATTTATCAAGTGGCCTACAACGATGATGTGCCGGATATGCCTGCCCCTGAGGTGCAAGAGGGCCTTGAGGTGTTGTCTGAGGCTGCCCTGAACATCGGCCCTGCAGGACAGGCATTGCAGGACGGGAATATGCTGTCAGCGACGCCGTTGTGGTTCTATTTACTGCGCGAGGCTGAGGCCAGTGCGGGTGATACCCTTGGGCCATTGGGCAGTCGAATTGTTGCGGAAACCTTGATTGGTTTGGTGATCGAGGATGCGGCCTCTTATTGGCACGAGGGTGCCGGCGATGGCAGTTGGACCCCTGCGCAAACGCCTGTGGGAGGGGCTGCGATCACTGATATGCCAGCCTTGCTAAAGGCCGCGGGACTGATGGCGTAAGCGATTGAATTTCCAAAGAAATGGCATTGGCTACAAGAGTGGCCAATGCCTGTCCCTACAGTAGATACTTACGAAAATGATGACGAAGACATGGTAAAGAAACAGACTTTGACGGCGGCGGATGCGGTGCGTGCCTTGCCCGTCAATCGCGATGTGATCGACTTGCGAGATCGCTATTATGTGCCGTCTTTGGTACCTTTGCGGGCCGATGTGGTGCCCAACCATACTGATCTGAACATAAGGGATCAATTTGACGAAGGGGCCTGTACCGGATTTGCCTTGGCTGCGGTGGTTGATTGTCAGCGCCGCCGCGAAGGCCTGCCAGGACATGTGAGCACCCGCATGCTGTTTGAAATGGCGCGCCTACATGATGATTTGCCCGACCCTGAAGCGGCGGGATCAACGTTGCGTGGTGCGCTCAAGGGCTTTTTCCATAACGGTGTGTGTGATGAGGTGGATGCCCCCTACCTGTTGGGGGCAGATGCGACGGGCTGGGATTTGGACATTGAGACTGCTCACAAAGCGCGCGATGTGACTTTGGGGTCCTATTTCCGGCTCAATCACGAGATCAACGACTACCACGCAGCCATCAACGAAGCCGGGGCAGTGATCGCTTCGGGCAAAATTCATGCCGGTTGGGCGCGTCCCAAAAACGGTGTGATCAAACGCAGCAGTCGGATCGAGGGCGGCCATGCCTTTGCCATCGTCGGCTACACCCGTGATGGCTTTTTGGTCCAAAACTCGTGGGGCCCGCGGTGGGGCGGATTTCAGAATATGCCGGGCGTTGCTTTGTGGAGTTATGAGGATTGGTTTGAGCATGTGGAGGATGCATGGGTGTTACGGTTGGCTGTATCTTCACCCAGTGCGTTTGACGTCAAATATGCCCGCAATCACGCGATGTTTCGAGACGCCAAAGTCGCAGCATCGGCCTTTGCCCCGCGGCGTCAGGATATCCACGGGCATTTTATGCATCTTGATGATGGGCAGTTTGTCAGCCGTGGTCGCTACACGCAAAACAAAGCCTCACTAGATGAGACGGCCAAACTGATTAAATCCGGTGGCACAGGCCGCAACGAGACGCCGGACTATCGCCATTTGCTGATTTTTGCCCATGGCGCGTTGAGCAACAAAACCGCTGTGGCCAAGCGGATCCGCGCGTGGTCGAAAGTCTATAAGAAAAACGGGATCTATCCGATCCACATCATGTGGGAAACTGGATTTAACAGTGATGTGGTGGATGTCTTTTATGATCTGTTGTTCAAGACCCGCAATTTGATGGGGGAGGACGCAGATCACACCGATGCCCGTCTCGAGGAAATGGCAGGGCCTTTGGGGCGCAAACTGTGGCGCGATCTCAAGGTCACCTCTGGTCTGACCTTTGCCCCGGGCACCCAAGGCGGCGAGGGTATACGTGATTTGGTCAAAGCGGCCCGGCAGGCGCCCGAGCTGCAAGTGCATTTCGCCAGCGCCAGTGCCGGTGTGCTGTTGCTTGCGGAACTGGCCGATGTGATGCAGCAACTGAAGGTGCCACTGGCCAGTGCCAACGTGATGGCGCCAGCGTGCAACCTTGATCATTACAACAATCGGATCCGGCCCCATCTGGGGCAGACCATCCAACACTTGTATCAATACAGTCTGATCGATCAGCGCGAATGTGCGGACACGTTGGATATCTATTCCAAGTCATTGCTTTATTTGGTGTCCAACGCGCTAGAGCCGCAAAAGGGCACTCCGATGCTTGGGATGGAAACCGGTTTGCAGGCTTTGGCGGGGCCTGATCTGGACGGTTTGCCAGCGCAGCACTCGGTGTATTTTGCGGGACGGGACCGTAAGCAAACTGATGCCAAATCCCACACGGGGCTGGACCGTGACCTCAAGACAATGAACCATATTTTGCAGACAATCGTGGGCGGGCAAACCGGTGGTGTTCAGGCGTTTTCCCAAGGCCATATGCAGGGGTATTAGGCCTGCTGGGGCCGGATGCAGTGCCTTTAAAATTGGCGTTTGCCTGTGATTGCACGGCTTTCTAGGTGTTTGCTTGTATTTACGGCTACACAGTCTGAGGTTGTGCCTTTACGCTGCTGGTAATTCAGCGCGAATGGAGTGCGGTATCCCATGGCTTCCCTCATCAAGAAATTTCTGTTGTTTCCCCCAATTATTCTTGCAGTTTTGGTGGCCATGTGGCTGACCAACCGCACAGCCGTGGCTGTAGAACAGGTCGAGCCGGTGGCGTTGCCCGTGCGTGTTGTGACCGTTCAGGCCGATAGTTTGGCGGTCTCTGCGTCGGGGTTCGGACGGGCTGAGGCCACCAAGACCTGGACGGGCGTTGCCGAGGTTGAAGGACGTTTGACGCTGTTTCCGGATGTTTTGCAGATTGGCGCGCGCATCGGCAAAGACGATCTGATGTTCGAAATTGATCCGCGTGATTATGAGATCCGCGTTGCCCAAGCGCAGGCAGATGTCCTGAGTGCGGAGGCGGATTTGGAACGCATCAAAGTCAATGCCGCAAACACCGAGGCCACATTGGTCGTGCAGCGTGAAATTCTGGAAGTGTTTCGCGATGAGCGCGACCGTATGGCATCGCTGGTGCAGCGCGGCAGTGTGGCCCAGACCAGCCTTGATTCCGCAAACCGCTCGTATCTGTCGCAACAGGCCACAGTGACCGGTTTTGAAACCGATCTGGCCTTGGTGGCCCCGGATCGCATGGCCGCTGAAGCGACCTTGGCAAAAGTTCAGGCCGATTTGGAAAGCGCTGAGCGGGATCTGGACCGTACGCGTGTTGTGGCCCCTTTTGCCGGTCGCGTGACCCAGCGTGCAGCGGACGAGGATCAATATGTGCGCGTTGGTGACACGATCCTGAGCATCGAGGACGTGGCCTCTTCTGAGGTTGAAGCCTCGTTTCAATTTGCCGATCTGGGCGCGCTGTTTTCCAGCTTTGATGCCACGGCGCTGGTGTCGCAGGTCAATGCAGGTGTGATCGGGGACGAATTAGAAGAGCTTGCTGGCAGGTTTTTGCAGGCCAAAGTGATCGCACGCATCGGCGTTGGCGACAGGATTGAATGGCCCGCGAAATTGGTGCGTTTTACCGAAGCAGTGGATGAGGATGCAGGCACCTTTGGCATTGTGGTGCGGGTGAACGACGCCAGCCGTCCACAGGCTGATCGCGACGGCCCGCCTTTGGTCAACGGGACATTCCTGGAGGTGGTGCTGACCGGCCCTGCCATAGAAGATGCATTGTTAATCCCCCGCGAAGCTGTGCGCAGTGATACCAGCGATGACAGCTATGTCTTTGTTGTCGATGCGGACAGCCGACTGGCACGCAAAGCAGTGACTTTGGGGGCCGGATCTGGCAGCCAAGTTGTTGTTCTGGACGGGCTGGAACTGGGCGAACAAGTGATCTTGTCGGACCCGCAGCCAGCGGTTTTGGGCGCCTTGTTGGCCCCTGTTGATACGGTTGTTGCACAATGATCGAATATTTCAGTCGGCACCCGATTGCCGCGAATTTGTTTTTGCTGGCTGGCCTCTTTTTGGGCGCCATTTCCATCACAGGTATGGAACGCGAGTCGTTTCCTGAATTTTCGGCCTCCAGTGTGTCTGTGTCCGTGGTCTACCCCGGCGCCTCGGCGCAGGATGTGGATGAAGAGATCTGTTTGATCCTCGACGATACGTTGCAGGCCATAACGGATCTGGACGAATTTACCTGCCAATCTGTCGCCTCGCGCGCCACGGCCCGCCTGACCATGTCCGAGGGCGGCGACATTTCGCAGTTCTTCAATGATATCTCGTCTGAAGTGGCCGCAGTGTCCGACTTGCCTGAGGATGCAGAAGAGCCTTCAGTGGCCATCGATGCCCGGACCGAACGCGTTGCATTGCTGGCCGTCTCTGGCTTGGCCTCAGACAACGCGCTGGTGACCTATGCCGACCAACTGGCCGAGGATCTGGCGAATTTGCGCGGGATTGCCACGGCAGATGTTCAGGGGATTTCGTCGCTGGAATACCGGATCAGCCTCGATGATTTTGCCCTGCGGCGCTACGGATTGTCACCGCGCGATGTGGCCGATGCGATCTCGCAACGCTCGACCCAAAGCCCGCTGGGGGTGGTGGAAACCAACGGCGAAGATCTAAGCCTGCGCCTCAAGGATGTGCGCCGCAGCGTGCCGTCGCTGCAGAGTTTGACCGTCATTGAGCAAGGCGATGGGCGGATCGTGCGCCTGTCGGATGTTGCTGAGATTTCGCTGACATTGGCGGATCCTGCGCTGAGATCCGAGATGGATGGCGCGCAGGCTGCGATCATTTCGCTTGCCAAATCAAAGTCGGATGACGCGATTGAAGCCTACGCCGCCGTCGAGGCGGAAATCCAAAAGATCGAAGCCCGATACGGTGGAAAGTTACAGATCCAAGTGATCAATAACTCAACCGAACAAATCTCGGATCAGATTGAATTGGTGTTGGAAAACGCAGCGATTTCGTTGGTTTTGGTGATTGCGATCACCTGTTTGTTTTTCTCGCTGCGCGATGCGATCTGGATCTCGTTGGCCTTGCCGTTTTCGTTCTTGCTGGCCTTGTTTGTGATGAGTGCGATTGGCGTTACGATCAATATGATGTCGCTCTTGGCGTTGCTGATTTCCATCGGATTGATCATGGACGACAGTATTGTGATTGCCGAAAATATCGCCAGTTGGCGTGACACGCTGCCCGCCAAAGAGGCCGCAGTGCGCGGCACAAAGGAAGTCATGTCTGGCGTGTTGTCGTCGTTTTTGACCACGGCGGGCGTGTTTGGGCCGTTGATGTTCTTGTCTGGTGAGATTGGCGCGATTTTGCAGGTAGTACCGATTGTATTGCTGATTACGCTGGCCGCCTCATTGGTTGAGGCGTTTTTGATCCTGCCCCACCACATGGCCCACGTGCCTAACGGTGCCAAGCCGTCCAACCTGCGTTTGGTGCCGCGATTGACCCAAGCTTTGGCCAACAAGATTGTGGTGCCCTTGGTCGAGCGCCTTACGGAATGGCGGTATCTGACGCTGGGGTCTGTTTTGGGCCTGCTTATCCTGACAATTGCCCTGATCCCTGCAGGGATTGTGCGGGTGGTTGGGTTCCCTGAAAGCGAGGCAGATACAATCGAGGCGCGGATCGCTTTGGTTGCTGGCAGCCAAGTGGACCGCACGCAAGCGGCTGTAGACAGTTTGCTGGCAGGGCTGCGCACGGTAGATGCGGATTTCACCCCGGGGACCAACGGCGCAGAGGCCTTGGTCGAGCGGGTGTTGGTGCAATACGGGCAAAACGCAGATGCCAGTTCCAATGGCGAACATACGGCCACGATTGTGGTCGATATTCTGACTGCGGATGAGCGCAATGTGACCACTTCGCAATTGCTGTCCGCATGGAAAGCAGCCTCGGGTCCGATCCCGGATGTCTCGCAATTGAATTTCACCTCGGCGCAAGCGGGCCCCGGTGGCTCGGATTTGGATATTTCCCTGTTTTCGCGGGATTTGGGAGAGCTGGAGGCGGCCAGTGCTGCCTTGTTGTCCCGCCTGTCTGTGCGCCCAGATGTGACCACGGCCTACACGGATTTCACTGCAGGTCAGACGGAAATACAACTGTCGCTAACTGCCTATGGGAGGTCTTTGGGGTTGACGCCCAGTGGGTTGGCCAATCAATTGCGCACAGCGTTTACGGGCACGGAAACCGACAGCTTTATCGACGGGGCCACCAGCTATGAAGTGGTGGTAGAACAACCGAAAGTGGCCCAAACGGTCGCGGATTTGCGCGCCTTTCCGATCACTTTGGCCGGTGGCACCAGTGTGGCCCTTTCGGTGGTTGCTGATTTGCAGACTTCGAAAACCCTGTCCCAAATTACCCGCGAGAAAGGCCTCGCAAGGGCACGCGTGGTGGGCAACATCAACCGCACCATGCAGACCCCTGCGGGCATTTCTGCGATTGCTGTAGATGAAATCGGGCCGGACATCACAGCGGAATTTCCCAGTGTCAGCCTCAGTATTGGCGGCTCGACCGAAGAGCAAACCGAAACGCAAGCCTCCATTTTTTCGGCCCTCTCTATTGGGTTGGTGGTGATCTACATTGTTTTGGCGTTCCAGTTTCGCAGCTACACCCTGCCAGTCTTTATCATGCTGTCGATCCCCTTTGCCTTGATCGGATCGATCTTGGGGCATTTGGTTATGGGGATGGATATGTCGATGCCGTCGTTTATCGGCTTTGCCTCGCTTGCGGGGGTGGTGGTCAACAACGCCATTTTGTTTGTCTCGTTCTTTGAGGCTAACGCAAAGGATGGGGATCACGTCAAGGCCGCTGTTGAAGCGGTCAGGCGGCGGTTCAGGCCCGTGGTGTTATCCTCAATGACGACGTTTATCGGCCTGTTGCCAGTGGTGTTCGAGACCTCGCCTTCGGTGGTCACTATCGTCCCCGTGGTGGTGTCTGTGGCCTTTGGTGTGCTGGCGTCGATGTTACTGGTGATTTTTGTCTTTCCAGCGGTTTTGGCGATCTACTTTGACTTTGCCAATGTGTCGCGTTGGGTGCGGTCGGCAGAGCTTTACGATACTCCAGAGGTTGCGGCGGACACAGCCTGAGCCAGCGCGGTTTTCAAGGCTGCTACTGCGGGGTGATCGACCTGACCCAACCCGCTGATCAGGCCAATGGGACGACTGATTTTCGGCGCGCCAATGGCACGCAGGGCCAGTGCGCTGTCCAAAATGGGCCGCACGGAGGATCGCGGCACCAAGGCCACGCCGACCCCATCTGCGACCAGATCGAGGGCCGTGGTCGAACGCCCGACCTCATAGGTCCAAAGCACAGGGGTGTGTAGGCGGGCCAGTGCCTCGTCGATGAGTAGGCGGTTGCCGGTGCCTTGGGAGGGCACGATCACCGGCTCGCCGACCAAGTCGTCCCATGCCAGATGATCCTTATGGGTCAGCGGGTGATCGTGGGGCAGGGCCAGTGCGATATGATCCTCAAAGAGTGGCTCGAATGTTGTGGCAGGTTCCAGCATCGGGATCGATCCAACGCCGAAATCTGCGTCACCTTGGGCTACGGCTTCGGCCACGTCATTTGCCGGGCGGTCGATGACGCGCAGGCGGGCATTGGGTGCGGTTTTGCGAAAGAGTTGTAGGGCTGTTGGCAGGATCATGGCTGCAACGCTGGGCAGGATCGCGAGCGTGACAATGGCGGTTTTTTGAAAGGCAAAGGCGGCGGTTTCGTCGCGCAGGGCTGATGTGGTTTCCTGTGCGGCCTCCAGCAAGGCTTCGGCGCGGGCTTGCAATCGTTTGGCCGCCAGTGTGGGGCGCACTGACCGCGTGCTGCGTTCAAAAAGCATTGTGTCGAGGGCTGTTTCCAGCTTTTGGATGCGCCGGGTCACGGCAGATTGCGACAGGTTCAGTTGATCGGCGGCCCTTTGGAACGAACCGGTTTTCTTGACAGCCAAAAAGGCTTCGAGATCGTTGAAGTCATAATTTATGATCATATCGCATTAATCCGTCATTTATCAGCATTTGTCAAAATAATGGGATCCATTTAGGCTTGCCCACAAAGGAGCCTCAAGATGCAGACCCCCTATGATATTGCGGTAATCGGTGGCGGAAACGCGGCGCTTTGTGCTGCGATCACCGCAGCCGAGGCTGGCGCAAAGGTTGTGATCCTCGAGGCAGCCCCCAAGCCCTATCGCGGGGGCAACTCACGTCACACGCGCAACTTTCGTTGTATGCACAGTGGCCCGCTGGGCCCATTGATCGAAAGCTATAGCGAAGACGAATATTTGGCGGATCTACTGAAGGTAACGGACGGGAAGACCGATCAGGGCCTTGCGCGTATGGTGATCCAAGCCTCTGAGGAATGCCTGCCGTGGATGGAAGAGCACGGCGTTCGGTTTCAGCCATCGTTGTCTGGCACCCTCTCGCTGGCCCGCACCAATGCGTTTTTTCGTGGGGGCGGCAAAAGCCTTGTGAATGCGTATTATCGAACGGCGGAAAAGCTGGGGGTGGACGTGCTTTACGAGGCTTCGGTGACCCATTTGGATGTGCAAGACGATGTGGTGGCCAGTCTGGAATACAGCTACCAAGGCGAGACGCATCAGATTGCGCCAAAGGCTGTGATCGTGGCCTCTGGTGGCTTTCAAGCGGATACGGACTGGTTGACCCGCGCATGGGGGCCTGCGGCGAAGAACTTTCTTATTCGCGGCACGCCCTATAATCGCGGCGTGGTTTTGGCCGATTTGCTGGATCAGGGCATCGAACAAGTGGGCGATCCGACCCAATGCCATGCAGTGGCCATTGATGGGCGCGCGCCCAAGTTCGATGGCGGGATCGTGACGCGGTTGGATTGTGTGCCGTTCTCCATCGTGGTCAACAAAAACGCCGAGCGGTTTTACGATGAGGGCGAGGATGTCTGGCCCAAGCGCTATGCGATCTGGGGACGTTTGGTGGCAGCACAACCCGACCAAGTGGGATATGTGATCATTGACGCGAAATCCCTGGATCTGTTCATGCCCTCGGTGTTCCCGCCGATCAAAGCCGACACATTGGCGGAATTGGCTGAAAAGATGGGGCTGCCTGTGCAAAAGCTGGAACAGACCGTGGCCACCTTCAACGACAGTTGTGGCGATACCAGCGGGTTCCACCCCACGGAATTGGATGGGGTCGGCACCACAGGCCTTGCGCCGCCCAAAACCAACTGGGCCAGACCAATCACGCAAGCGCCGTTTTACGGCTATTCCCTGCGCACGGGCGTGACGTTCACGTATTTGGGGCTCAAGGTCGACGCAAACGCCCAATGCAGCATCGGAAACCGCCCTGTAAGCAACCTTTGGGCCGCAGGCGAGACGATGGCAGGCTCTATTTTGGGGCAGGGCTATCTGGCAGGATTTGGGATGACAATCGGCACGGTCTTTGGCCGTATCGCGGGTGCGGAGGCCGCAAAATATGCAAACTGATCTGATCGCCGAGGCCCGTCGCCAAGCGGAAATATGTAACGCCTGCCGCTACTGCGAAGGCTATTGTTCGGTGTTTCCGTCGCTGCATGCGAACCGTGCTTTTTCGGACGGGGATATCACGCAACTGGCGAACCTGTGTCACAATTGTCGGGGCTGCTACTACGCCTGTCAGTACACAGCCCCCCACGAATTTGACTTGAACCTGCCGCAGGCCTTGGCAGAGGTGCGCCAAGACAGCTGGGAGGCGTTCGCATACCCTCAAGTCATCGCTCGGAACTTCCAAAAAAGCGGTGGTTTGATCGCTTTGGCCACGCTCATCGGGTTTGCCCTGTTGTTTGCAGTGGCGCGCTGGGCGGGTCAGCAAGGGGGCGAAGGGTTTTATGCGGTCATGTCGCACAACATGATGGTAGCGATATTTGCCCCGGCTTTTTTGCTGCCTTTGGTCAGCATCGGCTACAGTTTGCGCCGCTATTGGGTGTCGACAGATGGTAGGCGGGTCACGCTGGGCGATCTGCGTGCCGCGTTTGGCGCAGCGGCGAGCATGCGCAACCTTGCAGGCGGGCACGGCGATGGCTGTAATTTCGAGGATGAGGATCGGTTCAGCCAAGCCAGACGCATGGCGCATCAGATGGTGCTTTATGGATTTTTGTTGTGCTTTGCGAGCACCAGTTCGGGCACTGTGCTGCACTATGTTTTTGACATGCCGGCGCCCTATGGGTTTTGGTCCCTGCCCAAACTTTTGGGTGTGCCCGGCGGGGTGATCCTGACCTTGGGCGCACTGTGGATGCTGGATCTAAAACGGCGGGCGGATCCTGAACTTGGCGCTGCTTCAGCTTGGGGCGGCGAGGTCGGGTTTATCGCCCTGCTGGGGTTCGTAGCCTTTAGTGGCGTGATACTCTATGCGCTGGGTAGCACGGCTGCGATGCCCAGCCTGTTGGCACTGCACCTTGGCGCTGTACTGAGCTTTTTCCTGCTCACACCCTACACCAAAATGGCCCACGGGTTTTACCGTATGGCCGCCCTTGTGCGGGACGCACAGCGCAAGCGTAGCGATTAGAGCTTATTTACTGGCACCTTAAGGGCCATGTCGCCTTGGGTGTCAGTTGGGATTTCACCAGCGCGAATGTTGACCTGTAGCGACGGGATGATCAGCTTGGGCATGGCCAGCTGCGCATCGCGTGTTTCGCGCATTTTGACAAAGGCCGCACGCGAGGCATTGCCGCCCACATGGATGTTGGCGCGGCGTTGATCGCCGACAGTGGTTTCCCACGCGATGGCACGCCCGCCGGGGCCGTAGTCATGACAGACGAATAACCGCATTTCGGATGGCAGGGCCAAAACGCGAGTGATGCTATCGTAAAGCTGCCCAGCGTCGCCGCCGGGAAAATCCGCCCGTGCCGAACCGCCATCAGGCATAAACAAAGTATCCCCCGCAAAGGCCGCGTCGCCCATGATATGCACCATGCAGGCAGGCGTATGACCCGGGGTGTGCAGAGCAGTACAGGTCATGGATCCGACCTGATAGGTATCGTTATCTACGAACAACCGGTCAAATTGCGACCCGTCGCGGGCAAATTCAGTGCCCTCATTAAAGATTTTACCGAAGGTTTCCTGCACTGTCAGGATATGTTCGCCGATGCCGATTTTGCCGCCCAGTTCCTGTTGAATATAGGGCGCGCCGGACAGGTGATCGGCGTGCACATGGCTTTCGATGATCCATTCCAGTTTCAGATCATGCGCCTTGATGTAGCTGATGATTGCATCGGCGCTGTCGTAACTCAAACGCCCTGCGGCGTAGTCAAATTCCATTACAGCGTCGATCACTGCGCAGGCGCGGCTGTCAGGGTCTTTGACCACATAGCTGATGGTGTTTGATTGCGCGTCAAAGAAGGCCTCAACCGAGGGTGTTTTGTCCATTTGCAATTGGGGCAGGGCTGACATCGGGCGGCTCCTTATGGGGATCTAAAAAGCGAAAAGCTGTGGGCGAAGCTTGGAAGCCGCCCCCGAGTTTTGTCAAGAGCGATGTGGCGGGCTATGGATCCATGCGCGCGACCGGCCCGCCTTGTTTTTCCCAAGTGGAAAAGCCCTCTTTGAGGTGGGCGGCGGCAAATCCCATGTCTTGCAGCGTGGCTGTGGTTAGGGCAGATCGCCAGCCCGAGGCACAGTGAAAAACGTAGGTTTTGTCAGTTTGATCAAAGATTTCTTTGAAATAAGGGCTGTCCGGATCCACCCAGAATTCGATCATGCCACGTGGTGCGTGAAAACTGCCGGGGATAAATCCGCTTCGTTGGCGTTCGCGGATGTCGCGAATATCGACAACCACCAGTTTGGGATCGTCCAGCATCGCAATCAGATCGGAGGTTTCAATTTCGGTAATCCGGGCGCGGGCCTTGGCGACCATTTCGGCAGAGGATATTTTCAAAGAAGCCATATTGGCGCGTCCCTTGCAAAGATTTCGCATCAGCTTGCCATGGGGATCTGATCGAAACAACGGGACTTTTCAAATGCGCGCCGGGGCAGGGTGGAGACCATGGGCGCGGCGACCGCCCATGGTTGTTTTGGTAAGACCGCGTCGGGCATCATGCCCCTTAGACAAAGCGGTTGACGATATTCTCAAGGATCTCCTGACGGCCTGAACGTGGCTGTGGATCGATGGCTTCTGCGTCTACACGGGCGGCTGCACTGGCCAGGTCCCCGTCCAGCATTGCCGCGGCGGCAGGCGTGTCCCAGCCTGCGTAACGCTCGGCGCGCATGGCCTCTAGGGTGCCGTCCTCCAGCATGGCGGCAGCGGCCTTGAAGCCCCGTGCACAGACATCCATCGCCCCTGCGTGACCGGCGATCAGATCCACTGGATCCAGCGACTGACGGCGCAGTTTGGCGTCAAAGTTGGTGCCGCCTTTGGTAAACCCACCGGCCTTGAGCACTTCGTAATAGGCCAGCGCAACCTCGGGCACATTGTTCGGGAATTGATCAGTGTCCCAGCCAGATTGATAGTCATTGCGGTTCATATCGATAGAGCCAAAGATCCCGAGGGAGGCCGCCAGAGCAAGCTCATGTTCGAACGAATGGCCTGCAAGGATCGCGTGGCCCTGTTCGATGTTCATTTGCACTTCGCCTTCCAGACCGAACTCTTTGAGGAAGCCGTACACTGTTGCCACGTCATAATCATACTGGTGCTTTGACGGCTCTTGCGGCTTGGGTTCCACCAAAATAGCGCCTTCAAAGCCAATCTTGTGCTTGTATTCCACGGCCATTTGCAGGAACCGGCCCGCCTGCTGACGTTCGCGTTTAAGATCAGTGTTCAGGAGGGTTTCATAGCCCTCGCGCCCGCCCCAAAGCACGTAGTTCTGACCGCCCATTTTATGAGTGGCATCCATGCACAGCTTGACCGTGGCGGCTGACCAGGCAAACACATCTGGATCAGGGTTTGTCGCTGCGCCAGACATAAACCGACGGTGGCTGAACATATTCGCGGTGCCCCACAACAGCTTGGTTTTGCTGCTTTCCATTTTGCCCGTGAGGTAGTCGATGATGTCCTCGAAATTACGACGGCTTTCGGCAAAGCTGTCACCCTCGGGGCGAATGTCGGCGTCATGCCAGCAAAAGTAAGGTACCCCCAATAAATCAAACATCTCAAACGCCACATCGGCCTTTAGCCGTGCCTTATCCATCGTGTCGCCAAACCAAGGGCGATCAAAGGTTTGACCACCAAAAGGGTCCCCGCCTGGCCAGGCAAAAGAATGCCAGTAGGCCACAGCAAAGCGCAGATGATCCTCCATCCGTTTGCCCATGAACATTTCGTCGGGATTGTAATGGCGATAGGCCAGCCCCGTGGAATTTGGATCATAGTGGAGCGGTTCGATATCTTGGAAAAAACTGGTCATAGTCGTGGTGCCTTATGGGTCAAAAGATGGATCGGGTAGGTTGTCGCGCAGATAGATCGCGGGAATAAGGTCTGGGGCAGGGGGCGGCGGCAGATCGTCGATGCTGGCGCGCAGATAGGCCAAGGCGCGGGTCAGTTCGATCTCGGGCCGTTGGTCGATGATCACATCCACCAGACCGCGAGCGAGGGCCTGACGGGCAGGGTCGACCAGTTCATGCAGGATGCAGCAAAACGGGCGAGGGCGGTCAAAATCAGCCAGCCAGTCAACTAACCCTTCATTCCCGGCACCGACGTTGTAGATTCCGGTGATTGGACCAGCCGATGCGGTGGCTGTCTTGAGTTTTCCATGCAAGGTCGCAGGATCGTCTTGTGTCTCGATCAGGGTGGTGAGTGTGATGTTGGGAAAGTCGCGGCTTAACACAGCGCGAAACCCTTGCAGCCGGTCTGCGTGGTCCAATGCGTCCAAGGATCCGGCGGCCACAACCACTTGGCCTTTTAGGCCTGCGTGGGCCATGCCCATTAACCGCGCCGCAGAACGCCCGGCCTTGTCATTATTAATGCCAATATACTGGTCGCGACAGCCGTTTGGCAGGTCCGAAACCAGCGAGACAATTTTGGTCCCTGTGGCGCGGATTTGCTCAAGAGGGGCGATCAGGCCCGCGTCCTGAAGGCCAACAATCGCAAGGCCATCATAGGCTTTGTCGATCACATTGCTAAGGATAGTGCGCAATGCATCGGGCCGAAAGGCGTCGACTTCGATCACGTCTATTGTGACTTGTGCGTGTTTTAGGTGATCTATGGTTTTGTCCAGATGGGCATGCATCCGGGCAAAAAAGGCGTGGGTCCGCCGTGGAATCAGAAAGGCAATTTTCTGGGTGCGACTGCGCGACAGATTGGCGGCGGCCACATTGCGCACATAGCCCAGTTGCGCCATGGCGTTTTGCACTTTGGTGGCGGATTTTGCGGCCACTTTGCCGCGTTGGTTCAAAACACGATCGGCGGTCGCATAGCTGACCCCTGCCAACTGCGCGACGTCCTGCAACGTCGGGCTTTTCATCGTGTTTTCCCCCTTTGACCCGCAAGATATGCGGTTTGGGGGAGTGTTGCCTCAAGAAATGATAGACGTCAATCATTTTATTATTTGCGCATGTTTGGCACGTGTTTTCTGCGGGTTTAGTCGGTGGCCGGGGCCAAGGGGAACCGTTCGATGACGTGGAATCGCCCGTCTCTGGATTGACCACAAAGTGTCAAATGGCGCATCCAAAAGGGCTGCGCTAACAGGGGCGTCATAGGTGTTTCGAGCGCTGCGGCCACGGCCTTGACATGATCAGGAGGCAAGGATCCTGTCAGGGTCAGATGAAATTTGAAGCACTCTAAAATATATGGATAGCCCCATTGGGTGAGGTACGCGTCTTGTTGCGGGGTCAGACCTGCCGCGCGCCGCCGGTTCAGATCAAATTGGGTCATTGGGGCTCGGAACCCGTCCAGATCTTGCACGCATGCAGCCGCAAAGCCTGTAAAATGTGGGTTGGGTGCGGCTAACACCAGAGCCACGAAATGCCCCAGAGTGCCAAGGCGCAAGTGCCCCATTTCAAAGGCGGTATGGCTGCTTGCGAATTGGTCTACGGCGTTTTGCAATTGGGTTAGCGTCTTGCCCTTAGCCAGATAGAACGGGGCTTTGAGGGTGCCATGAAAGCCGTATTTGCGCGGTGTCTGGGTGATTTGATCCACAGTCTGTGGCAGATCCGCGATGTCGGGATGGGGCTGGCTGCGACCCTGATGCACGTCCCATCCCAACCAAGCAGCGGCGAAATGGGTGATCGGGTGATCCGGTGCGGGGGTGTAATAGACGGCGTACCGCTCAAAATCCATTTTATCGCCTCTTCGCACTTGATTTCTGCGGCTCACCTGATGTCCTTGGTTAGACAAAAAATTGTGACCGCGCCAGAGTGGGACAGGTTCACACCTGAGCGTTGCAAAAAAGAGGGCCCCGATGAAAGACAACCCACAGCGCAATGCGGCCCTTGCTTCGGTCACGCTGACAAATGCCAAGGTGATTTTAGCCGACGA
Organism: Algirhabdus cladophorae; assembly: GCF_044772865.1. Taxonomy (GTDB): domain Bacteria; phylum Pseudomonadota; class Alphaproteobacteria; order Rhodobacterales; family Rhodobacteraceae; genus Algirhabdus; species Algirhabdus cladophorae. Next base: position 625,324 of record NZ_CP173029.1, read on the forward strand.
GGTGATCAATGGGACGGTACGCGTGAGCGACGGTGTGATCGCTGAAATCGATCAGGGCCCGGTGCAAGCCCGCGATGCGATTGATTGTGACGGCGATTATATTTGTGCCGGATTGGTCGAGCTGCACACGGACAATTTAGAACGGCACATGCAGCCGCGACCCGGTGTCAAATGGCCCTTGCAAGCCGCAGTAATGGCCCATGATGCCGAGTTAGCGTCAGTGGGGATTACCACAGTTTTTGATGCTCTACGTGTGGGCTCAATCACCTCAAGTGCGAAGGCGCGATACGCCAAATATGCCCGTCCAGTGGCTGATGAAATCCTGAAGTTGCAAACTTCTGGCCAAATGCGGGTCAGTCATTTCCTGCATCTGCGCGCAGAGGTGTGTTCAGAAACCGTGATCGAGGAATTGGAGGAGTTCACACCGGCCGATCGCATTGGCATTGTGAGCATTATGGACCACACGCCGGGCCAGCGTCAGTTCCGTGATCTGGCCAAAATGTCTGCTTATGTGCAGGGCAAATATGGGATGTCGGATCAGGAATTGCGGGATCACTTTGCCCATTTGTACCATCTGCGCGATACTTACGGGGCGGTACATGAAGCACAGGCCGCAGCCATTGGGCAGCGATTTGGCGCAGTGATTGCAAGTCACGATGACACCACACTTGCGGACGTGCAAAATGCGGCAAAACACAAAGCCAAGATCGCGGAATTCCCCACATCGATTGAGGCAGCGATAGCCTGCAAGGCCGCTGGTATCGCAGTGATGATGGGCGCGCCCAACCTGCTGCGCGGGGGCAGTCACTCGGGTAATGTCGCGGCCTCGGATTTGGCACAGCAGGGTGTCTTGGATATTCTCAGTTCTGATTACGTGCCTGCCTCACTATTGATGGCAGCGGTGCAATTTGGTCTGGACTATGGCGACTTGGCGCAGGGATTGCACCGCGTGACAGCAGCACCGGCACAGGCGGTTCAACTGACGGAACGCGGCGAGATTGCGCTGGGCAAGCGGGCGGATTTGGTGCGTTTTCGTCTGATTGACCAGTTGCCGTCGATCAAAGGCACATGGCGTGAGGGTCTGCGCGTGGCGTAGATTTTGCCGCACAGCGTATTTGTTTTGCTTATTTATTGGGCAATAGACTGCGCGGCGCGCCAGAAACTTTGGGTCCAGCGTTTGCAAAGGTTTCTGGTGGCTTGCATGCCCTGTGATCCTCTGGTGAACTCTGGCGGATGACTGTTCCGATCCAACTTGACCCATCTGCGGCCCGTCCTGTGCCGCAACAGCCGCGCGCGCAAGGCTCCCTTAGCGTTTCGTCCAAAGCACGCGCTGAGATGTCTGTTTTGGATGATATGCATCAGCGTGGGTCTTATAAATTGTTGTTCCCGCGCCGCAACGGCAGCGCTCTGGAGGCCGTGGTGATCAATACGGCTGGGGGTGTGACAGGTGGCGACCGGTATCAGCTAACTGCCCATGCAGGGGCGAACACGCAATTGATCCTGACCACGCAAGCAGCCGAACGGGCCTATCGTGCCCAAGCAGGTGAAGTGGGGCAAGTGACAAACACCCTCAGTGCGGGGTCTCATGCGGCTTTGCACTGGATGCCGCAGGAAACAATATTGTTCGATAACTGCGCCCTAGATCGCACGCTAAGCGTGGATTTGGATACGACTGCTACGGCGTTGATCTGTGAAACACTGGTTTTTGGCCGAATGGCTATGGGCGAAGTTCTGAACTCTGCGGTATTGCGCGACCGGATCACTGTGCGCCGCGCAGGTGTGCCTGTGTTTTTGGACGCGCTGCATTTGTCTGGCGATGTGGCGTCGCATTTGGCCGATCCGGCGGTGGCGGCAGGGGCCGGTGCGCTGGCTACAGTGGTTTATACAGCACCGGATGCCCAGACCCATCTACAGCCGATCCGCGACAGCCTTGGCCCGCAGGCAGGTGTCAGCCTGCTGGGTCCTGATCTGTTGGTGATCCGTGCGTTGGCTCACGATAGTTTTGTGCTGCGCGGGACACTTGTTCCGCTTTTAAAGCGCCTGAGCGGCGCGCCTGTTCCTCGACCTTGGATGATATGACATGAACCTAACACCCCGTGAAAAAGACAAATTATTGGTCTCGATGGCCGCTGAAGTGGCCCGCAGGCGCCTGTCGCGTGGGGTTAAGCTGAACCACCCCGAAGCCATCGCATTGATCACCGATGCCGTGGTCGAAGGCGCGCGCGATGGTCGGTCCGTGGCTGATATGATGCAGGCAGGCGCCGCTGTGATCACCCGCGATCAATGCATGGAAGGCGTGCCCGAAATGATCCACGAAGTGCAGGTCGAAGCCACCTTTCCCGACGGGACCAAACTGGTCACTGTCCACAACCCGATTCGCTAGGAGGCCACGATGATCCCCGGAGAACTCTTCCCCGCAGAGGGCGAACTTGATCTGAACCCTGGCCGTGAAGTGACTGTGCTGATGGTGGCCAATACGGGTGACCGTCCTGTGCAAGTCGGCTCGCATTATCATTTCGCCGAAAGCAATTCGGCTTTGGATTTCGACCGCGATGCCGCCCGTGGCCAGCGTCTGGATATTGCCGCTGGCACTGCTGTGCGGTTTGAGCCCGGCCAACGCCGTGAGGTCAGCCTGATCCCCATCGCCGGGGACCGCAAAATCTATGGATTTAACCAGCAAGTGATGGGGGATCTGTAACGATGCCAAGCACAATTTCTCGCGCCGATTATGCGGCGATGTTCGGCCCTACGGTGGGCGATAAACTGCGACTTGCAGATACGGATTTGATTATCGAGGTCGAGCGCGATCTGACAGCCGAGGCCGCAGGGCCAGCCAATGCCTTGGCCTATGGTGAGGAGGTCAAGTTTGGCGGTGGCAAGGTTATCCGCGACGGCATGGGGCAGGCCCAGACCACGCGGGCAGATGGCGCCGTTGATACGGTCATCACCAACGCGCTGATTGTGGATTACACTGGGATTTATAAGGCTGATGTGGGTCTGAAAAACGGGCGCATTCATAAGATCGGCAAAGCGGGTAACCCAGATACACAACCCGGTGTCGATATCATTATCGGGCCCGGAACCGAGGCCATAGCGGGTGAGGGGCGGATCCTGACCGCTGGTGGTTTTGACAGCCACATCCACTTTATTTGCCCTCAACAGATTGAAGATGCGCTGCATTCCGGCCTGACCACGATGCTGGGCGGTGGCACGGGGCCAGCCCATGGAACGCTGGCCACGACCTGTACGCCGGGGCCATGGCATATCGGGCGGATGCTGCAATCGGCAGATGCGTTTCCAATGAATTTGGCCTTTGCAGGCAAGGGCAATGCGTCCCTGCCTGCGGCCCTTGAGGAGCAGGTCAAAGGCGGCGCCTGCGCGCTGAAATTGCACGAGGATTGGGGCACGACCCCCGGTGCGATTGATTGCTGTTTGACTGTGGCCGACGCCATGGATGTCCAAGTGATGATCCACACAGACACGCTGAACGAAAGCGGCTTTGTCGAGAACACTGTTGCCGCCATGAAGGGACGCACAATCCACGCCTTCCACACCGAAGGGGCTGGCGGTGGCCACGCGCCGGACATCATCAAAATCTGTGGTGATGCGAATGTTTTGCCCAGTTCCACCAACCCGACGCGGCCCTTTACGGTCAACACGTTGGAGGAACATCTGGACATGTTGATGGTCTGTCACCATCTGGACAAATCCATCCCCGAGGACGTGGCCTTTGCCGAAAGCCGTATCCGTCGCGAGACGATTGCTGCCGAAGACATCCTGCACGACATGGGCGCGTTTTCGATCATTGCCTCCGACAGTCAGGCCATGGGCCGTGTGGGCGAGGTCTTGATCCGCACGTGGCAAACCGCAGATAAGATGAAGAAACAGCGCGGGCGTCTGTCTGATGAAACCGGCGAGAACGACAATTTCCGTGTTCGGCGCTACATTGCGAAATACACCATCAATCCTGCCATTGCCCACGGAATTTCCAGCCATATCGGTAGCATTGAGGAAGGCAAACGGGCGGATCTGGTCCTGTGGAACCCTGCGTTCTTTGGGGTGAAGCCTGAAATGGTCTTGCTGGGGGGCACCATTGCTGTGGCGCAAATGGGTGATCCCAATGCGTCCATTCCGACACCGCAACCTGTGTATTCGCGACCTATGTTCGGGGCCTATGGGCGCTCGGTCGAAAACTCGGCTGTGTGCTTTGTGTCCGAGGCGGCCGAGGCCGAGGGGATTGGTGCTTCTTTGGGTCTCGCTAAACAGACCATCGCTGTGCAAAACACCCGTGGCATCGGCAAGAAAGACCTCAAGTTGAACGACGCATTGCCTCAGGTCGAAGTGAACCCCGAGACCTACGAAGTGCGTGCGGACGGCGAGTTACTGACCTGTGAACCAGCCAGCGAATTGCCCATGGCGCAGCGGTATTTCTTGTTCTGATGCAGGTCGCGCAATCCTATCACGACCATGGCCACAAAGAAGCTGCTGACCGGGTGTCCCTGACCTATGATCAACGGTTTTTGCGGCGTAAGGTCATTGAACTGGCATCGGGTGCAAAACTGTTGGTGGACTTGCCGCAGACGACGTCGCTGAACCATGGTGGTGTCTTGATCACAGACGCTGCGACCGAGGTTAGGGTTGAGGCCGCCCCAGAGGAATTGCTGGAAATCACCGGCGATTTGGTGCGGCTTGCGTGGCACATCGGCAATCGGCACATGCCCTGTCAGATCGAGGCGGAGAGGCTGTTGATCCAGCGTGATCATGTGATCGAGGACATGCTGGGCAAGCTTGCCGCCACAACCCGCCCGATCACGGCACCTTTCACACCAGAAGGCGGGGCCTATGGCCATGGGCGCACGCATTCCCATGCTCACTAACGCGCAGCTTTTGACGCTGGCCCAATGGTTTTCGCCAGCTTATCCCGTGGGAGCGTTTAACTTTTCCCACGGGTTGGAAAAGGCTGTAGAAGACGGGCAGGTCAAGGATGCACCGGACTTGCAACGCTGGCTTTTGACCGTGCTAGAACATGGCACCGGGCGGTCGGATGCCCTGTTTGCAGCGGCGGCTTATCATGCACCAACGGCTGTTGAGTTAGCAGATATCAACGCGCAGGCCTGCGCCTTTGCACCTTGCGCAGAACGGCTGAAGGAAAGCCAGTTGCAAGGTGCTGCCTTTTGCAAAATAACGGACCGGATTTGGGCCATGATGCCGTTGGATCTGTGTTTTCCAGTGGCCGTGGGATGGGCCGCGCAGCGCAATGATTTGCCTTTGGTCCCAACCATCAGCCTGTATTTGCAGGCGTTTGTGGGCAATCTTGCTGCAGCAGGACAGCGGTTGGCCCCGATTGGTCAAACAGATGCGCAGGCCTTGATCAAAACGCTGGGCCCCACTTGTGAGGCGATTGCGCAGGACAGTCAAAACGGGGATCTCACCCTGCTCAGCAGCACGACTTTTTTGGCCGATATCGCGTCGATGCGGCATGAAACCCAATACGCTAGGATTTTTCAGACATGACAGGATTAAACGGCCCGTTGCGGGTGGGCATCGGGGGGCCTGTGGGGGCGGGTAAGACGACTTTGACGGCCGCCCTTTGCGAGGCGCTGCGCGATAAACATTCTATGGGTGTGATCACCAATGACATCTATACCCAAGAGGATGCCGAGGCGCTGATGCGGCTGCAGGTCTTGCCTCAGACCCGTGTGATGGGGGTCGAGACAGGGGGCTGTCCGCATACGGCCATCCGTGAAGATGCCTCGATCAATTTGGCAGCTGTGGCCGAGATGAACACCCGCCACGATGATCTGGAACTGATCTTGATCGAGAGTGGCGGGGACAATCTATCCGCAACTTTCAGCCCTGAACTGGCGGATCTGACCATTTATGTGATCGATGTGGCCGCTGGCGAAGAGATCCCACGCAAAGGTGGGCCTGCGATCACGCGGTCCGATATTTTGATCATCAACAAGACCGATTTGGCCCCATATGTGGGGGCGAACTTGGATGTGATGCAGCGTGATGCGCTTAAAATGCGGGGCGAGCGGCCTTTTGTCTTTGCCAATCTGCGCGCGCGGCAAGGGGTTGATGCGATCTGCGATCTGATCCGCGATATCGGCGGTTTGGGCTAGACCTGTTGCGTGCCGCCGTGGCGGGCGGCCTGTTTTATTGCGTCTAACACTGCAAGGTTCTTTGCACCTTCGCTCGCGGGGACCAAAGGCTGAGCCCGCCCTGCAATCACGTCCATAAAATGTTTGAACTGTTCCACGACGGGATCCAAGGGATCCGCAGGGTGCGCGGTGTTTTCGATCGGGGCCCACCAGCTTTTGACGTCAGGATGTTGCCAAAGCTGTAGATCGGGCACGGACAACGATCCATCGGTGCCGCCGATCCTATAGGCTGCTTGGCTGGTCTTGGGATAGGCGGGGTTTTCGCCTGCGGTCAATTCCCAACTCCACGGGGCTGCAACCGTGTCCGAGATCGAAACCGTGCCAAGTGCACCATTTTTGAACCGCAGCAGCAGGGCGGCAGTGTCTTCGACCTCAAATCCGCGAACAGCATTGTTTTCCATGGCTTGGACTGCGGTTATGTCGCCGCAAAAGTGGCGCAGCAGGTCGATGTCATGGATCAAATTGATAAAGATCGGGCCGCCGCCTTCTTTTGTCCGCCACGTGGCATCGTAATAATCTTGGGGCTTATACAGCCAAAACTGCGCGGTGACTGTGGCGATGCGTCCCAAAGTACCCTTATCAATCAACGACTTGGCCTTTTTGACCAAGGGCGAATGACGGCGGTGATGACCGACCAAAACCGCGATGCCAAGGCGTTCTGACAACGTGGTCAAGGCCTGTGCATTGGGGGCACTTTCGGCAAGAGGCTTTTCGATCAAAACGGGTATGCCCGCCTCAAGACAGGCGCGCCCCTGGGGCAAATGCAGGGTATTGGGTGACGCGACGATAGCCCCGTCTGGGCTGTGCTGCGCCAGATATGCCTCAAGCGTTTCAAACCAAAGCGCGCCGTGTTGTGCCGCCAGATCTTTGGTGGCAGGGGCCGGATCAATGATGGCATGTAACTGGGCAAACTGCCGGACCACGTCCACATGTTTACGTCCAATCAGCCCCGCGCCTATCACTGCAATCCTTGGTGTGTCCATCACTTGGCCCCCGTTTTGTTACGCCCCAAAAACGGCGAAGTGCGGGGTTTGTCAATCACCCGCGGGGTCGGGTGCGGTCCAGTTCTGGGCTGATCTCGATGTGTTCTGCATCATCGCCGGGCGGTAACGAGAATGGCCCATTGGCCCAATCGCCGGTTTTCCAAGCCTCTTTGGCGGCCTCAATTTTGTCCTTGGAGGACGACACGAAATTCCACCAAATATATCGCTTTTCATTTAGGGTCGCCCCGCCAAGGGCCATAAAACGCGCCCCTTGCGGACCGGCCTTGACCGAAATTTGATCGCCGGGGCGAAATACCATCATTTGGCCCGCCTCATAGGTTTGACCGGCCACATCCAGACTGCCTTGGGTGATGTGGATGCCCCGATCCTCGTGGGTATCAGTGAGGGGGAAGGCAGCGCCTGCTTCAAGGATTACATCCAGATAGAATGTCTCGGACTGCATGGTAACCGGGCTGGTCTCGCCATAGCTGTCGCCAAGGATGAGCCGTGCGGTGATGCCTTTGTCCTGCAAAACCGGCAGTGCGGCCTCTTTGTGATGCTCAAAATCCGGCGCCATATCTTCGCGATCTTCGGGTAGGGCGATCCATGTTTGAACTCCAAAGAGGCTGTGGCGGGTTTTGCGGGTATCTGCACTGGTGCGTTCGGAATGGGTCACGCCGCGGCCTGCCACCATCCAGTTGACTTCGCCGGGGTAGATCATTTGGTGGGTGCCAAGACTGTCGCGGTGTTCAAACTCGCCTTGGTACAGGTAGGTCACGGTGCCTAAGCCGATATGAGGATGCGGGCGCACATCAATGCCGCCGTCTGTGATGAATTCCGCAGGCCCCATTTGATCGAAAAAGATAAACGGCCCAACCATTTGCCGCTGGGGGGAGGGCAGGGCGCGACGCACCTCAAATCCGCCAATGTCGTGGGCGCGCGGCACGATAAGTGTTTCAGGGGCTGCCCCGTGTCCGTCAAGGCTTTGGGAGGGGTTCCAACTCATATCTGGGGTCCTTTTCGCGTGGGTCTTGAAGCATGGATCAAAGATACTGCCCTCACGGATCAGATCAATCTGCCATTGCAACACAATTTCTGTGCAGGATTGTATGGTGGTCACACGGGGCCAGCTGGATTTTGCGATATTTTTTGTCGTTTTTGATCCTTTCGGTAAGTGGGGCCGTGGTTAATCTGGGGAAATATTCTGCAGCCCATGGGAGGGATCCATGCCTGAATTTACCAAAGAAGGCACAGGCCGTGCCAAAGCCCTGCCAAGCCACGCCAAAGTGGTGATCATTGGGGGCGGCGTTGTGGGCTGTTCGATCCTGTTCCATCTGGCCAAATTTGGTTGGAAAGACGTGGTGTTGCTGGAACGTGATGAGTTGACCAGCGGATCTAGCTGGCATGCGGCGGGCCAAATTCACACCATTAGTTCGGACCCCAATATCAGCCGTTTGCAGGGCTATACGATTGATCTGTATAAAGAAATCGAAGAAACCTCAGGCCATTCCGTGGGTCTGCATATGACCGGTGGCTTTTACCTGGCCTCGAACAAGACATGGTATGATTACCTCAAACGCGAGCGGTCCAAGGCACGGTATATGGGGCTGCATCAAGAGTTTATCAGCCCCGCAGAAGTGGCAGAACGGCACCCGTTGATTGATCCCAAACACTATCTGGCGGCCCTTTGGGATGATCAAGACGGGGATTTGGACCCATCCGGTGCGACCTATGCGTTTGCCAAGGCCGCGCGCGTGCATGGGGGCCAGTATTTCACCTACACGCCAGTGACGACTACAACGCAAAAATCCGACGGCAGTTGGGATGTGGCAACCCCCAAAGGCACGATCAACGCCGAGATGATCGTCAATTGCGGGGGGCTTTGGGCCCGTGAAGTGGGCCATATGCAAGGCGTCAACATCCCGGTGCAGCCGATGGAACATCATTACCTTTTGACCGAAGATATTCCTGAAATCGTCAACAGCCCGACCCGTTTGCCCTGCGGGATCGATTATGAGGCGAATATTTATTTCCGTCAGGAACGCAATGGGTTGCTGTTGGGGACTTATGAACAAAAGGGTACGCCGTGGAAGGTCGGCGGCACGCCTTGGGACTTTGGTCACGAGCTGTTGCCGCCCAATCTGGATCAGATTGCGGATCGTCTGGAGTTTGCGTTCGAGCGCGTCCCGGTGCTGGCCGATGTGGGCATCCGTCAGGCCATCAATGGGCCGTTCACCTTTGGACCGGATGGCAATCCGATGATCGGACCGGTGCCGGGGATGACCAATTATTGGTGCGCTGTGGGGGTCATGGCGGGGTTTTGTCAGGGCGGCGGCGTTGGCCTGACCATGGCGGAATGGATGATGGATGGCGAGCCGTCGATTGATGTCTGGGCCATGGATGTGGCGCGTTTTGGTGATTGGGCCACACCTGATTGGGGCACGGTGAAATCGACCGAGAATTACGAACGTCGCTTTGTGATGACCTTCCCCAACGAGACGCTCCCAAAGGGGCGGCGTCAACAGACCACGGCCCTTTATGACCGGCTGACCGCCAAGGGTGCGCAAATGGGGCAGGCCTTTGGTTTGGAACATGCGTTATGGTTTGCGGATGGGCCGCAGGATGCTTGGGAAGATCCCAGTTTTGAACGCAACCGCAGCCATGATTACGTAGCCGCCGAATGCAAAGCGGTGCGCGAAGGCGTGGCGGGCATCGAAGTGGCCAATTTCGCCAAGCATGTGATCAAAGGGGTAGGCGCGCGGGCGTGGCTGGATCACGTCATGGCAGGTTTTGTACCCAAGCCCGGGCGCATCAGCCTGTCGCCGATGCTCACCGAAAAAGGTAAGCTTTACGGGGATCTAACCGTGGCCTGTCTGGCTGAGGATCACTTTATGCTGTTTGGATCCGGTGCGATGCAAGATGCCCACAGCCGGTTTTGGGCAGGCAGTCTGCCTGCGGATGTGACCCACGAAAATCAAACGGCGCAGTGGCACGGTATCGCCGTTTCAGGCCCAAAATCTCGTGCATTGCTGCAACGTATTACCCGCGATGACGTCAGTGCTGAAGGCATGAAATTCCGCGACACGCGCCAGACCCATGTGGGTGGCGTGCCAGTGGTTCTGAACCGGATCAGCTTTTCGGGTGAGTTGGGTTTCGAGATCTACTGCCGTCCGCAATACCTGTTGCGCTTGTCCGAGGCGATCGAAGAGGCAGGTGTGGATTTGGGCTATCGCTGGTACGGCAATCGCGCGCTCATGTCGCTGCGGCTGGAAAAAGGTTGGGGCGCATGGGGGCTGGAATTCCGGCCGGATTTTGATGCGGTTGAAAGTGGCATGGACGGGTTCATCAATTGGAACAAGGACTTTACCGGCAAAGCCGCCACACAGGCGGCGAGGGACAATGGCCCTGTGCGCAAACTGGTTACTCTCACCATCGAGACTGAGATTGATGTCACCCTCGATGAAGCCGTGATGAAGGATGGTGCGGCCATTGGATATGTGACCTCGGGTGGCTATGCGCACAGCGTCGGTCAGTCCATGGCGATGGCCTATGTGTCTGCAGAACACGCGGTGGCGGGCACACAGGTGCAGGTGGAAATCCTTGGGGATTTTTATGATGCATCGGTCGAAGGTGCGCCCGTTTATGACCCCTCTGGTGCCAAAATGCGCAGCTAGCAAGTGCCGCTTGGCTACAACAGCAGCCCAAGAACTGACCCGAGGCCATTGTGGCAGGGGCAGAGATTGGGCTAGGCCTGCGCGGGATATATTCAGAACCAGCAGGCCAGCATGAGCGCACTTATCACCATCCTGAACGGACCGAACCTCAACCTGTTGGGGCAACGGGAACCTGAAAAATACGGGGCCACGACCCTCGCTGATATTGAGGCGGCTTGTTTTGCGCAGGCCCAGTCGCAAGGGCATCAGATCGAGTTTCTCCAATCCAATTATGAAGGTCAGATCATTGATTGGATTCATGCGGCACGGGAAAAATCCCAAGGCATTGTGATCAATCCCGCGGCTTTTACCCATACATCTGTGGCGATTTTGGATGCGCTTTACACGTTTGACGGGCCTGTTTTGGAGGTCCACATCACCAATGTGCACCAACGCGAGGAATTCCGGCATCATTCCTTTGTCAGCAAGCGGGCCACCGGCGTGATTGCGGGATTTGGGGCGTCGGGCTACCGGTTGGCCGTGCAACATATGGCCGAACTTTTGGACTAGGCTTCGCCCGTAGCTGACAAACCTTGAAAACCTGATGACGCGCTGCGATCAATCTGGCATACTAGTCATCTAGTGTGGTCTGGGAGGGCGCCTGATGTCTAAATTTTCCGTAGCTTTGATTTGTTTGGGTGTGATCGCTGGATCCACGGCCCATGCCGCAACTGGATGCGAGGGGCGCGGCCCTTTGACCATCGTGTCGGCCACGGATGATGGAATGTATGAAGAAACCCACGGGCCAGAAAACACCATTGATGGCGATTTTGACCCGGACTCGCGCTGGTCCAACGAATCCGAAGGTGGGCCCAAGACATTGCTGTTGGATCTGGGCGCAGAACAGACTGTGAAAGCCCTGCAGATCGCGTGGTACAAGGGCGATAGCCGCAAATCGACGTTTTCAATTGCGGCCTCCCCCAATGGAAAGTTCTACCAAACCATTGTGCAGCCACGGCAGTCTGAAGGCACCTCGCTTGAGTTTGAAACCTATGATTTTTCAAACAAAAAAGCCCAATTCGTGCGGATCATCAGCGATGGCAATGAAAGCAACGATTGGAACAGCATTGTCGAAGTGGCCGCCCTTGGCTGTGGTGTGGCCGTTGAAAAACCTGCAGCCCCCATTCTGACGGAACGTCAGGGGCAAGGCATGTTCGGGCTGGATCCCAAGAAATCGCCGGGCGAGAACTTTGACCTTAGCGGTTGGTACGTCACGACCCCTGCAGATGACAATGGCGACGGCAAATCCGACAGTGTTTATGAAAACGAACTGGCGGCGGGTTGGACCGATCCGCGGTACTTCTACACGGACCCCGCGACTGGTGGCATGGTATTTCGAGTGACGCCTGCAGGGGCAAAGACATCGAAAAACACCAGCTATACCCGGACCGAACTGCGCGGCATGTTGCGCCGTGGGGATTATACGATTCAAACCCGTGCTGATGGCGGCTATCCCAATAAAAACAACTGGGTCTTCTCATCTGCCCCTGCTGTGGCACAGGCCGAGGCGGGCGGTGTGAACGGCGTGCTCAAGGCGACATTATCGGTCAACCAAGTCACGCGGCAGGGGAAAAATTACCAAGTCGGGCGGGTTGTTATTGGCCAGATCCATGCCAAAAATGACGAACCAATCCGGTTGTATTATCGCAAGCTCCCGCACAACAAATTTGGCTCGATCTATTTTGCTCATGACCCAGAAGTGGGCAAGGAAACTTGGGTCGAGGTTATCGGAAGCCGCGCAAACAAAGCGAAAAACCCTGAGGATGGCATCGCCTTGGACGAGGTGTTTAGCTATGTGATCGAGGTGAAAGGCAAGCCTGAGGGCGATGCGATCATTCCGATGTTGCACCTTCAGATCATTCGCGACGATGGCAGTGTCGTCGAGGCCGAGCCCTTTGATATGCGTGACAGCGGTTTCAGTGTTGAAAACGAATTTATGTTCTTCAAAGCAGGGGCCTATACGGGCAATAATACCAGTCCACAGCCCGAAACCGACTTTGACAAAGTGATCTTTTATGCGCTGGACCACAGCCATGATCCGGTCACAGATGAGATCCGCGAACAGGCCGCAAAAGAATTAGATGTGCCTGACGAGGTAACAGTACCCAACCCTGCTGTGGCGGGGGTACTGTTTGATGATAGTTTTGCCGACGGCGATCGCAGCGCTGGTGGTGATCCGATGGACGCCAATTGGTGGGCCACCACGACCAGCAGCGCGATTGAGATTGCACCGGGGGCTTTGGGTCTTGTGTCTGGCAGTTCCGGACGTGGTATTCGCACGACCTTTGCGCCACAGACCCTTTCGCAGGGGCAGAGCCTAAAGGCGCAGTTTACCTTTACCACACCTGAGACGCTGGGGCGGGATCGCGATTCTGCCTTTCGGATCGGTTTGCACGATAAATTGGATCGCGAGGGACTTGAGGCTGATTTGGGGGCATCTTCGAAACAACCCAACAAGCTCTATAATAACTTGCCGGGCTATATGATTGATTTTGATGTCAATTTGGATGATCCCAGCCTTGCCAATATCGACATCCGGAAGCAAAAACCGGGCCGAATTGGCCGGCTGATGGGCACCACCAAAGCCTACAAACACCTTGCTGGGGGTGGCGAGCCCTATCAGTTCGCCGCAGGTGAGGTCTATACGGGTGAAGTGTCCGTGCAAAAGCAGGCGGAAGGGGTGAAAATCACCGGAACCCTCAGCCAAGACGGTGCAGTGCTGACCACGTTCACCCACATGGATCTGGACAGTCAGGTGAACAATTTTGGAATGCTATCGTTCCACGTCAACAGCGTGACCTTTGGCACATCCAATGAGATCAACAGCCCAGATAACGGCTTGGATTTTTCCAATGTCCGGGTCGAAATCCTGCCCTGATGTGATAATCCGCGCTGGGAGACTATAGGCAGTCTGCCGCGTAAGATAGGGCGCACTTGTGGTCGCGGTGGCCCTATTGCGCTTGCAATGCATGAAGAACGAGTGAGACACGGGTTTCAATAAAACCGGCCTTTGGTCTGACTGGGTCGCAGTTTCTACGCCCTCCGCCACAACGTTCACCCCCAATCCTAAGGACATTTCTAGGATTGCGTCCAAAATGACTTCGCTTTTGCGGTCTTGGCCAATGCGAGAAACGAAGGCCCTATCGATCTTTATTTCATCGACTGGCATCTCTAGCAGGTTGCGAAGACAGCCGTAGCCAGTCCCGAAATCATCTAGGGATATCAACCCACCCCAGTCTTTCAAGCGCTGGATCGATTTGACGATAAAGTCAGAAGACCGCGCAATAAGCACGTCTTCGGTAATCTCAAAAACAACATCACCGGGGCCAATGCCGTAGTCTTCCATCATCCCAATCAGTTCGATCGCACCGTCTTCAGACGCAAGATACACTTCGGATAAGTTGAGGGCGATTGGAAGGGTCGGCACACCAGTTGCCCGCCAATCCTGAATTTGCTGAAAGACATTCTGCAAGATCACGCGCGTGAAGAGATTGGAGAGCCCGCTGTTTTCAGTAGGCTTTAGGAAATCCCCTGGACGTAGAATGCCAGCCGTGGGGTGAATCCAGCGTGCAAGAGCTTCAAATCCAATAATCTCTTGAGTTCTGAGATCTATCTTGGGTTGATAGTGCGGCTCAAATTGCCCGTTTTCTAATGCGGCCCGCAGACTTTCTGAGCTGTAAGTCTCAGCATGTTTGTCGTCATCTGCTGCCTGATAAATCGCATAGCCTGTTACGCGACGTGATTTCATAGAATACATCGCCCGATCTGCTGCCACCATGGCATCCTCTAGGCCAGCCGCACCTATGCCGAAGGGTGCCAAGCCAATGCTGGCGCCAACCCGAAATTCGTTTCCGGAATACGCGACCGGATCGTCGAAACAGCTGACGATATGGCGTCCAGCACTCACTAAATCGTCTCGAGTTTGTACATTTGTTAGCAGAATGCCAAACTCGTCACCGCCCAAGCGCGCGGCGACAAAATTATGCGCTTTCAAACCTTCCAAACGTTTGCCAATTGCAACCAATACTGCGTCTCCCGCATCATGGCCGAAGTTGTCGTTGATGGGCTTGAACGCGTTAAGATCGATCACTGCGGTCCACAGCTTGCTTGCACCGCCGGCAGCCGCAGACGCGTACTCTAGCGCCTGCTCTTCAAGGGCAAGGCGGTTCGCGAGCCCTGTCAAAAAGTCAGTTTTAGCGTAGCGTTCTGCAGATTGGCGCGCGGCTTCAACCTCTGCCATTTGTTCAGATTGACGCAGGCCTTGAATCGCTAAGGGCACAAAGAACTGAAGCCGTTGACCGTGCGCTTTCGAGAAAGCGCCTTTTTCAGGTTGTAAGCAAACCAAGACGGCCGCTCGATCAAGGGGTGCCATGGGATGAAGAAGGGCAGATCCGTAGTTGCCGAATACAGGGTCCAAGTCAGACCACCAAGCAGATATAACCGAATCTGAGAGAACGATAGAACGGCCAGAAAAAGCCCGTTTCAGCGCCTTTCCGGCATGACCAGAAACGGATAGCAATGTAGGGTTGGTTGAGGCCAAACACCGCACGGCACCGCCCTCATCCTGCGTCAGAACACAAAGTGTTGCATCATCAACTGAAGAACTGAGCACCTTGAGAACGACGGACAGAGCATCTGAGCCAGATTCAACATTCGACAGCAATTCTAAACCGCTCAAGAGCATCTCAGCGTTTGCACGCGATTTTTCCGCTACATCGTTAAGCTGTTCCAGCTCAACCAGTGCTGCGCGAAGTGCTTCTTGATCGTTAATCGTCATGGTGTGCGATTAGGCATTGAAGACGGTCGAGGAGACCATCCAATTCCCGTGAATGCACTTACCGTTCGTGTATGTGCCTTGCTCTCCATATCCCAATGTCCCCAACACTGGGACGCCGTCGAATGTCTTGATCAAAGACTCCATCGACTTTAGTGAATCGCGTTTCAGTGCCATCGTATATCCGGCACACATCACCATTATGCCGCCCGCTGGTGCACCCTTTTCCAACGATTTATCAAGGGTTTGCTGTGTCACCTTTCCAAGGCGATTGTGCATGCTGTCCTTCTCGCCTGTCATCATGTAAATTGTGTCCCCTTCAATTGGGTTCGCAACCATGGTCAGCGTTCCCGCATCGGCCATCACTGGTGCAACAAGATAGTAGTTTTCGATCACAGCACCGTTGGCCATGCGCGTTTCACCAACGCGATGGGCAAACGAAGCCAACCCCATCAGTTCGTAACTTACTTGTCCCGTTTCAATAATGGGGTCCCGACCAAGCCAATCTAAGAAAACGTCGCGGGCTGGTTTGTCATCGATTGTGATCAAGTTTCGGCCCTCGGCTTTTGTTACAACCCCAGATTCCCCTTGGGGCATAAAGCCAGATTGGATGTAGTGGGTCACGGCATCGGTCGCGTAAAACAGTGCAATCCCAATGCCGTTTTTGGCTACGCCAGATCCGTCAAACATGGACCAATTGCCTGTGAATAATTTATCGGCCACGGTCATCCCGACGGCCCGAGCGCCCTCGCCAAAAACGTCAACAAGTGCTGCAATGCTGCTTTCCTCTAGGCCTGGGGTCATATAGGTCTAGATCAGGTCAGGAAGTTCCCCAAGTCGATCAGCCTGCATTTCTGCACGTTCTAGTGCAATAGAAAGAGCCGCAGTTATATCATCATTGCTGGCGTTTTCCGGTAGCGCTTCTACGGCGACACCGACATCGGTATCGTCGTCACAAATCGTCAAAGCGCCTATAGCTGGTTTCCCAAATCCGAAGGTCCGTTGTTCGGTGAACAGCCCTTCATGAGTAGAACCGCCAAGAATTTGAGTGTCGGGAAAGGCCGCCTGCAACCCTGCTAAAATGATGTTTGGATCGTGATGTTCTGTGTAGCTTGCCTTCAGGATCACGGGTTTTTCCGTCAAGCGTAATTCCAGAGCGTGAACCATTGCTTCGATCGCCAACCTCGTGTCTGCGATTTCATTGGCAGCCGTCGTAATTTTCATATCACAAACCTACATTTTCCCTCTCGAGGCAATGTAGGGTGACTACGGTTAAACTTTTGTTTCCCCGTTGGCTTAAAGTTCGGTCAACTTTAAGCGAACTTTCACGGACAACAGTAGTCGCCCAGGCGTCCTTAGGAAGCCCTTTGATCAAATCCGATAGAAGGTGGCGTATGATTTTCGTCGCCCTGTTCGATCTTGTTAAATAACTTTGACTGTCAGTTCACCTAGACCTTCAACGCGCATCACCATGACGTCACCGCGTTCCACCGGGCCAACGCCAGAGGGTGTCCCGGATTGGATGACATCACCCGCGGCAAGTTCGAAGTATTCGCTGAGGTATGCGATCATTTCGGGAACCTTCCATATCATTTGGTTCAGATCCCCTTCCTGACGCATCTGGCCATTCACTGTGAGGGTCAAGTGACCATCACTTGGATGTCCGATAGCTGACGCTGGATGGATCGGGCCACATGGGGCCGACCGTTCGAACGCTTTGCCGATTTCCCACGGACGCCCCATTTTTTTCATCTCGCCCTGCAAATCGCGACGGGTCATGTCAAGTGACAGCCCGTAGCCATAGACATGGTTTAATGCGTCTTCTACGGCGATGTTCGTGCCGCCTGACTTCAAAGCGACGTACATTTCCGCCTCATGATGCACGTCAGAACTGTGGGGAGGGTAGGGGAAATCGCCCGACGGATCCAAGTTATTGGCATTTTTTTGAAAGAAAAACGGAGGCTCGCGGTCAGGGTCATGACCCATTTCAATCGCATGGGCTGCATAATTACGTCCGATGCAATAGATCCGTCTGACCGGAAACGCATCGTCGGTCTCGACAATTGGAAGCTCTACAATCTGGGGTGCGTCGATTACGTAATCTGTCATTTTTCTGTCTGGGATTTGGCTGGCGTTACCCTTGAATAGCTGAGACCAATTTTGAAATCAATCAGGGTCAAACGGCCCAAAATCCGCAAATATTTTGTGATTTCAAGCAATTGGTGGCGCAACGTGGAAGCAATATCCCTAAATTGGTCTGCGGTTTGATGACTGCTGCTGCCCTTCTTCCACAAAAAACTGTTGATGCCCAAGATACAGTTATCGCGTTGCGGACGTCCCTTAAGACGGGGAATTATCGGCCTGCGGACAGGCTGCCGTGTGAACGTGATTTGATCGGTCGGTTGGGGATCTGCAGGTCCACTTTGCGCAAAGCTTTTGACCCTCATGCGCGCGCGATCCGTCTTCAGCGCAGGCTGCAATGCGAACCCATTTGGGGTCGCTCGCCAACAGACGATTGGGGAGGCTCGAGCAGACAAAAGGTACCGTTGGAAAAGAGCATGAAGCCGACCCCAACACGTATCTGAAAATTTACAGAAAACTGGGCGGAGAAATACCAAACAGTTCCTGAAAAAGGTCCCTTTGGGTGCAGCCGCACTTCCACTCGCCATTGGCTTTGGTGCCGGATCCACAAGTACCGAGAAAATTCGCTTCGCTTTGGCGGAAATCCCGGCTGACGAGCTGGCAGGAGTCTTTGCGGCACTGGATCGTGGGAAAACGGGCTTGATGACGAATGGACCGCTTTTTCGGACGAAGAGGTGGCTATTGAGGCAGCGTTGAGCGGTCAGATGGATATTGGGTTGGGCACGCCATACTCGGCCATGTCGCGGTCCCGTGCGCGTATTCGGATCATTTCCAAGTGTCAAAGTTGAAATTTTTCCCGTGACAACAACTGCATCCGCTTCCCTCAAAGAAATGGTAGGTGGGCCTGTCTGGAGCGGTGCGACGCAGATTATGTGGCGAAACCTTGAAAAATTTGCTGATTTTCTGAGTTTTTGTACAGTGTATGCAGCGGTATGCAGTCGACGGCGGTCAATTCATTGGGTATTGAGACGGCAACTTTAGCCGTAAGGATTCCCCCATGTCAGATATTATCTATACCAAAGTAGACGAAGCCCCGGAACTCGCGTCGGCGTCGTTCTTGCCAATTATTCAAAAGTTCGCCGCCGCCGCTGGCGTCACAGTTGGCACCAAGGACATCAGCCTTGCGGGACGGATCCTTGCGACGTTTCCCGAGAACCTAAGCGAAGATCAGCGCCAACCAGATGATCTGGCAGACCTTGGCCGTTTGGTGAAAACCGCAGAGGCAAACGTCATCAAGTTGCCAAATATCTCGGCTTCGGTGCCACAGTTAGTCGCCGCGATCAAAGAATTGCAGTCCAAAGGCTACGCTGTGCCAGACTATCCAGAGGCGCCAGCAACTGAGGCCGAAGAGGCGATCCGGGCCAAGTATGACGGCATCAAGGGGTCTGCTGTGAACCCCGTACTGCGAGAAGGGAACTCTGATCGCCGTGCGGCAAAGGCAGTAAAGAACTTTGCACAAAATAATCCGCACCGTATGGGCGATTGGTCCGCAGACAGCAAGACGCAGGTGTCGTCCATGTCTGGCAACGACTTCTTCTCGAATGAGGCATCAGCCACACTGGCAGAAGAGACGACTGCAAAAATCGTTCTCGAAACTGCAACAGGTGAAATCGTCCTAAAGGAAGGCCTGAGCTATCCGGCGGGCACAGTTGTTGACGCCACCTTTATGAGCGTTGCTGCTTTGAAGGATTTTCTAGCGGCTGAGATCGAGAAAACCAAAGCCGATGGCACCCTGTTTTCGCTCCACCTGAAATCCACAATGATGAAAGTGTCCGATCCAATCATCTTTGGTCACGCCGTCAAAGCCTTTCTGGCACCTGTGTTTGACGCGCATGGTGCAGCCCTTGCCGATCTTGGTGTTAACCCAAACTCTGGCTTGGGTGATCTGTTGGACCGCGTCAAAGATGATGCCGCGATCATGGCCGATATTGACGCCTGCATGGCCGCGCGCCCACCGATGTATATGGTCGACAGTGACAAAGGCCTGACCAACTTGCACGTGTCCTCTGACGTGATCATCGACGCATCTATGCCCGCCCTGATCCGTGCTGGCGGCAAAGGTTGGGGACCAGATGGAAAAGAAGCCGATGCAAACTGTGTGATCCCGGATAATTCCTATGCACCGATCTATGACGAAACGATCAACTTCTTCAAAGAGAACGGTAAGTTGAACCCGGCAACTGCGGGCACCGTTCAAAATATCGGATTGATGGCGCAAAAAGCCGAGGAATACGGCTCACACCCCACCACGTTTGAAGTGCCAGAAGCGGGCACTGTGAAGATGATCCTTGCTGATGGCACTGTGCTGCATCAACACGAGGTAGAGGTTGGCGATATCTGGCGATCGGCCTCGACGCGCAAAGCTCCGATTGAAGACTGGGTGAACCTTGCGATTGATCGCCAAAAAGCCGAAGGCTGCGAAGCCATCTTTTGGCTGGATGCGGACCGTGCCCACGACGCAGAGCTGATCGCCTATGTCGAGCCGATCCTGAAAGCGCGCGGCGTCGCTGACAAGTTCACCATCATGCCCCCACGCGCTGCAACGCGTGCGTCTTTTGAAACCATCACGGCGGGCAATAACTCCATCGCGATCACGGGCAACGTTTTGCGCGACTACCTGACCGACCTGTTCCCGATCCTGGAACTGGCCACATCGGCCAAGATGTTGTCGATCGTGAAACTGATGAACGGTGGTGGCCTGTTTGAAACGGGTGCAGGCGGATCTGCCCCAAAACACGTACAACAGTTGAACGAAGAAAATCACTTGCGTTGGGACAGCCTCGGCGAATTCTGCGCCTTGGGCGAAAGCCTCACTTTTCTAGCTGACTCCAAGAACAATGAAAAAGCACGGGTGCTGGGCCAAGCGGTCGATGCCGCAACACAAGGCATTTTGGACGACAGTCGTTCGCCATCTCGCAAGGTAGGCGAGCCCGACAACCGCAACAGCCACTATTGGTTCGCCCGTTACTGGGCCGAAGCCCTGGCGGGTCAAAACAGCGATCCAGAACTGGCCGCTTATTTTGCACCAGTGGCCAAAGCACTGGCTGAGGGCGAAAGCGATATTCTGGCAGAGCTTGCTGCGGTTCAAGGCGCCCCTGCTGATTTGGGCGGATATTATCGCACTGATCCAGAAAAGACCGCCGCCGTGATGCGCCCCTCTGCAACGCTGAACGCGATCATCGGGTAGGCTCTGAAACCAAGGTCGACCCGTGGGCCCATCTGACGCCTATGGGTCGGCTTTCCTGTTTGGTCAACATTCGTAGACCCTTACAGCTTGGCCGTCTTCCTTGGTGCACAAAACAAGGCCGTCTTGACCCGTAAAGACAGCACGGTTCAAGGGGGGTTGGCCCCGAACGCGCAAACCAAGTTCACAATCTGAACTGACCTCAAAAAGGCGTCGGCGCTCGTATTTGGGAAAAGGAAAATGGTGGAGCCTAGCGGGATCGAACCGCTGACCTCCTGCATGCCATGCAGGCGCTCTCCCAGCTGAGCTAAGGCCCCATTTGGGTGCTAGTTAGGCAAATGCGCCCCGGGGTTCAACCCGAAAAATGCATCGCAAATGCCCAACTGCGTTTTTTCTTACGTTAGGTGCGCAGAGCGCCCTTTTTAGTCGTCGTCGGTTGGGCTGGCGACATCGGCGATTTCTTCCAAAGGAACTGTATCGTCGTCGTCATCGTCTTCCAGTACGTCATCACCCAGATCCACATCTGCGTCGTCGTCGTCGAGCACATCTGCGTCATCATCGAGTACGATATCTTCTTCATCGTCTTCGGGCTTGGCCGAGGCTGGATCTGCTTTGTCAGCAACCATGGTGCGGTTTTTGTTGGTGTCCAAGGTCACCACTTCGCCGGTATAGGGGCTGACAATCGGGTCACGGCCCATATCGTAAAAGCGTTTTCCAGTGGTCGGGCAAAGGCGCTTTACGCCCCATTCTTCTTTGGGCATAGGATTCCCCTAAAGTTGGTCTAAATCGTCGGCAATCTTGTTCGCATGCCAGAACTGGCGCTGGGTGTCAAAGGGGTTTGCGTGTGAGTTTTGGGAAAATTACTGTGCAGGCCATGGCAAAGTAGGAAAAGCGGTAAATGGAAGAGATCATTCTGGACGGATCGCCACCGATTGCTGTTGTGCTGAGGCGCTCTGCGCGGGCAGGCCGGATTTCGCTGCGGGTGTCACGGCTGGATGGTCGGGTGTCTTTGACGATACCAACGCGTGGGTCCAAATCCGAAGCCATATCTTTCCTGCGCGAAAAAGAAGTTTGGCTGCGGCATCAGCTGGTGATCCAAGCGCCCCGTGTCGATTTGCGTGTGGGCGCCGAGGTTCTGTTTGAAGGCACGCCGTTGGTCATTTCCCAAGGGAAAAGTCGGGCTGCGCAGATCATCGGCACGCAGTTGCTGGTGCCGGGCCCAGAGGCCGGATATGCGGCCAAGATCGCAGCGTTTCTCAAGGCCCGAGCGCGGCCGCGTCTGCATGCAGCAACAGAAGTCTATGCTGCCCGGTTGGGCAAACCGGTCAAGCGGATCACGCTGCGCGATACTCGTTCGCGGTGGGGCTCGTGTTCCAGCGCGGGCAATTTGAACTATTCTTGGCGGTTGATCATGGCCCCACCAGATGTCCTGGATTATGTGGCGGCCCATGAGGTCGCTCATCTCCAAGAGATGAACCACTCGCAGGCGTTTTGGGATGTGGTCGAGCGGCTTTATGGACCATGTGCGGATCAGCGAAAGTGGCTGCGCACCAATGGCAATTTGTTGCATCAATATGTCTTTGATTGACCCGTTGGGATTTTGTGATCACAACTAGGCCATGTTGCTACAACCCCGCTCTGAGGCCACATCGGCCACTCATGAACAGTTATACCGTGCGTTGCGATTGCGCATTATGTACGGTGAGGTGCCCCCGGGGCAGGCCCTGACGCTGCGTGGGATCGGCAAGGAATTCAATGTCTCGATGACCCCGGCCCGCGAGGCGCTGCGCCGGTTGGTGGCTGAGGGGGCGCTGTCGTTGTCCAATTCTGGCCGTGTCAGCACGCCGGAGCTGTCCAGCGAACGGTTGGAAGAGCTTGCTGCGTTGCGCGCGCTGATCGAGCCCGAACTGGCGACGCGGGCATTGCCAAGGGCCCATATGGCGCTGATCGAGCGGCTCACAAGCATCAACAATGATGTGGCCCAAGCCATCGCGCACCGTGATGCAGTGGGGTATATTCGGTTGAACCTTGAATTTCATCGTACCTTGTATTTGCGGGCCCAAGCGCCTGCTATGTTGGCCATGGCAGAAACCGTTTGGCTGCAACTGGGGCCAACGATGCGGGCACTTTATGGCAAATTGAACCGCACGGAGGCCCCGCGCAATCACCGCTTGATTTTAGCTGCGTTGCGGGCCGGTGATGAGCCGAGCCTACGTCTGGCGCTGCGTGCTGATGTAACAGCTGGGCTGAAATTGTTGGCGGAATAAATCATCTGATTAAAATCAGCTGGCCCCTGCGGGAGCGGGTGCCAGCGCCTTATCCCACACTGGCGAGACCCGATCGCCTGTTGCGCAATCCGCAGGTCCGGGAACAGGTGGCCCATGGCGCGTGATGCGCCACGGGGACCTGTGATATTGCACCAGTGGCTTTAGCTGTGAATTGGGCCGTCGCCGCAAGCAAGGGCCGCTTCGCGCACTGCTTCCGAGTAGGTTGGATGCGCGTGGCACGTGCGGGCCAGATCTTCGGCGGCAGCGCCAAATTCCATAGCGACGCAGACCTCGTGCAGCAAATCGCCTGCCATGGGGCCGATGATGTGCGCGCCCAAGATACGGTCGGTGTCTTTATCAGCAAGGATTTTCACGAAGCCATCAGCGGCGAAATTAGCCTTGGCGCGACCGTTGCCCATAAAGCTGAACTTGCCGACTTTGTAGGCGCGACCGGACTCTTTGAGTTGCTCTTCGGTGGCCCCAACGCTGCCCACTTCGGGGTGCGTGTAAATCACGCCGGGGATCACATCGTAGTTCACGTGCGGCTTTTGACCGGCGAGCCCTTCGGCGCAGGCCATGCCTTCGTCCTCGGCTTTGTGAGCCAGCATCGGGCCATCGATAGCGTCGCCAATGGCGTAGATGCCTTTGACATTTGTGGCATAGTGACCGTCGGTTTTGATCTGTCCCCGTGGGGACATTTCGACGCCGAGCGCTTCAAGGCCCAAGCCATCGGTGAAAGGTTTGCGCCCAGTGGCGACCAAAACGACATCGGCGTCGATGGTGGCTTCACTGTCGTCTTTGTTGAGCTTGTAGGTGACTTTGGCCTTGGTTTTGGTGGCTTCCACCTTTTGAACGGCGGCCCCCATGGTAAAGCTAAGTCCCTGTTTCGTCAGCAATTTTTGGAAGGTGCGCTGCACTTCGGCGTCCATGCCGGGGGTGATGGCATCCAGATATTCGATGACGTGCACTTCGGAGCCGAGGCGCGCATAGACGCTGCCCAGTTCCAAGCCGATGACACCGGCGCCGATCACCACCATTTTCTTGGGCACTTTGGGCAGATCAAGGGCACCAGTGCTGTCCACAACGACTTTTTGATCCACCTCGATACCGGGCAATGTCGACACCTCTGACCCTGTGGCCACGATGATATTCTTGGCCTCGTGGACGTCGTCGCCGACCTTAACCTTACCAGCGGCAGGGATGCTTCCCCAGCCTTTGAGCCAGTCTATCTTGTTCTTTTTGAACAGAAATTCGATGCCTTTGGTGTTTGCGTCAATGGAGTCCTGTTTGTAGGACTTCATCTGGTTCCAATCCACAGAGGGGCTTTTGCCCTTGAGGCCCATGGCGGCGAAATTATGTTCGGCCTCGTGCAACATATGGCTTGCATGAAGCAGGGCCTTGGACGGGATGCAGCCCACATTCAGGCAAGTGCCGCCAAGGGTCTCGCGCCCCTCGACACAGGCGGTTTTGAGACCCAGCTGGGCACAACGAATGGCGGCCACATAGCCGCCGGGGCCGGAGCCGATCACGATCACATCATATTGGGCCATTTTGGACCTCCTTGTCGGTCAAATTGGGGTGCCATACAGCGTATGGCAGGTGTATGGCTGGCGTATGGCAGGGGGCCATACAATGGTTAAATAAGTGCTGCGATCAGCATTGCGACAGTGGCCCCGAACCCGAACATCCAGATGACGCTGCGCCACGGCGCGAGGCCTTGGACATAGGCCGGAACATAGAGCAACCGCGCGACCAGATAGATGCTGGCGCAGGTGGCAGTGAAGGGCGTGGATTGGTCCGATAGGGTGACGACTACGGTGGCGATAGTGAAGAGGATCAACCCCTCGAAATGGTTGTTCATGGCCCGCTGGAGGCGGCCTGCGGTGCCGGTCAGGTCGATCTTTTTGTCGCGCGGGGACATTGCGGCCTTGGGGCCGACTTGCAGGTTGGCCGCGATGGAGTAGAGACCGAATTGCACGACCTGTAGGAGGGCAGCGTAGGTGAGGATTTGGAGTTCGGGGGTCATAGTTTGCTAATCCATATACCGAATTGCGTTCATGCGGATGTGAACCGTGTCGGTTTTTGTGTTTCTGTATGCGGCAAGGGCTGCAAGTGACAAAAAAATTGCCCAGAAAAACGAAATTCCTGATACCACCAATTGCTTTGTTGGAAGCAGGAATAGACATGCTGTCGTGGTTGCGAACAAAACGCTATGGGGCCAGTGCGTACGCCATATTTTCAGACCCAATCGTTGGTATTTTTCTTCTCTTAGGTTCAAAAAAACGAGCATGGCGCCATAAGACATGATGAAATAGTCAGAAATACTACTTGAGTGGTTTAGCGCGCCCACGACGTAGAGAAGCGCTAAAACCACACCAAGGGAATAAGCGACACAACGCAACCACAAGCCACGGGTGACCTGATCGTAGGTTGGCTGTTTGTGGCTCATTTACAGATCCATCAACAGGCGGCGGGGGTCTTCCAGCGCTTCTTTGACGCGCACGAGGAAGGTCACAGCGCCTTTGCCGTCGACGATGCGGTGATCGTAGCTCAGCGCCAGATACATCATCGGGCGGATCACGACCTCACCATTGATCGCCATGGGGCGGTCCTGAATTTTGTGCATGCCCAAGATCCCCGATTGCGGCGGGTTCAGGATGGGGGAACTCATAAGCGAGCCGTAGACGCCGCCGTTGGAGATCGTAAAGGTGCCGCCTTGCATTTCGGCCATGCTGAGTTTGCCATCACGGGCGCGGGCGCCTTTTTCGGCAATCGCCTTTTCGATATCCGCAAAGGACATGGCGTCAGCCTCACGGATCACAGGGACCACAAGGCCCGTGGGCGTGCCTGCGGCGATGCCCATGTGGACGAAGTTTTTGTAGACCACATCGGTGCCGTCGATCTCTGCGTTGACTTCGGGCACTTCTTTCAGGGCATGCACGCAGGCCTTGGTAAAGAAGGACATAAAGCCAAGTTTCACGCCGTGTTTCTTCAAAAATAGGTCTTTGTATTCGTTGCGCAGGGCCATCACCTCGGTCATGTCGACCTCGTTATAGGTGGTCAGCATGGCGGCGGTGTTTTGGCTGTCTTTGAGGCGGCGCGCGATGGTCTGGCGCAGGCGGGTCATTTTCACGCGCTCTTCGCGGCTGGCGTCATCGGCGGAGACTGGCGCGCGCGGTGCCGCAGCGGCAGGGGCCGGTGCTGCGGGGGCGGCGGTTGCTTTCATCGCGTCCTCTTTCATGACGCGCCCGTCGCGGCCAGTGCCGGTGACCGAGGCCGGATCGATGCCTTTTTCGGCGAGGATTTTGTTGGCGGAGGGCGCGTTTTCCACATCCTTGCTGCCAGATGCAGCCGGGGTCGCAGCGGCTGGGGCAGGTGCAGCGGCAGAGGCTGTGGCCCCACCGATCACAGCCAACTTGGCATCGGCTTGCACGGTTTCGCCTTCCGGGGCGAGGATTTCAGACAGAACACCTGCGGCGGGTGCAGGGACTTCGACGCTGACTTTGTCGGTTTCCAACTCGCAGAGCATTTCGTCCTGCGCGACCGTGTCGCCTACGGCTTTGAACCATGTCGAGACTGTCGCCTCTGTCACGCTTTCGCCCAAGGTCGGGACCATGACGTCAACAGCGTCACTGCTGGCCGCGGCGGGGGCGGTTTTTTCGGCTTTGGCAGCAGGGGCAGGGGCGGCAGCGGCAGCACCCCCCTCACTGATTTGGGCGAGCAGAGCGTCAACGCCCACGGTGTCGCCTTCGTTCGCCACAATCTCGGACAATGTGCCGGCCACGGGGCTGGGGACCTCGACGGTGACTTTGTCTGTTTCCAACTCGCAGAGCATTTCATCGACAGCCACGCTATCGCCGGGCTTTTTGAACCAAGTGGCCACGGTCGCCTCGGTTACGCTTTCACCTAAGGTGGGGACTTTTACATCGGTCATGGGATTATCCTTTGAGTGTCAGCGCGTCATTGATGAGGGCTGCTTGTTGGGCTTTGTGGGCAGAGGCCAGACCTGTGGCAGGCGAGGCGGATGTGG
This sequence comes from Algirhabdus cladophorae, assembly GCF_044772865.1. GTDB lineage: Bacteria > Pseudomonadota > Alphaproteobacteria > Rhodobacterales > Rhodobacteraceae > Algirhabdus > Algirhabdus cladophorae. Next base: position 652,581 of record NZ_CP173029.1, read on the forward strand.
CGCGACCAACATATTTGGGTCGGTCGTTTTTGGCTTTGATGCGGGTCAGGACCCATTCCAAGTTTGGTTCGATAAAGGTCCAGGCGCCTTGGTTTTTGGGTTCTTCCTGACACCAGACCATGTCGGCGTTTTTAAAGCGTTCCAGTTCCTTCACGGCCGATTGGGCGGGGAAGGGATAGAACTGCTCGAACCGCAGCAGGTAGATATCGTCGATGCCACGGGCGTCGCGTTCTTCGAGCAGGTCGTAGTAGACTTTGCCCGAGCACATGACGACGCGCTTGATCTTGTCGTCCTTGACCAGCTTGGTGTCCGAATTGCCCTGTTGGGCATCATCCCACAACACACGGTGGAAGCTGGAGCCTGTGGTGAAGTCTTCTTTGCGGCTGACGGCCATTTTGTTGCGCAAGAGCGACTTGGGCGTCATCATCACCAACGGTTTGCGGAAGGAACGGTGCAACTGTCGGCGCAAGATGTGAAAGTAGTTGGCAGGCGTTGTGCAGTTGGCCACGATCCAGTTGTCTTGGCCGCACATTTGCAAGAACCGTTCCAGCCGCGCTGACGAGTGTTCGGGGCCTTGGCCCTCGAACCCGTGAGGCAGCAGCATGGTCAGACCGGACATGCGCAACCATTTGCTTTCACCGGAACTGATGAACTGGTCGAACATAATCTGTGCGCCGTTGGCAAAATCGCCGAACTGGGCCTCCCACAAGACCAGCGCGTTGGGTTCGGCCAGCGAGTAGCCATATTCAAAGCCCAAGACCGCATATTCCGACAGCATACTGTCGATCACTTCATATTGGGCTTGGCCCTCGCGAATATTGTTAAGCGGATAGTAGCGCTCTTCGGTGTTTTGGTTCACGAGGCCGGAATGACGGTGGCTGAAGGTTCCGCGTGTGCTGTCCTGACCGGACAAACGCACAGGGTAGCCTTCAGTCATCAGACTGCCAAAGGCCAAAGCCTCGCCCGTGGCCCAGTCGATGCCTTCGCCAGCGCTCAGCGCCTTTTCCTTGGTATCCAGCATCCGCGCGACGGTTTTGTGCAGCGGGTAATCCGCAGGCACACGGGTCAGCGCGCCGGCCACTTGATCAAAAGTCTCGGGTTTGATCGCGGTGGCCCCGCGCTGATAATCCTCATCCTTTTTGTCCAAATGGGACCATTTCCCGTCCAGCCAATCGGCCTTGTTGGGTTTAAAACTTTTGCCAGCCTCAAATTCGTCGTTGAGGAAAGACTGGAAGCCTGCCTTTAGATCCTCAATCTCGCCCTCTGGCAGCAAGCCGTCTTTGACCAGTCGTTCGGTATAGAGTGACAGCGTGGTCTTTTGGGTTTTGATTTTCTTGTACATGACGGGGTTGGTGAACATCGGTTCATCGCCCTCGTTATGGCCAAAGCGACGGTAGCAGATGATGTCCAGCACCACGTCCTTGTGGAATTTCTGGCGGAATTCAGTGGCCACGCGGGCGGCATGAACGACCGCCTCGGGATCATCACCGTTCACGTGGAAAATCGGCGCCTCGACCATCAGAGCGATGTCGGTGGGGTAGGGGCTGGAACGGCTAAAGTGCGGGGCGGTGGTGAAACCGATCTGGTTGTTGACCACGATATGCATGGTGCCGCCGGTTTTGTGACCTTTAAGGCCAGACAGGCCAAAGCCCTCGGCCACGACGCCCTGACCCGCAAAGGCCGCATCGCCGTGCAGAAGAATGGGCAGAACTTGTGTGCGATCTTCATCGCCCAACTGGTCTTGCTTGGCGCGGGCCTTGCCCAGAACCACGGGGTTCACGGCCTCGAGGTGGGAGGGGTTGGCCGTCAGGCTGAGGTGTACAGAATTGCCGTCAAATTCACGGTCGCTGGACGCCCCGAGGTGGTATTTCACATCGCCAGAGCCGTCGACATCCTCGGGCTTGAAACTTCCGCCTTGGAATTCGTTGAAAATCGCGCGGTATGGTTTGCCCATGACGTTGGCCAGCACAGACAGGCGGCCCCGGTGGGGCATGCCGACGATGATATCGCGCACACCCAGTGCACCGCCGCGCTTGATGATCTGTTCCATGGCAGGGATCAGGCTTTCGCCGCCATCAAGGCCAAAACGTTTGGTGCCCATGTATTTGACATGCAGAAATTTCTCGAAACCCTCTGCCTCGACCAGCTTGTTTAGGATGGCTTTGCGGCCCTCACGGGTAAAGGCGATTTCCTTGCCAAAGCCTTCGATGCGTTCCTTTAGCCAGCTGGCTTCTTCGGGGTTGGAGATGTGCATGTATTGCAGTGCAAAGGTGCCGCAATAGGTGCGTTTTACAATCGCCACAATTTCCCGCATCGAGGCCATTTGTAGGCCCAATACGTTGTCGATAAAGATCGGGCGATCCATGTCAGCCTCGGTGAAACCGTAGGATTTTGGATCAAGTTCTGGATGATTAACCGGATCCTTAAGGTTCAATGGGTCGAGATCAGCGGCCAAATGCCCCCGGATCCGGTAGGCACGGATGATCATCAGGGCACGGATACTGTCCAGCACAGCGCGTTTGACCGCGTCATCGCTGACATCAATGCCTTTTTCAGCGGCCTTCGCTTTGATCTTTTTACCTGCCTGTTCGGGTTCAGCGGCCCATTGGCCATCAAGGGCTTGGGTCAGATCATCATTGGGTTGGGGTGGCCAATCGGCGCGCGCCCAAGAAGGACCAGTGGCTTCGGCTTTGACGTCCAAATCTGCGTCGCCCAGCTGTGAAAAGAAGTCCTGCCACGCCTGATCAACGGCATTGGGATCATTTGCGTACCGGGCATAAAGCTGTTCGAGATATTCCGCATTGTGCCCTTGCATGAAAGACGACGCGTGGAATTGATCGTTGGCTAGGTGATCAGTCATTTTTTGCTACTCCAACAAGAGATGTGGGCGCGACTTCTTCCGCGCAAACGATTGAATAAAAAGGGATTTACCATCTTGATTTCGGCATGGTCATGTTTGCAAAGATCGGATGCGAAATCGCTCAATTGTGTGTCAGTAACATTTGAGCGCTTGAACGTGACGACGCTTGGGCTTTCATGAAGATCGTGCAATACAATTTTTAATGATTGAGGTAGCTCAATCAGATCGCGGCCGATTTTTTGAAATTCGGCCATTGCGGCGGATGACATCGCCAAAAAGACAACGATAGCTTTGCCAACAGGCAAAGCTGCGCCCGACCCTCCCATGTTGGCAGCGACAAACCTCTGGTTTGCTGGGAGGGCGCTTTGCGCCCACCCAGTTTCGTGCGCTGCCCTTTGGGAAAAGTCGGGACGCATTTGCTTATTAACCGATCGCTTCTAGGACAGCTTCGCCCAAAGTTGCTGGGCTGTCTGCAACTACGATACCAGCGGATTTCATCGCTTCGATCTTGTCTTCCGCGCCACCTTTGCCGCCTGCAACAATCGCACCGGCATGGCCCATACGGCGGCCGGGAGGGGCTGTGCGACCTGCGATGAAACCGGCCGTTGGTTTCCAACGGCCTTTCTTTTTTTCATCAGCGAGGAACTGTGCGGCGTCTTCTTCGGCTGAACCGCCAATTTCACCGATCATGATGATCGATTGGGTTTCCTCATCAGCAAGGAACATTTCCAGCACGTCGATGTGTTCTGTGCCTTTGATCGGGTCGCCGCCAATGCCCACGGCTGTGGATTGGCCGAGGCCGATGTCGGAGGTTTGCTTAACCGCTTCATAGGTCAAAGTACCTGAGCGGGACACAACACCAACGCTGCCGCGTTTGTGGATGGACCCGGGCATGATGCCGATTTTGCACGCATCAGGAGTGATCACACCGGGGCAGTTGGGGCCGATGAGGCGCGAGGCAGACCCTTCCAACGCGCGCTGCACACGCATCATGTCGAGCACAGGGATGCCTTCGGTGATGCAGATAATCAGCTCCATTTCGGCATCAATCGCCTCAAGGATACTGTCAGCGGCAAAGGGGGGCGGCACATAGATGACCGAGGCGTTGGCCTCTGTCACGTGCTTGGCTTCATGGACCGAGTTGAACACGGGCAGATCGAGGTGGCTTTGACCGCCTTTGCCCGGGGTGACACCGCCAACCATTTTGGTGCCATAGGCAATGGCTTGCTCGGTGTGGAATGTGCCCTGCGAGCCGGTGAGACCCTGACAGATGACTTTAGTATTTTCGTTTACGAGGACTGCCATTGTTCTTATCCTTTTACCGCAGCGACGATTTTCTGCGCGCCGTCTTTGAGGTCGTCGGCGGCGATTACGTCCACGTCGGAGTTGTTGATGATGTCTTTGCCCTCTTGGACTTTGGTGCCTTCTAAACGGACAACAAGTGGCACTTGCAGGCCGACTTCTTTTACCGCGGCCACAACGCCCTCGGCGATGACATCGCAGCGCATGATGCCGCCAAAGATGTTCACAAGGATGCCTTTGACCTTGGGATCAGAGGTGATGATCTTGAACGCCTCGGTGACTTTTTCCTTCGTCGCACCGCCGCCTACGTCGAGGAAGTTGGCAGGTTCAGCGCCATAGAGTTTGATGATGTCCATGGTCGCCATGGCCAGACCCGCGCCGTTGACCATGCAGCCAATTTCGCCGTCCAAAGCGATGTAGTTCAGATCATATTTGGAGGCGGCGAGTTCTTTGGGGTCTTCTTCTGTCTCGTCGCGCAACTCGGCGATGTCGGGGTGACGGTAGATGGCGTTGCCATCAAAGCTGACTTTCGCGTCGAGGACTTTCAGGTCGCCTTTGTCGGTGACGATCAGGGGGTTGATCTCGAGCATCTCCATGTCTTTTTCCATGAAAGCTTTGTAGAGCAGACCCATCAAGGCGACGCATTGTTTGATCTGTGCCCCCGCAAGGCCCAGCGAGAACGCGATACGGCGGCCGTGGAAGGCTTGGTAGCCCGAGGCTGGATCGACGCTGAACGACAGGATCTTTTCGGGGGTTTCAGCGGCCACTTCTTCGATGTCCATCCCGCCCTCGGTTGAGCAGACAAAAGACACGCGGCTGGTCTGGCGATCGACCAATAGGGCCAAATACAGCTCTGTTTCGATGCCCGAGCCGTCTTCGATGTAGATGCGATTGACCTGCTTGCCCGCGGGGCCTGTCTGGTGCGTGACCAAAGTGCGGCCCAGCATTTTCTTGGCTTCCTCTGCGGCCTCGGCCACGGATTTGGTCAGGCGCACACCGCCTTTGTCGCCTGCGTCTGCTTCTTTGAAGCTGCCCTTGCCGCGTCCACCTGCGTGGATCTGCGCCTTGACGACCCACAAAGGTCCGTCCATTTCACCTGCCGCTGCTTTGGCGTCTTCGGCTTTCAAAACGGCACGACCGTCTGAAACTGGCGCGCCGTAGCTGCGCAGCAGTGCTTTGGCTTGGTATTCGTGGATGTTCATTTGAGAGGTCCTTTTTGGCGACGTTAGGTTTTTAAAGCACCCATTTGGCCGCGAATAAAAGGATTTTCGGGCAGAATGCTGCGTTTTTGCACTTTTGTGATCACACTTTTTCAACGTGTGATCACAAATTAATGGAATTTAATAAATGTGAAGCAAAACGGATGTGAGTCGGGCCCGAGATTATGCTGGGGTGTGGCACCAGAAATTCCTATACTGACTAAAATTAAGGGAAAATGAGCAGTTATATGAGTAGTGCACCAAAATGGTCTGTGGTTGCGACAGTCGATGAGGCACCCGAGCTGACGGTGGCTTTTGTCGCATATCATTTGGATTTGGGGGCCCATGAGGTGTTCATTTTCCTCGACCGCTCCGATGATCCTGTGGCCGCAGTGTTGGCGCAGATGGATCGGTGTTATGTGGTGGCCTGTGATGGGGATCATTGGGTGCGTGCGGGCAAAGCGCAGCGGCCCTATCAGCACACTCATCGCCAATCGACCAACGCAAACCTGGCTTTTGCCCAAAGCACGGCAGATTGGCTGTTTCACATTGATGCGGACGAATACCTGTATCCAATGGGCGATTGGTTAGATGAAATGGCACGGGTGCCGAAAGGGCATTATTTACGCGTCTTCAACGTTGAACGGGTGCGCCTGGCCGCAAATCCCGAACCGGAACACCTGTTTGAAGGACCTTTTTTGCGCAAATTGGATGCGCAGGAAAGCCAGCTTTTGGGGGCTGAGGCGCAGTTCTATCACGAAGGGTTTAGCGGGCATTCCGTTGGAAAATCAGCGGCCCCAGTAGGGGCCAAAATGCGGCTGAGCATCCATAGGCCACGTCTAACAAAGGGCCCGCGTCCGCGTCCGACACCGCCCAAACGCGTGGCACGCGCGGTGACTTTGCTGCATTTTGAGGACATCACACCGCTGGCGTGGACGTTCAAGCGGGTGCGGCGGATGATCCGCAACGCGGGATCTGACAAACCGTTGAAATCCTCGGGGCACCGTCAGGCGCAAATCGATTGGCTGGCGGCCCATGCACCCACGGGGGCAGAGGCCATGGCGTTTTACCGCAGATTATGTGTGATCGAGGCTGACCGCGCCACCGCATTGCGCCAGATTGATGCGCTTTATGATCTCGAATTGGATGTTCAGGGCGCCTTGGACAGGGTGTGTCCGCAGTTGAAAGTTGACATCAGCCCTGCGCGATTGGATGCGTGGTTGTGGGCAACCAAGGGTGATATGCTGGCGCAATACGGGTTTAAAAAAGGGGCGCTGTGATTGCACAAAACGCCCCGATTTAATTTTTAAAACCAGTGACTTATGCCAAGCTGTCGTCGATGCCTTTGCACGCAGCAACCAAGCCTTTGACCGCGTCGACAGATTTGTCGAACATGGCTTGCTCGTCTTTGTTGAGCTTGATGTTGACTACTTTTTCGATACCATCCGCGCCGATCACAGTGGGCACGCCCACATAGAAGCCGTCGAGGCCATAAGCGCCGTCAACGTAAGCTGCACACGGCAACACGCGCTTTTGGTCCTTGAGATAGCTTTCGGCCATTTCAATCGCGGACGTCGCAGGAGCATAAAAGGCAGAACCGTTGCCCAAAAGGCCAACAATTTCAGCGCCGCCATCACGGGTGCGTTGAATGATTTCGTCCATTTTTTCCTGTGTGGACCAGCCCATATCCACCAGATCTGGCAAAGGAATGCCGCCAACAGTGGAGTAGCGGGGCAGTGGCACCATAGTGTCGCCGTGACCGCCCAGAACGAAGGCAGTGACGTCTTTCATGGATACGCCGAATTCAACCGACAGGAAGTGGCGGTAGCGCGCACTGTCCAAAACGCCTGCCATGCCACAGACTTTGGCGTGAGGCAGACCGGAAAATTCGCGCAAGGCCCAAACCATGGCATCCAGCGGGTTGGTGATGCAGATCACAAAGGCATCTGGCGCGTTGTCGCGGATGCCTTCGCCGACGGATTTCATCACTTTGAGGTTGATGCCCAGCAGGTCATCACGGCTCATCCCCGGTTTGCGTGGCACGCCAGCGGTTACGATGCACACGTCAGCACCGGCGATGTCGGCGTAATCGGTGGTGCCCTTCATAGTGGCGTCAAAGCCTTCGGAGGGGCCTGCCTCGGCGATGTCGAGGGCTTTGCCCTGTGGTGTGCCATCTGCGATATCGAACAAAACGACGTCGCCCAACTCTTTCAGAGCGGCCAAATGTGCCAGTGTCCCACCGATTTGGCCTGCGCCGATCAGAGCTATTTTGGGTCGTGCCATAACAAAGTTCCTTGTTTGGATGTATGTTGCGGCGTTGCCTAGACGGTTGCGTGGCCTCGTGCAAGGTTGCCGCAACGCAGAAAACTATGCCATCGTGCGCAAAACTTGGGCACGCCTACGCTAAAGCCCTGCAAAACCAAGGATATTTGATGGAATTTGACCTTTTGTTTTTTGCTTGGACGATTCCGGCAGTGATTTTCGCAGGTGTTTCAAAGGCAGGTTTTGGGTCTGGGGCGGCCTTTGCGAGCGCTTCGATTCTGGCATTGTTTTTAGAGCCGGCTCAGGCGTTGGGGATTATGTTGCCCCTGTTGATGCTGGTGGATGTGGCGGCGTTACGGCCTTATTGGATGAAATGGAGCAAGGCAGACGCATGGCGTTTGTCGCTGGGGGCGGTGCCGGGTGTTTTGGTTGGTGTGATGTTATACCGCGCCGCCAACGACGATGTTTTGCGGTTGCTTATTGGTGTCGTGTCTTTGGCTTTCGTGATCTACCAAGTGGCCAAAGGGCGCGGCTTGATCCCGAACCCCAAAAAGGCATTCGGCCCGGGGGCGGGATATTTCACCGGGTCTGTCGCGGGGTTTACCAGTTTTGTCAGCCATGCAGGCGGACCGCCAGTTGCGGTATATCTGTTGGCCAAGGGTCTTGATAAAACCACCTATCAAGCCACCAGCGTCATCACTTTTTGGGTGATTAACCTGCTGAAATCTGTGCCCTATGCGTTTTTGGGGATTTTCACCTATGAGACCCTGTTGGCGGATCTGTACCTTGCCCCCTTTGCCTTGATCGGAGCGTGGATCGGTGTGTGGGCCCACCGGATCGTGCCGGAGCGCCTGTTTTTTGCATTGACCTATACGATGCTTACCCTGACCGGATCCAAACTGATCTGGGATGCACTGACGTAAAACCGAGGTCTTGTGTTAAGCGTCGTCGCCTTTGGCGGGCAGTGCTTCTGCAAGCTCTTCAAAGTGCTGACCAGAAGCCACCAGACATGTGACACCTTGGGGGTTTGTGACGGTAATCGTCCAAGTGCCGGTTTCATCAGAGGCAAACACCTCGACCACGGCGTTATTGGCCCCTAAGCCCATGGATTGGCGTGTTTCGCCGTATCCTGATGCCAGACGTTCTACCACAGCGTCACGTTCTGCGCAGTTGCGTTGTTGCCCGTAAGCGTGGGTACCCGCCAAAATCATAGCGCCGACACCAAACGAGAGGGTGATCAGTTGTTGTTTCATAACATAGTCCTTTCACGCGAAGCGCGGGACCCCTAACCGGGCCAATCCGGTATTGCGGCGGTGGGGGCGCGTGCCTCAAAATGACGTGTCGGATATGCTTATCGTTCTTATATGCTGGCGGCCCTGCCGAACGATCCTCCGTATTTCCGACCTTGGGATATCCTGCCGTGCGATCTACCAAAGACTGGTTAACGCAGCGTCCCGAAGCCTGCGCGAATTGATGAAAATTTTAGGGAATTGCATTTTTTAGGGCATTAATGCTGCGTTGCGGCACATTTGGTCTTGAAGTTTTTGCAAAATAATGACCCTTGGGGCGCAACAATGTTGCGGCGAGGCATTGGCAGGCTGCGCATCAACCAAAATGACCAAAGGAACTACTTGTTATGTCGCACCGCCCTTATCGTTCGGCTTTGTATATCCCAGCCTCGAAAGAACGCGCTTTGGAAAAGGCCAAGACATTGGCTGTGGACGCGATTTTGTTCGACCTTGAGGATGCTGTTGCTGCGGATGAAAAAGACGCGGCGCGTGATTTGTTGATGCCGTGGTTGGCGCAGGCGGACTATGGTTCGCGCAAGCGTATTGTGCGGATCAACGGGTTGGATACCCAATGGGGTTTGGCCGATGCCAAAGCGTTGGCCCGTAGCGAGGCCGACGCGGTTTTGGTGCCCAAAGTCAATGCGGCCGCGGATGTGGATGCGGTTGTGGATCTAGTGCCTGACCTGCCAGTTTGGGCCATGATGGAGACCCCTTTGGGCGTGTTGAATGCCCTTGAAATAGCGGCCCATCCCAAAATCGAAGGGTTCGTTCTGGGCACGAATGACTTGGCCAAGGATCTCAATACCCGGTTTACTGCTGATCGCGGCCCGTTGATGACATCGTTGCAGCTGTGCCTGCTGGCGGCCAAAGCCCACGGGGTGATCGCCTTGGACGGGGTCTATAATGCCTTCAAGGATGAAGAGGGGCTGCGGGCGGAATGTGTACAAGGGCGTGACTTGGGTTTTGATGGCAAGACCCTGATCCATCCCGCCCAAGTCGCGATTGCCAATGAGGCGTTTGCCCCGTCCGAGGCAGAGATCACGCTGGCTGAACGTCAGATTGCAGCGTTCCATGAGGCCGAGGCGAATGGCCAAGGCATTGCAGTTGTCGATGGCAAGATCGTGGAGAACCTGCATATAGTCACAGCCAAAGCGGTGCTGGCAAAAGCCGCCGCGATAGCTGGGATGGAGTGATCTGAGATGTTGATACTGGTTATAGGGCTACTGGTTTGGGTTGCGGCCCATTTTTTCAAACGTTTGATGCCTGAGCAGCGCGCCGCCATGGGCGACAAGGGCAAAGGTCTTGTCGCGGTTGGCGTGATCTTGTCCTTGGTGTTGATGATCTACGGCTACCGTGCGGCTGCGTTTGTGCCGGTTTGGACGCCACCGGCGATGCTGACAGGGATCAACAACCTGCTGATGGTATTTGCGTTTTACGTCTATGGTGCGTCGGCGGCCAAGCCTGCGAAAGTGTGGATCGGCACCAAGCTGCGGCATCCGCAACTGACTGCGGTGAAAATCTGGGCTGTGGCACATTTGTTGGTGAATGGTGATGTGGCGTCGATCCTGCTTTTTGGTGGTATGTTGGCTTGGGCCGTGGCGTCGGTGATTTTGATCAACAAGGCCGAAGGGCCATGGACGCCCCCACCACAAGCCCCTGCGCGCAAGGAATATGTGTTGATCGGGATCACGTTGGTTTTGGTGATCATTGTTTCAACCGTTCATATTTTGTTGGGTGTGAACCCCTTTGGAGGCTGAGATGAGCACGCTGTATCGGTTGTTGACCGAGGATGATACCTCGGCCTTTTGTCACAAAGTATCCGAGGCTTTGGCCAAGGGTTGGGTGCTGCACGGGGATCCTGTTTACGCCTTTGACAGTGCCAATGGGGTAATGCGTTGTGGGCAGGCTGTGACCAAAGAAGTGGACGCGGACTACACAGCCGGGATGAAATTAGGACAACAGTAATGAGCAAGACAAATGCGGGCCGCTTTTTTGAGGATTATGCGGTTGGCCAGGAATTGATACACGCGGTGCCGCGCACTGTGGGGGAAGGGGAGCGCGCTTTGTATCACGCGCTGTATCCGGCGCGCCATGCGGTTTATTCCTCTGATGAGTTTGCGCGCAGCTGTGGATTACCTGCCAGTCCTTTGGATGATTTGGCGGCGTTCCATGTGGTGTTTGGCAAGACGGTACCGGATGTGTCGTTGAATGCTGTGGCCAATTTGGGCTATGCGGAAGGCCGGTTTTTGCAGCCTGTTTATGCGGGCGACACTTTGCGATCTGTGTCGGAGGTGATCGGGCTCAAGGAAAACTCCAACGGAAAAACCGGTGTGGTTTGGGTGCGCACGCGCGGGTTTAATCAGCGCGATGAGGTGGTGATTGAATATGCCCGTTGGGTGATGGTGCGCAAACGGGATGCAGCGGCGGCGGCCCCTGAAACGGTGATCCCTGATTTGGCCAAGGTTGTTTCTGCTGCGGATTTGGTGGTGCCCAAGGGTCTGACGTTTGAGGGCTATGATTTTGAACTGGCCGGCGAGGGGCATCGTTGGGGGGACTATGCGGTTGGGGAAGTGATCGATCATGTGGATGGTGTCACGATTGAAGAGGCCGAGCATATGATGGCCACGCGTTTGTGGCAAAATACCAGCAAAGTGCATTTTGATACTTCGAGCCGTCCGGATGGGCAGCGGTTGATTTACGGCGGTCATGTGATTTCCATGGCGCGGACCCTGTCGTTTAACGGTTTGGCCAATGCGCAGATGGTTGTGGCGATCAATGGGGGTGCCCATGTGGCCCCTTGTTTTGCAGGCGATACGGTACGGGCGTGGTCTGAAGTTTTGGATAAGGCTGACACCGATGTGCCGTCTGTGGGCGCGGTGCGTTTGCGATTGGTGGCTGTGAAAGGTGACGTTGGGTCGCTGCGCGGTGAGGATGGGAAATACAGTGACGGGGTGTTGCTGGATTTGGATATTTGGGTTTTGATGCCCAAGTGATCGGTGGTGCGACGCTGTCTGGCCATACGGCCAGAGGCGCCCCGCCCACCGTCCCGTAGGAGGGTGAATATGAAACGGTTTTTGGTCCCTTTGCTTTTGGCGGCAACGCCTGCGGTGGCGGAATATGACAGTGAGACGCGGGCCTATATTGAGGCCAATACCTTAGGCATTTTTTATCATGAGATGGGTCATGCCCTGATCGACATCCTTGGCTTGCCAATCTTCGGTCAGGAAGAAGATGCAGCGGATGTTTTGTCGGTCTTTATGATTGATGGCTTTTACGACGAAGAGGCGGCGGTATCTCTGGCTTATGACACGGCCTTTGGGTTTCAGGCCGAGGCTGAGGATATGGGTGAGCCTGCCTATTGGGATGTGCATGGGCCTGATTTGCAGCGCTATTACAACTTGGTCTGTTTGTTTTACGGCGCCAATCCCGACGAACGGGATGATGTGGCTGAGGATTTGGGCCTGCCAGAAGAGCGCGCAGATTACTGCCCTGAGGAATATGATCAGGCTGCAGGCAGTTGGGGTGCCGTGTTAGATGAATTGGTTGCGGCGGGGCCCGGGCGCAGTTTTCGACTAAAGGATGTCTCGGACGGGTCTGAGGATGCGGTTCTGGCCCATGAAGTTCTGAGTGCGGAAGTGGCGGCCTTGAACGGGGAAATGTCGTTGCCGCAGACCTTGGAGATCCGTGTCGCCTATTGCGATGAGGCCAATGCGTTTTACGATCCGGCCGATCAAAGCATCACGTATTGCGTTGAATTTGTCCGTCACTTGGCGGCCCAAGCAAACTGGTAAATTTGTGATCACACGGTGAATTCCTGTGATCACAAGCGTGATTTTCTTTCAAACTGGGGCAAAAAAGCGCGGTTTTTGGCCTCTGCTTAACGTGACAGTTACCAATTGATTGCCTATGGTAATGGAAAGCCTGCCTTGGTCTAGCCGCCGGGGCGCAGCCAAAGGGAACCAAATATGGCCGATGTGAACCGGGGCAATCGCCCTCTTTCGCCGCATTTGCAGATTTATCGTCCGCAATTGACTTCTATGACGTCTATACTCACGCGCCTGACCGGCAATGCTTTGCTTTTGGGCACGCTGTTGGTCGTTTGGTGGTTTTTGGCGGCTGCAACCAGCGCGGAGTACTTTGCGGTGGCCGATGCTGTTTTGACCAGTTGGTTTGGGGATCTGGTGATGGTCGGCAGTGCATGGGCGCTGTGGTATCACCTTTGTGCCGGTGTGCGGCATTTGATCTGGGACAGCGGGTATGGCCTTGAGGTCAAGCAGGCCGAGGCGATGGGCATCGGGGTCATCATCGCATCCTTTGCGCTGACGCTTTTGACCATCGTTGCAGCAGTGATTTAGGGGGCTGATATGGCTTATTTGACCGATCGTAAGCGGGCTGCGGGCCTGGGCGCTGCCAAAACAGGCACAGCGCATCACTGGAGCATGATCGTCAGCAGCGTTGCATTGCTGATCCTGGTTCCGCTTTTTGTGTTCACTTTCGCGCCGATTTACGGGTCGAGCTATGATGAGGTGGTCGCCTATTACAGCCGTCCTTTCCCGGCGATTGTCGCGGCGTTAACCCTGACAGTCGGCATGATGCATTTCAAAAATGGTGTGCAGACCCTCATCGAGGACTATGTGCATGGAACACTGGGCAAGGTATTGATCCTTGCGATGATTTGTTTGAGTTACGCGGCTGCCGCGACAGCCCTGTTCGCAATTGCGCGTATTGCGCTTTAACCGGAGATTTTGATCGATGGCTTCTTACGATTACGAGACACATGAATATGACGTGGTTGTTGTTGGTGCCGGCGGCGCTGGGCTGCGGGCCACATTGGGCATGGCCGAACAAGGCTTGCGCACGGCCTGTGTGACCAAGGTGTTCCCAACGCGCTCGCACACAGTTGCAGCCCAAGGCGGGATCGCTGCGTCTTTGTCGAATATGGGGCCTGATAACTGGCAGTGGCACATGTATGACACAGTCAAAGGCTCGGATTGGTTGGGCGATACGGATGCGATGGAATACCTCGCCCGCGAGGCGCCCAAGGCGGTTTATGAGTTGGAACATTACGGTGTGCCGTTTTCGCGTACCGAAGAAGGCAAGATTTACCAGCGTCCTTTTGGGGGCCACACCACTGAATTTGGCGAAGGCCCTGCGGTGCAGCGGACCTGTGCGGCGGCTGACCGGACCGGCCACGCGATTTTGCACACGCTTTACGGGCAGTCGCTGAAAAACAACGCGGAATTCTATATCGAATATTTCGCGATTGATTTGATCATGTCCGAAGATGGCGTCTGTCAAGGGGTTATGTGCTGGAAGCTAGATGACGGCACGCTGCATCTGTTCAGTGCAAAGATGGTTGTGTTGGCGACTGGCGGCTATGGCCGTGCGTATTTCAGCGCCACGTCGGCTCACACTTGTACTGGCGATGGTGGTGGTATGGTGGCCCGTGCGGGTCTGCCGTTGCAAGACATGGAGTTTGTGCAATTCCACCCAACAGGTATTTACGGCTCGGGTTGTTTGATCACCGAAGGCGCGCGCGGCGAAGGCGGCTATTTGACCAATTCCGAAGGCGAGCGGTTCATGGAGCGTTATGCGCCCCAGTACAAGGACCTCGCGCCGCGCGATTACGTCTCGCGCTGTATGACGATGGAAATCCGCGAAGGGCGCGGTGTGGGCAAAGAGGGGGATCACATCCACCTCAATCTTAACCACTTGCCAGCCGAAACTCTGGCCGAACGCCTGCCGGGTATTTCGGAAAGTGCGCGCATCTTTGCAGGTGTGAACCTGAACAAGGAACCGATCCCTGTGCTGCCGACCGTGCACTATAACATGGGCGGTATTCCTACAAATTATTGGGGCGAAGTTCTGGCCCCTACGGCCAGCGACCCTGATCGTGTGTCACCTGGTTTGATGGCTGTGGGCGAGGCCGGTTGTGCTTCGGTCCATGGGGCCAACCGTTTGGGATCAAACAGCTTGATCGATTTGGTGGTCTTTGGCCGTGCCGCTGCTATTCGCGCCGGTAAGGTTGTGGATGCGGATGCACCTGTGCCGACACCAAACGCGGCCTCCGTTCAGAAGTCTTTGGATCGGTTTGACAACCTGCGTTACGCCAAAGGCCACACCCCCACAGCGGATCTTCGCCTTGAAATGCAACGCACCATGCAAAAAGACGCGGCTGTGTTCCGTGCCAATGATACATTGGCCGAGGGCAAGCGCGCGATGGATGAAGTTGCTGGCAAGTACAAGGATATCGGCGTGTCGGACCGGTCGCTTGTGTGGAACTCGGATCTGATGGAAACCTTCGAGTTGGCCAACCTGATCCCCAATGCTGTGGCGACAATCACGGCAGCCGAGGCCCGTAAGGAAAGCCGGGGCGCCCATGCCCATGAGGATTACGCCGAGCGCGATGATGTGAACTGGCGCAAGCACTCACTGATCCATTTCAAAGGGATCGAGGCGTCGCTGGGCTTCCGTGGTGTACATGAGCAACCGCTGACCAGCCACAATGACGGCGGCATCGACCCCAAGAGAATCGCACCGAAAGTGCGGACGTTCTGATGCAGTATGGGCTGGTACGGTTTTTGGCTTTGGCAGCTTTGTTAGCGGTCAGTGCATGTGCCGAGGCAGATGCAGTGATCGACCGCGAAGTGCGAGGCCAAGCCAAAGCGGCCGTCAATAACGTGGTTCAAAGCCAGTTTCCGGGCGTGAATGCAGCGCCTGTGACAGACTGCATTATCGACAACGCCAGCCGCACCGAGATTTTCCAAGTGGCCAAAGCCAGTGTAACTGGCGCTGATCCCGAGACCGTTCAATTGGTACTGGAAATCGCCCAACGTCCCGACACAGTGAAATGCATCCTCAACAACGGCGTGTTGTTGCTGGGATAAGGAGAGAGCAAGATGGTTCAACTGACCCTTCCTAAGAACTCGAAAATGACGACGGGCAAAACATGGCCCAAACCTACGGGTGCGACGAACGTCCGTAAATTCAGCATCTATCGCTGGAACCCGGATGATGGCCGGAACCCACGGGTGGATACGTATTTCGTCGATATGGATACTTGTGGTCCGATGATTTTGGACGCGCTGATCAAGATCAAGAACGAGATTGATCCGACCCTGACCTTCCGCCGCTCGTGCCGTGAGGGGATCTGTGGTTCGTGCGCCATGAACATCGATGGGATCAACACGCTGGCCTGTATTTATGGCATGGATGAGGTGAAAGGCGACGTCAAAATCTACCCGCTGCCACACATGCCTGTGGTCAAGGATTTGATCCCTGATCTGACACATTTCTATGCTCAGCACGCTTCGATCATGCCGTGGCTCGAGACGAAAACGAACCGCCCGGCCAAGGAATGGCGTCAGTCCATTGAGGACCGAAAAAAGCTGGATGGTCTTTATGAATGTGTGATGTGCGCGTCCTGTTCCACATCGTGTCCGTCCTACTGGTGGAACGGTGATCGCTACCTTGGCCCAGCGGCCTTGTTACATGCGTATCGCTGGATCATCGACAGCCGGGATGAGGCCACGGGCGAGCGTTTGGACGATCTGGAAGATCCGTTCAAACTTTATCGCTGCCACACGATTATGAACTGCACAAAGACCTGCCCAAAAGGCCTGAACCCGGCCAAAGCCATTGCATCGATCAAACATATGATGGTCGAGCGCAGCGTCTAAACCCCTAGCTTTGCGTCTTATTCAGCCCGCGTGCCCTTTTGGTGCGCGGGTTTTTTCATGCCGATTTGAGACGTCATTGCCAGTTCGGGCCGCGCTTTTTCTATTTTAGGAAAAACTTAACAACGCAGGATTATGCCTAAAGCGCGTCTGATTATGTTTGGCAGGCGCGTTATGGGTATCGGATAAATTCTTGAGCGTTTGGTTAACCCCTGCGACCCCCTTGTTTGTGGTCAACAGCACTGTGATTGGGCTGCAGATGGATGCAGACCTCACGGCATTGGTGGGCGGCGGCTATGTCGCGGTTTGGACCCACCAATCTGGCGCGCCTGCGCAACTGCGTGCACAGCTTTTTGATGCAGCTGGGTTTGCCTCTGGGCCGGAGATGGCGTTGACGGCTGATTTGGTGGGCCAGCAGACCCGCGCCGAGGTCGTAGCCCTTGCGGATGGCGGTTTTTTTCTGACGTACACCAGTTCACATTATGGATCGGCATTAGGGGTTTTTGGCCAAAGGTTTGACGCAAGTGGCGTGGCGCAACCGGATGTTTTTGCGGCAAAGCCAAACTCGCAAAAGGTCCATTTTGATAGCTCGGCGGTCCAGCTGGCGAACGGTGATCTGTTGATGAGCTACACGGCCCTCGGACGTGACGGATCGGACATGGGCATTTATGCACAACGGTTTGATTTGGATGGCAGAAAAATCGGGGCCGAGCTGCGGATCAACGACTTTAGCACAGGCGCACAATCTGATTCTCAGGTCATTGCCTTGGCAAATGGCGGGTTTGGCGTGTTGTACCGATCCCGCGGGATCGATGGCAGCGATTTTGGGATCGCAACGCGCTGGTTTGATGCCATGGGGGCCGAGGTTTTGCGCGAATCTGTGGTAAATCAGACGGTTGATGGGGATCAATTGGATGGTGGCATGGTTCAACTGGCCTCTGGGGAGGTGGTTGTCGTCTGGCAATCTGATGGCGCGCCGGGCACGGATACGGGCATTTACGCACGTGTAATTTCTCAGGATGGTCTGGCGTGGGGCGCTGAATTTGCCGTGGCAGCTGCGGGGCAAGGCAATCAGATCACGCCGTCTGTTTTGGCACTACCCGATGGGGGGTATACAGTGCTGTGGCAGGGCGCTGAAAACAGCATCCAGGCCCAGCGGTTTGATGCAAATCACCTCAGTGTTGGGACGGCGACGCAGGTCAATTCCGGGACGAGCGGTGCTTTACAAAACCCCCAAGGTGCAATTTTAGAAAACGGTGACATGGTCTTGACCTGGGGCACCACCAATGACGGATCTGGCAACGGGATTGAGGCGCAGATTTTTCAGGGCGCTTATATTGGAACCGCTCGGGCGGATCGATTGGATGACACCGCCCAGACCAACCGAATGTATGGTGAGGATGGGGCCGACATCCTACGTGGGCTGGACGGTGCAGACATTATCGAAGGCCAAGGCGGGCGTGATACGCTGTTGGGAAATGAAGGGGCGGACAAGCTATATGGCGGCAATGGCCATGATAAACTGCGCGGCGGTCAGGGTGATGACCGTTTGCACGGCGGACAAAAGAACGATGTTTTGACCGGTGGACGCGGCGATGATCGGCTTACTGGCGGACAGGGGGATGATATGCTTACCGGTGGTGCGGGTCAGGATGTTTTCATTTTTAGGTCCGGGGATGGCCGCGATGAAATTCTGGATTTCGATCTGGCGACAGAGGCGCTTTGGCTGGATGCGGACATCTGGGGTGGTGGATTGACTGCGCGCCAAGTGGTGAGCAATTTTGCTGAAATACAGAGCGACGACGTGGTTTTCGTGTTTTCATCTGAGGATCAGATCCGTTTGCGGGATGTCAGTGATTTGGAGGCCCTAAGCGGTGCCATCGACTTGATCTCGTAACTGCAGACTACTAGCCTTTCGGAACCTGTAACCAACGAGGTCCCCTTTATGGCCGAACCCCTAGATGCCGCCGCGCGTCGTTTGATCGAACCCGTCATTTGCTATCCCCCGGATAGTCTAGCCCCTGTCGATTTAGACCCGTTTCGTGAGGCGCGTATTGAGGCTGAATTGGTGGACAGTGTCACAGTACCTGCCCGGGATGCGGCCTGTTTTGAGGTGCCTGCAGGGCATTTTTTCCGGATCACCTCGATTGAAGGTCCGCAGGTTGGGGATTTGAACCTATGGAACGCCGCGAACTTGGCCGAGCGGTTTTATTCGGGCAAAACCCGCGCGCTACATGGCACGCATTTGACGACGCGGGATCATATGTGGTCGTCCTTTCCGCAGCTTAGACCGATGGCAACTGTGGTCCATGACACCTTGGAATGGTATGGCATCGACACCTTTGGCGGTTCTGTGCATGACGTGATTGGCACGCGCTGTGATCCGTACACCCACGCGCTGTTGTCTGGTGGGGGGCAGTATCACCACTGCTGCCATTCGAATTTAACCCGGGCTTTGGCAGATCATCAAGGGATCAGTTTGGCCGAGGCCGAACCGTTGGTGCATGATGTGTTGAACGTCTTTATGTGCACCGGGTTTACCCGTGACACGGGCCAATATTTTATGAAAGCCAGCCCGGTACGGCCCGGGGATTACATCGAATTTTTCGCACAGATTGATTTGCTAGGGGGGCTGAGTGCCTGTCCGGGGGGCGATTGTTCATCAGAGCATTCCAGTGATGTGGCCCGCTGCCACCCGCTATTGGTTGAGGTGTTCAAGCCTCAGGATCCGGTTGCCGGTTGGACGGCGCCTGCGCTGAATGCCTATGATGGCAGCCACGGCGCTTAGGTATTGAGTGCACATCTCCCGTTTCGGGCGGTTAGATGAAGGCAGCTGTCAGGGCAATCTCAACCATGTCGCCAAAGCTTTTCTCGCGTTGATCCGCGGGGAGGGCTTCGTGAGTCAGCAGGTGATCCGAAACGGTCAGAACTGCCAAAGCGCGGCGTTGATGGCGGTGGGCCAGATTGTAGAGCTCGGCTGCTTCCATTTCGACGCCCAAAATACCGTGGCGGGTCATTTGTTCGGTCAAATCGGGGCGTTCATCATAAAAGACGTCGGACGAGTAAATGCCGCCCACATGCGTGGTCACATCCAGTTTTTCGGCTGCATGATAAGCTTTGTGCAACAGGTCAAAGTCGGCGCAGGGGGCAAAGTTGATTTCCTTGAAAATCCCGCGTGAGGGGGTCGACAAGCTGGTGGCGGATTGGGCGAGTATCACGTCACGGATGGCCACGTCGTTTTGCATCGCGCCGCAAGATCCGATGCGGATCAGGGTTTGGGCGTTGTATTCAGTGATCAATTCATTGGCGTAGATCGACAGGGACGGCATGCCCATGCCAGACCCTTGGATCGTGACGCGGTGGCCGTTCCAAGTGCCGGTAAACCCCAGCATGCCGCGTACTTCGTTGACCAGTTTGGCGTCTGTCAGGAACGTCTCGGCCGCCCATTTGGCGCGGTAGGGATCGCCAGGCATCAAAACAGTTTCAGCGATATCGTCTTTTGCGGCGCCAATATGGATGGTCATGCTTTTTGTATCCTCTGGAGGGTTTGGATATTTTCACTAAGAAAAAGCATGTTTTGGCGGGTGGGTAAATCGCTATTCGGCGGCAAGGCTGTGGTGGCTGACCAGATCGACGATGTCGCTCATGATGACATTCAGTTCAAAATCTTTGGGCGTGTAGACCTTGGCCACGCCCATGGCGCGCAGTTGTTCAGCGTCGTCCTCGGGAATGATCCCACCCACGACAACCGGGATATGGCCCAAACCGTTATTGCGCATTTTTTCCATCAGGTCTTGGATCAAAGGAATATGAGAGCCGCTGAGGATCGACAGGCCCACCACATGGGCCGCGTCGTTCTGGGCCGCTTGGACGATTTCATCCGGGGTGAGGCGGATGCCTTCGTAAGAGATATCCATGCCACAATCGCGCGCACGGGCGGCAATTTGTTCCGCGCCATTGGAGTGCCCGTCGAGCCCGGGTTTGCCCACAAGGAATTTCAGGCGTCGGCCCAATTGGTCGCTGACCGTGTTCACGGCCTCGCGGATGTCGTCCAAGCCTTCGGTGCGGTTGGATGGGCTTTTGCTGACCCCAGTGGGGCCGCGATATTGCCCGAAGGCGGCACGTACCACATCGCCCCATTCGCCTGTTGTGGCCCCGGCTTTGGCGGCGGCAACGGTGGCGGGCATGATGTTTTCACCGGTTTTGGCGGCTTGGCGCACAGCAGCGAGAGCGGTTTCAACGGCTTGGCTGTCGCGGGCTGCGCGCCATGCGTCCAGCCGCGCGATTTGATCGGCTTCAGCGTCTTTGTCCGCGACCATGATCGCCTCGTCGCCCGCGGTGAGCGGGCTTTCCTCGTGTTGTTGGAACTTGTTGACGCCGACCACCGTCGTCTCGCCACCTTCGATGTTGCTGATCCGGTCCGCGTTTGCCTCGACCAAACGGGATTTCATATATTCAATCGCCTCATTGGCACCACCCATAGCATCGATTGTGGCAAGCTCCGCCCGTGCGCCGTCTTTGAGCGCCTCTACTTTGCGGTCAACTGCGGGATTGCCGTCGAACAGGTCGTCATATTCCAAAAGGTCTGTTTCAAACGCCATGATTTGTTGCATGCGCAAGGACCATTGCTGATCCCACGGGCGGGGCAGGCCAAGCGCCTCGTTCCACGCGGGCAATTGCACGGCGCGGGCGCGGGCGTTTTTGGACAGGGTCACGGCCAGCATTTCGATCAGGATGCGGTAGACGTTGTTTTCGGGTTGTTGTTCAGTTAGGCCAAGGGAGTTTACTTGGACACCGTAGCGGAAGCGGCGGAATTTGGGGTCTTCTACGCCATATCTTTCGCGACAAATCTCGTCCCACAGATCCACAAAGGCGCGCATTTTGCACATCTCGGTCACAAAGCGGATGCCTGCGTTCACAAAGAAACTGATGCGGCCCACCATGGCAGGGAAGTGTTCGGCGGGGACTTTGTCCTTGAGATCATCCAGCACAGCGGTGGCTGTGGCGAGGGCGAAGGCAAGTTCTTGTTCAGGCGTCGCACCGGCCTCTTGCAAGTGATAGGAACACACGTTCATCGGGTTCCATTTTGGAAGGTGCTCGCGGGTGTAGGCGGCCACATCGGTGATCATGCGCAGGCTCGGCTGGGGCGGGCAGATGTAGGTGCCGCGCGATAGGTATTCTTTGATGATGTCGTTTTGCACAGTGCCTTGCAGGGCTGATACATCGGCGCCTTGTTCCTCGGCTACGGCAATATAAAGGGCCAGCAGCCACGGGGCCGTTGCGTTGATTGTCATAGAGGTGTTCATTTGATCCAAAGGGATGTCCTTGAACAGGGTGCGCATATCGCCAAGATGTGCGACGGGCACGCCAACTTTGCCGACCTCGCCCCGGCTGAGTTCATGGTCGCTGTCATAGCCAGTTTGGGTGGGCAGGTCGAAGGCCACGGACAGGCCTGTTTGCCCCTTGGCAAGGTTCCCACGATAGAGGGCGTTTGATGCTTTGGCAGTCGAGTGGCCAGCATATGTCCGAAAGAGCCAAGGACGATCTTTTTGCGGGCTTTGCTGCGACTGCGACATAGGGGCACCTTCCGACTCAGTTTGAGTAATTTAATTACGTTAAGGAGGTGACTACCGCAACAAAATGGCGCTGTCAATTCGCTGCATTGCGGCATGGGGTCATTTACCAATGGTCCAAAGCCTGCGACTGTGCGGCTATGTTGGGAACAGTGGAAATGCCCGTTTGGGCTTTGGTGATTGTGGTGTTGTTTGCGGCGGTGACGGCCTTAACGCATGTCATCGGCCCATCTGTGCGCTGGTTTTTTCGCAAACGGGCCGAACGGGTTGTGGCCCGAGTGAATGAAAAGCTGACACGCCCGATTGAGCCGTTCAAGCTGGCGCGGCGTCACGATATGATCCAGCGCCTGTGCTATGATGAAAAGGTGATCAACGCTGTGGCTGATTATGCGGCCAGCGAAAAAGTGCCTGAACAAGTGGCCTTTGAGAAGGCGCAAAGCTATGCGCGCGAGATCGTACCATCATTCAGCGCCACGGCTTATTTCGGGATCGGTACGCGGGTGGCCAAGTTTTTGGCCAATGCGCTTTATCGTGTGCGGTTGGGTCATGTGGATGCAGATGCGTTGCGTCAGATTGGGCCAGAGGCGACGGTTGTCTTTATCATGAACCACCGAAGCAACATGGACTATGTGCTGGTGACGTATTTGGCCGCGCGGGCCTCGGCCCTGTCTTATGCTGTGGGGGAATGGGCGCGGGTTTGGCCGCTGTCGCGGTTGATCCGGTCTATGGGGGCCTATTTTATTCGGCGCAAATCCCGGGGCGAGCTGTATCGCCGGGTTTTGGCCCGTTATGTGCAACTGGCCACGGCAGGTGGCGTGACCCAAGCGGTATTCCCCGAAGGCGGCCTCAGTCTGGATGGGCGCACGGCGCCGCCCAAGCTGGGTTTGCTAAGTTATATCGTTGATGATTTTGACCCTGAGGGGCGGGACGTGGTGTTCGTGCCGGTCGCGTTGAATTACGACCGTGTCCTGGAAGACCGCGTTTTGATCGCAGCAGGCGAAGAAGGCACGCGGCGGTTCCGCGCCAAAATCAGTGTTGTTGCGGGCTTTACCCTGCGCCAGTTGTGGTTGCGGATTACTGGGCGGTTCTACCGGTTTGGTTATGCCAGTGTGAGTTTTGGTAAACCACTGTCGTTGGCGGCGTTTCAGACTGAGCACGGCACGGATGCAGTGGACGCCTTGGGTCAGGAGATGATGGAGCGGATCAATCAAGTGATGCCGGTTTTGCCGGTGCCCTTGGTGGCGACGGTTTTGTTGCGGCATGCGGAGCCAATCTCGCAACAGCAGATTGAACAAGAGGTGCAAGCGATCCTGACAAATATGCAATCGGCCCATGTGCATTTGCCTCGTGGGGATGTCAGCTATGCCGTGGAGGTAGGAGTTCGGGCCTTGGTCGCGCGCAAAATATGCCAGCAGGATGGGGCGGGCATTGCTGTGGCCGATGCAGAAAAAGCGGCAGCACAGTACTATGCCAACTCGATCGAGAGGGTGATTTCTGCGCATGCAGTGTAATATTCTGCATCTGCTGGGTTATAAAATTACAAAAATGCGTTTATTTATATTGTAAAGTTGCGTGAGCAATTATATCACAGGCGCAGAAGCGCGATTCTGCAGCGCGGCAATGCGATGCTTACAGTATAAAGGAAACCTCCCATGGCTTTTGATGGCGAAACCAACCAGCCCACCTACACAGCGCCTGAAAAGGACTTGTATGAAATGGGTGAGATCCCTCCGATGGGCTATGTGCCCAAGCAGATGTACGCTTGGGCCATTCGCAAAGAACGCCACGGCGAGCCGGACACAGCGATGTTAAAGGAAGTGGTGGATGTGCCAACCTTGGACAGCACCGAGGTACTGGTTTTGGTCATGGCCGCTGGCGTGAATTACAACGGTGTGTGGGCCTCGCTGGGTGTGCCGATCAGCCCGTTCGATGGCCACGGTCAGCCGTTCCACATTGCTGGCTCGGATGCATCGGGCATCGTTTGGGCCGTTGGCGATAAGGTCACGCGTTGGAAAGTTGGCGACGAGGTGGTCATCCATTGCAACCAAGACGATGGTGATGACGAGCACTGCAATGGTGGCGATCCGATGTATTCCCCAAGCCAGCGCATTTGGGGTTATGAGACACCGGATGGGTCTTTCGCCCAGTTCACAAACGTGCAGGCCCAACAGCTGATGCCGCGTCCCAAGCACCTGACGTGGGAAGAAAGCGCCTGCTACACGCTGACATTGGCCACAGCCTACCGAATGCTGTTTGGACATGAGCCACATGACTTGAAGCCTGGACAAAACGTTTTGGTCTGGGGGGCCTCTGGTGGTCTGGGATCCTATGCGATCCAATTGATCAACACGGCTGGCGGAAACGCAATCGGCGTCATCAGTGATGAGGACAAACGCGAGTTTGTGATGAGCCTTGGCGCCAAGGGCGTGATCAACCGCAAAGATTTTAACTGTTGGGGGCAGCTGCCCACAGTGAACACGCCTGAATATGCCGAGTGGTTCAAAGAGGCCCGCAAGTTCGGCAAGGCCATCTGGGACATCACTGGCAAAGGCAATAATGTCGACATGGTGTTCGAACATCCCGGTGAAAGCACATTCCCTGTATCGACCTTTGTGTGCAAACAAGGCGGTATGGTTGTGATCTGCGCCGGTACGACGGGCTATAACCTGACATTTGATGTACGCTACATGTGGATGCACCAAAAGCGTTTGCAGGGCAGCCACTTTGCCCATCTCAAACAAGCCGCAGCTGCGAACCATCTGATGGTCGAACGTCGCTTAGATCCGTGCATGTCTGAAGTGTTCCCATGGGATGATCTGCCCGAAGCCCATATGAAAATGCGTCGCAACGAACACAAGCCTGGAAACATGTCCGTTCTGGTCCAGGCGCCCACAACGGGCCTGCGGACCCTAGAGGATGTATTGGACGCCAAGTCCTAAGCGACTCACTTGGTTGATGTGCAATCGAGCAGCCGGTTCCAGAAATGGACCGGCTGTTTCTCGTTCGTTTGCGCACGGTAGGTTAACTTTTGACCAACTCGCTATTTCTGGGGAGGGTGAACTGGCGAATTTTTTAGGAAGTTTAATCGTGCTAGAGTTGATTTAACTTGTCGTTAACCTTTAGAAAAGAGACTGCATATGAAACGTGATTGGATTTTAGATGTTCTTGCTGATCTTCGGATTTTTGCAGCCGAAAATGACTTGCCACGATTGGCCGAGCATCTCATCGATGCCGAGCTTCTGGCACATGCTGAAATTTGTCAATCCCAGCGGTCGAATGTAAATGCGAAGCCGGCTGGAACAGTTCATCGAATGCATCGATCGATCAACAACGCTTGAAGACCTTCAGCGCGGCACAGAAGATCTACGTGAAATTTACGGTGTAGATCATGTCATCTATCATTGGGTGAACAGTAAAGGCGAACGTTACGGCGCAGGCACCTATTCGGAGGCCTGGGTCGAACGCTACTTGGAAATGGACTACTTGCGCATGGACCCGGTGATTATCGGGTGTTTACAGCGCTTTACCCCGGTAAATTGGAAAGACCTCGATTGGGCTGCGAAAGCGGCCAAAGCGATGTTTGCCGATGCTTTGGCGTTTGGCGTGGGCAATCAGGGGCTCAGCATTCCGATGCGTGGGCCCAGTGGACAGTTTGCGGTTTTCACCCTTAACAGCACAGCCACAGACGAAGAATGGGACAGCTTTATCGACAAAAATCAGCGCGATTTGGTGATCCTGGCCCACGAGTTCAACAAGCGCGCGTTGCATTTTGAACTGACCCCGGAAGATGTGCAAAAACCCAGCCTGTCCCCGCGAGAACTGAGTGCCATGACCCTGCTGGCCAAGGGCATGAGCCGTGGGCAGGCTGCGGCTGAATTAACCATTTCTGAACACACCTTTCGTGTTTATGTCGAAGGCGCGCGGCATAAATTGGGTGCGCTGAATACCACTCATGCAGTGGCGCGGGCGATCAAAGAAGGCCTGATTGTCGTCTGATGTGCCGGATTCGGTAAATCGCTCGGTCTAGGGCCTAAGCAGCTGGAAAGTAGGGAAATCCTAAAGTTGGTCATCGCCAACGGACAGGAGCCCATCCATGCTGCATTATCTTTACGCCGACCAATTGGACCAATATCCTTTGCTACGTGACACGATGTTTCGTGATCGTGCAGCCCAATTCAAAGAACGCTTGGGATGGGATGTGGATGTTGATGCCAACGGTTTTGAGCGTGATGAATACGATGCCCTGAACCCGCTCTATGTGATCTGGTCTTTGCCCGATGGCCGCCATGGGGGATCCATGCGGTTTTTGCCCACCACGGCTGAATGTATGGTGAACGATCATTTTGGTCATATGCTAAACGGCGAGACGATTTGCAGCCCTTTGATTTGGGAATGCACGCGGTTCTGCCTGTCCAACGACGCAGATCGCAAGACTGCGGCTGCGTTGGTTTTGGGCGCAGGTGAAGTGATGGAACGCTTCAGCCTAGAGCATTTTGTCGGCGTTTTTGACCCGCGCATGGAACGTATTTATCGCCTTTATGGTGTGAACCCTGATGTAATTGCCACGTCTGGAGAGGGCCGTGAAGAAATCGGTGTGGGTCTGTGGGAAATGCAGTCCGAGGCTTGGCCCAATATCCTAAACCGGGTTGGGGTCGCGCGTGAAACATCGAAGGAATGGTTGGCTGGATCACTTTTTAGGCCCGCACAACTGAGTATTTCTGCCGCTGCATAGGTTATGCGGGTGGTACAGGCTGGGGCGGGCAGATAGTCTTGCCTCATGACTGTTCTTGCCGTGCAATTTTCAGAAGATCAGGCCGAGGCCTATGATGCCGTAACCGATGCGTTGCGGCATTCGGGTATTGATCTGGACGACGCGCTTTTGATGCCACCGCGCGAGGCCGGCAGCGGTGTGATGGCTGTGATCGGTAAGGCTGGTTCGGGCAAAACCCTGTTGCTGGCGGAACTTTACAAAGCGCTGGAAAATGCCGGTGTTGATGTGGTGTCGGGCGATTATGAAGGGCGCAAACGCAAGGATCGCCGCACCTTGGCGATCTTGGCGCCGACCAACAAAGCAGCCTCGGTCCTACGCAACCGTGGGGTGCCTGCCACGACGATCCACCGGATCCTGTACACGCCAGTTTATGATCCCGAATACGAAAAGATTGCGGAATGGCTGGCCGGAAGCGGCCCGCGCCCCGAGGTCGAAGGTCTGACGGATGCCTCCCTGGATCGCGCCTTTGCGTTTTATCAAAACAACAAATCTATTCCCGGGGCTTTGGCGGCGGCTGGTTTGCGCGGCTCGGATTTCATCACCGGATGGAAGCGCCGCGAAGAGCCTTTGGATATCGGGTTCATCGACGAAAGTTCGATGCTGGACGAACGCCAATTTAGCGACCTTCAGGAGATTTTCCCGTCGCTCTTTTTGTTTGGCGATCCTGCGCAGTTGGCCCCTGTGAACCAGTCAGGCAGTATGGTTTTTGATCAGCTTAAGGGCCCGCGCAAATTGGAGCTGAGCCGCGTGCACCGGCAGTCGGACGACAGTCCTATCTTGGATTTGGCACACGCGCTGGCTGATGAAAGCCTGACATTTCAAGACTTTGAAGACATGGTCCAAGACAAAGCCCGCCAAGATGACCGCGTGGTTTGGGCCCAGCGGGTGGAAAGCGATCTGATGGCCCGTTCGCCGGTTTTGTGCTGGCGCAACGTGACGCGGATCAAGCTGATCAATGCGTTTCGCAATGCCTATGGAGCACCCGAGGACGAATTGATGGATGGCGAGCCGCTGATTTGCGACGGTATAGAACTGCCCATGAAGCACCGAAAAAAGCGCCTCGATCTTGAGGCGCGTGGGCTGATTAAAGGGGCGCAAGTCGTCTATCTGGGACCGGGGCGCAAGCCGGGGTTCTCGCGTTTGCATGTTATCGGGGCCGAAGATCCGCAGGTCAGTGCCGCGTCAATTGTGAAGATCGAAAAACCTGATGAGGAAGAGCCGCTGATCCCATACGCGGCCCGTATGGGGGCTACGTTTTTGCACGGGGCGGCGGTGACGATCCACAAAGCGCAGGGATCGCAGTGGGAAAACGTGCAGGTTTTTGCCCCGGATTTGTTTGTGGCCAACCGCATGAACCGGACCGAGGCGGGCCAACCTTTGTGGAAACGATTGGCCTATGTTGCGATCACGCGGGCGGAAAAACGGCTGTTTTGGGTGGTGCGCAACCGCTTGGCTAAGCCGTCGGGCCTGTTGCGCGTGGATGATTTGAACGTTGCACCAACGGCCCTGACCCTGACGTCGGAGGAACTGGAATGAAAACGATTTTGATTACAGGTGCCAGCAGTGGCATCGGTGCGGCAACAGCGCAAAAGTTCCTGTCCCAAGGCTGGGGTGTGGGCGTCGTGGCACGGCGCCAAGACGCGCTGGCCGCAGTGGTCGGCGGTCACGAAAATGCGTTGGTTCTGCCCTGTGATGTGACTGATGAAGCTGCTGTTTTATCTGTTTTTGAGCGGTTCAAGGATCGCTTTGGCCGATTGGATACGCTGTTTAACAATGCTGGCATGTTTGGTCCTGCGGCAAGTCTGGACGAAATCGATCTGAAGGATTGGAAAGCCACGATGGATCTTAATATCACTGGCATGTTCATTTGCGCGAAAGCAGCGTTTGGGCAGATGCGCCATCAATCCCCGCAAGGGGGCCGGATTATCATGAACGGCTCACTTTCGGCTCATGCGCCGCGCACTGCAAATTCAGCCGCTTATACAACCACGAAACATGCAATTTGGGGGCTGACCAAGACGATCACGATGGATGGTCGCGCCTATGATATTGCCTGTGGTCAGATTGATATTGGCAACGCAGGCACGCCTTTGGTCGAAGGCCTGGCCCAGCGCGAAGCTGCGGCTGGAAATGACCCCATGCCGGTGATGGATGTGGGCCATTGCGCAGACGCAGTCTATCACATGGCGTCGCTGCCGTTGGAGGCCAACGTGCAGAATATGACAGTAATGGCGACCAAGATGCCCTTTGTGGGTCGTGGTTAACGGATAAACCGAAACACCGCAGACGCCCCCCATCCCGCCGAGATGGCGATCGCCAATGCCATCAACCCGTAGGCAAAAGGCTGTTCGCGTGACATCGTAAACAGCCAGCGTTCCAGACCCTGTTTATGCACCCCAAGGGCGGTTTCATACTCGGCCAAAACCGTCTTGTTTTGGGTAAGAAACACACGAACTGTGTAGTCCCCTTCGACCAAATTAGCAGGGAGGCTGACGTTGGTGCGAAATAGGGTTTGGTCAATAATGGAGGCTTGCCCTTCGTTGAGCTGATAGAGGCCATTACCCGTACGAATACGCATCAACGCATCGCTAAAGCTTTGACTATCTTGAATATTTTGTGGTGCTCCAACGGACCTGATCGCTGTGGGGAGGGTGATATGATAGCGCAGATCGTCGGTGTTGGTCAGGATATCCGCAAGCGGCTTCGTGCTGCTAATTGCATAGAAACTGGGGGCTGCGTCTATCTCGACTGATGCGGCATTGGCCCAGATCCCCATGATCCGGTCCTTTCGGTAGACCGTGGCGGGCAAACTCGGGCCGCGCACGGTAATGATGACATCAAGGGGCGCATCGGCCGCGGTTGGGCCCTCGTGTTTGATCGCGCCAAAGACCAAAATTTGGCTGCCATCAAAGTTAACGGTGATCGCCACTTCGTCTTCGGAGAGGCCCAAGACAAGCTTTTGTGCGCCTGCAGTGACGGGCAGGATTAACAGGCAAATAACGGCTATAAATCGCAGCATATCAGTGTCCCCCTGCGCCGATTGAGAACACTTCGGAGGGTTGCAACAGCAAGTCCAGCGCCAGTTTTCCGCAGACGGCCAGCACCATAATCGCCAAAAGAATGCGCAATTGCTCGGCTTTCATTTTGACGCCAATGCGGGTGCCGATCTGGGCCCCGATGACGCCACCGACCAGCAGCAATACGGCCAGTATGATATCGACGGTATAGTTCGTCGTGGCGTGCAACATGGTGGTGAAAGCTGTCACAAAGATAATCTGAAACAGCGATGTGCCAACGACAACTTTGGTGGGCATCCCCAGTAGGTAAATCATCGCAGGCACCATAATAAAGCCGCCACCGACGCCCATAATGGCCGCCAAAACGCCAACGACAACGCCAACGACGATTGGCGGAATGACCGAGATATAAAGGCCGGACACGCGAAATTTCATCTTGAACGGAAGCGCGTGGATCCAGTTGTGTTTCTTGCGTTTGGGGGCGGCGGCGCGCTTTGTAGCGCGGATGGCGTTGAGCGACTCGATAAACATCAGCCCGCCGATCACGCCGAGGAACACCACGTAGCACAATTTGACCAACAGATCGACTTGGCCTGCCGCCTTGAGATAGTTGAATAGAACCACACCTAGGGCTGCGCCGACCAAGCCGCCGATCAGCAGGACAGTGCCCATGCGCAGATCAACAGTTTTGCGTTTGAAATGGGCCAGCACGCCCGAAAAGGAGGAGGCCACGATTTGGTTGGCCTCGGTTGCTACGGCGACAGCAGGTGGGATGCCGATAAAGAACAAAAGTGGCGTCATCAAAAATCCGCCG
Source organism: Algirhabdus cladophorae (assembly GCF_044772865.1). Taxonomy (GTDB): domain Bacteria; phylum Pseudomonadota; class Alphaproteobacteria; order Rhodobacterales; family Rhodobacteraceae; genus Algirhabdus; species Algirhabdus cladophorae. Next base: position 683,344 of record NZ_CP173029.1, read on the forward strand.
CCTACGCCGAACATGCCGGACAAAATGCCCACAATTCCGCCCAAGCCCAGCAACAAGAAGGCATTGACCGAAACTTCGGCGATAGGCAGGTAAATTTGCATGGGGCAGGGTCTTTCTAGGCTTGTTCGCTGCCTACGCCTGCTTGGTTAAAATGCCTAGAGGGCGGGGTGCGACAAATCGGAACAATTGCCGCCGAATGCGTCCTAGCGTTCCTTGACGTAGGGCTGGCCGCCTGCGCGCGGTGGAATGGCCTTGCCGACAAATCCAGCAAGGATCACCACGGTTAGGATGAAGGGTAGGGCCTCGAGCAATTGCGCCTGCACTTTGAATTGGAACACGGCTTCGATGATGTCGGGGCGTAGGGACATTGCCTGCAAAAAGCCAAACAACAGGCAGGCATACAGGGCATACCATGGCCGCCATTTGGCAAAGATCAGGGCGGCAAGGGCGATAAACCCACGACCCGCGCTCATGTCTTTGACAAAGCCCGCTTGCAACGCGGTGGCCAAGTAAGCCCCTGCAATACCACATAAAACGCCGCAAATTAGGACGGACGCATAGCGCAGACCTACGACCGATACACCGGCGGTATCCACGGCTTCGGGGTTTTCCCCCACAGCGCGCAACCGCAGGCCAAAGCGTGTGCGAAACAGCAGCCACCATGTGGCGGGCACAAAGGCCAGTGCCACGTAAACAAGGATCGTATGGCCCGAGATAAGTTCCGCGTAAACCGGTCCGATAAACGGCACGCCGGACAGACTGTCTGCAAAGGGCAGGGTGATGGTTTCAAAGCGTGCGTTGTCTATCAAAGCAGGGGTGCGGCCGCCTTGGCCGAACCAGTTTTGAGACACCACAACCGTAAGTCCAGCTGCCAGAAAGTTTATAGCCACGCCACTGATCAATTGGTTGCCGCGAAAGGTGATCGAGGCCAGCCCGTGGACCACGGATAAAACCACGGAGGCGCCGATGCCGGCAAGCAGCCCAATCCACGCAGATCCGGTCACATAAGCCACGCCGGCACTGAGGAAAGCGGCACCCAACATCTTGCCCTCAAGGCCGATGTCAAAGATGCCTGCGCGTTCGGAATAGAGACCCGCAAGACAGGCGAGTAACAGAGGGATCGCAAGGCGCACGGTGCTGTCGAGGACCTGCAAGATCGACATAAAATCCATGGTCTAACCTCCCGCCTTGTTGCGTCGCATGGCAAGAAACATCTTTTCCAGTGGCATGCGGATCATGTTGTCCAACGCACCAGTGAACAGGATCACCAGTGCTTGGATCACGATGACCATTTCGCGTGGGATTTTTGTCCAAAGACCCAGTTCGGCCCCGCCTTGGTAGAGAAAGCCGAACAGCAATGCGGCCAGTAGAACTCCAAAGGGGTGCGACCTGCCCATCAGGGCAACGGCGATCCCGATAAAGCCTGCGCCCTCGACGCTGTTGAGGACAAGGCGTTCGGCCTCGCCCATGACGTTGTTGATGGCCATCATACCGGCCAGTCCGCCTGAGATCAGCATCGAGACGACGATGATTTTTGTGGGGCTGATGCCTGCGTATTTCGCAGCAGATTCCGAATGCCCGAAGGCGCGGATCTCATAGCCCAGACGCGTGCGCCAAATCAGGACCCAGACCAAAAGGCAGGCCAGAAGGGCGATGATAAAGGTGATATTGGCAGGCGCTGCTTTGGAAAAGGAAATACCAAAGGGGGCCAGAACGTCATGCAGGGTTGGCAAATGCGTGGCCTCGGGGAACTTGCCTGTGGCCGGTTCCATAGCGCCCTTGGGTTTGAGCGGGCCCACCAGTACGTAGTTCAGCAAAGAGGCTGCGATAAAGTTGAACATGATCGTGGTGATCACGATATGGCTGCCGCGCTTGGCCTGAAGATAGGCGGGGATCAACGCCCAGAGCGCGCCAAACGCCGCCCCAGAGACGATTGCGCCCAGCAATGCCAGCGTCCAGTGCGGCCAGGGTACAAAGAGGCAGACAATCGCCACACCCAAGCCGCCCAAGGCCGCCTGACCTTCGCCACCAATGTTGAATTGCGCGGCATGAAAAGCCACGGCCACAGCCAATCCTGTGAAGATAAAATTGGTCGCATAATAAAGCGTATAGCCCCAGCCATAGGTCGACCCCAAGGCGCCCGTGACCATCAGATTGATCGCAGCCACGGGATCTTGGCCCGAGGCAAGCACCATCAGACCCGACAGGATCGCGGCCATGATCAGTCCCACCAGCGGGATCAGGATCACATCAGCCCATTTTGGCAAAACGTCCATTTATGCAGCCTTCCCGGTCATGCCTGCCATCAGCAGACCCAGTTCTTTTTCATCGGTTTGATCAGGCAGGCGTTCGCCCATGATCTGGCCGTCAAACATCACAGCGATCCGGTCGCTCAGTGCGAGGATTTCCTCGAGTTCGACGCTGACCAACAAGATCGCTTTGCCTTGGTCGCGCAGGGCCACGATTTGTTGGTGGATAAATTCAATCGCGCCGATATCGACGCCGCGCGTAGGCTGGCCGATCAACAGAAGGTCTGGGTTACGCTCGATCTCGCGGGCCAGCACGATCTTTTGCTGGTTGCCGCCCGAAAACGACTTAGCCGCCAGTTTTGGATTGGGCGGGCGGACATCAAATCGTTCCATCTTTTCAGTGGTATCGGCCCGCAAAGCTGCATTGTTCATCAGCAAGGCATTGCGGTTGTATTTGGCGTCGTGGTGGTAGCCAAAACCGGTGTTTTCCCAAGCGGTGTAAGGCATGATCAGCCCCTCGCGCTGACGGTCCTCGGGCACATGGGCGATGCCCCGATTGCGCCGACTTTGCCCATCAGACAGCTTACCGGTTAGGTCAATTGCATCACCGTTCAGCAAAACTACGCCGTTGCCAGACTGGATGCCGCCAAGCACCTCCAGCAATTCAGATTGGCCGTTGCCTGCCACGCCTGCGATGCCCAGAATTTCGCCAGCGCGCACTTGCAGCGAGATATCCTTGAGGCGCTTGACCCCTTGGTCATCGGTGACGGACAGGTTTTGCACGTCTAGGATCAAATCCCCCACCTTGGGGGCCGTTTTTTCCACCCGCAGCAGAACTTTGCGCCCGACCATCAGTTCGGCCAGCTCTTGGGGTGACGTGTCGGCGGTTTTGACCGTTGCGGTCATTTCACCGCGTCGCATCACGCTGACGGTGTCGGTGATTTCCATGATTTCGCGCAGTTTATGGGTGATCAGGATGATCGTCTTGCCCTCTTCGCGCAGACGTCCAAGGATGCGGAATAACTGATCCGCCTCAGACGGGGTCAACACGCCCGTAGGTTCGTCGAGGATCAGAATGTCGGCTTGCCGGTACAGCGCCTTGAGGATTTCGACCCGCTGCTGCATGCCGACGCCAATATCTTGGATCAGGGCATCTGGATCGATGTTCAACTCATATTCTGCGGCCAGATCGACCAATTGTTTGCGTGCCTTGCGCAGGGACGGCCCCAGTTTCCAGCCGTCTTCGGCCCCGAGGACCACATTTTCCAAAACACTAAAGTTTTCAACCAGCTTGAAGTGCTGGAATACCATGCCGATGCCCGCCGCAATCGCGGCTTGGCTGTCGGGAATGGCGGTTTTGGTGCCAGAGATAAATACATCGCCTTTGTCGGCTTTGTAAAATCCGTAAAGGATCGACATTAGCGTCGATTTGCCCGCGCCATTTTCACCGATAATACCATGGATTGTTCCGGGCATTACTCGGATCGAAATGTCCTTGTTGGCCTGCACCGGCCCAAATGCTTTGGAGATCCCAACCAGTTCGATTGCGGGGGCGATATCAGACATAAAGCGCGCCTAGAAAAAGAAAGAGAAAGGGCCGCGCAAGATACTCTGCGCGGCCCAAATTGTTTGTGTTTAGAAGTTCAAAGCAGGGCAGGTCTCATCGGACATATAGTCGTGGACCATCAACTCGCCGGACACGATTTTTGCCGAGGCTTCGTCAACCATTGCTTTCATTTCGGCCGACACCAAGGAGGCATTGTTTTCGTCCAATGCGTAACCAACGCCGTCATTTGCAAGGCCCATCACGTTAAAGCCTGCTTCCATATCTACGCCATCTTTGAACGCGTTATAAACCGCGTTATCGACCCGTTTCATCATAGATGTCAGAACCTTACCCGGGTGCAGGTAGTTTTGGTTGCTGTCCACACCGATGGAAAGGATCCCCTCGTCTGCGGCTGTTTGCAAAACGCCAACGCCTGTGCCGCCAGCGGCAGCATAGACCACGTCAGAGCCTTGGCTGATCTGGGCCTTGGTCAGTTCGGACCCTTTTACCGGATCGTTCCAAGCAGCAGGTGTTGTGCCTGTCATGTTGGCAATCACATTGATGTCTGGATTGGCTGCTTTGGCACCTTGGGCATAGCCGCAAGCAAATTTGCGGATCAGTGGGATGTCCATGCCGCCGATAAAGGACACAGCACCGGTTTTGGACGCTTGGGCGGCCATCATGCCCACCAAGAAGCTGCCTTCGTGCTCGTTAAATACAACCGAGCGCACGTTGGGCTGGTCGACGACCATGTCGATGATGGCAAATTTCGTGTCAGGGTAGTCTGCCGCGACCTCGCTGAGGGCCGAGGCAAAGGCGAAACCTGCCATTACAATCGGGTTTGCACCAGATTCCGCAAAGCGGCGCAGGGCCTGTTCGCGTTGGGCGTCGGATGTCAGTTCTACTTCGGCAAAGTTGCCGCCAGTTTCTTCGGCCCAACGGGTGGCGCCATTGAATGCAGCCTCGTTAAAGGATTTGTCGAACTTGCCGCCCAGATCAAAGATGATCGCAGGGTCAGCCGCGGCTGCGCCAACGGTCAAGGCAAGGGCGCTGGCTGCACCGAAGAGTGATTTCATAAGGGTCATAGGGGTCTCCCAAGGTTGTTATCTGAGAGGTCGGTCGCGGATCGCGCACCTGTCACCCCCCAGCGAGCAGGTTGATCTTGGTCAGATCATTGCTTGATTAGGCCTTGATGGGCGGCAAGGGTCAACCGCTTTTTGCCTATGGAATGGGTGGTTTTCTGTTGAATGCTCAGAACTTAGCCTTACGGACGCAAGGTCAGCGTCTTTTCTAGCAACAGCGCATCGATCCGGCTGCCCTCTGGGGTGCGGTAATAATCGCGCCGCAGCCCAGATTCGCGGTACCCGTTAGAGGTGTAAAGCGCCCGGGCGGCCCTATTGTTTGCAGCGACCTCGAGAAACACGGTGTGGATATCGGGGTGTGCATCGATAGCTGCCAGCAGGGTGCGTGCCAAACCGCGGCGGCGGTGGTTGGGATCTGTGGCCAAGGTCAGAATTTCCGCCTCGCCCGCGATGCAGCGGATCAAGGCAAAGCTGTGGTCCAAAACGATACTGCGCACCAAGGGCGCGCTGGTTTGCTGGGCAAATTCCTGCGCGGTCCAAGGTCGGGGTGTTTCAAAGCACAAGGCGTGCAGTTGCGCCATTTCCAGCGGGGTCATGTCATACCGCGTCCGGTAGAATTTTAGGCGGCAGGTCACGGGGCGGTGCGGCATCCGGTTGGCGCACATATAGCGGCTTGGGGCGCGGTTGATCCGACAGGGGCGCTGCCACCCGCGCAATGGCTTGGGCAATCGGATAGGCGGGGCGGTGGCCCAATCCCGCCCCAAAAACCGGGGCATCGGTGGGGATGTCGGCCTCTTGGCCCATGACGATTTGGGGGTCGGCCCCATGGGCGCCTTGCCAATAACAGGTGCCACCGCGTGCCTCGACCAGTCCGTAACAGGGGGTGTTTTGCCCGAAAGTGGCGGCTTGCAGGGCCGAGACGCCCACGGCCGGGATCCCGAGGCCAAGGGCCAACCCCCTGGCCGCTGCAACAGAGATGCGGATGCCGGTAAAGTTTCCGGGGCCCGTGCCCACAGCAATTTTTGTCAGGTCAGACCATGCCAGATTGGCGAACTGCAGTTGTTCGGTCAGCAGATCCATCAGTCGTTCGGCCTGACCTTTGGTCATCGGCTCATGGGCTGTGGTCAACAGGTTTTGGCCGCCTGCATCCATAATACAGGCGGTGCAATAAGCCCCGGAGGTGTCAAAGGCGAGGATCACGGGGTGGTGCGGTTAGGCCGCGACAGGACGGACTTCCACCACTTCTGGGATGTAATGGCGCAACAGGTTTTCGATGCCCATCTTCAGGGTGAGCGTCGAGGACGGGCATCCCGCACAAGCGCCTTGCATGTGCAGATAGACCACACCGCGCTCGAACCCGTGAAAGGTGATATCGCCGCCATCTTGGGCCACGGCTGGGCGCACGCGGGTGTCCAGCAATTCTTTGATTTGTCCCACAATTTCAGCATCTTCGCCAGTATGTTCGGCGTGGCCAGAGGCAGGTTTTGTGCCTTCGGCCATGACAGGCGCACCGGATTGGTAATGTTCCATGATCGCGCCCAGAATAGCGGGTTTGATATGGTCCCATTCAGCAGCGTCGGCTTTGGTAACCGTGACGAAGTCTAGTCCAAAGAACACGCCAGTGACGCCTTCAACTGCAAAGATACGGCCCGCAAGCGGAGACTTCTCTGCGGCTTGTGCACTGGCGAAATCGGCTGTGCCAACATCCATGACTTCCTGACCCGGCAGGAACTTTAACGTGGCGGGGTTTGGTGTGGATTCTGTCTGAATGAACATCGCGGAGCTCCTTAAGTTGATCCAGATATGCGATTGAGGTGGCCTGATGTCAAGTTTTAGAATTATTCTAAGAAATGATTTTTGGGGCTTTGCCCCAAGCCCCAAGGTATTTGACGACTAAAGACCGCTCAAATGCTTTTGCGGGTAGCGATGTAGACACCCACGGCAGCGATGCCGATACCAGCCCAGCCCCAAAGCGGCATTGTTTCCCCGACCAAGAGCCAGGCGATGAGGGCCGCAAGGGGGGGGACGAGGAATAACAGGGACGAGACAGAACTTACATCGCCCGCGCGGATCATCGCCAAAAGCAGGCTGACTGCGATCACGGAATTGCCGATCACCAAATAGGCCAGAGCTGCGCCAAACTGCCATGTCCAATCCACGTGGTAGCCGTCTTGGGCGATAATAAAGGGGATCAAACCAATCAAGCCCGCGCTGTAGCCGATGAGGTTCGAAGTGACGGGATGATGGTCCAGCCCAAACCGTTTCTCCCACAGGCTGCCCGATGTAATCCCGGCAAGAGCGATTGCGCAAAAGACAAATCCGATCAGCGGCGGGGCCTCGACCGTCGAGCGCGCCGTGATCACCAGCCCTGTGCCCAAGAGTCCCAGCATAAGGCCCATCCAGCGTTTGCGACTGACCCTTTCACCGGTGCTGGTGGGGGCAAGGATTGCCACGAGGATCGGTTGAAACGACATGATCAAGGCGACGGTGCCCACAGCGATACCAATGTCAAAAGCATAGTAGGAAAAGCCAAAGTAGATGGTTTGAATAAAGAGCCCCACAAGGGCCAGATGACCCCAATCCGCGCGGGTTTTGGGCAGCGGCGGGCGCAGAACGGCAAACATAACGGCCATGATCGCAATCACACACAAAAAGCGCAGCAACAGCAAAGTCATGGGATCAGTATAACGCAGAGCAAGACTGGCAATGCCGTATCCCGCAGACCAAAGGCCTAGGAACGCAAATGGTGCCAGTTTGAGCAGGGTCTGGTTCAGGTGATTGCCTCAAGCCGGTCTTTGGTCATATCACCGGGCACAATTGTGATTGGAACAGGAAGGTCGCCTGCGGATTTGGTCAGGGCAGTGACCAAAGGCCCGGGGCCTTTGCCATCTGTAGCAGCCCCCAGCACCAGCACGCCGATGTCGCTGTCGTCTTGGACTTGGGCCAAAATCTCGCGCAGGGGTTCGCCCTCGCGGATGACCAGTTCTGGGTTGATGTTTTGCTTGTCGCGCATCCATTTGGCAAAAACCTCGAAATGCACTTCGATCCGTTCGCGGGCCTCTTCGCGCATAATCGCGCCCACGCCAATCCAGTGATTAAACTCCTCGGGCGGGATCACTGACAAGACTTCGACGCCACCGCCGGTATTTGCCGCGCGCATGGCCGCAAAACGCATTGCATTGAGGCATTCGCGGCTGTCGTCCAAGACCACCAAAAACTTGCGCATGTGCTGTGCCTCCCTGATTGCCAGCGGCCAAGACTACCGTGGGCCGCGAGGTTGCGCCACTCAATTCTGGGCTTTACCTTTGTTTCAGCTTGGATTTGGCTGCAGCCCAACTGTGCGGGGTGATTTCCCAAATATCCTGAGGCTGTTCGCCGTCTTGATACTGCCCTGTATTGACGCCGATTTTATAAGCGCCGGTTTTGTCTTTCACCGCCTTTGAGGCAAGATTGGTCGATCTGGTTGTCACGCACAACCGCGGCTTTTGCAGGACATCAAAGACATAGTCTTGGGTTACCCCCACGGCTTCGGTCATCAGCCCTTGGCCCCAATAGTCCTGTGCGATCCAAAAGCCGCGATTTTCTGGATCGTCCTTGGCGAATTTGTATTCAATTACCCCGATCAGCGCGCGGGGCTCTTGATGCCAAAAGATCCCCCAAAAATACAGTTCTTGCTGCGTGCTGTCTTTCAGCCTGCGCTCGATGTAGTCGAGGGATCCGTTCTTGGGATAGGGCCATGGGATACCACCAATGTCCTTGATGATCTCCCAATTGGCAAAATGCTGCTGCATTGCAGGCGCATCGTCCAAAGCCACGGACCGCAAGATCAATCGAGTTGACGCGAGCGTGGGGGTCAGCGTGGTCGGCGACATAGCATCACGTCAGATCAGGGGGTGTTGGGCGGCCCAGTCCCAATAAAGATCGCGGGTTTTCTGGGTCAGAGGACCGACTTGATAGTGGGTGTCCTCAAATTGGGTGACAGGCGTCACCTTGGACATATTGCCGGACATGAACACTTCGTCGGCGGCATGGAAGTCGGCGTAGGTCAGCACCTGTTCTACGACTGTGACATCGGCAGCGCGCAAATTAGAGATGTGCCGGGCACGTGTGATCCCGGCAAGGAACGTGCCATTGGCGATGGGTGTTTTGACCACGCCATCCTTGACCATAAAGATATTTGCAGTTGCTGTTTCGGCGACGTTGCCCGCCACATCCGTAGACAGAACATTGGTAAAACCTTTGGATCGTGCTTCGGCCAACATGCGGTTATTGTTGGGATAAAGGCAGCCTGCCTTGGCGTTGACCACATTGTTGTCCAGCGTTGGGCGGCGAAACTGGGTGGTGGTCAGGGTCGCGGTGGCTGTTGGTGGGGCAAAGGGTATTTCCTCTAGGCAGATGGTAAACCCTGTGGTGTCGGGCGACGGCAAAATGCCCAGATCACCGCCATCAATCGCCCAATACATGGGACGGATATAAACAGGCGTGCCGGGATCAAAGAGGGCCAAACCCTCCTGCACCAGTTTGATCATATCGGGCGTGTTGACTGTCGGCGTGATCATCAGCGCCTCGGCTGAGGCATTGACGCGTGCGCAGTGCAGATCGAGGTCGGGCACCAAGCCGTTGACCATACGTGCCCCGTCAAAGACATTGCTGCCCAGCCATGCGCCATGATCACCTGCATTCATGATCGCCACATCGCCGTCGTGCCAAGCGCCTTGGAAATATGTCTTGATCGTTTTGCCCATTGCCATTGGTCTAGCCCTTCTTGCGGTGTCGGATGAGGGTAGGCGGCAATGGGGCTAAGGTCCAGTCACCACATCTGTTTGTAGAGGGTAATAATTTGATCCGACGACGGCACTTTAGGATTGTTTTGGGGCGAGCCTGAGGCGAGCGCCTGATCCGCCATTAGTTGGAGCATTTCGTCGTCAGCCACATGGCCTAACCGCGCCGGCGATGGCACGTCCAGATCGATATTCAATTGTTCCAAACCGGCCACCAATTTGGCGCAGGCCATGTCGTCGCTGTCGTGGTCTGTAGCCATCTCCATAACCCGTGCGCAGGTGGCATAGCGGACAGGGGCCGCGGCCACGGAATAGGCGGTGACTACTGGCAAAAGCATGGCGTTGGACAGGCCATGGGCCACGTGGAAATGCGCCCCAATGGGGCGGCTCATGCCGTGGACCAAGGCCACGGATGCATTGGAAAACGCCATGCCTGCCTGAGATGCGGCCAGCATCAAAGCCTCACGTGCGGTGGGGTTTTGCGGGTCATGGATGGCGGTGCGAACGTGGCGGGCGATCAGCGGCATCGCCGACAGGGCAAAGGCATCGGTGTAGGCAAAGGCGCGGCGGCTGACGTAGGCTTCAATCGCGTGGGTCAGGCTGTCGACGGCTGTATCTGCCGTGATCCGCGCGGGTTTTGTGGTGGTAAAGGTCCAGTCAATCAGGGCGGCGGTGGCCACACATCCAAGGCCCGACAGATTGTATTTCTCTGGTGATTTGGTGTCGGTGATCACGCACCACCGGGTCAGTTCTGACCCTGTGCCGCCGGTTGTGGGGATTGCAATGACAGGTGGGCCGCAGCGATCGATTTGTGCCGGTGCTTTGTAGTCGCGCACATGACCGGGATTGACCGACATAAAGCTAATGGCCTTGGCTGTGTCCATTGGACTGCCGCCACCAAAGCCGATGATGCAATCGTAGGGGGCTTGGGCCAAGGCCTGCAACCCGTCGTCGACGCAGGCATCGGTTGGGTCCTCGACCACGCGATCAAACAGTCCCCATGCAATTTGGGCGGCATCCAGAACATCTGTGATGACCGACAGGTGGCCCAGATCCGCCATATTGGGGTCAGTCACGATCAATGGGTGCGACAGGCCAAGCTGCTGTAACACGTCCGCCAGCTCGCGGGCGACGCCACCGCCAATGCGAATGATCCGGGGCGATTGAACACGGCCAATGGAGTGAGCCAGCATGAGCAGTTGATCCTTTTGCAGAGTTTCCGGCAGCCTAGAAGTGTCCTAGACAAACGGAAAGGCCCCATGTGCGCCGATTTGGGTTTGTGGATGAATGAGTGCCCTTACCAGGGCTGATACTGTGTCAGACGTGCTGAGGAGATGGGTCATGATGGGCTTTTACACGCCACAAGTGCCTGAACCGCTGGGGCTTGATTTGGCGAAATTGGCGGCAGGCGGATCCTGTCCCACGCAGTTTTACGGCGAAACCCATGACGGTTGTGATGTCTATGTGCGATACCGCGGTGGCCGGTTGGCTGTGCATGTGGCGACTACGATTGGCCAAGACGCCCTTGATGGGCGCTGTGTTTTGCAGGTCGATATTGGGGGTGTCTATGATGGCACAATAAGCCTAACGCAATTTTGTCGTCACTTTGGAGTGACTGTGAACGGCGCTATTCCGGGTGAGACTGATCCGAAGGCAGATCGATTAACGGATTTCACGGGGCAGACCACCTATTGGGAGGTGCATCTGGACCAAACAATGGATCAAACGTCGCGCGCTATTGTTTCAAAAGCCTGTGCTGTGTTTTCGCAGGCCATGTTGGTGCAACCCATTTATGACAAAGCGTCCGGATTTCGTGGCGCCTGATCAAGGCAAACTTCAATTGTATTTGTGCTTTAAGCCTTGGCAGTTCCCAAAGCCAATTCGCACAATTGTTCGATCCCCGAACGCTGGCACACAAGTGGAGGAGAAGGCTCATGGGACGTTGAGTATAACGACCCGTTTCCCGACAGATGACAGCAAAACTTTACAAGCACTTGCGCGACTTCAGGCCTGTATAGCAGAGCTTACCGAAGCTGAGTGATTGGAGTTTGGATGCAAAAAGGCTCTTGCTCGCAGGGGGCGCGCGCAAGAGCCGGATGTGGGATCGCGAGGGACAGTATAGGCGATCAAACATCACTGTCTGAGCCGGGACAGGCTTGTGACACTGCGCACGCTCGCAGATGTTTGATTCTGTTTTGTGACAGTCCGTGGGGGATATTTAACGGACCATCCCGACGATCTGGTAGGTTTTGGCCAAGATCGGCTCGGCGATGGCCCGTGCGCGCTCGGCACCCGAGGCAAGGATCTTGTCGATTTCATCCGTGTGCTGCATTAAACGCTCCATTTCAGCGCCAATCGGGCCCAGCTTGGCCACGGCTAAATCCGAGAGTTGTGGTTTGAACGTGCCAAACTGCTGACCTTCGAATTGGGTCAGAACAGTTTGGGCGTCGCTGCCTTCGAGGGCTGCATAGATGTTGATCAGGTTGCGGGCCTCGGGTCGGTCCGCCAAATCATCAAGGCTGGCAGGCAGCGGATCTGGATCGGTTTTAGCTTTGCGGATCTTCTTGGCAATGTCATCAGCCGTGTCGGTCATATTGATCCGGCTCATGTCTGAGGGATCCGATTTTGACATCTTCTTGGATCCATCGCGCAGGCTCATCACCCGCGTGGCACTGCCTTCAATCACAGGTTCGGTCATGGGAAAGAAATCCACACCGTAGTCGTGATTGAACTTAGCGGCGATGTCGCGGGTCAGCTCGATATGCTGTTTTTGATCCTCGCCCACAGGCACGTGGGTCGTGTGATAGATCAAGATATCAGCGGCCATCAGAGATGGATAGGCAAACAAGCCCAGCGAGGCGTTTTGCTGGTTCTTGCCCGCTTTGTCTTTCCATTGGGTCATACGCTGCATCCAGCCCATGCGGGCAACACAGTTAAAGATCCAGCCCAGCTGTGCATGCTCGGGCACTTGGGATTGGTTGAACAACATGGATTTCGCTGGATCCAGACCCGCCGCGATATAGCCCGCGGCCAATTCGCGGGTGTTGTGGCGCAGGTCAGCGGGGCTTTGTGGCACTGTGATCGCATGCAGATCAACCATGCAATACAGCGTCTCGATCCCATCGTCTTGCATAGCCACGAACCGTTTGATCGCGCCAAGGTAGTTGCCTAGGGTCAATCCGCCAGACGGCTGGATGCCGGAAAAGACGCGGGGGGTAAAGTGTGTCTCGGACATAGGTTCGGATCCTGCTGGCAATCGGCGTTGGTGTCGCTTAACTCTGAGCCGGTAGATCGTCAAGGAAAGCCCATGCAACAGCCCCCCAACACAACTGCGCCCTTTAACCCGTTACCGCCTGTCGTTGTGGCCTTGGCGGCTGTCTTGGCGGTAATCGAGATCGCGTTGTCTTTGGCGGAACGGGGCATTTTGGGCGGGGCGCAGGGCATCGGCTGGCGCACGGCGGCTGTGCAGGACTACGGGTTTTACGGGGTCATCGTCCAAGACTATGTGGAACGTGGTGTGACCTCGGGCAACCGATTGATGCGCTTTGTCAGTTATCCATTTGTGCATCTGTCGTTTACCAGTGCGATCTTTAGCATCGTGTTTATTCTGGCGCTGGGCAATATGGTGGGGCGGGTGTTTCGGCCTGTGGCGGTGCTGGTCATTTTCTTTGCGGCCAGTATTTTCGGGGCTTTGGCCTATGGCGCCTTTACGGATTTGAACTTTCCTTTGGTTGGTGCGTTTCCCGGGGCTTATGGACTGATCGGGGCATTTACCTATCTTTTGTGGCTGCGACTGGGGCAAATGGGTGCCCAGCAATTGCGGGCTTTTTCGCTGATTGGCTTTTTGATGGGGTTTCAGCTGGTGTTTGGACTGCTCTTTGGAAGTGATCCCTCGTGGGTGGCTGATATTGCGGGTTTTGTGATCGGTTTGATCCTGTCGCCTTTGGTACGTCCGGGGGGCCTTGGGGAATTGATCAGGCGGATCCGGCGGGACTAGCGGCGCTTCAAGGCCTGACGCAACTCGCCAAAGGTGAAAGCCCCTGTCAGGTGGGCTGTGCCGAAATAGCTGGTGATGCCGAGGCTGATCAGGAGGGCCAATCCGATATAGCGCAGACCCGCGCTGGCGATCATCGGGGCCAGCACGCCGGAAAACGCCACCAAAACCAAACCCATGCCAATCGAGGCAATCATGATTTTGGGCAGGCGGTCGGCAAATCTGGCGTCAAACTGTGCGGCAGGCCCCATGGACCGCGCGCCCAGCCACAACAGCAACACCATAGCCCAAGCGGCTACTGATGTGCCGATGGCCGCGGCCAAGAAGCCAAAGCTGCTTATCAACCCAATGGCCAACACAGCATTTACCACCAGAGAGACCAGCGCGAAATAGAAGGGACGTTTGGTGTCCTCGCGGGCAAAATAGAGCGGCTGAAGCGCCTTTTGCAGAACAAACGCAGGCAGGCCGAGACCGTAGATCGATAAAGCCAGCGCTGTGGCTTCGCTGTCGCTTTGGGTGAACGCGCCACGTTGAAACAGAACTGAAATCAGCTCGAACGGGATGGCCAGCAGGGCAATGGCTGCAGGGATGGTCAGGGCAAGGCTCAATTCGGTGGCGCGGTTGAAACTATAACGCCCGCCTTCGTCGTCGCCTGCCTGCAGCTTGCGGCTGAGATCGGGCAACAACACGACACCAATCGCAATGCCAACAACGCCTAATGGCAATTGATACAGGCGGTCGGCGTAGTTCAGCCACGCGATGGCCCCTTCGGTGAAACTGGCGACTTGGCGGCCAACCAGCAGATTGACCTGCATCACGCCGCCGGCCAAGGCAGCCGGGGCTGCGATGATTGCAAGCCGTTTCAGATCCGGCGTCATGCGCGGGCGGCGCGGTGTGATGTCGATCCCGGCCTTGCTGGCCGACCACCAGACCAACGCCAATTGCCCGATGCCAGCAACTGGTACGGCCCAAGCCAGCGTGGTGCCCATTGGCCAACCTAGGGCAGTGGCCAGCAAAAGGGCTGCGATAAAGACAATATTGAGGACAACAGGGGCGGCTGCTGCGGCCACAAAACGGCCCATAGCATTCAGCACGCCGGACAGAAGGGCCGCAAGCGAGATAAACAGGATATACGGAAACGCGATACGGCCAAAGTTGACGGCCAAATCAAAGCGCACATCACCGACAAACCCACTGGCCATGGCCCAGACCAAATAGGGCATCGCAAAAAGCGCCAAAACCGTAAAAACAATCAGTACCGAGGCAAGTCCGGTCAATGCGTCCCGAGCAAAGCCCTCGGGATCATCGCCTGCCTCAAGTTTTTTGGAGAACATCGGTACAAAGGCCATGTTAAACGCGCCTTCGGCAAAGAACCGGCGGAACATATTGGGCAGCGAAAACGCGATCAGGAACGCTTCTGCCACAGGGCCTGCGCCCAAAAAGGCTGCGATCATGATGTCGCGCACAAATCCCAAGACGCGGCTGAGCAGCGTCCAAACGCCAACGGTCAAAAATCCTGATATCAACCGGATCGGGGTCATGATCGCGCCCGTTCCGATCCCTCGTTGATGGCTTCGCGGAGCCATTTCTCAATGGATTTTTGTTTGCTTTCCGCGTGGAATTTCAGACCGAACATATCTTTGACATAGAAAGTGTCCACCACTTGTTCGCCATAAGTCGCGATCACGGCGCTGGCGATATAGATGTTGGAATTGGCAAAGGTGCGGGTCAGGTCGAATAACAACCCCGGCCGGTCGCGGGTGTCGACTTCGATAATGGTGTAGATGTCTGAGCCTTCGTTGTCGAAGGTGATCGTTGTCGGCACGCGGAAGGCTTTTTCGCGCTTTTTCAACTTGTCGCGGGGTTCCAGTGCGTCGCGGGCCAAGACTTCGCCTTTGAGGATTTTCTCCAGCATCTGGGTCAGACGCGGCAGGCGGCTGGCTTCGAACGGTGTCTCAGCGGCATCTTGGACCCAGAACACAGCTGTGACGTAGCCGTCTTTGGTGGTGTAGCTGCGCGCGTCGACCACATTGGCCCCCACGGAGGCCAGTGCACCCGAGATCCGGCTAAAGATGCCTGGATGATCTGGCATGGCAAAACAGGCGCGTGTGGCATCACGGTCCTCATCCGGTGTCAGCTTGAGCGAGATTTGATCGTCCCGCACATCTGCCAGAAGAAGGGCAAAATCCACATGGGCTGTTACGTGCAACCCTTGCCAATAGGGCGGATAATGGCGGTTGGTTTCGGCCCTGAGTGCCTTTTTATCCCAATTGGGCAAGGCAGCGCGCAGATTCTTCTTGGCCTCAAAGCCACGGGTGGTGCGGTTGATATCCTCCAGCCCGTTCTCAAGGCCCCGCCGGGTTTGCCGGTAGAGGGCGCGGATCAGGGCCGCTTTCCAATTGTTCCAAACATCTGGCCCGACGCCACGGATATCGCAAACGGTCAGCACGGTCAGCAGGTTCAAGCGTTTAACAGTGGTCACGGCCTTGGCAAAGTCGCGCACAGTGCGCGGATCGGCGATGTCGCGTTTTTGCGCGGTATCAGACATCAGCAAGTGATAGCGCACCAGCCATTCAACGGTTTCCACCTCGTCTTTGTTCAGTCCTAATCGCGGGGCCACCCGGCGGGCAATTTGTGCACCAATGATGCTGTGATCCTCGGGGCGACCTTTGCCGATGTCATGCAGCAACAAGGCCACATAAAGGACTTTTCGGTTCACACCCTCGTTTAGGATCGAAGAGGCCACGGGCAATTCTTCGATCAATTCGCTGCGTTCTATTTGCGCCAGATTGCTGATGCATTGGATCGTGTGTTCGTCCACGGTGTAGGAGTGATACATATTGAACTGCATCATCGCGACGATGTTTTTAAACTCGGGAATGAACGCG